>NZ_CAJHBU010000013.1 GCF_904846715.1 Psychrobacter vallis
TAATAATTTTAATAAAAAATATGCCGATTAGCGCCAAAAAAAGAGTAGAATTAGGAATTCTCTCAAAAATTTTACTATTACTATTCATAATATAAAGCAGTCCATTTCTCTATTATATCTTTCAAAGAAAATTTTTCCTGGACATGGTTTAAGTTTTTATTGATTACGATACTCTTATCTTCGTCTTCAAGCTCTAAAGCATATTTCATCTTATTCTTTAACGCTATAGCATCAGCAGGTGGTGCTAAGAAGTCAGAGTTGCTTAAGACCTCAGCCACCCCTCCACAGTCGGTTGCTACCACTAAACATTCACATGCCATTGCTTCGGCAACCACTAAACCAAACCCTTCATACTTAGATGGCAGAACAAATAAATCTGCGGCATTCATAAGCTCAGGAATATCACTTCTTCTACCTAGTAATACAACTTCTTTTTTTAAGCTCAAACTACTAATCATATCTTCTATTAGGTTTCTTAACTCGCCATCACCAGCAATTACTACCTTCAAAGGATAGGTTATCTCTTTTTTTAACAAACTAATCGCTTTTAATAGATTAGGATAATCCTTTTGCTCATTAAACCTTCCAACTGCGAGAATTATTCCACATTCTTCCGTAAGATCTAACTCTTGTTTTAATTTTGCTCTAGCTTCTGGTATACAATTAAATTTTTCTAGGTCGATGCCATTATATACAGTCTGCATTCCATTATTAGGAACAGCACCTATAGCTTCAAATGCTTCAGTAGCTTCTTGACTCACATTAGTAGAAATATTGGCCAAATTATGAGTTACCCTATAACTCAACATCCTTAGAGCACCTCCTTCATTACTATTATGAGCGGTGCATATTAATTTTTTGATAGGGGTAGTTACTCTAACCAAACGCATCAGAATATTTGCATGTACCATATGCGAATGCACCACATCTGGTCTAAACTTCCTAATAATTTTTGCTAATCTAATATAAGTTGGCAGCAATGATTTAAAGTCATTCAAATTAGCCTTTATAAGCTCAATCTCTTTGTAATCTGGCTTAGTAAGTGCCTCACCAGTGAGATAAGCAATCTTAACATCATGACCTTTTTTGAACATCTCATTTGCTAAATCGCAAACAACACGCTCAGCGCCTCCGCTACCCAATCCAGTGATTACATATAATATTCTCACTTAATTTACCTTATTCTTTTCAATTAACAATAATTCGATACCTTGAGTAATTTGCCCTAACACTTTGTCTTCATTAAATAATTTAGCTTTATCTATACAAGCATCGTAATAACTGTCTGCATTATCAATCAGAGACAATACACTTTGCTGAAATTTGGGCGACTCTATATCTCTAGGAATAAATGAAACTCCAGTAACACCAGCAAAACCTTCTATAAACTCCGCACAAAACCCCGCGCTCTTGGTTGTAATTGCTGGTATACCACGAGCATGTGCTTCGAGTAAAGTAGTTGCAAATCCCTCATGATGACTGGTTATAGCAAAACATTTGATACTGTCATATATTGCTGGCAACTCTTTTCTATCAGCCCAATCTTGCAAAACTATACTATCTTCTAGACCTGCTTGCTCAATAGCTTTAACTAGATTACTTCTTTCTTCACCACGTCCTAATATCAACGCCTTGATTGGTTCAGCTCGTTGAGAGTTGAGACGTTCAATTAAGTCGATAAAAAGAGGTATATTTTTCTCTCTAGAAAGTCTAGAAATAATGCCTAAATCATATTTTTTAGCCACTTTACAGTCGCTAAAAAACCATGGCGATATAAAATTACCGACAAAATCCACTTCAACTGGAAATATATCTACGTTCTCTTTATTCACACTAAAAATTTTGTCACAAAAAAGACTAGAAAATTTTAATAATTTATATTCAAAAGGAGCATATCCTAGACCAGCAGCATTTTTCTTTTGTAAATAGATATGCAAAAGAGCTACTACTTTTATACCGTGAGATTTAAATATAGGCGCTAGCCAAAGAGAGGACAAGTCATTGAGGACTATTATTTTAATATTGGATTTCTTAAGCTTCTTAGCAAAAGAATATGAATCTAGCAATCGCTTTTTTTTAGAAATTACAGATTCCATTTTCATAGTAGGACAATCAAAGCTCTCTGGTTCAGAAGTCGCAATAGTTGTAGACAGACCTTTATTGTTCATATATTTACATAAATATTCTATATAAACTTGGCCACCACCCCAAATATTCTCACTAGGTGAGTAAATACATATCATAAAATAGTCCAGTAATTTTTTAATTGAGACATTTACTATATTGGTTATTAAACCTATTTATTTTATTCCTTTATAGCTTTTAATAGATTTCTCTAAAGTTACTTTAGGAGCTATACTAATTGCTAAAGCAAATATATACATTTTATCAGCTTGAGGCAAAGCCAATTTTGAGATTTTTTTGGCAGATACAATATCACCTCTATATAGCGAATGTTTAATTCCACTATGCAATCTACTATTTATATATCTTCTAATATTTTTTTGCTTCAAAATTGATGGCTTTAGTTTTGATTCATTTACAATTAAATTTATCGATGGAGATATATCATTTAATATCAAGAACTCTTTAGCTTTTTTAACAGTCTCTTGAGAATCCATTGCACCATTAGTGCCCCTGAAGTAATAAGATGTAACTTTATCTGATATTGCTACAGGATAAGACAACGATATTTTTGCCCAATACTCTAAGTCTTCGCCCATTTTTTTATTACTAAACCCTCCGATTTTATTAAAAATTTCTTTTTTTATAGCAACAGAGGAACTAGTTATTACGCTTATTTTCTTCGAAGCTTCAAAAAAATAATTTACAGAGTGGATATTACTAGACTTATATTCATCAACAGTAGAAAATTCTTTACCATCTTCTAACTCTAAAATTTTTGTAGAAACCATGCCGGAATCAGGAAATTCTTTTATTATATTAAACAACTCACTTAAATGATTCGTAGACCAAGCATCATCAGCATCAAGTAAAGCAATCCACTTATAATTGGATTCAGTCATACCTTTATTTCTCGCCGCACCTACACCTTGATTAGCTTGCTTTATGACTCTAATCCTAGAATCTGAAATATCTTTAATACTTATTAAACTATTATCAGTTGAACCATCATCTACAACAATCAGCTCAAATTCTTTATATGTCTGAGCCAGTACGCTTTCTACTGCACGAAGGATATATTTTTCTTTATTATATAAAGGTATTACCACACTAAACATTGTAGAACCTCAAATTAAATTAAAATCGGTGTACATCCTGATTTTTTACTAAGCTCAAAAAGCTCAGGAGTTTGTATAGAGTCCTTCGGAAGTAGAACAATACATTCTTTACAAAGTGGGCCTATGTTAAGCATCACGCTACTAAACCAACCAACTAATACGATAGAGGCATCTTGTGCATCCGTTATTATTGCCTCTTCAGCAATTCTACCCTTTTTATCTAAAAATTTAGCACCTAAATTAAGAGGGTTACGTTCTCTTGGATGAGTAACGTAACAATCTATTTTTAAGTCTTTGACATGACCTTCTAATCTTTTGATCTGCTCTTGAGACATAACTTCTTCAAATGGGCTGGCTATGAAATAGGTCTTAGTCGTACTTGATTTCTTATATTTGTTTTTTTCAAAGTAATCTATATATCTTAGCTGTTCATTTTCAACAATATTTTCATAATTTTTATATATAGTATAATGGTAGGAAATTCTTCTTTTTATAATATTAAGTGGAACAGCACCTATAGCAAATTGATAAATTCTAGATCTATTAGAGTTAAGATCACTATAAAATATACCGTTATTAACTATATTAGCAGCCCCGTCATCAAAGGTAATTAATTTTGCTTTATTATGTTTAGAGATTAAAGAATTTGGTACTAAAGCATTTATGCTAGCAAAGATCACAGTATTATATTTTTTATACCTATACCACTTATTTGCTTTTAATCGAAATGTTATATGAGAGATTATATCAAATCGTTTAAACCTAACAAATATATAGTCTGACTTATGGGCTTTTAGAGCTAAAGCACTATAATAGTGTTTATCTTCTTCAGAATTATTCTGAGTAAAATACACAAGATCAAAATTAAAGATATTTTCCTTTTCTAAAACTATATTTGCTAACCATGCTTGAAAAGGCGTCCTAACAATCAGTAAAGTTTTCATCATGTATCCTGTTGTTAGTATCAATTTTATAAAAATATAACTAATTATGCCATTAAATAAATTTCAAACATTAATTTTCAAGCAAAAATCTAGCTAACTCAAAGTCATTTTCGGTATCGATATCTATGGATGACTTTCTATTCATTACATAGGCATAAGTCCCATCACTATACAAATTATCTAAATCGCCCACGTAACTTCTATCAAATAGATATACAGCACCATTTAATCTAAAGAAAGTCTCAAGATCCTGAGTTCTTTTATTACTATCAGGCTTTATAAAACCATCCATCGAACCATTTATACCTAGCGTATTGCAGAATTGAATAGGATGCTCAAGCTCACATACAGAAATAACTGCCTTCGCTGACCTTTCATGCATCAGATCCATGGATTCTTCTATGTGTCTTGCATTTCTTAAAGGAGATGTAGGTTGCAAAATAGCTATATTAGAGACCTGCTGACTGTGGTTCTTATCAAACCATTCTACTAAGTGAGTGATAACATCATTAGTTGTTGCAGTATCACTAGCTAATTCCGTAGGCCTCATAAATGGTATCTCAGCACCAAACTTCTTAGATATTCTTGCAATTTCTTTATCATCTGTACTTACAAATACATGATCAAATATATTGCTTTCTAAAGCGGCTTCAATAGTCCATGCAATCAAAGGCTTACCTGCTAGTAGCTTTATATTTTTACCTGGTAAACGCTTGCTACCACCACGAGCAGGAATAATAGCAATGTTCATTAAGTAAATCCTTTAATATCTTGCTGTGCTTTTTGATAATCTGCCATCTGTCCAATATCAAGCCAATAGTCATAGCTGGTATAAATACCAACTTTTTCTTGCTTTTCCATTCTCTCTGCAAGCAATGTAGGTAAATCTATCTTTATGTTTGGTTTAACTGAAGCTACACACTCAGGACTTAAGACGTATATGCCAGTATTGATATGGTAGCGATAAGTTGGTTTTTCGACCATGGCAGTAATTAGATTATCCTGACTTTCTACAACGCCGAAAGAAACTTTGTGTTCAAGTTCACGGACACACATGGTAGCATCGAATTGATGGAATTCATGATGATCTAGTAAGTGTTTAAAATCTATTTTTGTTAAGACATCACCGTTCATCATAATTAAAGGTAATTTAGGTAAGTTTTTTGGTAGTAAACCTAAAGCTCCCCCAGTTCCTAGTGGTGACTCTTCATGAATGTAAGTAACACTAATATTCCATTTGCTTCCGTCATCGAAATGATCTCGAATGACTTCTGACATATAGTGAGTAGATATATAAAAATCGTGAAAACCAAGTCTAATAAACTGATTAATCAAATGCTCTAGCATAGGCTTATCACCTACAGGTAGCATAGGTTTAGGACAATGGTCTGTTAGCGGACGTAAACGTGTACCAAAGCCACCAGCCATGATAAATACAGGGTTATCAATCTTTTCAGGATGTAAAACTTGGTGTAATGTCTCTAATCCTATCAGATGACCCTTATCATCGACCACCAGCAGAGACAATACACCATGTTTGTCCATTATTTCGATACGCTGTTGTCTAGTATGAGATGCCGTTACCGTTTTAGGGTCCCTATTCATCACAGTAGTAACAGAGTCAGTCATATCACATGACACTAATAAACCCCGCCGAATATCACCATCCGTCACTGTGCCAAGTATTTTATTATTATTATCACACACTACCGCTATGCGTAAAGCCGTATCATTGAGTGTACGCATGGCATCTCGAATTGTTGATTTAGGTGTCAGCACCACATCTTTCCAATTAGTCATTAGCTCTTGCTCCTAGCGCAGAATTCGGTTACGTGCAGGGACAATGACCTGTTTTTCTGGTACATCGCGAACTACTGTACATCCAGCGCCTACAACAGATTGCTGTCCGATTTTTATACTTTGTATCACGTTTGCTCCAGTACCTATATGTACTTGAGATCCAGTAATTACACCACCACTTAATGTGGCATTTGGTGCAATATGATTATGAGGTCCAATTGAGCAATCATGCTCAACAATTGCGCCACTATTAATTAAGCAGTTACGATTTATATTCGCGTTAGTCTGAATAATTGCGCCATGCATGATCTGTACACCTTGCGCCAGTTTAGCACTGCTAGCTACAATAGCATGAGGTGAAATTACTGATGAGAAAGTGTATCCATGCTCTGAAAAATAGTTAAATAACCTAAAATGTGTATCGTTACCTGGTATAGCACCAATACCATTTATTAATTCAATTTGATCTGGCGAGTATGTATCTAGCAAACTTTCATCACTTACTAAACGAGTTATACCTTTTAGAGGACTATTCTCATAAACCTGTATGGGCGAAACAACAGCAACAATGTCTCGTCCCTGATTCAAGAGTATTTCAGCGATAACAGACGCATGCCCTCCCGAGCCTATAATCACTAGCGGCTTAGGCATTGATAAGGTCTCCCTCATCATAATCTTTCTGAGATTTTTTACCTAACAATGACCAGTATTTGCATGGCGATAAACCATCGCCTGGTCGCTTAATAGTTAAGTTATTTTCAGTAAACACTTCACCCGCCTTTATTACCTCCGCTGCCACTAAACTTTTACGCGCTATTGGTTTGTTTTTTATCTCTGATGGCTGAGGGCCTTTTATACCATTACCTAAAGCCTGCTCAACATCACGAATAGCTTGTACCATAGCGGTTAATTCATCAGGTTCTAATGATGCTTTATGATCAGGGCCTTGCAGCGTTTTATCAAGAGTAAAATGTTTCTCAATTAATTGAGCACCTAAAGCTGTTGCTGCTATCGGTATAGTAATACCAGCACTGTGATCTGAATAACCAACCGTCAGTTTAAAAGCTGATGCCAATGTCTGCATAGCATTCAGATTAATTTCATTGATAGGTGCCGGATACTCAGTTGTACAATGTAAAAGGGTCACTTTTTCCTGAAGTGCATTTTGACCTGCTTTACTATTATATGCCTCAAAAAAAGCTTGCTCACTAGGCTGTGAATTATGGGTATTCGTTAAACCAAACGCAATCACTGATAATGCGGCCTCGACTTCAGCCAAGCTAGCCATACCAGTAGATACTATTAAATCACAACCTGTTAATGCATGCTCAAGTACAAAAGGAGCATTAGTTAATTCGCCTGATGGAATTTTAAGTGTCTTTAATTTGAGGTCGTCTACTAAAAAATCTAAGCTTTCTTTATCAAAAGCTGTAGACAAAAATTCAATACCAAGTTTATCGCAGTATGCAACTAACGATTTATGTGTATCATAGTCAAGCTCAAGACGATTCAACATGTCAAACTGCGATTCAGTCACACCTGTATTTTGTTTTTGATAATCAGCCTGTTGGGCATTTTTAGTAACTAGATTTTTAGCTTTAAAAGTTTGAAATTTTACGATATCAACACCTGCAGCATAGGCGGCATCAATCAACTTATAGGCCAAATCTGTACTACCATTGTGGTTAACACCAGCTTCAGCTATTATTTTTGTCATAGTTTAGTACTTCCTTAAATGTCATGAAATCTTTTTATAGTTGATAAATCAGCCAATATAAGGACTTCTAAGATAGCTTTACTCGCTTGACCCTTACCATATGGGTTAACAACTTTACTGAAATCACTTTCTAGTGCTACATTTAGCGCGTCGACAATACTTTCAGTCTTAGGAGCACAAGATATTACACTCTCAGCAGCTAACCGTCCGCGCTGTCTTTCCCCAATATTTACTGTAGGTACTTTAAAAGAGGGTACTTCTATGATTCCGCTAGAAGAATTTCCCACAACAGCAGCAGCATTACTTACGGTACTTAAGTAGCGTAATTGACCTAAAGAAGGTATAGCCAACACTCGTTGCGGCTGTTTTTTAGCATAATCTTCTAGAATAGCAACAATCTCTCTGCCACCATCATCAGCATTTGGATACGTCAATACAATTTGTAGCTCTGGAAATTTATCAAGTGCAGCTAATAGATTTAAAAAAGATTGTTTCGCTGGCTCAGAAGCTAAGGTGACGGGGTGATAAGTAACCAAGACATAAGGTTGTTTCAGCTTGAAATTTAAAGAGTCACTCAACTCATCAACTGACATCAATTTGCTACGTTTTAAATGATCTAGCCCTACTGCGCCAACATTAAACACTCTTTCAGGTGACTCACCTAATTGGATAACGCGGTTTCTATGCATTTCAGCAGATGTAAAATGCAACAAACTTAGTTTAGTAATAGCATGACGAATTGCATCATCATATGCACCCTCAGTTATCTCTCCGCCGTGAATATGCGCAATCGGAATACGCAAAATCATAGCAGCCTGAGCCACTGCTAATGCTTCAAAACGATCACCTAAAACTACTAGTACATCAGGGTTCATACGAGCTAAAGCATCTGCAAAACCAATTACACCTAAGCCGATACTTTTAGCAGTACCTACTGCAGAATCTGTAGAAAGTAACATTTCAACTTTCTCAGTAATTATAAAACCATCAGCTTCAATCTGCTGATACGTCATACCAAACTCAGGTGACAAATGCATGGCTGATACAAGTAATTGTAACTCTAAAGTAGGGTCTGCTTGTATATCTTTTAATAACCAATATAACAAACCATATTCTGCTCGTGTACCAGTAAATACTGCAATTTTTCTCATTTAGACTCCTACAGGTGAGCTAGGCAAATTAACAAGCCTAGCCTCTGCCCACTCAGAATGAGTGAGATCACCTCTTAAAGCATCAGCAAACATAGGCAATCGGTGCATCAGCTGCCAAACTGGGCGAGTCATGACACCTTGTGCATTGGTAGTTTCCAACAAATCGTTACGTGTAGCTGCATCAGGGCAAATAATAGCGTTCAACCAATAGTTAGAATGTGCATAATCAGGCTCTTTTACAAACTGAAGGTCACTGTCTTCAAAGAAATTAGCGTACTGTTCAGCTATAACACGTTTACTCGCAAGCTTCGCTTCAAGTTGCTCCATTTGCGCACAGCCTAGAGCAGCATTCAGATTAGGCATTCGGTAATTAAATCCTGCTTCATCATGATAAAACTCATAAGGGTGTGGTACTTTAGCAGTAGTGGTTATATGCTTGGCTCTATCTCCATCCACTTGCCCACGGCATAACAACATACCGCCGCCACCAGTAGTAATTACCTTATTACCATTGAAGCTTAGTGCGCCAAACTGGCCTAAAGTTCCAGTATGCTTGTCTTTATAATAAGAACCTAAACTTTCAGCAGCATCTTCAACTAAAGTTAAATTCCAATCTTTACATACGGCTAATAACTCATCAATCTGGACAGGGTGGCCAAAAGTATGCATAGGCATAATAGCTTTTATTGCTGCACCACTAGCTTTATGGCGGCATTGACTATCAGCATCTAATGTAGCGTTTTCGGATAACCATTCAGATGTAGCCTTAGGACATAAACCAAATGCAATAGGCTCTATATCAATAAAAACTGGCTTGGCGCCCATGTGATGTAACACATTGCAAGTTGCTACAAAGGTTAAAGCCTGAGTCAGTACCAAATCACCCGATTTTATGCCCGCTAAATTTAAAGCCGTATGTAATGCAGCAGTGCCATTTACAGTAGCAATTGCACGTGTGGTACTTGTAAAGTTTTGAATTTTCTGCTCGAACTCATCAACAAACTTACCAACGCTCGATACGAAGGTGCTGGATATTGTCTCTGCTAAATAAGCCTGCTCGTTACCTTTAAAAGTTGGCGCATGTAAAGGAATAAATTCATTAGTAGAATAAATATCTCTTACGAGTTTAATTAGTTTTCTCTGCATTATTGTCTCACATTTTTCCATCTAAATACTTACCCGTTTCTTTATGTCCGAAATCTGGGATCATTTTAAAAAACAGCTCGACAATATCTTTTTTATTCCAAGAAAGATTTTTTCTCATGGAATGAATGCTAGCTTCGAACTCTAAAAGCAAGTCTTTATTGAAAACAGCATCATTTTTGATAATACCTAAATTACTAAAACGCTGCATATCCAAGATTTCTGCATCCGTAAAAAACTCTTCAAAGTCTTTTTCACCTGTTGTATCGCTACCAGTAAAGAGGCAGGGCCATTTGCCTTGTGCAGGTAGAGTTTTAGCTAAATCGCGCGCTTCCTCTTCAGTGCTACATAAAACAGGCTCGAACCCTTTTTGTTCAAGATATTTAATAGCAATATCTGCGAATGAAATCAGATGTAGACTCTCACTAAGTTTAGGAAAAAATATATCGCGATTCTCACCAAATATACATGACATCAAGCATAACTCGCCAGACTCTTGAGGCGTTACAAAATAACGTTTTATATCGTTAGGTGCAACGATAGGCTGATTTTTTTCTAAGCGTTGATTAAAACTATGTAATAGGGAGCCATCAGAAAAAGCAACATTAGCAAAACGCGCAGTAGAAATATCAATTTCTAAACTATGACGCATTAGGAACATTTCCATAATACGCTTAGATGCACCCATCATATTAACTGGGTTAGCAGCTTTATCAGTTGATACGCAAAAATATTTCTTAACACCCGTATTGATAGACTGTTGTAATGTCTTATCAGTATTAAATATATTAACATCAATCATACGCATCAATGTATATGGATCTTTCTCACTACGCACATGTTTCAGTGCAGATAAATTAAGCACATAGTCAAATTGACCATCAGCCTTGATAAAAGCATCATATTCAATAGAGCCTATATCTAAAGCGAAGGTTTGGAAGTCACCATTAATATAACCATATGAACTACGAATATCCCGCACCATTTCGGCTAGGTTATTTTCACTGATATCAACCACATGAAGTTTCTTTGGGTTGCGTTTGAAAATCTCTTTAGTAACGGCCTGACCGATAGAGCCAGCACCTCCAAGCACTAAGAACCTAGAGTTAGAAACAGTTACTTTTAATTGTTCTTCTTGATTTTCTATATCTGCGGCAAAAAGCTCTTTTTCTCTACCGATCAAACTTAAAATAGAAGTCATAATAAACCCATTTACTGAATAAAACTAAACCAAGGCATTGGATGACGCTTTTGAGCTATCCACCAAGTTAGTAAAAATCGAATACCCATAGAAGTAGCAAACGCAATTGCTGCCCCTTCTAAACCAAAAACTCGAACCAATAAAATTAATAAAACTAAATTTAAAATGCCAGAACTGATAGAAGCTGCTGAGAGCAAACCCGTTCTTTTAGAGTAAAATACGTAGTTGGTTACCATAAGATACATTCCTTGAAAACCCTGTCCTAATGCCAACCATCCTACTACCTTACCTGCTTCTGCATATTGCTCGCCTGCTATTAGTACTATTAGAGGAGGACCTATCCAAAATGACAAAATGACACCAGCCAAAATGACACCAAACCATACATAAGTTAGTTTAACTATCTTTTGCTTTTCTTGTAACTGATCTGCTGTTAACCGTTCAAACAGCCAAGGTACATAAGCTTTATTGATAGCATCAAATATAATACCTATAGCGGCTGTTAGTTGGACAGCAACCATATAAATACCTGCTTCAGCCAGTCCAATTTCTCGATTAATCACAATCCTATCGACAGTAGTTAATAGAAATCCACCAGCTACATGGGGCATTAAAGGCACGCCAAATTTTAATACTTCAGATAAATAATCTTTACGCCATGCAAAAATATTGAGTAAGTTATCTTTTTTAAGAAGAAGCAATGCTATTACTACAAAAACCAGACTTGTAAAGATTTGTGCATCTATACGTCCTTCTGCACCTTTTAACAATACGACTACTAACAACAAAGACAACAACATATTAAATAAGCTTTGTGAAATTTGTAGAGCACCATACTTAAATGCCTCTTTTCTTATTTGCCACTGCCCTAACCGCAGATTTATAATTACCATACAAAAAGAAACAGCAACTGCAAAAAGAATATAACTAGGTTCTAAACTCAACCATTCAGAAAACTTATCTTGGAAAACGAAAAGAACTAAAAATACAAGTAATGAAAAAATAATTGTTAATTGAATGCATGCTCCAACAAAGTCAGCCAGTTCTTTTTTGTCAAGATTGGCGTCATAAAACTTCCTATTTGCTGCACCTACGAAAGTTACACCTATAAACGCACCTAATGCGCCTAATAATGTCTGAAACATGGCTACTTCACCATATTCAGATGGACTTAAGTAGCGAGTTAATATAGGCAGTAGAATAAAAGGTATAACAGCATTAAGAATATTTGAAACTAAATAAACACCTGCACCACTAATAAAGCTATTTTTTTTAATCATGCCCATACTAACAGCACCCAGATATTATATTAAGCATTTGTATTATTAAGTGTCGCAATCGACTTTAAAGTATCAGTAGCGGTATCTGACTGATAACCGTCTACAAATTGCTTAAATTGTTGCTTTAGCCAAGTGACATCGAATTGTCTCTGCTTTTCAGTAAGTTCAAACAGTACTGCCTCAAGCTCATTTAGTGGAAAGCTATGCTCTATCGCTTGCATAATCAGAGGATGAGCAGTGTCTTGTACATTATCTTCACCAATAATAAGCTCTTCATAAAGTTTTTCACCAGAGCGCAGCCCAGTAAAGACGATTTCAATATCACCATCAGGATGCTTGTCATCTTTGACCTCATGTCCACTTAAATGAATCATTCGGTGCGCCAAATCCACAATTTTGACTGGCTCTCCCATATCAAGGACAAACACTTCGCCGCCCGAGGCCATTGCGCCTGCTTGGATAACTAAGTTTGCCGCTTCTGGTATCGTCATAAAATAACGAGTCACATCAGGATGGGTCACGGTGATTGGCTTACCTTGCTCTATCTGCTTAGTAAACAATGGTACAACAGATCCTGACGAGCCCAGCACATTACCGAAACGCACCATACTAATGCAGGTTCGGCTATCTGTCTGACTTAGGCCTTGACACACCAACTCTGCTAAACGCTTAGAAGCCCCCATAATATTAGTCGGTCGTACGGCCTTATCTGTAGAGATTAAGACAAAGGTTTCAACATTGGCTGCGATAGCCGCGCGCGCACAGTGGTAGGTTCCTTTGCTGTTATTAATAACGCCTTCAAAAGGGTTGTGCTCCACTAATGGCACATGTTTGTAAGCAGCCGCATGATATACGGTCTGTATATTGTACAGGTTAAAGATTCTCAGTAGGTTAGATTCATTGGTGACATTTCCAATGATGGCGACGATTTTAATCTGTTGATAAGCAGGTGTATTTGCTTGCTTTATAGTTAATTCTTGATGAATACTATAAAGTGCAAATTCAGATAACTCATAGAGTACGAGATATTTTGGCTTATTTTTGATGACTTGACGACATAGCTCACTACCGATAGAGCCACCAGCACCAGTGACCAGTACACATTTGTCACTGATATTTTTTAGTAATAAGAAAGCATCAGGCTCAACAGTTTGGCGATCTAATACATCTAAGATGTCTACTTTTCGCATACTGCTAACAGTCACTTTTTCGTCAGCGATTTCTTCTAGACTTGGTAATTCTTTGATTTTTATAGCAATGCCTGAGAGCTTATCTATAATATGCCTTTTTTGGGCACGGCTAATAGAAGGGATAGCCAAAAACACTTGTGCAATATCCAGCGATTCTACCAAACTTACCAACTCATCAGCAGGATAGATCTTTTTGTCGAGCAGATAAGCACCTGTAAGCTGCGGGTCATCGTCGATATAAGCCACAACATTATATTTGTGAGAGTTTCTTAGACCTTCTAATAAATCTCTGCCCGCTTCTCCTGCACCATAAATAACGACATTATCATAACCTTCTGTATGTTTAGCGCGTTGCTGGCTTTTGCCTTGTAGACGCGTTAAAAATTCACGAATAGTCAGCCTGCTATTCCATAACCAAATAAAGAACAAAAACAAAAATATGATAGGTGCTGAGCGCGGCATAGCAGGAAAAACAGCAAACGAGATAATAACTTCATAAAATATAATGAGCAAAAAAAACAATTGCGAGACGCTTGCCATCACTGCATCAAAGAAACCTCTAGCGACACCTCTGTAGAACCCTATTACATATAAGCCGACGATAGGAATAACGGCATAAAAAAATAATGCCGGTAAACCGATGTGATTGCCAAGATAGCCATAACGTAAAGATAGGGCTAAAAACAAACAAACTAATGACATTACCATGTCAGTGGTAAGTAAAATTCCTCGCTTAACGCTACGGGGCAATGATAAGAAATACTCGGCCATATGTTGTAACCAGCCAACTTTAGCATCAGATGACTGAGACGCATTTTTAGCTTCTGACTTTATGAACATAGCAATCAACTACTTAAAGGATATTAATTTAGATAACACTTTTAAAAATTTAATTATTGGTTATTACCATAAGCATAATTATAGTGATAACTATATTTACTCATAATACCTTGTTGTACATCGTTGAGAACAATACCATCTACTTGTACATTTGATTTTTTCAGCTGATTGATAGCGTAAACCAATTGTCCTTCAATTGAATTATCATATCTAGTAACCATCAATACTTTATCAGCATACTGTGACAGTACCAAGGCATCTGAAGCAGCCAATACAGGTGCTGAGTCAATAACAATATAATCATAATGAGCATTGAGCTCAATCATCAAAGTGTTGAATTTCGCACTTGATAATAATGATATCGGGTTATATGGTTTTTTGCCTCTAGGTATAAAGTCCACATTATCTATACCCGTAGCATGGATCACATCGGCTATTTGATGCTCATCTTGCTGCAAATAGTCAGCCAGCCCGTTGTCTTGGCTCATATTGAATGCTTTATGCAACTCTCCCAAACGCATGTCTGCATCTATAATAAGTGCTTTTTTATCTAATTGCGCAAAGACTTCTGTCAAGTTTGAAGAGATAAAAGATTTGCCGACCCCAGGACTTTCACCAGTAATTAATATAACCTTTGCTCGTTGTCCCATTCGACTTTCTTTTGGCATCCCGAACATCAGGCTGGTTCTCAAACTTTTAATTGCTTCGTAGCTCAAACTGTTACTATCACTATAAGCAAGCAGTCGGCTTGAGGATTTTTTGGTTTTATTTAATTTTGTCAATAATGGTGAGCGTGGAATGGTCGCAATAACTGGCACTCCTGTCTTGGCTTCAAGACGCTCAGGATCTTTGACTACATTTCTCAATAAGCTTTTTAGTAGTACTAAAATTGTACCTAACATAGTACCCAATAACGCTGCTAATACCCAAATTTGCATCTTATTTGGTGCAATCGCATTGAAAGTATTAATAGGCAAATCGATTATACGAGCGTAGCCAATCTGACCAGCTCTTACTATTTTCAACTGCTCATAGTTCTTGAGCAACGTCAGATAGATTTCTCTATTGATTGCCGTATCTTCAGAGAGCTGTAAAAACTCTCGTTGTATCTCAGGCAAGCCTGCAATGGTGTCATTTATTTCTTGCTTTCTACTATTCAATACTGTGAGCTGGTCATTTATTTGAATGACCAAGGGATGATCTTCTGTATAATAAGTCGTCAGCTCCGCTTTTTTCAGTTGAAGCTCACTCAGTTGTGAGTCAATTTGCGCATTCTCTGACAATAGGATTGACGCTTCTTGGCTAACGTCAATAGTGCCGTTTCTAGTACGGAACTCATTAAATATTGCTTCAGAATCCTCTAGCTTTTTCTTTAAAGCTGGAATCTGCGTTTCCATAAATTTAATTGTTTTGGTTGTTTCTTCAGAGCCACGGGTTTGGTTTTGATCTATGTAAGAAAGAATGATTTCTTTCAAAATTAAACTGACCTGTTGTTGATTCGGCCCTGTCATAGACAACTCAACGATACCTGTCTGCTGACCCTGCTCAACCACGGATAAAGTGCTATTTATGGCATCCGTAGTAATTTGTACTGATTGCTTGGTTACCGTAACAGAATGAGAGTTAATAGGTAAATCAACGACCGTTATTTGAATTTGGCCATCTACACCCTTAAATGAGTGCGATTTGTTGAACTCACCTTTAAAGTCATCAAACCCATTGCTAAGTACAAAACCTGTGTCCGATCTCGTTATAGTAAAAGCCTGATTTAGATACCCTTGTGAGACATTAAACTGACTGATCTGCGCTTGGCCGTTTTCAGTCCTTAATGATACTCCTTCGGAAGTACTTACTTGAGTGTCGACACGATTGCTCTTAATTCTATCCATATAGCCAATAGAAGGATCCGCAAGTCGTATTCGTAAATTCAGTTTATCCACAACAGGTTCAAGTATCATACGAGATCGTATAAGCTGAGACTCTGTCTGCGCCTTGCTGGCCTGCGGTGTGATGAGCTCTGATGCAAGATTGCCCAACGCTGATACACCTTGAGAGTTTTCCTCTATTTGTATCAATGCATCTGACTTAAAGGTAGGATTTATATAGCGACCGTAGAGCACCCCTATTAGCAATGCTATCAATGCGAAAAACAATATGGTTTTCCAACCACGTAACACTACAAACAGCAGAGCCAATACATCAATATCATCTTTGTCTTCTACATTAGACTGCCCTGCATTCTTTGTATCTGTATTCATAACCATATGTTCATCACTTAATACTATTAATTAAATATTAGTCATTCAACTAATTTTGTCGGTCCAAAGCTTAAGACTATCAACAATATCCTGTCTTGCTATTTCGAATAATGATATGTCATGCTGATAAGGATCAGCAACCTCCTTATCAATCCAGTGCCCTATCTTAAAAGTTTTTCCACGGCAATATGGCCATCGTTCTTCTATCCACTTAGTTTGACCATCTGACATGGTGAATATAATATCTGCTCTCATAACCAGTTTTTCGTCTACTTGCTTTGCAACATGATGAGACATATCTATATTATACGGATCCATCACTGCTTGTGATTTTGGATCAACTGGATTACCAACTACCGCCGAGAGACCTGCAGAATCAATTCTTTTTTGTGGATATTGTTCTTTTAATAAAGCTTCAGCAATCGGGCTTCGACAAATATTACCCACACAAACCACCAAAATATTATCAAACGCCATGCTGATGACTCCCTATAAACTTGTAAAACCTCTGATCGCTGAAGTTGATGGCAATAGTGAACTGATGATACGGTTCCAACGAGTTAGGCCTGTAGGATCAACATAAATAATATCGTTTGGCTGCATCTCAAACCGATTGGCTAATGCAAAACTGGTGATGGCCTGCATATCTACATAATAAATATTTGTATACTGGGAGTTAGGTTGATCCCGTACCACGTAAATTTTCGCAGCATTGGCAGTATTTGAATTTAAACCTGACGATTCTCCGATAACTTGTGCCAAGCTCAAACCCTGATCCAAGATAGGTACAGGTGCAACTTTGCCAAACTCACCCAAAACGTATACCTTATTGATATCTTCCTTACTGACACGGATAGCATCGCCATTTTGAACATAGATCTGGTTGGCAGACAACCCCGTTTGCTGTAGTGACTGTAGGCCTATACGATAGTCCGTACCATTACGTCTGAGTACAATATTGTTTGAGTCGCCTATCTCTGTTGCCCCACCAGCCATAGAAATGGCACTATATAGTGAAACTGGTGCATCCGTGATGTTAAACTCTCCAGGCTTATTTACTTCGCCATCAATAAAGAATTTGTTACCACGATACTCACTTACTTTCACTTGTGGGTCTGGATATTTTAGATAACGCTGCAAACGCGCACTCAGGTTTGCCGTAAATTGCGGCACACTCAAACCACCGGCCTGTATACGTCCAATCAGTGGGAACTGTATAAAACCCTGTTGATCTACCGGATATCCCGAAGCACCTGCGGTGGTGATATCAGGATAGCCGACCAAAATAATACTCAGTATATCAGATGGTGCAATGCGATAGTTCATTCGACTAGATGAGCTAACTAAAGTAGATATATTACTACTGAGTTGTGGTCGAGTTACTTGCTTGGGCGGTAATGTGGCGAGGGTGAGAGGCTGCACATTAAAATTGATACCGTTGCTTGCCGTAAAAGAACCACTTGGTGGCAACTCACCCGCTTGAAGTCCAGAATTAATAGTGGTAGTGGCGCACCCGTAAAGCATACTGCTAAGTAATAAACACGCTGTACTTAACAACTTAGTTGCCTGTCTCATATAAAAGAGCCTCATCAATCATCGCAATCACGCAAATTTTTAAAAGTAAATTTACTAAAAAACTGCTCTAATCTTGCGTTTTTAACATAAATAATCTGCATAATAACATAAGTTATCCATGTTACTGTGGAGGTAATTTTAGCTGATACAAAAAAAATACGCTTAAATATACTTAATTATATTTAACATAAGTTTTATTTTTCCTAAAAAAGCACTTAGGCATATTAGGGCGTGTCCTCAATTCAATCGATTATCCTCTAAATGGGCTAAAAATGGCGAAATTTTGCCAAACATCGTCAAATAGCTTATCAATATCTCAATATTATTTGCGCTACTTTCCTTGTTTGACGGCAACTTATCTCATTTTTATCCCCATTTTTAAAATGAGGACACACCCTAGCTAAAAGCTAACACTTTACGAAAACATCGATACTGTATATCTCTGCATAGATACTAGAGTGACATTAGTCAAATAAAGAAACCAAAAAGACCAATATCAAATGTCGTTTACTAGTATAATAGCGCGTCATTAAACACTTGCACCTTCTTTATACTGTAAATCCATGTATAAAATGGTGCCTATTCATACATTGAGAAATGTAAACCCACCGACTCAAGGACATCACAATGAAAGATGAAAAATTACAGAAAGCCCTCGCCCGCATGGGGCTAGGTTCGCGCCGTCAAATGGAAGAAGTCATTAAAGCAGGCCGTGTGTCTGTTAATAATGGTCCAGCAACCATTGGCGATCGCGTCGAGCAAGGCGATGAGATTCGCGTTGATGGTCGTCAGATCAAATATACGGCGGAAAATGAGAAGCGTCGCCGTGTGCTAGCATACTACAAGCCTGAAGGCGAAGTTTGCTCAGCCAAGGATCCAGAAGGTCGTCCAACTGTTTTTGAGCGTTTACCAAAACTGACTCACGACCGCTGGGTTATGGTTGGACGTCTGGATATCAACTCAACTGGACTGTTATTGTTTACCAATGATGGAGAGATGGCGCATCGACTGATGCATCCGTCTGGTGAAGTCACGCGTGAATATGCAGTTCGTGTATTAGGTGAAGTAACACCTGATATCGCCCGTGCTTTAACTTCTGGTGTCATGCTAGAAGATGGTATGGCGCAGTTTGAAGACATCAAAGATGGCGGCGGTGAAGGCGTCAATAAGTGGTATCACGTCCAGCTAAAAGAAGGCCGTAATCGTGAAGTGCGTCGTCTATTTGAGTCACAAGGCCTAAAAGTAAGCCGTCTACTTCGTACACGCTACGGTACGATTGCGCTACCAAAAGAATTGCGTACTGGTCGCTTCTTAGAGCTGGATAAAAAAGACATCAATACGTTGACAGATTTGGTGAGCTTACGTCCCCGTTATGGTACTGGTCTACATGGCGCGGCCAAAGAAAAGCAAGAGCGTATCAGAAATAAGCCGCTTAAAGCTCGTCGTACTACTGATACTCGTAGCGATAGCCGCAGTAATAGTGCAAAACCTAAAAGTAGTGCGAGCCCTGCCAGTCGCGGTACACGCAATACTCGTGACCGTAATGACAAGCGTTAATTTCACTTGACCCTCTTTAAGAGGTAGAGTAAACCATAAAAAAGCGGCCAATGACTATTTATCATTGGCCGCTTTTTTATGGTTTGTTTTACAAGAATTTTTGACTATGTATAGTTGAAATACCTTAAAGTCGCGATAGTATTGCTGGGGTAAATTTTTTGCAGCATCGAGCTGCGAAGGCACAGCAAGCAAGAAAAATTTGCACCAGCAGTATGTGCTGTATCGATATGACTTTTCACCGACTATAGCTCAAATTTTAACTATCGTGACTGTCTATATAGCTGTTCATTACTCGTAAACTCTGTAGATGCTGAGCCTCTATTTGCTCTAAAAGAGCGTCTAAACGCTGCTCAATATTATTCAATACTTTTTGCAATAACTCACTGGCTTCAACATTTCTTTCATGATGCGCATTTTTAGCGCTTGTATCGATAGTTGTTAATTGGTGATAACTGGCCAACATTTCAGGCAATCGAGCATGAAGCATCTTATGTAATACGAATTGGGATTCTGTTGCTACAGGCGTTATATTCTGCTGCGGTAACTCTTTTTGATAAACTTCATAGCGGTATACCTTTTCATCGATACACTGTAATTGCCGTAATTGGTGCTCTGGCACATTTTTCAGATGCTTTTGGTTCAGATTTAACCGCTGCCAACTTACAGCGGCTGGCGACAATGGCGTATGGTAATCTTGGTAAGTGAGTACGCCTGGGGTGATGCCAACCGCTTTATGAAAAGCTTGCCAACCCTTTCGCCCCAAATAAAAGGTGGTGATCGTCGTCAAAACGCCAATGCCTATCAATATACTCATACATACTCACTATTTATCGTTCACTTATCTGTCCTATCACATAATTAAAATAACTTACTTTTCACAATCTAATATCCTCAGATTTTGGGCTTTTATCGCTAGGGTTTTCAATGGCTGTGAGGGTGTCTTCGGTATGTGTCAAAGATGGCGCATCAGCCTCTATTTTTGGGATATCAAAACGCTTTTGCAGATACCTGTTGGTGGCGAGTAGTTTTTGCCCATCCTGATGATAAGAGGCATTGAGTAAATCATCAAACTGAGTATTAATCGTCCTCAGCACCTCCAATAACGCTTCTTTCCCCGTGACATTAGAGTGTTTGATCTTGGTGGTATCAGCACGCGCACCATCTAAATCATGCAATCGGCGATAGTCAGCCACGGCGAGTGGAACATGCCTATCCATTAAATTTTGGATCATGACATAAGTTTCATTGACGGTATCTTTGTCATCGATTTTGCCATCATTATTGGTGTCACCATACATAACCCGCAGCTTTTCACCTTTTTGGTTAATTTGGGCGAGTGCTGTTTTGACTTCTTCTGGTAAACTTTTTTCAGGAATATAGCCCAATTGTGGCATCGCTTCATACTCAAGCATTTTGGGCGCCGTTACTTTTTTGATGCCACGATAACCCAGATATAACCCAGCTGCTGGCAGCACCCCATATAACACAAACATCACTAACATCGCAGTCACTTGGGTCATTATATTGTCCTTATCAATTGGCAAATTTACTATAATCGATACCAAACAAAATGGATACCCGATATTATTACGCAAGACTGGTACAAATGTCAGGCAAAAAAGCTAACTCTTTGTCCGGCTTTTGACATAACGGTGCGTTGAGGCGAGGCGATTCATCACCGTTTGATGCAGCTCATCTAATAACTCATCAAGCTCATAATCAACTTCTAAAAACAAATCAGTCAGCAAATCGCCAGCAGTCATTTTGCCTTGTATTGTATTATTTTTGGTGCGATGCGGACTAAAGCGTTGTAGCTGCTCATAATGGGATAACGCCTCAGGAATACTTTCAGATACCAGCTTATCAATGACAAATTGGCGCTCATTGTGTTGCTGCTGTTGCTGGTCATTTAGCTCGCTACTCCACTCTCGGTAGCGCTTCAACTTACTATTGATTCGATCTAGTATAGCAACGGCTTCAATCGGCATGGCATTTAGGGTGGCCTCATCGACCACATCAACAAGCTCAGTCATAATCGGACAGCGTCCATGTTTGAGATACCATAACGTATCTGGGTCAAAAGGGGGTCTGTTTTTGGGGCGAATCTGAGCACGATTGGACAAATAGCGATCTGTCAAAGGCGTGGGCGTTCGAATGTCATGCACTTGCGCCAATGCATCACAAATACGATCTGCACGCTCAGGCGCGGTAAGCGCAGAACGCGTGCTCTTCGCTTGAGCATTATCGTCATCAACGCCTACGTTCTGACGGCTACTCACTTCTTGAGCATTTTTCGCGGCTAGCGTTGGCAGGTCATCTTGAGCTTGTCCAAATGACTGCAGTATTCTCGTCAAACTTACCACCATGACCTACTAGCCCCTCACTCAATGCGTTCATATTGTGCCCGTATTGCATACATGCATTCAATAGCGTATCTTAACAGCTTTTTTTGGCGCTGCCAGTAAACAAAATGTCACCCTTTCTAACCTTCAACCCACTAAGCACATTATTATGAACACGCACGATTATATTTCTGGATTTTTACTTGGGTTATCGCTCATCATCGCAATTGGCTCACAAAATACGTTTGTGCTCAAACAAGGACTCAAACGCGAGCACATATTTTTTGTTTGTCTGTTTTGTGCAGTGAGTGATGCGGTGTTGATATCTGCAGGCGTTGGTGGCTTTGGCGCGGTGACAGCACGCTATCCGCAAGTGGTAGACATCGCAAAATTTGCTGGGGTGATATTTTTGCTGGGTTATGGATTGCAGAGTTTATATGCCAGTGTGCGTGTCTCGCATGCTCTAACTATCGATGGACAAGTCGTGACCAGCTTAAAAAAAGCCTTGCTACTGTGCTTTGGTTTTACTTGGCTCAACCCACACGTTTACTTAGATACATTGGTGCTCGTTGGCATGGTTTCAACAGGCGCAAGCAGCAAACTGACTTTTGCCGCAGGTGCCGTTAGCGCGTCGTTCTTTTTCTTCTTTGCTTTGGGGTATGGTGCTCGTCTACTCAGACCTTTATTTGCCAAACCAAAAGCGTGGAATGTACTTGATGGATTGGTAGGTATATTGATGTTATATCTGGCGTGGCATTTGTACCAAAGTTAAAAGAGCCACTTAAAAATACAATGATATTTACTGGAAATTTGATTGATGGCTGAGTGGGTAGAAAATCTCTATAATGAGTAGAAAACCACTATACCAAATCAGGAAATAAGGTACGCAGACCGTTGACGATAATTTCGATAGAAACCGCAGCCAATAACATGCCCATGATTCTACTCATGATATTCAGACCTGTATCACCCAATAAACGACTGATACGACCTGCTGCCATTAAGGCCAAATAACAAAACAGACTGATGAATAATCCAGCGATTAATATAGCGGATACTTGCAAAACGCCAGAAACTTGTGAAGAGTAAATGATGACCGTCGAAATACCACCCGGTCCAATCATCATAGGAATGGCAAGCGGTACGACGGCAGAGGCCATCGTTGGGGGCGCATCTTGTACATGGTCAACATCAAAATTTTCTTGATCAGGCTTAACGGGATTGCCTTCGCCATTCATCATATTTAGCGCAATTAAAAATACCAATATACCGCCTGCCAACTGAAACGAGCCGATGGAAATACCCAGTATTTTTAGTAAGCCCTCACCTGCTAGCGTAAAAAAGCTGATGGTAATAAAAATTGTCAAACAAGCAACGCGCGCAACTTTACGGCGATTATTCATCGAATAACCACGGGTTAAGTCCAAAAATAAAGTTAGGGCGCTAAATGGGTTAATCAATACCATAAAGGCTAAGATTATCTTGATAATTTCAGTATTCACTGAGCGCTCGCTTGTATATTGATACAACTTGTACAGAAAGTAAGGCCATCGTGCGAGTACGACGATGAGCCGATAGACGTTTGGAAATGGCATTGTAACATAGCCAGATAGGTCGATAAACTGCTTAACCTTGCCTAAA
Source organism: Psychrobacter vallis (assembly GCF_904846715.1). Lineage (GTDB taxonomy): Bacteria > Pseudomonadota > Gammaproteobacteria > Pseudomonadales > Moraxellaceae > Psychrobacter > Psychrobacter vallis. The sequence goes on from NZ_CAJHBU010000013.1 coordinate 23,882, forward strand.
TGCTTCTATGTAACCGCTTTGATATATTTGACTATAAAATCTCGAAAATTCAACATATCAAAAACTTAAGCTATGCGCTAAAATCCAAACCGATATCTAGCGCCGTGCTACTGTGCGTCAAATATCCCATCGCGATAAAATCAACGCCTGTTTTTGCGGCTGCCTGTACAGTCTCAGGGGTAATGCCACCTGATGCCTCTGTTTTGGCACGGCCTTTACACATCGCGACCGCCTGCGATAATACCTCAGGCGCCATATTGTCCAGCAATACCAAGTTCACACCAGCATCTAAGGCTTGCGCTAATTGCTCCAATGTATCGACTTCGACTTCGATTGGAATCAGATGACCGGCAAAGGCTTGCGCTTGTTGAATGGCGGTCTTGATGTCGCCAGCAATGGCAATGTGATTGTCTTTAATTAAGATGGCATCATCCAACCCCAAGCGGTGATTGCGCCCACCACCGCAGCGTACCGCGTATTTTTGTATGATGCGTAAGCCGGGAATGGTCTTACGCGTACAGGTAATTTGCGCTGGGTACTCAGCGATGCTATCGACAATGTTTTTCGTATCTGTCGCAATCCCACTAAGATGGGTCATAAAATTGAGTGCTGTACGCTCTGCCGTCAATAGATGACGGGCATTCCCACGAACGACGGCCAAAACGGTACCTGCAGCGACCCTCTCACCATCCGTTACGTGCGCCATAAATTCAATTTGAGCATCGACCAACGCAAAAGATAGACGCGCCAAATCCATACCACATATCACACCCGCCTGACGGGCCTTAATCTGCAATTGTGCTTGCATATCAGCTGGAATGGTCGCTTGCGAAGTGACGTCGCCGCGTCTGCCCAAATCTTCGGTTAAAGCCGCTTGCACCAATGGTCTTAGTAAAACTTCATCCAATGCTGGCTCTGTTTTAACTGTCATCTTTTGCCCTTATATAAACATGCTGGTGAGATCAACTATGGATAATTAAACTCAAAATGAGCATAAATATAGCCTAAAGTTCATCGCCTCGCAAGACAGGCACATCACTTTATTCATCCAGTAAGGTTTGATAAGCGTTAAAACCCATAGATCTTTAGCAATTATTTACGTTTGGGCAACTTGCTATCCATTAGCAAACTCTGCAGTTCAATATCATGACGAAAGCGATAAAGCTTGGCAGGACGGCCACGCTGAGCGCTACTACTCTGTCCTGTTTCTATCACTAAATTTTGCGAATCAAGCAAACGGCGGAAATTTTGTTTGTGCAAACGCACGCCAGACAAGGCTTCTACGCTTTGCTGTAACTGCGATAAAGTAAAGACATCTGGCATCAAACCAAAGATAAGAGGACGATATTCGATCTTAGCACGCAGTCTTGAGATAGCAGTGGCGATAACGCGGCGATGATCGTAGTACATGGGCACGCCGATTAGCTGTGACCAGTCCGCAGGCAAGCTATTTTTTTGCTGACGGGGTAGATAAGTCGGTGCTTCAGGTATCAGCCCCGCTTCATAAAGCATCTCATAACGCAATAACACATGCTCAGCGACCCACTCTTTACTTTCATATTCACTATCGCTTGTTGTCTCACTGCCAGCATTGATATCTGTTGATTCACCACTGATCAACATCAGCTCAGTCAATCCCCAGCACAACTCGACACGCTGACGCCGACGCTGCTGAGTAACGGTATCTTTTGTCTTATCTGCCCAGTCTAATAAAGCAGGCACAATAAAATCCACAATCATACTTGGCATACCATCCAAGTGATTTTCCCATGGGAAATAGTCATACCAATCACGCCATAATGCCTGACTTTGTAATGGCTGCGTCTGCGCCTCTTGCTCTTGTACCAAGCCTAGATAACTGACATAGACCAATGCATGACCATCAATGTTGCGCCTATTGGTATCAACAAAGGTATATAGCTGCTCCAAATAACCAAGCGGTTGCTGGGTTTGCTCTTCAACCCATTGCCGCACGCCAGCTTGCAATGAACGATGTAATGGCATGAGCGGGCCATTGGGCAATAACTTGCCTTGATCGACCGTTAAGACCCGAGCCGTATGATCTGTAATAGCAACCAGTACCGCGACCACTTCTGTCGTGCCACTACCTTGTTGATGCGCATGTGAATAAGACAACGTCATGACTTTAAGGATTATCCTTTATTGTTGAGTGTGATAAAAAAACGGTAAAACTGAGTTTTGATAGCGTGACTTAGGGCGTATCCTCATTTGAAAAATGGTAATAAGAATGAGATAAATTGAAGCCAAACAAGGAAAATAGTGCCGATAATATCGGGATATTAGCCAGCTATTTGACAATGTTTGGCAAAATTTAGCCATTTTTAGCCCATTTAGATGACTATCGATTGAATTGAGGACACGCCCTAGTATAGCGTGAATCTAAAACTATCATAGACTGCCGTTGTAAATATACGAGATTCGCAACGACTCTTTGTATTGTGAGCTGACCATATACCACAAAGAAATGCTCTTTAGACACGCACCTTTGTAGCCATAGGTATAAAAAAAATACTTGTATTTATGCTCAAAACGAGCATAATTAAGACACTTTGTTTTGAGCGGTATTTAATCGACCCACTTTTAGCGACATATGATTTGTCGTTATTGCACCAAAAAGGTTGTCCTTATGAAAACTTATCCGTATGACGCGCCCATGATGAGCACTGACAGTCGCATTGCAACGCAAATGAATGTCGAATATGCCAAAGCCAAAATACCCGTAGATTTGCCACGTACAGAACGCATTAAAGTGGAAGAAAATATTAAGCAGTTATTGCAGGACAACAATGCCGTGCTGGTCGCCCATTATTATGTCGATCCCTTCATTCAGGATTTGGCATTGGCCACGGGTGGCTGCGTTGGTGACTCGCTAGAGATGGCGCGCTTTGGTCAAGCGCATAGCGCGCAAACATTGGTAGTCGCTGGTGTGCGTTTTATGGGTGAATCAGCAAAGATATTAAGTATGGAAAAAACGGTACTGATGCCAGACTTGGAGGCAGAATGCTCGCTTGATTTGGGCTGCCCTGCTGATGAGTTTTCTGCCTTTTGTGATGCCCATCCAGAGCGCACCGTGGTCGTTTATGCCAATACCAGTGCCGCTGTCAAAGCGCGGGCTGATTGGGTGGTGACCTCGTCAGTGGGTATCGATATCGTGCGGCATTTACATGCACAAGGCGAGCCTATCATTTGGGGGCCCGACCGTCATTTGGGTAAATATATCGCGCAGCAAACAGGGGCAGATATGTTGCTCTGGCAAGGCTCATGCCTAGTACATAATGAATTTAAAGCAACGGAGCTGATACAGTTAAAAAATGAGCATCCAAACGCGAAAGTGTTGGTACATCCTGAATCTCCTGATAGCGTCGTTGAGCTTGCAGATGTGGTTGGCTCAACCAGTAAGCTGTTGCAATCGACTTATGAGATGGATGCCGAAACGTTTATCGTCGCGACCGACTTGGGTATCTTGCATGAGATGCAAAAACGCTCGCCGCACAAACGCTTTTTGGCCGCGCCTACCGCTGGTGAGAGCGCCAGTTGCAAAAGCTGTGCCTTTTGTCCATGGATGGCGATGAATGGCTTGCAAGGTATTGAGCAGTGTCTCACTCATCATACTGGCGAAGTGCTGATGACGCCTGAGTTGGCAGCAGCAGCCAAAAAACCGCTACAACGTATGCTTGATTTTGCCGAATCACAAAAGCAGCGAGTAGCCGCTAGTGGTGATATCGTCAAAGACCGCGCCCTGTTTGCTAACGTTGGAGCCGCCTAACATGAATGAGGCATTCAAAATAGAAACGGTCGGCAGTGGTACTGCTGACACAAGACAAACGGATGTTCTCATCATTGGTGCTGGACTGGCAGGATTGAGCACCGCGCTATCTTTGCCAAAGTCGCTGAATATCACGGTATTGAGCAAAGACGCACTTGAGGTTTGCTCAAGCCACTATGCCCAAGGCGGTATCGCAGCCAGTTTGGATAAAAACGACTCCGTTACTGACCATATCGCCGATACACTGATCGCTGGCGCAGGGTTGTGTGAGATTGAGCACACGACCAGCATTCTAAGCGCTGGGCAGCAGGCCGTTCAATGGTTATGTGAGCAAGGTGTTCCATTTACCCAAATCTCTCAACAAAATGCCAAAAAAAAACCGCTGACCGAGTTGCACACCAGTGACTTGCATTTAACTCAAGAAGGCGGTCATGGCTGTCGCCGAGTGGCGCATGCCGATGACGCTACTGGTCGGCATATTATGGAAGCGTTGAACATAAAAGCACATGCTGCAACCAACATTACTATTTTGCCCTATCATGAAGCGTTGACGTTACTTACCTCGCCATTCACTGATAGCCAGCTGAACCCTCATGCGACGATTAAACACTGTCAAGGCGCGCTGGTGTTTGACCACATCAATCAGCGTCAGCTCACCTTTTATAGCCGTGCCGTTGTACTGGCCAGCGGCGGCTTAGGACAATTGTTTAAGCGTGCCAGCGCCCCCAATGTTTGTGTCGGCGATGGCGTTATGATGGCGTGGCAAGCAGGATGCCGCTTAGCAAATCTGGAATTTATCCAATTTCATCCGACAGGTTTAGCACTTGCTAACAGCAGCTTTTTGATATCTGAAGCGTTACGCGGTGAAGGTGGGCGACTGTATTGTCCGCAAACTGGGACGCGCTTTATGCTGGATGTGGACTCACGAGCTGAGCTGGCACCGCGAGATATCGTCGCGCGGGCTATAGCAGAGCAGATTCATCACAATGGACTTGGTTATGTACACCTTGATGTCAGCCACTTGCCAGCGAAATTTTTGCGGGCGCATTTTCCACAAATTGACCAAACCTTGCTAGCACTTGGTATCGATATGACTACTGACCCTATTCCGGTTGCTCCGACTGCCCATTATAGTTGCGGCGGCGTGGTTACTTGCGCAAATGGTTTGACCGATGTAGCAGGGCTTTATGCCGCTGGCGAAGTCGCTTATACAGGCTTACATGGGGCAAACCGCTTGGCAAGTAACTCTTTATTGGAATGCGTGGTGGTCGGACGCAATATTGCAGCCCACTTGCCTCGTTATTTAGAGCGCTTAGAAAACTTACAAAGTGTAAAAAAAACCGATCAGCTAAATAATACTGCCTATTATGAAGCGGCCCAATTAGCCATTGAGGTTTGGTCAGTACCAACCCTTACAGACACGCAATCTGTTATCTTACCTGTCTATGCGCTTGCAGCGCATAAGCATGCCGATAAACGATTCAGCATTTATACTAATTTGGCAAAAACTGATGTCGTAAAAATAATCTCAGAACTGAAGGCACTCATGACAGCCAATATGGGTATCACCCGTAGCGCCAGTCAATTAGAGCAAGCATTAGACCAAATACAAAAATGGCAAGACTGGCTAACAGATGCTGAGTCTGATCAATCCGACGCAAGTAATAAAAACAACCCCACTACTGCCAGCGAACTTGCATACTGTCAATTGGCAAGACAGTTGCAATTAGCGATCTTAATCATTCAATCAGCCTATCAGCGCGTTGAGAGTCGCGGTGGGCATTATCGACATGACTATCCAAACTTAGCAGACACTCCTCGGACGAGTGTGATTGCTTCACTACCAGACCAATTCTATCATCAACATACTGACTTTACTCAATCTGTAAAAGTCGCTCAGCATTATCCACATTCAACTCAGGACGATCAAAGACTGCTAGAAATTTGAGGCATGTCCTCATTTTGAAAATGGTCATAAAAATGAGATAAATTGAAGCCAAATAAGGAAAATAGCGCCGATAATATCAGGCTATTAACCAGCTATTTGACACAGTTTGGCGAATATTTAGCCATTTTTAAGCCATTTAGTCATCCTCGTTCAGATTGAGGACACGCCTTAGTAGTCCGTATTTTTTCGGTGGTGTGATACAATCTTCAGTTTCTTAAAAATGCCTTATCAAAAGCGCCTTATTAAAAATGCTGCGAGCCGACCACCATGCAAAGCTTAATTACTCTTGTTCTGGTATTAATGCCAATGTTTATTGGCTTTGCCATCCCTTCTCATCCGACCATGATCAAACTTGCAGATAAAGGCTTATCTTATTTGGTTTTCATCATTTTAGGCCTTATTGGTATTGAGCTATCACAGGTCGAGGGGCTAGGCAGTCAGCTGGGCGAAATTGCGCTATATGTCACCGTCCTGTCGATATTGACAATTGGTACAGGTTTGTTTGCACTTATGTTGTTTGACCGTGTGCGCCCATGGCACGCCAAAAAACCCAGTGTGAAATCGAAGGAGCATCGCGTTAGTATTCGTGGCAGCTTGGCGCAAGTGGTTTGTGTGCTGATCGGTATGATCATTGGTTATTTCTTGCCAGCCGCTTATATGCCGCCTGAAAACACCATGACTGCGTTGCTCATGTTATTAATCTTACTGGTCGGTATTGGGTTAAAGGGGTCAGGTATTACACTTAAAGAAGTAATGTTGAATAGACGTGGTGTCGAGATGAGTGTCATCTTCACGCTATCGGTATTGGCGGGCGGGCTTGTTTTTGCGGCGTTGTTTACGGACGTGTCATGGACTAAGGGCTTGGCGTTGGCATCGGGATTTGGTTGGTACTCACTTTCAGCGATTGTCATGACCGACGCTTATGGCGCCGTTTGGGGTAGTGTGGCGTTATTTAATGACTTGGTACGTGAGTTTTTTGCGTTATTATTTATCCCCGTCTTTATGCGCAAATATCCATCAGCAGCGGTCGGGCTTGGCGGTGCGACCAGCTTAGACTTTACCTTGCCGATTATTCAACAGTCAGGCGGATTGAAAGTCGTGCCGCTGGCGATTAGTTTTGGTTTTATTATTAATATCGTCTCACCTGTGCTGATGGTGTTTTTTTCAGCAGTGGGATAAATACAAATTTTAGTACCTGATACGTATTAACCATCATTTATATCATTATTCAAATGGTTCACAATGTTTTGCATACTCACCATACATCCGTGAATAGGATACATATTTAAGGTCATTTAAGTCACTGACTTCAGAGCTTGCTCTTAAGGTTACACGGCTTTGTTTAGCCTCAATATCATCAACATTTAGTGCTGCGAGAGTGCGGTCTAAAAAATCTTGTTCTGTCGCTAAGTATCTATTTGAGCAGTCATAAGTATGGATACGCTCAGCAGCAATACCATGGTCTAGTACCAGCATATTTTTGACCATAAGTGCTCGATAACGCGCTAGCGTGTCGCTGCCAAAGTGCGTAACAGCCGCCTCATCGCGCTCACTCGACGCGGTATGACCAAAAATAAACACCGTCGCGTCTGCATGCTCATTAAGTTTTTCTTCTATTTTTGCAAACTCAAGATCGTAAATATCAGGCAGATGACTGCCCATGGACGGGAAAAAACCAGCAAACGACATTTCGAGTGCATCGCCTCCCTCAATTATTATTGTGCACCCTTTCGCATCTACTACTGTATGATTTGGCGTTTTTGGGCAATGATCGATTTGATCTAAAATTCCATCACCATCTGAATCAGTATCTTCCGCTTGCATCGTCATGGTATTTTCATCTTGGATTATATCTGGAGATGGCAATATTACAGTAGTTTGGCAACCCATCAGTGCTAAAGCACTTATCATAATAGTCACTATTGACGATAATTTAACATCCATGTTCTACTCTCTTATCAACCAAAACCCCTACACCCCACTCGCCTGCTTGGCAAACAAACGCATGAGCGGCTTTATTTTGCCCACTCGATACATACCTTCATTGCGTATTTGCTGCACAGGGCGCATTTGGGCAAGTGACCCTGCAAACAGCCAGTTCAGTGCTGAGAAGCTATGCATCATCAGGCTATTATGCGGACGGCGCAAACGCTCATAAGTACGCAATGTTTGATTGCTGCCACTACGCGTGCCGCCACTACGCGTAAAGTCATGGGCTAATTGTTCGCTTAATACCTTCACATCAAGCATGCCCAGATTTAACCCTTGTCCTGCCAGCGGATGCACACCATGTGCCGCATCACCGATCAGTACCAAATTATCAGCCACGTATCGCTTTGCTTGTTGCGCCGCTAATGGAAAGCTGGCGATGGATTCAATCTGACGAATTGCCCCAAGCTCATAGTTACTAGCAGCAGCCAGTTTGTCCGCGACAAAGCGATCTTCTTCGTCTATCAATGCCAATGCCTGATTGCGTGGCAACGTCCATACTATCGATTGCCAATGTTGTGGGTTAGCCTTATCCACATCCGTGATATCCGCTAAAGGCAACAATGCCAGCGTACCCGTTGGCAACATGGCTTGGCGCGCGGTTGCTTGATGCGGCTTTTCCGTTTGAATCGCACAGCAAATCGCCGTTTGATTATAATCCAAGGTATCTAGCTCAATACCAGCTTGCTGACGCACAAATGAACCACGACCATCAGCACCGACCACTAGCGCGGCATCAATTATTGTGCCGTCGTCCAAAGTCACACGATAGCCTTTATCAGCTCCCAGCCAATCCATGTTTACTACTTTTTGACCTGCCATAACGGTTAGATAGTCACTGACATCTTGATCGTGTAAACGCTGCCACAGTGCATGTTCAATAACTGCTGGCTCGACCATACTACCCAGTATCTCAGGCTCGACGTTTTCATCACGGCTCTCACCAAACAGCAACTCGCCCATACCGTTGAGTTGCCACACCTGCATTTGCGAGTAATCTGCTTTACGTTCGGATGCGACAATTTTTTGCCACACGCCTATATCGGTCAGTAAGTTAATGCTAGCCAAGCTCAGCGCATAAACACGGGCATCACGTTTGCTCAGTACATCTTGCCACGTCGACTCATCACGCGCAGGACGTGCATCAATCAATGTCACTGGCATTTTTGCTTGTGCCAGTTTTAGCGCAAGCGTGGCACCGACGATACCACCGCCTATAATAAGTGTATGGTTATTTTTCATGGAACGTCCTTTGTAGAGCGATAGTTTGCTCATAGTATAATCAGGTCAATACAAAAAAGAGTCAGCGAGACTGGGATAAATTTTTTGTCGCATCGAGCGGCGCAGGCACAGCAAGCAAGAAAAATTTGTCCCAGTCTCGCGTCAATATATATTGCATCCATTTTATTTAGTTTGATAAGCCTGTGTATGGTTTGCTTGTCTTCGTAGCATTATGTCTTTACGCACTTTTACGATTTCAAGCCCATTGCATAATTAGCCACTAACGGCTTAATATTTGGCAATTTATCAAAAGCAATCAACGCCACGTTGCGTGCCAGCTTCACTGCTGGGTTCGGGTGAGTAAAACCATGTACCACTGCATCACAGAAGCGAATGACACGTTTTTGATCGCTGACACGCGCTTTTTCATAGCGTTTCAATAGTTGCGTATCGCCAATGTCTTCGCCTCGTAGCACTTGCGCGCTCATCATCTGTGCCAGCACATGCGCATCTCGCATACAAAGGTTAAAACCTTGTCCTGCCACAGGATGCAAGGTATGAGCGGCATTGCCCATGATGACACAGCGACCCGCTACTTGCTTGTCCGCGAGCACTCGGGTCAATGGATAAGCACCGCGGCGACCAGCCGTCACAAACGTGCCAGCGCGTTGGCCAAAAGCTTGCTGTAGCGTCGCCAAGAAATGCGCGTCATCGTCTAAATACTGTGTCTCTTCACCTTTGGGACAAACCCAAACCACTGAGCGCCTATAGCCTTTTTGGTGCTCATCATTGCCATCGCCCTCTGGATCCGTTAACGGCAATACGGCAAGTGGACCTGCTGGGCTAAAACGCTCAATAGCGACATGCTCGTGCGGCATAGAAGTCTCTACCACGCCAACAATGGCGGTCTGCTCGTAATCATAAGTCGTTGTACTGATATTGAGCAATTGACGGACAGTAGAATCGCGGCCATCACAAGCGACCAAGACGCTTGCTTGTAATTGCTGCTCATGTTCTTCTTCACCGTAATAGCTAAAGCTAAGCGTCACCCCATCCGTTTGCTGTTCAACCGCGGTCACATTGGCATGATCAATTAAGGTAATCAGCGGCTCCTCTTGCGCTGCCAATAAAAGCTTACGTCCGAGCCAAGCATTTTCCATCACTTGCCCAAACGACTCTACTTTTTCTTTGGCCTTATTTAACTGCGCGCGCCCAAAGCTGCCCTGCTCACTGATCTGCACCGCATCAATGCGGCAAGCATGGCTTTGTAGCTCTGCCCATAAGCCAATCTCTTGATAAATCTGTACAGTGCGACGTGATAATGCCGTGTTGCGGCTGTCTAAATAGTGGCTACGTTTACTGTCATCATTCGGACTAATGGTTGGATAGCTGTTTTTTTCTAGAAGCGTGCTAGCAATACCATGATGCGCCAATAACAAGGCAAAAGACAAACCCACATGACCACCGCCAGCGATAAGCACCTGTTGCTCGGTTATTCCCTCTATATTTTTAGCGTTTGATAAAGTTGAATCCGTATTGTGCATCGTTATTATTCCTATTTTAAACGCTATGACAAATCGTGATGACAAGTCGCCATAACAAATTCACGATAATATAACCCATAGATTACCACAAATTGCCTAGCATTCAGCGGCCTTAACCGTATGCAAAGCGTGTAGCAAAAATGATAAATTCGTAGAAAAACAAAAGTTGCCATAACGACAAAAGTCTACTGAGTTCAGTATAAAAACGAGTCAGCGGAGCTTGAATATAATGGTTCTGTTTTATTTAGAATCGACTATATCAAATGGGCTATAAAAGTTGTAAATATTAAAAAACGGTTGCAGTCGTTGCAATCGTCATACAAAAACAGCGCCATCTAGCCAAGGTATTGCTTGAAATTTTAAATCTATCTACCATAATGAAGGAAAGATGCTGACTTAAAAAACTCCGCTTATCTGACTCCCTAAAACCAACAATAATTTGACCGTCATTTTTATTATTACAATCTTATCTCTACGTTTTAACACCGATATAAACCTATTAACTATTTATCGTTCAAGCCCGCAGCTTCATCAAAACTAAATCATAACAGCGGGCATACAACACAAGGATAATCGCTTGACTGATTCCATGAGCCGCCGTATAAAGTTTGAATCATTGACGCCAGCACAGCTCAAAACCGTGTTAGGTGAATACAACAATCACATGAAATATATCCAAGAACGCCTCGATATCAAGATCATTCAGCGCCAAGGAGATTTTTGTCTCAGTGGCGATGTGACAGGTGTCGAGCGCGGTGAACGTATTATTTATAAGCTGGTAGATGAAGCACAAAACACCAAAGACATCAGTGCCGAAGAGCTGCATCTTATCATCCAATCAAGCATCTCTCGCGATGAAGACATGGAAGCCGATGAGCAAAATGCAGCAAGCGTAGAAGATGAAAACGACTTAGAGGCTGCCGAATTTACGCCCATTAGCTTACGCACACGCAAAGGTCGCATCGTTCCACGCGGTGGCAATCAACAACGTTATGTACAAAATGTTCTTAACTCTGACGTCTCATTTGGTATTGGCCCTGCAGGTACTGGCAAAACTTACCTAGCAGTCGCTTGTGCCGTAGACATGCTTGAGCGCAATGAGATTGAGCGTATCTTACTGGTACGTCCAGCGGTAGAGGCAGGTGAAAAACTGGGCTTCTTACCGGGTGATTTAACGCAAAAAATCGATCCCTACTTGCGCCCATTATACGATGCGTTATATGAGATGATCGGCGTTGAAAAAGTTGGCAAGTTGATTGAAAAACAAGTCATCGAAGTCGCACCACTTGCCTACATGCGCGGTCGTACCTTAAACAACTCCTTTGTCATTCTAGATGAAGCGCAGAACACTACGCCTGAACAGATGAAAATGTTTTTAACCCGTTTGGGTTTTGGCTCACGTGCCGTCATCACAGGTGACATCACGCAGGTCGATTTGCCTCGTGGTCACAAATCAGGATTGGCACAAGCAATGGAAATCTTAAAAGATATCGAAGAGATTCATATCACTAAGTTTGACTCAAAAGACGTGGTACGCCATCAATTGGTACAACAGATCGTTGAAGCTTATGACATCTTTGATAGTGAGCAATTGATACTAGAAGAAAGACGCAAATTTGAGCGCATCAAAGAGCAAGAACGCAGACAAGTGATCGCTAATGCTGCTGCTAAATTATAAACTGGCAAAATTAATGTGCCAATTTTAAAATAAGAAAACCGGATTACTGCCTCGTAGTCCGGTTTTTTACTGCTGATTTTTTTAGATTTAATCTGAATAAAGCAATCAAAATATTTGAGACAATAAAAGGATAATGGCATGAGTCAGTCTAACAACGATGGCAACCACAATGCAGACGATGAGATCACAAGCAACAACGCCAGTCTAGCCGCACTCGATATCAACGCTACGGATAGTATTGATGACGATATACTTGATACGTTTTATCATCATGACACCTTATTCCCTATCATGATAGCGACGTTAGATTATATGAATGAGCGCGTCAATCATGGGCTGACGCTGCCCTACTTCGTCGATATCGACCCTGCACGCTGGCAGGAAAAGTTTAAAGCGCTAGACATATATGTTACGGACGCTATTGAAGGGCGTGCATTGAATTTGGACGCTCGTGATAAAGATTATGCGACCAATATTTTGTCTTATCCAAGCGACTTACCTACTGCAATCATTGAGCTAATGCCCGTATTACCACTCGGTGAGCTCGTTATCTGCCATGAAGTCGTGGCGACCGAGGCTAAAGAGCAAAACAAAACCGTGACGCAGCATATTAGCCATTTATTGATACATGGCGTGCTGCATCTGCTCGGTTTTGATCATGAGCTTGGCCAAGCCGAACAAGATGAGATGGAACGTTTTGAAATCGAGATTTTGGCAAGTCTAAACCTGCCCAATCCTTATATTTAAAGCCTATTAACCAAGCAGTTTTGATTGATCAGTCCTTGATTGACTAGTCCTTGGTCATGGGTAGTTTTTGTGATTGACCCATTTGATTAATCATCTGATCTAACCCTTTTACATGGACACTACGCTGCGGGAATGGAATCTCAATTTTTTCGTCATCCAACGCGTGCTTAAATTGCTCTAGCAAATCACACTGCATCGTCCACCAGTCGGCATTGGTTGTCCAGACATTTAAGGTCAAATCCACAGAATTATCACCCAGACTGGTCACACGCACAATTGGCGCAGGGTCGGTAAAAGCCATCGTGTTATTTTTTGCCAAGCTCAGCATAACGTTTTTGGCGGTTTTGATGTCGGCATCGTAGCCAATACCAACCGTGATATCGACGCGGCGATTGGGCAACGCTGTATAATTGGTGACAGGTGAGGTCGTGATATCGCTATTTGGAATGATAATATCGTGATTGTTTATCGTCGTTAGATGGGTATTAACCAAAGTGATTTCCGTCACCGTACCCGTATAGCTGCTAATTTGCACATAATCACCCCGTACAAATGGGCGAAAAGTCACAATCATAATACCAGCAGCAAAGTTAGACAGCTGATCTTTCAGTGACAAACCAATGGCTACTGCTGCGCCGCCTAATATCGCGACGACTGACGTGGTCTGTACGCCAACTTTGCTCAAAGCTGCCAAAGCAACCACAACCAACAAAACACCATACAACAGACGGCCCAAAAAGCTAGCAACGGTGTCATCTAAGCGCCCGCGCACCATAACCTTATGGGCAACGCTCACCGCCTTTTTGGCCAGCCAAAGCCCAATGACGAATATTAATATCGCCAACAAAACTTTCATGGCCAAGCTTAACGCATTATTGGTTAGGGTGGCGACATCTACGGTAAAACCTAAAAATTCCATACTGACTCTTTATTCTATAAATGTAAGGATAAATTCATATTGATGAACGTTAATGTTCATTTCTTTAGCAATAAAAATCAACCATTAATAAGTGACATCGACTTTGTCGCTATAACGATAAGTACGTATCAAACGTAACTCGACAATATCTTTCATATCCTCAGTAAATTCACCAAAAGGTGCTGCTTGGCGCACGGACTGCTTAGCCGCTTCATCTAATATCGTCGAATTTGAGCTTTCTAGCAGTCGAATGGCTTTAATGTTACCATCATTACTAATAATGACCATCAGGCGCACATCACCAGTGATGCCTTGTGCTCGCGCTTGTACTGGATAATGCAGATTGCCAACGCGCTCAACATGCTCACGGAAAGTATCGATATAATCAGCGGCCGCACCGCGCGTCGTCGAGTTGCTGTCCATCGTCACGACTTTCGACTTGGTTGCATAGACTTGCTGACGTTGAGAGAGTTGTGCTTCTAACGTTGCGATCTGTTTACGTAGCCGCTCTTCTTGTGCCATGATGTCATCTTTGGCTTGTTTGCTGTCGTTATCAGACTCAACCGTTGCTTGGCGCCAGCTTAATGTGGTTCGCAGGTAGCTTTCTTGATAGCGCTGCTGACGAACTTGGCGCTGCAAATTAATGACGTCTTGCGTCTCACTCATTTGTTCAGCAGACAAAGGGCTGGTCTGATCGGTCTCTTGCCTTAATGTCTCTTGTATCGTGCCACCGCCTTCTTGTGAGGCGTTGGCAATAAAATGCGCGTCTTCATTTGGCTTCATGTTATCTGTGAGCGCTTTTGCAACATCTTGCATCATGGCGGCGGGGTCTTTGCCCATCGAAAAGCTGATACCAAAAATAATCAGCACATGTATTGCAACGGCAATAACAATAGCAACAGGCAAGCCAAAGTCACGTTTAGGGGCTTGTGCAGAAAAGTGGTAGCTTTGCGAGTCTTTGATATAAGCCACAATAGGTCTCAGGTTGATGAGGATAAATTAAGCAAAAAGTAAGCGCTATCATAACATGACAGAGAATTATGCTGCTAGCATAACCATAGATGACTCATGCTAACCCATTTATGCACCATTTCTAACCTTTGGGTCATTTATTAAAAAAACGAATAGCCAAAAATGTTATAAAACACGCATCATAATATTAGGGCGTGTTTTTAACGTCAGTTTCCAAATGAGTTGACACAAAATACCTGTGTTTACTTTGAAGTTCTCGTATTTGATATATACTGTTTTATAGTAGGCGTATTGATGCGACCTAGTATGAGCAAATATAAATAGGTAATAGGCCTTGTTGAGGCGACCTAGTCAATGACGACCCTATCATCATAAGGATAATAAGTTTGAGTGGCTTTGATAACATGAGTGATAATTTGAATAATAATGTGAATAATTCAGAAAACTTTGATGAGTTTTTTGAAAATATGGGCTATCGTTTTGATGAGTCATTTAGTGATGGCTGGGAGCGGCTCACGCAGTCTATCAAACAGATATATAACAAAACTGCCGATAAGTTTGAAGACGAACTTGCGCTACCCGTGGCCCAAAAGTACGTCAATGATGCATTGCAAAAGTTCGTGACTGATAATGTAAAAGCCATTTTAGAGTTACGCGTTGAGATGCATGACGGCTGGTTTCGTCTATACTGTACGGTCGATGCCAGTGGTATTTATGCTGAGGTGGCCAGTAATTTTAGTTTGGTTCATGTACAGCTTGATCGCAATGTTCAACGCTTTGTCTTTGGTCAGCAAACTTATACTGATGTCCTGAACCTACGCTGTGAATCTTTTCTTAAACGCCAAGGTATCAAGCTGTTTATCTGGTTCAACCACAGCGTCCTCAAAAAAGATCCGTTAGGGTTTATTTTGTCTTATATCAATATTGCTCGCGCAAAAGATGAAGTCATTTATCTCGATATCAATCGCTGGCTTAAAAGTAATAATAAAATTATCAGTACCTTGCATAAGGTTCAAGTGAACTATGGTGAGCTTGAAGAAGAACAGCTTATCTTAAAGGCGCAAATCAATTATCGGGATTTGTTATCAGCAAATAGCAACGAAGACATCATTAACGATGATGATGAGCCTGAGCTGATGCAAGGTCCTATCAATCCGATAGACGATGCGACTGAACCAAGCCAAGTGTAAAACACACTAACTTTCGCCTCATATAAAAACGCGGTATCCAAAAAACAATTGTCTTTTGGATACCGCGTTTTTTCAAAAAATTCTGCTGTAGACTCATATCAATAAAATAACTACCAATAATTTTCTACCGCAATGTTGCCTTCACCGCGTCGATTCATCACCAGTCCCAGCGTTTTTAACGTCTCTTTTGTGTCTTCCACCATATCTGGATTGCCACATAGCATGACATGGGTGCTATCAATATCTAACGACATTCCTACTCGCTCTTGTAATGTGTCCTCTAGCAGTAGCTTTGGCAGACGTTCTTTCAATGCCCCTTCAACAGGCTCGCGTGTGACAATTGGAATAAAGATTAATGTTGCTGGATTGTCTACTAATGAGCCAAAATCTTCCTGTAGGCTTTCGATTTTCTCTATATAAGCCAGCTCTTCTAGCGAACGTGCACTATAAGCCAATACAATGGTTTCGTAATCTTCCCATGTTTTTAGGTCTTGGAGCATCGATAAGAATGGCGCAAGACCGGTTCCTGTCGCGAGCAACCATAAGTCTTTGGGCAATGGTTTTTGATAACGCGCCAACGTCAAAAACCCAAACGGCAGCGTATTAAGCAGCAACTCATCCCCTATTTGCAAGTGTTGCAATTGCGAGGTAAATGCACCATCAGGGATAACGATAGAGAAAAACTCTAACACTTCATCAAAGGGTGAGGAAACGATGGAATAAGCACGAAAGATGTCTTCATTCAGTGCGGCATTCAGCTTGTCATCAATGGCTGCACTAGATATTTCGTCTTGCTGCTTATAATGCTGTAGCTGACTGGGATTGACGCCCAGACGTACGAATTGCCCTGCCGTAAACTTAAAGCTATCGGGACGACTGACGGTAAAACTAAACAGATTTGGCGTCCATGTGGTTTTACTGAGCACCGTTACTTTTTGAATATTGTCACTCATGATGATTCACTCACTTATTATTTATACTTATACTTAAACTTTTTAAATGATACAAACGAAAAGATGCGCCAAGCTTATCACAAAGCTGGCGCATCTTGGTTTTCTGACAGTAATAATAGAACAATAACCACATATAAGCAGCGGCAACTTATCTCATGTCTTTTATGACAAAACCACCAAACATGACAGTTCTACCAAATATCACAACCTTACCAAATACGAGCCAAACTTGCGAACTCAATCATACTGTTTGGCAAGACACCGAAGAAGACGATAATTACGGTCACGGCAATGACCATGATACCGCCAGTACGAATACCCCATTGCTTAGAAACATCAAACTCAATGAATTGCTTAGGACGCTTGAATAGCGTGAGCATGACGCGCAGGTAATAGAATAAACCAATCGCACTACCCAAGATAATCATCCCTGCCAAGAACCAGTTGGTACCTTGTACTGCAGCCAATATGGCAAATAGCTTAGTGATAAAGCCTGCCGTCAACGGAATCCCTGCCAATGACAACATCATAATCGTCATGACAGCGGTTAATACTGGACGACGCCAAAATAGCCCCTGATAATGAGTCAACTCATCCGCTTCTCCAGACAAGCGATACGGACTAGACATCAACGTCACGACCCCAAAAGCCCCAATAGAAGTAAAGGCATAAATGGCCATGTACATACTAGAGATACTATCAGCTGCTGTACCGATACTGACAATGACGATCAACACATAACCCATGTGCGCAATCGAAGAGTAACCCAATAGACGTTTGAGACTCGTTTGACGTACCGCCAACAAGTTACCCACCAAAATCGATAATGTCGCCATCACCATCAATAACATCTGTACCGATGGTAATGCCAATAAAGACGTATCTATCAAGAATCGAACTGCCAACGCCATCATGGCAACTTTGGATACCGATGCTAAAAATGTTGCGATGGGCGCTGGTGCACCTTCGTAAACATCGGGCGTCCACATATGAAAAGGCGCAGCAGACAGTTTAAAGGCGATACCGAACATCATCATCGCCGCCCCAAGTATCAACAGTGGCGACTCAAAGAGATTACCCAATACCATACTAATAGGTTTGAACGCAAGCGAGCCTACTTCTGCGTAAATAAAGGCCATACCCATTAATAATGTTGCAGATGCCGTTGCAGACAATACCAAGTATTTTAGCCCCGACTCAAGCGAGCGGTTGCGCATATAAGTATAAGACAATAGGCCATAAAGTGGCACCGAAAGCATCTCTAAACTCATAAAGAACGATGCCATATGTTGAGCACTTACCATGAGCAGCGCGCCAATGGTCGATAACAACATGAGCAAATACAGCTCATCTTTATTGTCTTTTATATTGATCAAGTACGCATAAGATAGCGTACAACATGCCAATGCACAGATAAAAATAACCACCATATTGAACTGAGCAAAATTATCAATAACAAATAATTGCTCAGCATTTGGCGCGATGGCACCACTCTCGATGACACCAGCCATTTGCCCAATTAAGGTAAACAGGCCAATATTTAAACCGACGACCGTGACCGTACCAGTAACTATATGTGAGCGTTTAACTGCGATAGCAATCATGACAACCAACACCGTAATAACAACGGCAATAATTGGTGCATAAGGCAGCAACCCCATCAAATCATTCATCGTAATCTCATTCATGACTTAACGTGCCTCCATTGCATCAAGCAGTTGCAGGGCATCTACTTGTGTCACTTGACTGTATACATACGCATTGTTAATCCACTGCATAGCATGACTTGACGTATCCAAAAATGGCTGTGGATATAATCCAAGCCATACCAACCCAGCTGCTAGCATCAATAACAACGACAGCTCACGTTTGCCCAAATCTTTTAATTTACGCGGTGGCAAACCATGTGATTTGGTTTCTTGCTCTGCTACTGCTGCAATATTGTTTTCACCAAATAAGGCGCGATGAATCAGAATAAGTGAGTATAGCCCTGCAAGTACCAAACTAAATGTGGCAAATACCACAAACACCGGATACTGGGCGAAGGCACCAAATAAAATCATAAATTCGCCAATGAAGTTACCTGTACCTGGAATACCTAGCAGTGCCGCACAGAAGAACATCAATATCGGCGCATAGTAGCGAAACTGTCCCCACATACCACCCATCAAAGTCAAATCGCGTGTATGCAGACGCTCATATAACTGACCTGCCATGATAAACAATGCCGCCGAGCTTAAGCCATGTGCGAGCATCTGAATCATGAGACCTTGTAAACTGAGCAATGTTCCAGCATAAATAGCCAAGACCACAAAACCCATATGCGAGATACTGGTATAAGCAAGCAAACGCTTCATATCCGTCTGCATAAAGGCCAGCCATGCCCCGTAGAAAATACCAATCGTCCCTAAAGTCATGGCAATGGGTGCAAAATCTTGTGACGCTGCTGGAAATAATGGCAAAACAAAGCGAATCAAACCATAAGCAGCCGTCTTAATAAGTACACCTGCCAAATCCACCGAACCTGCTGTCGGTGCCTGCGCGTGCGCATCTGGCAACCAGCCATGGAAAGGAATAATTGGCAATTTAACGGCAAAACCAATAAAGAAGCACAACATGATGGGATATTCCCAGCCGCCAAGTGACGTACCGAGCAAGTCATTATAGTTAAAGCTCACCATACCTTTTTGTGCGTAGCTAATAATGACCAATATCAATATACCAACGAGCATGATTAGCCCAGACGCTTGGGTATAAATAAAGAACTTGGTTGCTGCGTATTCTTTGGTCTTACCAACGACATCATGACCCCAAATCGCGATCAAGAAGTAAATAGGAACCAGCATCATCTCCCAAAAGAAGAAGAACAAGAACATATCGATGGCTAAGAAAACACCGATGACACCGCCCAAACTCCATAGCAGGTTCAAATGGAAGAAGCCAACACGGCGCTGAATCTCATTCCACGAACACGCAACAGCTGCTACGCCAAGCAGTCCCGTCAACGCCACCATCATCAGCGACAACCCATCTAACGCCAAATGGAAGCTGATACCAAAACTCGGTATCCACGGCACGCTGAATTCAGCAACCCAAGGCACATTTGCGTCTGGCGCAATCACTTGCTTACTCATGCCACTAAAGTCACCGTACTGCCACAGCACTAATGACAGCACAAAGGTCAACGTCATACCGATCAAGGCAATCCAGCGCGGCAGACGTTTATTAAATCGCTCTACCAACCAACATAGCAACCCTGCAATAAAAGGAATTGCAATCAATGCTGGTAGCATCCACGTTTGTTGTAACTCAATCATCTTATACCACCGTCATCATTACCAGCACGAGCAATACAGCCATACCCAAGCCAAAGCTTGTAGCATAACCTCGGAGTGACCCTGTTTGCGTCGCAGACAATACCTTATTACCTGCTGAAGCCAGCTTAGGTAATACATACCACGTTTTATCAATAGGGTCGGCTTTAAATAAACGGCCGATGAATAAAAAGGGTTTTACGAAAATTACATCATATAGCGCGTCGAAACCTAAACCATGGTAGCACCAGTGATATAGAGCCCCACCAATACGTGTGCGCTTAAAGCTAGTGAGCAAGCGACCTTTATTGACGACATATAATAGTGCAGCCAATATCAAACCAGCCAGCATGGCGCCCATCGCTATGTATTCTGCCGTGTGCTTGGCATGATCTTGACCTGCCACTTCTAATAAATGCCCAACGCTCTCTGGCAACACACCGTCTAACGGCGGTGTAATCCAAGCACCAACGGCTGTAGATAGTACAAGCAACACGGTCAAAGGCAACCAATACGACACACCGGATAATTTGTGCGCAGGGGTTTTTTCTTCGCCGAAGAATATGATCCAAATCATACGGAACGTATAAAGTGCCGTTAAGAACGCACCGAACACCCCCATATAAAACAGTACCATGTGGCCGGTGGCATAAGTCTCCCAAAGAATCGCTTCTTTAGAGTAAAAACCAACCGTGACCCAAGGTATCGCTGCCAGTGCACCGCCACCGACGATATAGCACCAAAATACCAATGGTATCTTTTTGCGCAAGCCGCCCATCTTAAAGATGTCTTGCTCATGATGTACAGCAAGGATAACGGCACCTGATGATAAGAATAATAAGGCTTTAAAGAAAGCATGTGTCATCAAGTGGAAGATTGCGCCTTGCCATGCGCCCACGCCAAGTGCTAAGAACATATAGCCGATCTGACTCATGGTTGAATACGCAAGGATACGTTTGATATCCGTTTGTGCCAAGGCACAGAAGCCCGCAACGACCAGCGTCAACGCACCAACCCCGCCGACCCAATACAATAAAATACCTGGCGTTAGCTCAAACAAGGGATGTAGACGGGCAATTAAATAAACCCCTGCCGTCACCATCGTTGCGGCGTGAATAAGCGCTGATACAGGCGTTGGACCTGCCATCGCATCGGCAAGCCACGTATGTAATGGCAGCTGGGCTGATTTACCCATTGCGCCGCCCACCAACATCATGGTGGTCAACATCATGATCGGATTATTGATATCGAACACTTCTGGCGCCCGAGTAATAATCTCTTGGATATTAAGCGTGCCAAATTCGCGGAATAATAAAAACAAACCAAAGGCCAAAAACACATCACCCACGCGCGTGACGGTAAAGGCCTTCATCGCGGCAAGACCGTTGGCTCGGTCATGATAATAATAACCAATCAGTAAGTACGAACAGATACCCACGCCTTCCCAACCAAGATAAAGCAAAAACAAGTTATCTGCCAATACCAGCAATAGCATACTAGCAACGAACAAGTTCATGTAGCTAAAGAAACGGGCAAACCCAGTATCGCCTTTCATATACCAAGCGGCAAACAGATGGATTAAAAAACCAATACCCGTAATGACTCCAGTCATGGTTAGCGCCAAGCCATCAAAGCTCAGTCCAAAGTTCGGCGCAAAATCCCCAACTTGAAACCATGTCCATAGTGGCATTTGTACCACTGTGCCTGCTGGATTGGTGGTCAAAAAGGTGTAGCTGACCACCAGCGTGCATAATGCTGATAACAGCATGCTACCGACACCGACAATCGCTGCTACCTGTTCGGTTAATTTGTCGCGCATAAAGGCTAAAATCAAAAAGCCAACGAGCGGGAATATAAAGGTTAATGGTAATAAACTCATGACATCATCCTTTCATCTCATTGGCGCTATCGACATCGAGATGCCCACGCTTATGATAAAACCGCAATAATATTGCCAAACCAATGGCCGCCTCTGCTGCTGCTAACGTCAAAATAAAGATAAACATAATCTGTCCATCAGGATCAACCCAGCGACTACCTGCCACAACAAATGCCAATGCTGCCGCGTTCATCATGATCTCAAGGCTCATTAGCATAAATAAGAAGTTACGTCGTACCATGACGCCGCATAGACCAATGGCAAATAAAATACCTGCCAAAATTAGTCCATGACTCATCGGTATCATACCCAATACATTTTGCGCCTCAGCAGCAGGCTGTACTAAGCCTGCTACCTCATGGGCAAACGGCACATTTGACACATCTTGTGCCACGCTCGCTGCTAGTACCATCAGTCTAACTCCTTGGGCGTGACTTTGTTCACACCTACTTGACTACCTACCTTCATACCTACATAGTCATGTGGGTCAACATCTTTATATTCGTAAGGTTCAGCCATTTTTACAGCATCGTATTCTGTATGAGTACTCTCATTTTCATATTCTCTGATACTGCCCACGCTTGGCTGAAAGTTTTGATTTTCATTACCGACAATCTCATCATCGATCGCTTCTTTACCCAAATGATAAGCCGCAACCAAAGCCGCCAGTAGTAGTAAAGCCGCCACTTGTATGAGCATAACGTATTTGGTAAACAATACCGTACCGACGGTTTTGGCTGAAACTGTTGTGCCACCAATCATAGCTGCTTCGTCGTGATTGAGACCAATCATCGCATACAGCACCACGGCAATAATAATTGTCAGTCCAGTCGGTATCGCCCACGTACCGGCATCCAGCCAGCGCTCTTCGCGCTCATCATTGCTCATACCTAAGTTCAGCATCATAATGACAAAGACAAACAGCACCATAATAGCGCCCGCGTAGACAACAATCTCTAACGCCCCTGCAAATGGCGCGCCCAACACAAAAAATATGCCCGCGATCGCCAGTAATGACACAATCATCGATAAAATAGCATGGACTGGATTGGCTTGCGTCACCACGCGCAGACTGGCAAATATTGCCACGGCAGCGAGTGAATAAAACCCTGCCAATTCAGGATGGTTCAAGATATTCATCATGGTAGCAAGCTCCTTAGATCAATCGGTGCAGCTTCATTTTGTGCCGCACCTTTTGGTTTGTCCGCTACCGCCATACCCGTCACACGGTAATAATTATAATCAGGATATTTGCCTGGCCCTGAAATGAGCAAATGCTCTTTTTCATAGACCAAATCTTGGCGCTTATATTCACCCATCTCAAAGTCTGGTGTCATCTGAATGGCGGTCGTCGGGCAAGCTTCTTCACACAGTCCACAAAAGATACAGCGCGAAAAATTGATCCGAAAAAACTCCGGATACCAGCGGCCATCCTCACGCTCCGCTTTTTGCAAAGAGATACAGCCGACCGGACAGGCCACCGCACACAAATTACAAGCGACACAGCGCTCGTCCCCATCAGGGTCGCGCGTGAGGACAATACGTCCACGAAAACGCGGCGGCACAGGAACCGGCTCTTCAGGATAAAGAATGGTGTCACGCGGTCTGAGCGCATGACTATTGACCATCCACATGCTGCGAACAATGGTAAATAGTCCAATGACGGTCTTTTTTATGGTAGTAAACATGGGATTATTATCCTTATCAGCTTTACCCTAGTTCATCAATGATGGCTAGTAATGGCTACTAGTGATGACTATAACGTTGGAGAAAAGATTAAAATGACTGCAGCAGTAACCAATAAATTAATCAACGTTACTGGCAGGCAAACTTTCCAGCCAAAATTCATCACCTGATCATAGCGCGGACGCATGAGTGAGCCTCGAGCCAAAACAAATAGGGTCATAAAGAACAGCGTCTTAATCATGAACCAAAAAGCTGGTGGAATAAACGGAATATCTAGGTTAAAAGGTGCAAGCCAGCCACCGAAGAATAGGCATGTCATTAACGCAGAAATCAAGACAACATTGACGTATTCGCCAATAAAGAACATACCGAATTTCATGCCAGAATATTCAACATGATACCCTTCAGCCAGCTCTTGCTCGGCTTCTGGTTGGTCAAATGGATGTCTGTGTGTCACCGCCACACCAGCCACCACAAAAGTCAAAAACCCGAAAAACTGCGGTATGATATACCAGCCATCAACTTGCGACTCAACAATGGCGCGCAAGTTAAATGAGCCTGTTAGGGCGACCACACCCATCAATGACAAGCCCAAAAAGACTTCATAACTGATCGTTTGTGCCGCTGAACGTAAGCCGCCCAATAGCGAGAACTTATTGGCAGATGCCCAACCGCCAAACATCACGGCATAGACAGCAATGCCTGCCATCGCAAAGAAGAACAGAATACCAATGTCCCAATCAGCCACACCAAGCGTTGGTGAAATAGGAATAATGGCAAATGAGGCCAAGGCAGTAAACATGGCAACCGCAGGCGCCAAGGTAAACATAAATTTATCGGTAAAATTCGGTGTCCAATCTTCTTTAAAGAAGATTTTTAGCATGTCAGCAACCAGCTGCAATGAACCAAACGGCCCAACACGGTTAGGACCGTAACGGTCTTGCCATAATGCTAGCATGCGGCGCTCATAGATGATCATCATCGCAGCAACCAGTACCACGACTAAAAAGATAACCAACGATTGGCTCACCAAAAACAGAATGGACCAAGCATCAAAGCTCATGCTGCCGGCCAAAAAGCTTGGCACATCAGGGATAATACGGGTAACTTGCATATTACACCTCCTGTGTGGTGGTCGGCGCTGCGTTCATTGGCGCGGCATCATTATTATTCATCATATCGTCAGCCATACTACCCATCATCATCACTGGCGCATCCACTTTGCGTACCGACGCTGGCATTGATGGGTGAATGATACTCACCTGTCCAACTGGATAACCGATGCAGCCTTCTGCTAAATAACCAACCAACTGTACTGGCAAGGTAATTTGTTGCTTATCAATCTCAATCGCTAAGTAATCGCCAGCAGCGATATCCCAGTCTTTGGCATCATCCATACCGATGCGCCATGCCGCAATTGGTAATTGCTCAGCAACGATTGGACTACGCGAGGCCATCATCGAGCTGGCATAGATATTATAGATCGGCACCAATTTGGCTTGTCCTTGCTGCAGGTCAGTCGTACTCGAAGCCGTTGCTTCTGGTGCGACATACTGACGAGTGGCCAAACGCTCTAACCCATCAAACAAACGCACACCCGGATCACCATTTTTTAGATGACCGCCGACTTTGTCTTGATATTTGTTCCACGCTTGCGGTGAGTTCCAACCTGCCGCATTGGCAAACGGAATCATCGAGCTTGGCGTTTCTTTACCGCTATAGCCTTCCATTGAAAAGGTTAAGCCTGTATCTAAGTCTTTTGGCTGCATCGGCTCATGGACTGAGATCGGCGCACGCATGGCGGTACGACCCGAGTAACGACGCGGCTGACGAGCAATTTTAAGACCCGTGATACGGTAATCAGCGTCAGGCGCAGCGCCTTTGATACCCGCAAGTTTAGGATGCGTGACTATTAAAGCATTAATCACATCGTCTAGCTGTGTCCAGTCGACATCTCTACCTTCTAAGCTGCTATGGACGGCATGTAGCCAGCGCCAGCCTTCTTTGATGCTGCTCATTGGATGATAGTAATTGTTATCATAAACTTGGAAAAAGCGCTGAGCACGGCCTTCAGCTGATATCAATGTGCCATCGGCCTCAGCAAAGCTTGCGGCTGGCAATACGATATCGACGTCTTTATGCCAATCAAGCAATTGATGGTCTAATGCAATGATCGTTTTATCGGTCAATAGCTGCGTTAATTTATTGGCATCAATCGCATCTGTCAGCTGGTTTTCCGCAACGATGACGACATCAAAATCCGTAGCCAACAGCTCTTCAACGGA
This sequence comes from Psychrobacter vallis, assembly GCF_904846715.1. Taxonomy (GTDB): domain Bacteria; phylum Pseudomonadota; class Gammaproteobacteria; order Pseudomonadales; family Moraxellaceae; genus Psychrobacter; species Psychrobacter vallis. The sequence continues at coordinate 49,994 of NZ_CAJHBU010000013.1, forward strand.
TTGACCACCAAGCATGCAAACGCCTATGCTATTGGCATCAGGGACGGTTAAATAAATACCGGCTTGTGCGTGATAACGGTCATTGATTTCTTTCAGTTCAAGCTTTTCTGCAGGCTCACGCTCGACATCGTCTTGTGCTTCTGTATTCACACCCGTTTCAGGCTTGTTCGGTTTGGCCGACAGCTCTTGATCTTCTTCAGGTTGATCGGTTTGTACTTGTTGCTCTGCTGCATGCACTTTGGCATTATGAGTGTCAATTTGATGTTGCTCTGTCGCCTTAATTGCCGCACGTTTTTGTGTTAATGCTTGAGTAATTTGCGCGGCGGCTTCTATCAATGCGGTAGACGATAAGCCCGTACCTGAGATTACCAATGGTTTATCCGCTTGTACTAAGTCATAAGCAATTTGCTGAGCCAGCGCTTGCATGCCATCAGTATCAGCATTAACGTCTGCATTGTCATCTGCATTTTGTTGCGTAGTGGCTTGTGGATTAATGACTTCTGATAAATCATCAGAAAAATTAGCAATCTCAGCAGCCACTTTAAAGCCAAGCTTGGTAATGTCTTCGGGCGTTGCAACCACGCTGACTTTACTGATGTCTTCCAATTTAGTTTGGGTCACATCAATGACATAGACTGGGCTTAAAGCATCTTGGGCAATACGTTTGACTGGTTCAGCAAGCCAAGATTGCGTCTGCAACGCTGCAGCCATTTTCAGGCCTTCGTTTTTTGCGGCTTGACGTACTGACAACGCCACTCGTGATGAGGTTTGGGTAATGTCTTCGCCCAGCACCAATACGGCATCGTAACTTTCGATATCCGTCATGCTTGGATTATAAATGCCTTCCGTGCTGAGCACTTCGATACATTTATTGACCAGTGCTTGCTGCTGGTGGTTCAGACCTGTAGAAAATTTATCGTAGCCGACGAGATTTTTTAGCGCAAAGTTGGTCTCTAGACTGGCACGTGGTGAGCCGATACCAATAACTTTTTTATCTTTAATACGTTTGATGGTTTCATCTAAAGCATAATCAATATTAATTTTGACGTGCTTATCATTGATACGTTCAAGCGCTTGAGTTGGGCGATCGTCACGATTGACGTAGCCATAACCAAAACGACCTCGATCACATAAAAAGTAGCGGTTCACTTCGCCGTTATAACGGTTTTCGATACGGCGCAATTCACCATAACGTTCACCCGGTGAGATGTTACAGCCAGCCGAGCAGCCATGACAGATGCTTGGCGCATACTGCATGTCCCATTTACGGTTATAGCGCTCAGAATGCGTCTTATCAGTAAAGACACCCGTTGGGCAAACTTCGGTCAAGTTACCTGAGAACTCACTTTCGAACTGACCATCTTTATCACGGCCAAAATAAACACGATTGTTTGAGCCATACACGCCCAAATCTTCGCCGCCTGCATAGTCTTTATAAAAACGGACACAGCGATAGCACGCGATACAGCGGTTCATCTCATGGGCTATAAAAGGTCCAAGCTCTTGGTTGTGATGGGTACGTTTGGTAAAGCGATAACGACGACGGCTATGACCTGACATGTAAGTCATGTCTTGCAAATGACAGTGACCACCTTCTTCACAAGTTGGGCAGTCATGCGGATGGTTGGTCATGAGTAGCTCAACCATCGACTTGCGGAAGGCTTTGGCTTCATCATCGGTGACTGAAATGTACATGTCATCGCTAGGGGCAACCATGCATGACATTACGAGACGACCGCGACCGGCTTTCATGTCATCGGCGTTTTGATATTGCTTGACCGCGCACTGACGACATGAGCCGACTGAGCCGAGGGCGGGATGATAACAAAAATACGGCACATCAATGCCGAGTGATAAGCAGGCTTGTAGCAAGTTATCTGCGCTATCTACTTCGACAGTGGTTCCATCAATATGTATGACTGCCATGCCGCTCTCCTTATTTCACTACTGGCTGTTGGTTGGCTGCAGCATCAATAACATCGACACCAACCGCCTGCGCGATTTTTTGATCAAACTCTGGACGGAAATATTTAATCGCACTCATCAGCGGTTCCATCGCACCCGGCGCATGCGCACAGAATGTTTTACCAATCCATAAGTCACGCGTGAGACCCTCTAACTTTTCGACATCGCCGATTTGCCCTTCACCATCATTAATGGCAGTGAGTAATTTAACACCCCACGGCAGACCATCACGGCATGGCGTACACCAACCGCAGGATTCGCGCTGAAAGAAAATCTCAAGATTGCGCAGCAGTGGTACCATGTCTTGTGCCTCATCAACCACCATAATCAGCCCAGTACCCATACGGCTACCCGCTTCTTGGATGGTATCAAAGTCTACAACCACGTCTAAATGGTCGGCGGTCAAAAAGTCAGTTGATGCACCGCCCGGTAGCCAAGCTTTCAGAGTCTTACCATCTTTCATACCACCCGCCAAATCCTCAATGATCTCGCGCGCGGTGTAGCCAAATGGCAGCTCCCACAGACCGGGATCATTGACCAAGCCTGAGCAACCAAACAGCTTGGTGCCTGGGGTTTTGCTTTTGCCTTTGATATCGGACAATGACTGATACCATTCGACGCCATGGTTCAAGATAGCTGGCATGTTGCACAAGGTCTCGACGTTATTGACAACCGTTGGTCTGCCCCATGCGCCAGAAATCTGTGGAAACGGCGGCTTGGTTCGTGGGTTAGCACGGCGACCTTCTAGACAGTTAATAAGTGCGGTTTCTTCACCGCAAATATAACGGCCAGCGCCCGTATGCACATGCAGATTAAAGCTAAAATCTGAGCCTAAAATATTGTCGCCCATGAGATTATTGGCCAAGCACTCTTCGATAGCAGTAACCAAGCGCTGAGCGGCTAAAATGTACTCACCGCGAATAAAGATATATCCGTCAGTTGCACCAATCGCATGCGCCGTAATCAACATCCCTTCGATAAGCTGGAATGGTAGGCGCTCCATTAACAAACGATCTTTAAACGTTCCCGGCTCCATTTCATCAGCATTGCAGATGAGATAGCGCGGCAAACCGTCCGGCGGTGACATAAATGTCCATTTCAAACCAGCATTAAAACCTGCACCGCCGCGACCTCTGACGTTAGCCGCTTTAATCATATCACCGACTGCTTTAGGCGATTTAGATAACGCCTCTTTTAAACCGGTAAAACCTTTTAGAGACTCATAAGTCGCCAAATCAAGCACGGCATCGTGATGCGCTAGACGCCATGTTAATGGTCTGGTTTCGCTCGTGGCTGTGGCTTTATCACCATAAATTGGAACACGCTGTGCATTTAGTTGGCTTGGCGCTTGGCCTTGGCCGCGACGAGCAATCTGCTCTGAAATCGTTAAACTCATGCGTATAGCTCCAATAATTGCGCGACTTCGGAGGGCTGAACAGGACCATAAGTGTCTTCGTCAATCAGCACCGCAGGACCTTTGTCACAGTTGCCCAAGCAACAAATCGGCAATAGCGTAAAACGACCATCAACGGTCGTCTGTCCATACTCAATGCCCAATTGCGATCTGAGTTCAGCCGATAGCGCCTCATAACCTGTCAAATAACAGGCCACAGAATCACAGATTAGAATCACGTGACGACCGACAGGCTGACGGTAAATACGGTTGAAGAAGGTGGCGACGCCATCCATGTCTGACATCGGAATATCTAGAATATTGGCAATGGCATTGACTTGCGCATCATCGACCCAGCCGTTACGTTTTTGCACAATTTTTAGGGCATCGAGAGAGGCCGCACGTGCCTGTGGATAATGATGCATAAATTCATGAATCGCGGCGATTTCCTCAGTGGTGAGGATACTTGCCACATCTACTTTTGGCATTTTGTCGGAAACAATTTTCATAATCTTCTATCTTTCCTCACTCATCACGCTCTATTACATTATGACGTCAGTCGTGCGACGACTGTCGTCACATTGAAATATGACAGCATTTTGGTGTGCCATTTGGCAATAATATATTGATTAACATCTCTTTTTTAAAAAACTCTAACGGTCACAATCCGCCATCACAATATCAATCGACGCCAGATACATAATGGCATCAGAAACCAGTGAGCCATTGATGACGGATGGCATCTGTTGCAAATGCGCAAATGTCGGCGTACGAATACGGGTGCGATAGCTCATCGTGGCTTTGTCTGACGTAATGTAATAGCTGTTCAGACCTTTGGTCGCCTCCACAATCGTGGTGCATTCACCTGCTGGCATCACAGGACCCCAAGATACGGAGATAAAGTGGTTAATCAGCGTCTCGATATCGTTCAACGTACGGTCTTTCGGCGGTGGTACAGCTAATGGATGATCCGCCTTATAAGGACCTTGTGGCATGTTGTCCATGCACTGACGAATGATACGTAAAGACTGACGCATCTCTTCGACTTTGACCATACAACGATCATAAGCATCACCGTTATAACCAACTGGCACTTCAAAATCGTAATTCTCATAGCCCATGTATGGACGTGCTTTACGTAGATCAAAATCCACGCCTGTGGCACGTAAACCTGCACCCGTCACGCCCCAAGCCAATGCTTGCTTGGCATTGTACTGCGCCACACCTTGGGTACGACCTTTGAGCACACTGTTTTGCAATGCCGCTTTGACATACTCGTCCAAGCGCTTTGGCATCCAATCTAAGAACTCACGCACCAAACGCTGCCAACCGCGCGGCAGGTCAGCGGCAGTGCCACCAATACGGAACCAAGCTGGATGCATACGATAGCCAGTCACCGCTTCGATAACGTCATAGGCTTTTTGGCGATCAGTAAACATATAGAATACAGGGGTCATACCACCCGCATCCTGAATAAAGGTACCGACAAACAGCAGGTTATTGGTAATACGGAAAAACTCGCTCATCATCACGCGGATGGTTTCAGCACGAGGCGGAATGGTAATGCCTGCTAGCTTTTCGACCGACATGATGTACGGCAGCTCATTCATCACACCGCCAAGGTAATCAATACGGTCGGTATAAGGAATAAATGAGTGCCATGTTTGACGCTCAGCCATTTTTTCTGCACCGCGGTGGTGATAGCCGATATCAGGAATACAATCCACGACTTCTTCGCCATCAAGCTGTAACACCAAACGGAATGCACCGTGAGCAGAGGGATGGTTAGGACCGATGTTCAAGAACATAAAGTCTTCATCACGACCTGAGCGTTTCATGCCCCACTCTTCTGGGACAAAACGTAGGTTCTCTTGCTCGTATTGCTGCTTAGCCGTATTTAAGAAGTACGGGGTAAATTCAGTCGCACGTGCGTGATATTCTTTACGCAGTGGATGACCTTCCCAGTATTTTGGCAGTAAGATACGCGTTAAATGCGGATGACCTGTAAAGACAATACCAAACATGTCCCACACTTCACGCTCGTACCAGTTGGCATTTGGCCAAATCTGGGTGGCGCTTGGCACATTGAGATCGTCCTCACTCAGCGCGACTTTAATGCGTACATCACTATTGCGCTCAAGCGACATCAGATGATAAAACACTGTAAAATCGCTGTCAGGCAACCCTTGGCGATGCTGACGCAGACGCTCATCTATCGCTGACAAATCAAACAGCATGACGTAAGGCTTAGGCAGTTTGCGCAAGAATAAGAGAATGTCTAACAAATCAGCACGCGCCACCCAAACCGTTGGAATCTCATCCACAGTGTGCTGCACGACAAATTTACCAGCATATTTTTGCTCCAGCTCAGTTATGACTGCTGGAACAGGCTTGATATTAGGATCTGTGTTTTCGACTACCGTGACCATGAATGATGCATTCCTTCATTAATCATAACTAAACTATGTCAACCATAACTGAGCTATGTTAATCATAACCGAACTATGATGAGCGCATAAAATGTTGAGGTTATTGCTGTGAATCTAAATGCTGTCTAATATTTAAATACTATCTGGGCTACGCAAGTTTTTGACAGCGATACGATCTGCTTGCTTACGATCACGCTCAGGCGTCATTTGCGGCTGATAGATGCCCTGCTCATTGACATGAATACCCAGCGGGCGACGCTCTTTAGTAATAGATTCTTGTAGCAACATCAAACCCTGAATCAACGCTTCTGGACGCGGCGGACAGCCGGGCACATAAACATCGACAGGGATGATTTTATCCACGCCTTGTACGACAGAGTAGATATCATACATACCGCCCGAGTTGGCACAGGCCCCCATCGAGATGACCCATTTTGGCTCAAGCATTTGCTCATATAGACGCTGGATGACAGGTGCCATTTTCACGAAGCAAGTACCGGCGACGATCATGACATCTGCCTGACGCGGCGAGGCACGAATGACCTCTGCCCCAAAGCGAGATAAATCGTGAACCGCGGTTAAAGTGGTGGCGTATTCGACATAACAGCAAGACGTACCAAAGTTAAATGGCCATAGTGAGTGCTTGCGCCCCCAATTTGCTGTCGAGTGAACGAGGTCTTCGAGGCGACCCATAAAGACGTTTTTATTGACTTCGTCTTCGATAGGATCATTAACCGTTTGACTGGTCTGTGCAGGATAGGTATCTGCATCAGGGTTGGCTTTTGTTAATGTGTATTTCATAACATACAACCTTTATATTAGGTGTAGCGTGGCAATCATCTTGCCGTCACTATTGCCTTAACGTCTATTATTAATAAATGCTCATTCATATGGATTTAATATACCAATATGATTGCGTCATTATATTTCTTAGCAGTCTTTGCAGGCTTTAGAAAGCCAAAACAAAAGCCATCAAAATCAATTAGCGCCGAGCATTGTCTTGCCGTGCAGACGAACTGAAATCCACAGAAGTAACATTACCCGTGGTATTAATATGATCGATATTTTGTAGATGACGACGATTGGTCTCAATGTTGTTTGAGACATTGATTTGACCGGAGGACTGCGCGGGAACCTTGCCCGTTGGATCAACCATCAGCTCGTGAGCACCATCAAACTTGGTGATATCAGCCAAATTGAAACCAGCTGGCGCTGCATGTAGACGGGCTTTTTTGCGACGTTTGTCAGCAGGTGCCCAGTTCATCGCACCAAGGCTAAGCTCATATATCAAACCAATGATTAAAATAGTAATGAATACGGCGGCAGCAGCAAAACCAAGCCAGCCAGCTTCACGTACTGAAACGGCATACGCATAAAGATAGAGGGCTTCTAAATCAAAAATCACAAAGAAAATCGCCACCAAATAAAATTTGGCAGACAAACGAATACGGGCGTTGCCAGATCCGACAACACCCGCTTCAAATATTTCTTCTTTTTGTGAGCCTTGAGAACGACCGCCAAGCAAACGCGGCACGACCAGCATAAAGACAACTAGCCCAATGGCGGCTAAGATAAAAGCAACTGCTGACCAATTAAAAGCAGACATGATAATACGTGCTCCTCACCCAATCGAGTGTTAAGCCCAGCGCAAATATTGACCTGTTTTAAGGCCGTCTAGCGATAGGCATAACGCAGACGAAAACACAAAGCGACTGTCATTGAGCCACTGCATTTACGTTACTATTTTAGGGCCTTTGCTGGTAATAACCAATTATCAAGCTTATTGACGACGATGTCAGACGTGACCAACTGTAGATATTCCGATGTGCGTGCGGATAAAAGGCTGGTCGCCTAACGCATCTCCTAACAACGTAAGATCAACGTATTAAATCAATATCATATCCAAGCGTTTACTTAATTGATTTAATAGCTCATTACACGTGGTCAATAATGACGTGACAACTGGCATAAATTATTTACGTACTATACGCTTATCGGTTTTTAAAAGCTAGTTTTTAGCTGTATTGAACGGTCACTTTATCTGCAAAAAAGAGATGTTTTTTTTATCATAAATTATGATATAGACGTTACCTTATATTAACCCCAAATCTGTACTTTTAATCGTCGGCTATTATAGTCAATTTATAAGACCCTAGGGTCTCGTTCAATACGCTTATGTCAGCACTCAACTCCTCACCCAAAGTCACGGTTTTTGCTTTATAATGGCGCATCTAAATCCAATGGCTTATTATAAAACCATAAAATTATAAAACAGCAAATTTGCTTGCTTTCAATGAGCCGTTTTTTATTGAAGTAACTCTGCATTGAAATAACTCTGCAATATCTATATTAGGGCGTGAGGTTATCAGCGCCACTCTCTTTTTTGCTTTTGTCTGACAGGTCACGTTATGAGTCAACTGAATCCCAAACAAACCGAGGCCATGCTCTACGTATCTGGTCCATTACTTGTGCTAGCAGGTGCCGGCTCCGGTAAGACCTCAGTGATTACGCGCAAGATTGCTTATCTTATCGAAGAATGCAACATGCCAGCTGAGCGCATCACTGCCGTGACGTTTACCAATAAAGCCGCGCGCGAGATGAAAGCCCGTGTTAGCAAACTGTTGCCAAGTGAAAAAATGCGCGGTTTGACGGTCTCAACCTTTCACCAATTTGGCTTACAGTTTTTGCGTTACGAGCTGCTTCATACGCCGCTTAAAGGTAATTTTTCCATCATGGACAGCGACGACAGCAAACGCCTACTGATGGAGCTGATGATGCGCGACAACTTAAGCGGTGCTGAAAGTCGTGAGCTGGTCGGTAAAGCCATAAAAATGATTTCTGACTGGAAAAACGATCTGATTGAGCCTGACAAGGCGATGGAAACGTTAGACGATCCAGAAGATATGATTTTTGCCACCCTTTATGCACTATACGAGCGTAATTTGCGTGCTTATAACGCGGTCGATTTTGACGACTTGATTGTACTGCCCACGAAAATATTGCGTGAAAATAGAGAGCTGCGTGACAAATGGCAAAATCGTATTCGTTACTTGCTCGTCGATGAGTATCAAGATACCAACACCGCCCAGTATGAAATGATTAAATATCTGGTCGGGCCACAAGGGCGCTTCACTGTCGTTGGTGACGATGACCAATCTATCTATGCGTGGCGTGGCGCCAAACCTGAAAACATGGCACTGCTCAAAGAAGACTTTCCTAAACTAAAAATCGTCATGCTTGAGCAGAATTACCGTTCAACCACGCGTATTTTGACCTCTGCCAACGCGGTCATTCTTAACAATGAGCATTTATTTGAAAAGAAACTCTGGTCAGACAAAGGTCAAGGCGAAAAAATCCGCATTATTAACTGCCGTAATGACGATGACGAGTCTGAGCGTGTGGCCAAAGAAATCGTCACGCATAAGCTGCGTTTTGGCAATGAGTGGGAGCAATATGCTGTCCTTTATCGTAGTAACTTTCAGGCACGTATGTTAGAGGCGCAATTGCGTCAATTGCAAGTGCCTTATAAGTTATCTGGCGGACAGTCATTCTTTGCGCGTAGTGAAATCAAAGACATCATGGGCTATCTGCGTCTGATTTTGAACCCCGAAGATGACAGCGCATTTTTGCGTATTATTAATACTCCTAAACGCGGTATGGGTCCGGCCACATTAGAGAAACTGGGTCTATTTGCCCAAGAGCACAGCATATCGCTACTGGCGTCTTGTACTCATGCTGGTCTGACTCATGTACTACCTTCCAAGGCTTATGGCACGATAAAAGAGTTTGGTGAATTTATTGAGCATTATACGCGCGAGCTGGATCAACATCCTGACCCTGTGCCTATCGTGCGTCAGATGATTGATGAGACAGGCTACATTGACTTTGTCCGTAGTGACTCCAAAACCCCACAACAAGAAAAAAACCGTATTGACAATATCGATATGCTCTATACCAGTATTCAATCGCTCATCAATCGCGCGGAAGAAGACGAAGACCGGACGATTGATACCATCATTCGTAAGCTGGTATTGCTCGATATGCTCGAGCAGCAGCAAGAAGAAGAAAATACCAATAAAGTCAATCTGATGACCTTGCATGCCGCAAAAGGCTTGGAGTTTGATTACGTTTATATCATGGGATTAGAGGAGGAGATGCTACCGCACCGCAACTCTATCCTAAGTGAGACAGTCGAAGAAGAGCGCCGCTTGATGTATGTAGGTATTACTCGTGCTCGCCGTGAGCTTACATTGACACTGGCGACTCAGCGCCGTGCGGGCGGTCAAATGCGCGTCACCTCAGAGTCACGGTTTTTGGATGAGCTACCAGAAGATCATATCGACTGGCCTGCCAAAGCCAAAAAGAAAAAGGCCAGCAAAGACCCAGAAGCGGTCGCTGATGAGTATTTGGCCAATATTCGAGCGCTGCTAGGTAAGCGCTAACGTCAGTATGAGTAATAATGATGCCAAATAGAATCATAGTCAAGTCAATATAAAAAGGATACAGCAGGACTACTACGAATTTTTTGCAGCATCGAGCTGCGCAGGCACAGCAAACAAGAAAAATTTGTAGCAGCCCTGCGTCATGATGTCGTGTATCCACTTTATTTAGGATTGATTATAACTAAGCAGGCGATAACCCAGCGTTTCACCATTTGCTATTATTTATATTTTTGAAAACTTTGGAACCCTTTATGCCTACTCCTGATCAGGAACGCCCCTCTACGCTACCAGGAGACTATAATCCGGCAGAATATAGTGCCGAATATAAACTACTGTACTTGCAAGGTTTGGTTGCTGATAAGGCGTATGAGGCCATTACTGAGTTTTTAGCAAAGCAGTCGGAATATGAGATTGCCAACCTATTAGAGTCCTTCCCGACCCAAAACCGTCTACTGATCTGGGAGCAAGTACCGGAAAACATCAAGGGTGAAGTACTTGCTGAGCTAGAGTACGATACACGCCAGCCATTGATGGAGAATATCTCCTCAAAGGAAATCTCTTTATTCACCCAAGATCTTGATGCCCAAGACATCTCTGAGATTTTAGATACCGTGACCGAGAGCGTACGTACCTCTGTCATGGCAACCCTAGATGAAGAGACTCGTGTTCAGGTCAATAAACTCGACACCTATGAAGATTGGGAAGTCGGTAGCTATATGGATCCTGACCTCATTCAGGTTAGAGAAGATATTAGTCTGGCAGAAGTACAAAATTGGCTGCGAGAAAATGACGAGTTACTTGATGATGAAAGCCAAGAGCTATTGGTGGTCGATCAAAGCCAGCAGTTACTCGGGTTATTGAGTCTGGTTGACTTAATTAAACATGACCAAAGCACCTTGGTTTCCGAGCTGATCGATACGGCCATCACTATCAATGATCGGTTAGACATCCAAGATGCCGCCGCGATTTTTCGTTCAGAAGACATTCGCTTCGCACCTGTCATTAACAGTCATGGCGAGCTGGTTGGTCAGTTAAATGGCGAAGACATCATGGAGATTATCCAAGATGATGTCGATAGCACGATGAAAAACCTTGCGGGTGTCAGTCAGGACGAAGAGCTGTTTGCCCCTATTTTGACCAGTGCCAAAAGTCGTAGCGTTTGGTTGGGTATCAATTTATGCACCGCACTATTGGCGGCAGCGGTGATTGGTCAGTTTGAGGAAGTATTGGCACAAGTCGTGGCACTGGCAATATTGATGCCTGTCGTCGCCAGTATGGGCGGTATTGCAGGCTCACAGACGCTTACCGTCGTCATCCGCGGTATGGCTATGGGTCAAATCGGTGGTTCCAACCGAGTATGGCTACTCAATAAAGAGCTGTGGGTCGGCGCGATAAACGGTATCATATGGGCGATAATCATGGCATTTATTGCCCAATTGTGGTTTCATGACATCAAAATCAGTACAGTGATTGGCTTTGCCATTGCCATTAATATGACCGCTGCCAATGTTTCAGGCATTAGCATTCCTTTGATGCTTAAACGCATGGATATTGACCCTGCCTTATCGGCCTCAGTCATTCTCACCACGGTGACTGACATTGTCGGCTTTATGTCGTTTTTGGGCTTAGCCAGTATATTGATACTTTAATTGAATGCCAAATTACTGAATACCCGTTGATAAATACTCAATTAAAATATAAAAGTGCTATTTATACAAAAATATTAAATCACATTAATTTATAAAACCTCTAAATCGTTAAGTGAGTGCGTTATGCAAGCTGTACAAGTCAAAGTTTTGAACCCTAAAATCACCGAAGATAAAGCCTTTTCTCTCCCTACTCGCGCCACTGATGGTAGCGCAGGTATTGATCTACGCGCTTGCATCGATGCGCCTTTAACGATTAAAGCGGGTGCAACACACTTAATAGGCACAGGTCTTGCCGTTTATATTCAAGATCCAAATTATGCTGGTATGATTTTGCCGCGCTCAGGTCTTGGTCATAAGCATGGTATCGTTTTGGGCAATTTGGTTGGGCTGATTGATGCCGATTATCAAGGTGAGCTGATGGTCAGTATTTGGAATCGTAGTGAGGAAGACTTTGTACTGAATCCAGCTGAACGCATGGCGCAGTATATTGTGGTTCCTGTTGCCCGTCCTGAATTTGAAGTCGTCTCAGAATTTAGTGATGAGAGCGTTCGCGGGGCGGGCGGTTTTGGTCATTCTGGTCGTCAGTAGACACTGTTTTTTGAGGACTATCGATTAAAAGGGCATCAATTGAATTAAGAACATGCCCTTAACCACGATAACTTCATTCACAATAACCTTCATAACATAATCACAAGAGTAAGGAGAATAAGCAATGCCGTCTTTTGCTGCGCAGCAATGCTTATTTCGTGCTTATGATATTCGCGGGTCGCGCCAGCATTTTACTACCGATTTTGTATATGCCGTGGGCAATGCTTTTGCTCACCTTTATCGGGTGGCCAATTACCACCTTGAAGATAGTGATGTAAAAAACAGTGCAACCACGCAAAATGACAGCCTCAACAACCATACAGGCAAAAACACGGATACAACCATCGTCGTGATCGGCTATGATATGCGCTTTGGGAGTGACGCCATTGCTCAGACACTAACAAATATACTGACTCAACATGGGTTACAAGTCATCCAATTGGGATTAATCACCACCCCAATGATGGCTTTTTGGGCAGAGCAATATCAAGGTCATGGTATCGTTGTAACGGCCAGTCATTCTGCTAAAGATATCTTAGGTATTAAATGGCTGGTCAATCATAAGTCTCCTAATAGCAGCGAGATTCAATTACTGTATCAGCAACTGACCGATAATTATTCACACAGCCAACGCAACGCTCAAGATACGCCGTTAAACACGCTTGATATTCCTGTGCCGACCAATCAGAACGACATATCTGGTGAGCAAGTCATCGAGGTTTATATCGATGCCATCGTGCAAGTGTTTCGGCAAATTTATCCGACTCATAAACCACATTCAAATAATTATTCATCTTCTAACAGACTTGATTTGGTCGTGGTGATTGATTGTCTGCATGGTGCTACCAGCAATATCGCCCAGCGTTTATTTGATCGTTTTTGCAGGCAAATCATCATGCTCAACGACACAGCAGATGGCAGTTTCCCCTTTGGCAATCCTGATCCAACTGAACCTTACCGCCTTAGACAGTTACAGCAGAGCGTTCTTCATCATCAGGCAGACATAGGTATTGCCTTTGATGGTGATGGCGATCGCTTGATGGTCGTTGACAATAGCGGTAGCGTGGTCATTGCCGATCATTTACTGTATTTATTAGCACAAGTGGCGCTGGCTGAACGTCCTACACCCTTAACTGACTCATCATTAACGTCACAAATCCTCTTTGATATTAAGTGCTCCCATCATTTGCCAAAACTGCTGTCTGAGCTTGGCACGGTCCCCGTGATAAGTAAAACGGGTAGCAGCTTTATGCGTCAACAGATGCAGCACGCTGACAGTCAGATTCTCTTTGCCGGTGAGCTGTCAGGGCATTTCATATTTAATGATCAGCGCTTTATTATTTATGATGATGCAATGTATGCCGCATTACGCCTGTTGCACTGGTTGGCTGCTGCTGACGATATCAATGGTAATGGCAAAAGATCTCTCACTGATATTACGCACTGCTTACCAGCCATGGTGAATACTGCTGACCACTATCTACCAATGCCAACAATCCCTGAAAGTGACTGCTCTTTCGTCGAGCAGCTGAGCAGACTTTGTCAGTATTTACGCAAACTTGTGGAAATGGCTGTCGAAGAGGACGCTGACGATGACTTGATACAGACTGGTTTGCCCTCACTCTGTCGTTGTTCAGCAAACAGACAACGCATAACACTCGAACAAGCCAGATATTTACTGCCAGTAGGAACAAAGCTGAGCTGTATTGATGGGGTACGTTTAGATTTTGCAAACGGTTTTGGGGTACTGCGTCAATCAAACACCAGCCACAAACTGACTGCCCGCTTTGCTGGTGACACTTTAGAGGATCTCAAAGAGATACAAGCAAAATTTGCGGCGCTATGTCACCACTTTGATAAAAAATTGGCAAGGCAAATCGCTACTATGCCTGCTGAATAAGCCTATTCTGACAATCGATTGTTTATAAATCATACTGCAAAAATTATCATATAAAAAAACATACCTTAGGAGCTTGTAATGACACTGAATTTAGATGACGCCAAAATCACCGCTGAGGTATTAACCACCGCCCTACCTTACATCCAACGTTTCGTTGACAAACTTATCGTGGTCAAATACGGCGGTAATGCCATGACTGATCCTGAGCTTGAAAGCTCGTTTGCGCGCGATATTGTCTTGTTAAAAACCGTTGGTATGCATCCAGTCGTTGTACATGGTGGCGGCCCACAAGTCGACAATTTACTAAAAGAGCTGGGACGTCAATCTGATCGTATCGATGGTATGCGCGTCACTGACAAACGCACCATGGATATCGTAGAGATGGTTTTGGGCGGTAGCGTCAATAAGTCTATCGTCAGCTTAATCAACAAACACGGTGGCCGTGCTATTGGCCTCACAGGTAAAGATGCCAACTTAATTATCGCCAAAAAATTAATGATGGAAAAAATCGGCGCAGACGGTATTGCTGTTCCTGTCGATTTGGGATTCGTCGGTGATGTGGTCAGTGTCAATAAAGACGTGATTAACATGCTTATCTCTTCGAACTTTATTCCCGTTATCGCGCCGCTTGGGGTTGATAGCGAGGGCAACACCTATAACATCAACGCGGATTTGGTCGCGGGTAAAGTGGCTGAATTTTTGCAAGCAGAAAAACTTATGCTGTTGACCAATATCAAAGGGGTACTGGGCCGTGATGGAGAAGTAGTCACTGGACTCACGCCAAAGAAAGTTGACAGTTTAATCGAAGACGGTACGATTTCAGGTGGTATGATTCCTAAAATTCAATGTGCGCTTGATGCCGTTCGTGGCGGCGTCAAAAGTGCCGTTATCGTCGATGGCCGTGTCCCTCATGCCACGTTACTTGAGATTTTCACCAATGAAGGGGTCGGTACGCTCATCAGTCGTGATTTAGATTCTACATTGAGCTAGCGTAGGAGTAAAAAATGGCATTGTGGCTATGGTGTCTGCTTTTTATACTAGAAAGTTTGTATTGCTGGTGGATTATTGGCTATGGTGGCGCAAGATGGGTGGAAGGCTGGAAATCATTTTTTCTCATTGAGTGGTTTGCGCTAGATTGGAATGCAGAACAAATTCGTTTGTATGTACTTATTATTTGGCTAGCCAGCGTCGTTTGGTTTATTTTAGGTGCAATAAAACCTGAGTTTAGATTGATCTAAACTCAGGTTTTATTACGATTCTATCAGAGGGTTTAATACGCGCAAAACTCTACCGAGCTATGACTGCTATTGCCATATACTTTCATATGGTGATTGCCTTTACGCTGAACAAAATAAGAGTTTTCGTTATCATAACGATCACCAGTCAAACGCCCATTGGGCCCGGTCACATAAGCGACGTTGATCTGATCATCGCCCACATTACGAATGACTAAGTTCTGCTCTGGCATGAGCCACAAACGAAACTCTTTCCCGTTCTTGATATTGCCTGTGAAATTACCGCAATAACTGTCTTTTGCAAAAGTGATTTTGGTAGAGGTATCAGCTGCTTGTACGCTTGTGACCATCAAAGGCGTAGCTGCAAGGGCAGCCATTATTAGTACTTTTTTCATCGTCTTATCCTTGTTTTTGATTATCATTAAAACCAAACTTAATTCTAATAAAAACAGCATAAGTGATAATGAGCAAAAGTAACAGTTGATTATTTATGATATTTTTTATTTATTGAAAGGTTGTGTCAAACACCGCTTCATCATAACCGCATAAAAGTATGGATTGACTCTGATTTTTATCGTCAAGTTGACCTTCTACTATAGGGCGCTTAATCATGCTGGTATTTTCGACCAGCAAATCAATGGCGTGATCGATGCTGGCATCAGCCGCCTGCTTTTGACTGTCATCTAGCTTGCGCCATGTTGTTCCGCGTTTGTTGAGCACTTTATCAATACCCAATTCCTCTACCCAGCGCTGTACCGTTTCTTTATCGATGCCTTGTTTCTTATAGTCATGAAACTCATAGCTAACACCTAGCTCGTCTAGCTTGGTAAAGGCTTTTTTCATCGTGCTGCAAGATTTGATACCGTAAATGGTGATGGTCATGGAAACTCCTTGATAACGATTATTGTCTGCTTGATTATACCCAAGTCTGAATGGACGAAACAGCTTATCAATTTTGCGTCACTCCTAATGAGCCACTGCTAAGCGGTAAACCTCATAAGCAAAGTCATCATATCGTCGCAATTTTCGCCAAATTACGCTATGCTATGGCATTGTCAAATTCCACCTATTTTTTATCTGTATCAACCAATTTCGAGCCGACTATGAGCAATGCCGTGACAGCAGACCAATCAGAAAACAATTATTATAACCCGCAAGCGATAGAAGCCGCGCAGCAAGACAAATGGGCAAACGACAAGCGCTATGAAGTGGGTAATGAGCCAAGCGACAAGCCAAGTCGTTACATGCTGTCGATGTTCCCTTATCCAAGTGGCAAGCTGCACATGGGTCACGTGCGTAACTATACGATATCTGACGTCTTAAGCCGTTACTATCGCCTCAAAGGCTATGAAGTCATGCAACCAATGGGCTGGGATGGTTTTGGCCTGCCAGCAGAAAACGCCGCGATTGCCAACCAAACCCCGCCTGCTGCATGGACGTTTGCTAACATTGACAACATGCGCGCACAGCTTAAATTACTAGGCTTGTCAATCGACTGGTCACGTGAATTTGCCACCTGTAGTCCTGAGTATTATCAGTGGGAGCAGTGGTTGTTTTTGCAGTTATACAAAAAAGGCTTGGTTTACAAAAAGCTTGCCACGGTTAACTGGGATCCGATCGACAATACGGTCTTAGCCAATGAGCAAGTCATCGACGGTAAAGGCTGGCGTAGTGGTGCTCCAGTCGAAAAACGTGACATCCCTATGTATTACTTCAACATCACTGATTATGCCGATGAGCTACTCGATGATTTAGATCAGTTAGAGGGTCATTGGCCATCTGAAGTGCTAACCATGCAGCGTAACTGGATTGGTCGTAGTGCAGGTATGGAGGTGCATTTTTCTTATGAGCTGGCTGGCCAAGAAAATACTTTAGATGTGTTCACCACGCGTCCTGATACCTTGATGGGGGTGACTTATGTCGCCGTCGCAGCAGAGCATCCACTCGCCCAGTACGCGTCTGAGAACGATGAAGTGATTGCGCAATTCTGTGCGCTTTGCAAAAAAGGTTCGGTCGCTGAAGCAGATTTGGCCAAAGCCGAAAAAATCGGTATGGATACAGGTCTCACCGTGACTCATCCACTCACAGGTGAAGAAGTGCCTGTTTGGGTTGCCAACTATGTACTCATGAGTTATGGCTCAGGCGCGGTTATGGCGGTTCCTGCCCATGACGAACGTGATTATGAGTTTGCGGTCAAATATAACTTACCTGTTAAGCAAGTTATCGATATTCCTGATGGGTATTTTGACGAGATAGAGGCAGATGCCAAAGCGAATGATACTCAGGCCAACCTCGCTTATACCGAACGTAATATCTTAGTAAACTCAGGTGAATTCGACGGATTGGATTTTGCGCAAGCATTTGAAGCCATGCTGGCCAAACTTGAACCTAAACAGCTGGCTAAGAAAAAAATCCAGTATCGCTTGCGTGATTGGGGTGTATCGCGCCAGCGTTATTGGGGCTGTCCTATCCCAATGATTAACTGCGAGCATTGCGGCACAGTCCCTGTCGAAGAGCAAGACTTGCCAGTCGTCTTACCGACTGATGTCGTCCCTGACGGTCGTGGTAACCCACTCAAAAACTTGCCAGAATTTGTGAACACCACGTGTCCGAAATGTGGCAATCCTGCTGAGCGTGAGACCGATACCTTTGACACTTTTGTTGAATCGAGCTGGTACTACGCACGCTTTGCCAGTCCAAATGATGCACAAAACATGGTCAACAAATCGGCTGCCAACAAATGGCTGCCCGTCGATCAATATGTTGGCGGTGTAGAACACGCCGTGATGCACCTCTTGTATGCCCGTTTCTTCCATAAGCTCATGCGTGACGAAAACTTAGTCACAGGCGATGAGCCATTTGCCAACCTAATGACTCAAGGTATGGTACTCGCTGGTACTTTTTACCGTGTCAATGCCGATGGCAGTACCACCTATTATTTTGCAGAAGACATCGATATTGACTATGACGAGCGCGGACAACCGATCAAAGCTCTCTTAAAGCTGGATGGTCAGCCCGTGACGATTGGTAAAATCGAAAAAATGTCCAAGTCAAAAAACAATGGCGTTGATCCACAGATAACCATTGATAAATACGGTGCTGATACGGTTCGTCTATACACGCTATTTACCGCCCCTGCGGATCAAACGCTAGAATGGTCAGATGATGCTTTAAAAGGCCCTTATAACTTTGTGAAAAAAGTCTGGCGCATTGCCAGCGATCATGTCCAAGCATTGGCAAGTGCAGGTATGCCGTTAAACATGCTAAATCATAGCTCGTTTGATACTAAAAACTTGAGCAAAGAAGCGAAAAACCTACGTCGCAAGACGCATGAAACCATTGCAAAAATTGATAAGGATTTGGGTGAGCGTTTGGCATTGAACACGCCAGTATCGAGCCTCATGGAGCTTGCCAATGAGCTGACTGGCTTTAACGAAAATGGCGAGCAAGCGTTGCAAGTAAAACACGAGGCGCTGGTCAACTTGCTCATTATGCTATCGGCATATGCCCCGCACGTTGGCGAGCATTTACTTGAGCAGCTAGGACTTGATACCTTGGCATTGAGCTACCCAGCCGTTGACGAAAGTGCGCTGGTACAAGATACTATTACGATGGTCGTGCAGGTCAATGGTAAAATGCGCGGCAAAATGGATGTGGCACCGAATAGCGATCCTGAGCAATTAAAAATACAAGCTCGGACGATGGAGAGTGTGGCGAAGTTCATTACTGGCGAGATCAAAAAAGAAATCGTCGTCCCTAATAAACTGGTTAATATCGTGGTTGTAGGCTAGATCTTTTAGGCTTAGTACGCGTCTGTGCTAGGCCTTTTTATCATATAAGGATAGCGTTTATGTTGAATAAACATCGAGCTGGGCAGTCACATCAAGCCAGATTAAGCAAACACACCCGTCTTACTCAAAAGTCGAACGTACCAAAACTAGCAAAAGCGCTACTTGCAGCTTTACCCATGTTTGCAGTGCTGGGTGCAACAGCGGGTCTGAGTGGTTGCGGTTTTCAGTTACGTGGCTATGACGCTCCGATGCTACTTAATGTCGCCAAAACAGCAGTGATTATCGAAGACAATCGTACTTCGTTTCCGCTGAAGCTACCATTAACGCGCAGCTTAGAAACATTGGGTGTCGATGTCATTGATAATATGACTGTGGCTGACGTTGCCAATAACAATCAACAAGCTGGTGCTGCGCCCGTTGCCGCTATCACTATCAATAATGTCCGTTTTAGGCGTTATGAGCTGGTTGGTGTTTTGACAGAAATCCGCTTAGTACTGTCAGCTGATGTCAATTACCAAACGATAGAGAATGGCAAACCAATGACACTAAGCAACGCTATCCAAGTCGAGCGCAGTTATCAATATAATGAAGCATCGGTAAATACTGATGATCAACAAGGCGACCAAATCCGCGATTGGCTTTATGACAGCTTAGCGCGCCGTATTACTGATCAGTATGTCGCCATCTCTTTACCTAAAGTGACATCGAATGGCGCTAGCAAATCCATACCTACTGGTAACGGCTCCGCCTCAACAGCAGTAGTGGTGCCAACTCCTTAACGTATAGGCCGTTCAAAATAAACGCGTTACGTTACTCACTCCCATTAACTTGTGTCTTATGAGTCTATGCAAGATACCTTTATACAGGCCTATCCAAAACTACTACAGCCTTCCGTTGCAGTAGCTGGCTTGTGGCTGGCACATGGTGATGAACCCTTACTGAGTCAATGGCTTATCGATGCCATGCGGCCACATTGGCGCGCGCAAAATTACGCAATCAAGCGTATAGAGCTGATATCGGTTAAGAGTTGGCAAGAAGTGCTATCGGAGCTTGGCAGCCAATCTTTATTTGATGATGCCAGCGCACTAATCGTAACAGGCAATCATAAACCGGACAAAGCCGTTATCGAAGCGTTAGAACGTTTTGTACAGGATGCACAAACAGGGGCACACAGTCACAGTTTGTTATGGTTAACACCTAAGCAAGATCGCCGTGCGCAAAGCAGTAAATGGTTTGCGCCATTTGCTCAATATGGTCACGTGATTGACTGTAATTTATACAACGAGCAGCAACGCCAGCAGTTATTACAAATACAAGCCCAGCAGTTTGGGCTAAAGCTGTCTCAAGAGGCTTGGCAGTTGCTTATGTCACATACCGAACACCACTTATTAAGTGCATATCAGACATTGTGGCGACTGTCCTATTTATTTGCCCCGCAGTTAGTTGGTAACAATGACGACTCGTTTCAGCACACAAATCAGCTGACACAGCCTGCGACAAACGTGGTGTTGGATATTAACGATTTACAAGCCGCGCTGGTCAGTGATGCGCAATTTAGTGTCTTTGACTTGT
The DNA here is from genome assembly GCF_904846715.1 of Psychrobacter vallis. Taxonomy (GTDB): domain Bacteria; phylum Pseudomonadota; class Gammaproteobacteria; order Pseudomonadales; family Moraxellaceae; genus Psychrobacter; species Psychrobacter vallis. The sequence continues at coordinate 70,958 of NZ_CAJHBU010000013.1, forward strand.
CTGATGCCATGCTCGCAGGCAACAGCGCACAAGTCGCCAAAATCATTTTTCAGCTCAAAGCCACAGGTGAGCCAACCACATTAGTCCTTTGGGCAATCAGTAAAGACATGCGTCAAATTATACAGTTGATGGATGGACAAGACCCGCAAGCGCTTGGTATCTGGCGCAGCAAACAAGGACTGTATCAACAAGCTTGCCGCCGGTATTCAAATGCGCAAACTCAAGAATGGCCTGCCCTACTTTATCGCTGTGACCAAGCCATCAAAGGCCTCATTCGCCAGCCAGCGTGGGAGCTATTATTACAGGCAGCGCTTGAGCTGGCAGGAAAACGTTTGTTTGCTAGCCGATAAACATCAATCATCCTTTTCCTTTTATTCTCTATTCTGACTTGCTCTCTCATTTCCATTTTCCTTCTATACTTTTACTGCCCCGACTTTGCCTTAACCTTTCTTAAACTAATTACCATTCCCTTTTGCCTGTGAAGTCTCTACTATAGCTACACTTGAGTTAATTGTGATTGGATAGTTGTCATGCGCAAAATGAGCAAAAAATCTGCTATTAAATGGGGCGTTATTGCCTTAGTTATCATAGCACTAGGGGCTTTGGCCTATACTTTCTTAAAACCAGAAGAAGTCACCCCTAACTATTTGACTGCCAAAGCTGAAATTGGTGACATCGAAAATAACGTGATGGCGTCTGGTAAAGTCAAAGCACTCAATACCGTTGATGTCGGTGCTCAGGTGTCAGGTGAAGTAAAACGCCTTTACGTTGAGGTTGGTGATGAAGTGCAGCAAGGCGACCTGATTGCCCAAATCGACCAAGTCACGCAAAAAAACAACTTAAGCAATGAGCAAGCCAGCCTTGAGCAAAGCGTTGCTGCGATTCAAAGCGCGCAAGCAGAAGCATTGAGCCGTCAAGCCAGCCTTAAGAGCGCGTATGCCGATCTTGCCAGCCGCCAGTCTGAGCTCAAACAAGCGCAGTCGGACTTTACTCGTTTGCAGTCTTTGGTCGCCATTGACGCAATATCCCAGCAAGAGTACGACACTCAAGCGACCAGCGTAGAAACCGCCAAAGCGGCTGTCGCCAACGCACGTGCTGCTATCGATACCGCTAAAGCAGCCATTGCTACCGCCGACGCCAATATCAATAGCCAACAAGCGGCGCTACGCAAATCACAGACCAACGTCAGTACTGCCGAAGAAGATCTCAGCTACACCACTATCCGTGCACCGATATCAGGTACAGTGGTATCGATTACCACTGAGCAAGGCACCACAGTCAACGCCAATCAAACCGCGCCAACCATCGTTACATTGGCCGATTTGTCTACTGTCCGTATCAACGCACAAATCTCCGAAGCTGACGTTATCAACGTCAATGCTGGGATGCCGGTTTATTTCAATATCATTGGCAATCCTGATCAGAAGTTCGATTCTGTTCTCAAGGCCGTCGAACCTGCCCCCGAAGTAATCAGTGATACCAGCTCTACCGATTCTGCAATTTACTATGTCGGCTATATCGAAGTACCCAATACTGAACGACGCTTTCGTATTGATATGACCGCACAGGTTTATATTGTCATCGATCAAGCAAAAGACGCCTTACTTATCCCTGCTGCGGCCCTACAACCTATAGATAGAGCTGATAAGACTGCTGCTACCAATGATAATTCAAACACAAAAACAGCCAAAGTACGTGTCCTAAAAGCAGATGGTCAAGTAGTGGAACAAGTAGTCACAACGGGTATCAATAACCGCGTCAATGTACAGGTTTTGAGTGGTTTAAATGAAGGCGATGAAGTGATATTAAGCGAAGAAAGTCCAGAAAAAGGACAGGGCAGCAAAGGTGGTAGACCTTTTTAACGCTTAATCACAAAAATTGAGTATGTATCTTAATCAATAAGTATCTACTCAATTTGACAAAAGCAATTATGTAATCAGTATTGATATAGGCAGCAGCGCAAATGAATACCCTAGACCCCAGCCCTACTATCGCAGCAGATACCCCATTGATGGAAGTCAAAGGGCTAATAAGAGAGTTCAAAGCTGGTGAACAAACCATTCGGGTGCTCCATGATATCAATCTGACCATCAACCAAGGCGAAATGGTCGCCATCATTGGTCAGTCAGGCTCTGGCAAATCGACCTTGATGAATATCTTAGGTTGCCTAGATCAGGCAACTGCTGGTGAATATAAAGTATATGGACAGTCAGTCAGTCGCTTAGACGCCGATGAGCTGGCCAAACTGCGCCGTGAGCATTTTGGCTTTATTTTTCAGCGTTACCATTTGCTTGGCGATATCAGTGCGCGAGACAATGTCTCTGTCCCCGCCGTGTATGCTGGTATGGATGGACAAGCCCGTAACGAGCGTGCCGAAAAACTATTAACAGATTTGGGCTTGGGCGAAAAAGTCAATAATCGTCCGAACCAGCTCTCAGGTGGTCAGCAGCAGCGTGTGTCTATCGCCCGTGCGCTCATGAACGGTGGCGATATCATCTTAGCGGATGAGCCAACAGGGGCACTTGATAGCAAGTCTGGCGAAGATGTTATGAAAATTTTGTATGACCTAAACGCTCAAGGTCATACTATTATTATGGTCACCCACGATCCCGGGCTTGCGGCGCAAGCCGAACGTGTGATTGAACTCAAAGACGGCTACGTGATTGCCGATTATAAAAACGATAATTATAAACCAAACCATGTACAACCTGAGCCCATTTTAGACAACAATCGTAAAAGTGTTTTTAGCAGCTTTATCGATCGTCTGCTTGAAGCCTTTAAAATGTCTTTGCTAGCGATGCGCGCTCATAAAATGCGTACCCTTTTGACCATGCTGGGTATTATTATTGGTATTGCCTCAGTCGTCTCAGTAGTAGGGCTTGGAAAAGGCTCACAGGCGCAAATACTTTCTAATATCAGCTCGCTTGGCACCAATACCATTACCGTTCGTGATGGCTATCCTTATGGAGATCCAAGACGGCAATATAACGATGACAATTTGACACCGCAAGATGCGCAAGCGGTTGCCGATCAGCCTTATGTCCTCAGTGTCAGTCCTCAGCTTGATACCAATTTGGATGTGCGTTATCGCAACATCCAAGAAGCAGCCAGCATCAGTGGCGTCGGTGAAGAATACCTGAGTGTCAGTGGTGAAACACTGATACGAGGTCAAGGTTTTAATGAGCAAAGCATATTACGCCGAACACAAGACATCATCATTGATGACAATGCCAAAAAAACCTTTTTTCCAGATAATCCCGACCCCATCGGTGAGGTGGTGTTGATCGGTAGCGTACCAGGACGCATCATAGGTGTCCTTGCACCTAATACTGGTGGCTTTGGTAGAAGTGTCGATACACCAACCTTGTACATGCCTTATACGACGATGATGTCACGTATCATAGGCGGCTCCAATATTGAAAGCTTTGTTGCACTGATTGATAATAACATCTCCTCTACCGCTGCTGAATCTGCTATCTATCAATTGATCGAAAGCCGTCATGGCACCGATGATTTTCGTATCACTAACTCAGACTCCATTCGCCAAACTATTGAATCAACTACCACGGCAATGACGTTATTAATCTCATCTATTGCTATTATCTCTTTGGTCGTCGGCGGTATCGGCGTGATGAATATTATGCTGGTATCAGTCACCGAGCGCACCAATGAGATTGGCGTACGCATGGCTGTCGGTGCACGCCAAAACGACATCATGCAGCAATTTTTGATTGAAGCCATTTTGGTCTGTGTGTTAGGAGGGTTAATTGGCATTGGCTTAGCATTTGCTATCGGTGAACTCATCAACCGTGTGGGCGGTGACAGCTTTCAAGTGATCTACTCGTCAACCTCTATCATTGCAGCGTTTGTTTGCTCAACGCTGATTGGTATCGTCTTCGGTTTCTTGCCAGCACGTAATGCTGCCAAATTGGATCCTGTGGAAGCACTGTCTAGAGATTAAGCAGCCATTTCTAATACGTGTAAGCAAAATGCTCAATACTTTGCATGAAACCACAGTGAAATTTTGAAAAATTATAGATTTTTACCGAAGATTTGTACTTTTTTCAAATTCGGGGTTGTAATTGTCATAATAATATATATAATGTGCTCTCACGTTTAGGGATACAAATGCTTTAAACGTTGAAGCAAGCTTAATGTATTTTTTACTATTGATAACTCAATATATAAAAAATTAAGTTTGAGACATTTTTTAGATGTCTGGTTTTAATAAATTTCCTTTTAAGGAAATTTAACTTGCAGTAAATGCAAACCTAGTTTGGATACAGTGTTTTTAGAATTTAAGAAAATATAAATTCTCTTGCACTCGGACAAAGCAGTGCTTTGTTTTATCCTCACTCAGGGCCGATAGCTCAGTTGGTAGAGCAGTTGACTTTTAATCAATTGGTCCCGCGTTCGAGTCGCGGTCGGCCCACCATTTTCAGTAGTGCGCTTGTTGTGTACATTGCCCTATCAGGTATTGGCGTAATAAGTAACAAAGTTTATAGAAGCTTTCTTCTAGAAAACTTCACCGAATTTACGAACATGTAAATTCACTTGCAGAGCTAAAAAAGCAGTGCTTTTTTTATACGCTCTTCAGGGCCGATAGCTCAGTTGGTAGAGCAGTTGACTTTTAATCAATTGGTCCCGCGTTCGAGTCGCGGTCGGCCCACCATTTTTAGAAAGCCCAGTCATTTAATTGACTGGGCTTTTTTTTGTTTAAAGGTTTACTTTATTTTTTACGATTCCGTTTAAACATACTAAGATCAGCATTTCTTCGCCACAGTAGTTTATGCTTAATGGTATCCTTAATCGTGCGTGGGTGCTTTGGTGCTTGGATAATTAGACTATCAAAAGTTGCTTCATCTATCGCCAGCTCACCGCCATGCGCCATCATGACGTTAGAAGGGTTCAAGCGTTTTATGCGTTGTAGGGACTCGATATACACTTTAGGGTCATAAATGGGAAAAGGCGCAACGAACTTATGACGCAGTTTGATAATCAAATCAGCCGTATATACTTGCCGACTGGGTACATGAAACAAAGACAAATCGCGGTCTGTATGTCCTGGCGTCTCAAGCACCTGCCATTCATCAAACTCTGGTACAACGTCACCATCTTTGACCTTAACATCAGGTTTGAGATGCGCTGGATAATATAGATTCTTGGATGATCGGCCTTGACGTTTCGCTACGTAATGCGCAAGATTGATATCCACAAGATGCATGGCTCGGCCACCAAACCCACTGTACCACTGATGTTGTTTATCAGCTGAGACCACCAGACAGCCTGTTTGTTCCCTGAATTTATGAGCGCCACCTGCATGATCTGGATGCATATGAGTGACCATGACTACTTTTAGATCCGTTACTGGTCTTTGCAAATTAACTGCAATATAATTTAGCACCATCGCCACATCAGGATGGCAACCGCCATCTAATAATAGGATTTTGTCAGGATAGACCGCCAGATACGTACTTTGGATATATCCCTCTAAACGTACAATTTCACATAAACTCATTCATCGTCCCTGACTAGATCGTATTTATATTTTTAGTATAACGTTGATCAATCCGAAATAAATCCTTTTCAGTGAACGCTTGTGACTATTATTTATTTATCCAATTGTCATCTCAATATCTTACGAAAAATTTTTGTCCATAAAAAAACCCAGCACTTAGGCTGGGTTTTTCGTGTTCAAAATAAACCTTATGGATTCATAAGTTACGCCAAATCACGTACCTTTGGTTCACGCTCCCACAGACGCTGTTTGGCATTTTCGATAAAGCTATCCAAATCTGCTAATGGGGTAACGAAAGCATCTTTTTCAACTGGTAGTTTACTTAAGATGAATTCATCTGTCGCACCGCAATAAGCAATTGCTTTACAGTGTACATAAGCGTCATTAAACCAATCTAGCGTCGCACTGTCTTTAGCCATTTTTTTGGCTTGATCTGGCATGATAATACTTACTACCGCATCAAATAGCACTGAAGGGCCACCTGATACACGCTCATCAGCCTGAATACGTGTGCCATCATCTAACACCACTTCTTTGCTCGGTGAGACAATTTTCACTCGTGCCCCTTCTTTAAGCGCTGCTTCTTCAAACTTCTTAATTTCGCTATGATTTGAGCCTTCTGCTACCAAAATACCAATCATACGGCTTTTTAGCGTTTTGGGCGTACGTCCAATCGTTTGTAGCGGTTCTGATAATGCCAAATCTTGTACAGGTGCCGCCGCATTAGCAGGTTCTGGCAATTCCATGCCAAGCGCTTTAGACACACGATTTGCCAACTCTTCATCTATCTGACGTAAGTGACCCAACATACGAGTACGAATATACGGCGTGTCTACTTTACTCAATTCAAAGGTGTAAGCGGTTGCAATATGGGCTTGCTCTGCTGGCGTTTGGCTACGATAGAACATACGTGGTTGGCTATAATGATCGGCAAAGCTCTCAGCTCTTACGCGACCTTTAACACCATCATCCAACTTTTCATTAAATGACTTAAAGCCTTTTTCTTCACTTTCACGCGGACTTTCTGGATCAAGACTCTGTGGATCATATAAGACACGAGTCTTTGGCACACGCATTTGCATATGGCCATCTTGCTGATTATTGGCAAACGGACATTTTGGCGCATTGATTGGAATCTGCGCAAAGTTTGGCGAACCTAAGCGTGACAACTGCGTGTCTAGGTAGCTAAACAAACGACCTTGCAATAAAGGATCGTTACTGAAATCGATACCAGGTGGTACGTGCGATGGACAGAATGCCACTTGCTCAGTTTCTGAGAAGAAATTGTCAGGGTAACGGTTCAGTACCATTTTACCAATGATTTTTACTGGTACAGTCTCTTCTGGAATCAGTTTGGTCGCGTCTAAATGATCAAACGGGAATTGATCAGCTTCTTCCTCCGTAAATAACTGAACACCAAGTTGCCATTCTGGAAAATCACCAGCCTCAATCGCTTCAAACAAATCACGGCGATTATAATCAGGATCCGCCCCAGAGATTTTTACGGCTTCATCCCAAATAAGTGATTGTACGCCTGCTACTGGTTTCCAATGGAAACGCACAAACGTACTCTTACCTTCTTTATTAAGCAAGCGGAAACTGTGAATACTAAAGCCTTCCATCATACTAAAGCTACGCGGTAAGGCACGATCACTCATCAACCAAATGACATTGTGCATCGTTTCAGGACTTAGTGACACAAAATCCCAAAACGTATCATGGGCAGAAGCCGCTTGTGGGAAACCGCGATCTGGCTCTGGTTTTACAGCGTGAATTAAATCTGGAAATTTAATGGCGTCTTGGATAAAGAAAATCGGCATGTTGTTAGCAACCAAATCCCAATTGCCTTCATCTGTGTAAAATTTAGTGGAGAAACCACGTACATCACGCGGTGTGTCTTTGGAGCCTTTGTTACCAGCAACCGTTGAAAAGCGGGTAAAGACAGGAGTTTGCTTGCCAGTTTCGGTCAAGATATTGGCTGTTGTATATTCTGCTAATGATTCAGTTAACTCAAAATAACCATGAGCAGCACTACCACGAGCATGCACTACACGCTCAGGGATACGCTCATGGTCAAAATGGGTAATTTTTTCGCGTAAAGCAAAATCTTCTAGCAAAGCAGGACCACGTGGTCCTGCTTTCAAAGAGTTTTGATTGTCAGAAATAGGCACTCCTTGCTGAGTGGTTAACACTTTTGAATCTTCTGCGGCACGCTGATGGGTTTCGCCCCCATTGCCAATTTCGGTATTCATGTTTTTAGCGGGGTCGGTATTATCAAGATTCTTTTTCATAAGATATCCTAGCTGATGAATGAATTTATAATTGCAAAACCAATGAAATTTTTTGCGTCATATCCATAACGCTCTATTAGATAAATGCTTAGCGGTATAAGCAACTTATCTTGGTTTATAAAAATAATAACTATTAAATTTATGGAAATTTGCAAACTTATCAATAAATTATAGTACTCAAAAATAATGAAGGGAACATGACGAACCTTGTTGATTTTTGGTTAATGTTTGCATCTAACGTATAAAATTTACGCCATGCTGCTTTGAGCCCATGCTACTATCAGTAATAGGTTGTCACCATTTGTTTAAAGCTGTTGTCCATAACTAATGAGTGTAAATAGTGAACCGCCAATGATGACCTGTCCTAGTAGTGGGCGATTTCGGTAGCCGACTATTTTTTTCTAATTCAAAATATAAGGCTATTTATGTTTTCACTCCCTCTGAATACGCGCGTCCTTTCTATCCGCTCTTCACTCACTTACTTGTCATTAGGTGTAATAGCACTCACAGTCAGCCAGACGGCGGCCGCGATTACGACCAAAACTGTCACCTACACAGTAGATAACCAAGCCTACGAAGGCTACTATGCCAAAGCCGATAAGCCGAACGCCCCTTTTATCCTGCTGATTCATGATTGGGATGGTCTCACAGACTATGAGCGCAAGCGCGCTGACATGTTGGCTGAAGAAGGCTACAACGTATTGGCAGCAGACATGTTTGGGCAAGGCATTCGCCCTACGTCTGTTGAAGAAAATAAACGTTTGACCGGCGCCCTATATGATGACCGGAACAAGATGCGACGCATCGTTGCCAGCGCTTTAACTGCGGGCCAGCAACAAGGTAATAATGTCCGTAATGGCGTAACGATGGGCTATTGCTTTGGCGGTACGGTCGCTTTAGAGATTGCAAGATCTGGCTTTGAGCAAAAAGCCTTTGTGCCTTTCCACGGTGCTTTTGATATCCCAACGGGTCAAAATTATGACAAAACCACAGGCGAGATATTGGTATTTCACGGCTCTGCGGACGAATCGGTGTCTCTCGAGAGCTTCGCTACTTTGGGTAAGACGCTAGAAGCGGCCAATGTACCTCATGAGATGATCACCTATAGTGGCGCGCCACACGCCTTTAGCGTGTTCGGAAGCGATAGATACGATGCTCGCGCTGATGAGCGTTCTTGGAAACGCTATTTAGATTTTTTGGCAGATGAATATAAATAGCCTAGCGGTATAAAAATATCAGTAACCATATAAGTAACGCTAAATAAAAAGACACCTCAATCAAGATCTTATAACGATCAATTGCGGTGTCTTTTTTTCTGAGGCTTTAACAACTTAACGTTTCTGAAATATCAATAGCTGATTATTGGCAGGCATTACATATGTATTAGTGAGTTGTAGATGATGTGCGTTTGCCAAACTGACAATGTCTTCTTTATCGCGGATGCCGCTGTCAGTATTGCCTTGTCTTAACATCGCATCAAATCGCTGGTTCCCCTCACTGGTATATTTGCCATGCTCATTAAATGGGCCATAGACAATTAGCTTGCCGTCTACAGGTAGCGCATCACTAGCCAATGTAAATAACCGTTCGACCAAAACCCAACTGATGATATGTAAAGTATTAGCCGTAAATAACGCATCATAAGGCTTGTCTAAATGATTGCTATCTAAATGACTGCTAACAGGTACTACGTCATGATCCAAGTCAAACGCTAGCGGCAAAAATAGATTGGGCGCAGGATGAGCATTATGCCAAGCATTTATATGAGGATGATTGCTGATAACATCGCTGGTCTGCCACTTTATCTCAGGTAAACGCGGTGCAAAGTAAATACTATGCTGTCCAGTTCCAGAGCCAATCTCTAGTACATGCGTAAAGCCTTGCAGCTCGCTTTGTAATACTTCTAAGATGGGCTGCTTGTTGTTCTCACACGCTTGCGAAAATGGCAATGCAGCAATATCAATTTTACTATTTAGATTATCGTTCTGCATTATTATTCTCCAAACCGTCTATTATGCTCTTGGCATCGATTGCAAAATATTGATGGGCATTATCAAACATTGCCCTAGTGATTGCCCAAACAACTCACTACTAGTAAATACCTGCCTCTACGCCAGCGGCTAATGTCATGGCAAGTTCCTCTACTTGCTCGGTAAAGCTATCTTGCCACTCGCCTTGTAGGATCAGCGCCTCTTGAATCCATGACCAACGTAGCCCCGTCGTAATTGTCTTCATCGCAAGCTTGGTACCCGTACCATCATTTCCTGCACGTATGTATAGTGCAAATGGCAACCCTTGCTTCTGCTCTAACACAGGATAATAACAACGATCAAAGAAGTCTTTGGTCAGCCCTGCCATATAGGCTAGGTTTTCAGTGGTACCTAAAAGTAATGCATCAGCTGCCAATACGTCTTCTGGCTGCGTGTCTTGCGGTGATTTGAGAATAACATTGATATCGATATCAGGATGATTGGCACCGTTGTAAGCCGCTTGCGCCAACTTTTCAGTGTTGGGCGATGGCACATGCGCGACGATTAGTAAGGTCTTTGCCATAGCGTTAGAGGTCACGAGCGGTTCGGAACGTTACGTTCTGTGTGATATCAGGATGAATGCTTTTAGCTACTGGGCAAGTCAATGCGGTGTTATAAAATATGGTTTGCGTTCTATCATCAAGCTCACTGTTAAACGTCACGATAACATGGATTTCACTCACACGTCTTGGATCAGCGGCCATGACTTTGGTCACTTCAGCCGTGGTGCCTGCAAGGTCAATCTTCATGTCACGGGCTTTGATACCGATGATTGTCAGCATACAACTGGCCAAACTGGTCGCTAGCAAATCAGTTGGTGAAAACGCCTCGCCCTTACCCTGATTGTCCGTTGGCGCATCGGTGATGATTTCATTGTTTGATTGCAAGTGGATGGCGGTGGTGCGCAAATCGCCTTGGTAGGTTACTTTTGAAGTGGTCATATTGTTCTCTTTGGTATTTAGAACGTAAGTTCTTAGACTTAGAAACCCTTAGAAAAAGAATTTCTGTACTTAGTCAAACGGCGTAAACTAATTGATTAAATTGGCATTGAGAAAGTCAAGCTAGCTGTTGTTTATTTTTAAAGGTATGTTAGCTGCTATTTAGGTATGCCTTTTCTTCTAGGATTCAAAAACCAAGTTGAGATTAAATCAATAAATTGCCAAACATCGTCATCTTTAGGCTTTAAATAGTTTTTTGAATTAGGATCTTCACCCATTTTCTCAAAAATTTCGACAAGCCAATTAGGACCATGTCCTGAAGCAGACAACTCTGTTAACCATGACTCTAGTTCCCCATTAGGTACAACAAATAAACCATAATCTGCTAGTTTATCAAAGAAGTTTTGCAGTGCTTCTGCATCTTCTCCAGAAAAAATTTGAATTCCTCCGTCCAGTTTCATATTCTTTCCTGAATCTTCAAATTTTTTCTTTAAGGTTTGTCTTAAAGTAGCCAAAGATGGTCTTTCTAACTCAGGTATAGAGCCACTATCAAGAAACCCTGTCCATACACTACCACCATCTTTAACAACATCTATATCAACTATTCCTGCAACAGGAATACCCAGTTCACGCAAAGGTTTTATTATAGTTTTAACCGTTTGCTTATTTTGGGCATGAATGAATAGACAATTAGGTATTCCTCTCTGACCATCACTTTTTAAAAGGCGATCATTAATTTCTTGATAAAATGCTCGGTCAGCATCTGATTCTGTGACTACAACAAATTCATAAAAAAGTCCACTTAAAACGCCAGTTGAGCGTAACAGAGGATTTCTCATAAGTTTCAAAATATCTTCGTTAGGAAGAATCCTAGCTGTGGCAACATCATTTCTATAGGTTAACCTTACAATGTTTACGGGAGCACCCGACTGTATACACCCCATAACAAAATTAGGGCTATGAGTTGCTACAAATAACCTTTTATCAGTCCCTGACATGATTTGGGATACTTCTTTTCCAAGTTTAAAAGAGAGTGAGGGGTGTAGAAAAGCTTCAGGTTCATCCATCAATAGTACTGAGGGATCACCAGCAATCATTTCAGTTACCATTCCAGTAAAAGCTTTTACACCATCACTTGCTAAAGATATGGGTAGAGCTTTAGCATGAAAATCAACGGCCTCCTGATGGATTCCTCTCTCTTCCATAGTATCTTTGGGAGAAACCTTTGATAGACGAAGATTCAGTTGCCCTAGGTTTGTAGGATCTATAACTAAATATTGTCCAAAAGCTTCATAAATTATTCGACTAACTTCCTTTCTTTTATCATCATCCCTAAATAGAACTTGAAAACTCGAGTGAGGTGGTTGTTGAAGATTTCCAGCATCTTGTTGGTTAACTAGATTGATTCTATTACTGCCATTAAGGATTAGAGTATTGTAAGAAAGAAACCATTGACAAGTATTAGTGGGTTGTAAATTAGGAGTAAGTAAAGCTTCCCTAAATTGAGCTTCAGGAACTTGATGTCTGATATGCCCTTTTCCAACAAAAATATAACCGGGATGAATAGCTTCACTAGGATTAGGTTCAAGAATTAGTGATTCAATCTTCGATTCAAGTAGAGTTTCATCAATTCCCTCTAACTCGATATTCTCAATAATTACATCGCTAGCAAACTTATTCCCACTCATACAGAATTGTTGAATTTCCGATAGTATTTTACTTTTGCCTGAATTATTTGGGCCAACAAAAACTGTTATAGGCATAGCTTTTATTATTTGAGGTTCTAAATTTTCTGCACGCCCAAATTTCAACTTTATATCTTTTAACATTTATCACTCCATTATTGGTCTAGTTCTAATATAGTATTGTGCTACAAATATAGCAATTAAAGCTATTAATAAAACCCCAACCAAAAGAAAAGCCCCTTAACAATTAAGTTAAGGGGCTTTATCTAAAATAGAGAGCTGATGACGACCTACTCTCACATGGGCGAACCACACTACCATTAGCGCAACGATGCCTCACTGCTAAGTTCAAGGAGAGACTAGGTCTAGTAAAATTCTAAGTATAAAATGAGTTATTAATTTTTACATCCATTTTTGCCACAGGTAATTTTTTGCGAACTATTAACCCAATGGTCGGGATGTAGCTTAGTATCAAAGCCACAACCAGTATGCCCGCCTTTGGTTCCACTATGAATTTCACTAGTAGGTGTATGTTTAACAGCCATTACACTTCTCCTTTAAAAGTGGAGTAACCGAAATGGTTATGTCTGGTTACTGAACTTAAGTATATCCTACACTACTCTATAAAATATACTCAAATAAAGATTATTAAGGCTATAACTACTAAATTTCAGACAAAGAAAAGTGCTATTTATTTTATCAGTACTCTCAAACCCTTTACTTCACTTACAACCCACCTGTGAGATCTAAAAAGTTTCCAGTCGAAAAAGAAGATTTATCTGAAGCTAACCAATAGATTGCTTCAGCAACTTCCTCAGGCTGCCCGCCTCTTTGTAGTGGAATCACCGTCTGTAATCGCTCTACTCTTTCTGGCTCTCCGCCATCGGCATGCATATCAGTATGAATCAGCCCTGGACGGACACAATTAACCCGAATACCTTCAGCGGCAACTTCTAATGATAAGCCTTTCGTTAAAGTATCAATAGCGCCTTTTGATGCCGCATAATCGATATATTCATTCGGTGAGCCTGAGCGCGATGCTCCAGAAGAGACATTCACAATCACCCCTCCTAAGCCGCTGTGCCGAGTAGACATGCGTTTCACCGCTTCTCTACAACACAAAAAATAGCTGGTGACATTGTTTGTAAGTATGGCATTTATTCTGTCGGCAGTCATATCTTCTAAACGGGATTGTTTTTTCAAAATACCAGCGTTGTTTACGAGCACGGATAGTCTACCCAGCTCTTTATCGACGGTGGAGAACATGCGAATGACGTCTTCTTCAGAAGAGACATCTGCCTGAATTGTAATGCACCTCCCACCATCAGCAGTAATCATCTCAGCCACTTTGTTGGCTGCTTCTGCATTAGATTTATAATTGATAGCCACCGCGTAACCTTGCTTGGCAAACAGCCTCGCTGTGGCAGCACCAATGCCCCGACCACCACCTGTGATAAGTACCACTTTTTGAGTGCTCATAAATCTATCCTTTACATACAGATCTAAAATAACGCCTATAATTACCGCTGGTTCGAAGCCCTGCACAAAATCTATCTTCGCAAAACTTATTATTAACTATCAAACTCAGTAATATGCAGCAATTCACCCGCTGGACCCCACAAATAAAAAACCTTGCCCCACGCCTCTTGCTGAATCGGTGTAATTCTAGTCTTATGCTTGGAACTTGAGCACATATCGAACACTTCTTCGATATCTGACACGCAGATTTGCAGCATAAAATTATCTGCCAATTCTTGATTATAAAACCGTTGCAGATATAAAAAACATTCTCCATTTTGAAATAGTGTTAAATCATCTGTTACGAACTTAGGTTTAAAACCAATTTCCGAATAAAACGACTTTGAGATTTCATAATCCTTACTAGGGACAAACACTTTTATATTAGTTACATTCATGATGAGTTCCAAAGGCAGCTAAAACCATATGACACGTCTAATTAATTATTGGCTAGCACATAAAGCAGAACCAAGGTAATTGTCACGCATTCATTTTTTAAACACTTTATGATGTGTATAGCCTGTTTATATCAGCCTTGGCCATTTTAGGACTTTTCAACCTTACAAACTCTATATGATGATACTTAGGATCGTTAAAGATTTCTGTGTAACGAATACGGTTGCGCTTATAGGTCTTCAATGTCCAGACGATAATGGAATCACGGCTAAAGAATGACTTAGCGAATGTCTCAACATTACCAGTATTATCCCAAAGCTCAGTTTTAGTGACTGAACGAATAAATGTGCGTTTTACCGCTTGATAAACAGTACGAGAGAACGAATAATCTATCCATATAACCTGATCAATATTGGCCCATTTTATCTCAGCTGTTCTATGATAATTACCATCAAGAACCCAAGTATCCTGAGACAAAAAGCTTTTAAGCTTAGTGAAGAATTCTTCATCGCTGGACTCTTGCCAATCAGGCTTCCAAAACATTGCGTCCATTTCAAGATATGGGTGTCTCAATTTTGTCGCTAGCATACGGCTAAAGGTAGATTTACCACTTCCGCTAGTTCCTATCACATTGATTTTGGGGCTGTAGTAGATAAGGATTAAATATCACACCATTTCCTCAGAGTTTTAAGCTGATTAGATGGTGACCCGTAG
>NZ_CAJHBU010000014.1 GCF_904846715.1 Psychrobacter vallis
TTATAATAATATTCATTTATTAAATAGTATTATCCAATTTACAATGCTCCGTAAACACTGTTATTCAGATTGGTGAAAATATAATATTTTTTCACTGGTGATTTTTACATTTACTTACAAATATAGAGGGTAAGTAGTTGGCCATTGGTACTATTTTTTAGACAGAAAAAAACCCTCATAGCGAGGCTAAAAGGGCTTTTTTGTTTGAATGAGAAATATTTCACTCAGTCGCTTACCGTTAAAACAAACACATTTAACCAAATAAACCCGCCAGATTGGCTAGGAATAATAATGCAAAACCTGTCAAGAAGATTAAACCTGCGATAGACAATGCATTCATACCAACGGACAGTTTTTTATGGCTTTTGACCAATGTGTAGTTTAACCAACCAAAAATAGGGGCCGAGACGAACGCTGATATCATGGCAAACTTGAGCATAGCACCCAGTTGTCCGGTAAAGAAAGTGATAATGACCAAACCGCCGCCGATGGCATAGGTCGTCCAAAAGGCGATTTGTTTTTTGTTAATATCGCTTTCACCTTTGAGCAAACGCCAGCATTCCGCATTGGCGCGACCGTAACCGTCCGCACAGGTAATCGTGGTGCCAAACATACACATAAAGGCGACGAAGGCGACCAGCAATCTCGACCATTCACCGATGGTGGCGGTGTACATATTAATCAGCTGATTGATATAAGCGCCACCCACCAGTTCGATCTCTTGACCTGAGCCATACTGAACAAACACGCCTAATGACAAGAAGAACAATGCCAAAATCGCGGAGACCAAGTAACCCACGTTGAAGTCAAGTAAGCCCTGACGGTGCGTGGTGTGATCGGCTTTGACCTTGGCAGATGTCCACATAGAGGTAATTGCAGCAAACTCAAGTGGTGCTGGCATCCAGCCCATCAGTGCCACGATGAATCCTAACGTGGCAAGATTCCAAGGCGAGGCCGCAACAAAGTCCACCGCCATCACCGTTGGCTTACCAGCGGCAATAACCACTGCGGCCACCGTGGCTGCCGTCAGGGCGATCATAATCCACTTGGTCACGCCATCGAGCAGTTTATAATGTCCCGCAATCAGAAAAAACCACGACACAACCACGATGATTAAGGACAAAGTTATCGTCGATAGGGCAAGGGAGGCAGGTAACATAAAGCCCAATATCACCGCAGCAAGCAGCGATACGGCACCCGTACTGATGACGGCTGATAGTATAGACAGAATGAAGTATACCCACAGATAGACCTTTGAGCGTTTGGCATAGCCTGCAATCAAACTCTCGCCTGTATCGTAGACATAATCGGTGGCAAAACGAAAAAACGGATACTTAAAAACGTTGGCCAAAATAATCATAATGGCCAACTGCCAACCATATATGGCACCGGCCTGTGTGGATGAAATCAAGTGAGAGCCACCGATAGCAGCGGTGGCCATCAAAATACCTGGACCAAAGATGCGCCAACTAAAGCCTTCCTGGCTGGCAGCGCTATCAAGGTTCTGTGTTCGTTGTGTGGTCATAAATACCTCAAATTATATCAAGCGACAACCTATCACTGGTCAGTGATAGGTTGACTGCAACTAGAATAATAGGTTAAGAAATAAGAGAATAAAAAAACAAAACAGAAACGTTTAGCAGCGACTTTAGCACACCTATAATGAGACAAGATAATCATTATTTTGCGTACTTAAGCCAATAAATCATTATAAATCGAATTATTGTTTATGAATTATTAACAATTACTATCTATTAGCACTATTTATTTGATAATAGTTAGCAATATTTAGATATGCTAACTGTTAAGTAAATTGCTGACGCCGATAGGTAATCCCGCGCTGTTCATACACATGATAGATAGCAGTGAGCAGATCGGGTATTTTTGGATGGACAAAGTCTTTTAAGGTATGCAAATAAATAGGGGAGGTGACGTTTTCATGCACCAAGCGTTGATAGCTAATTTGTTCGGTACGCACGGTTTGGAGGCTGGCAGGGACCAGCGTAATCCCTTCGCCCGCTGCCACCAAGCCGAGCGCTACTTGTAAGTCACTTACGGTCGTGGTCATAAATGGTGAAATACCGTATTGTGCAAACAAATGCAATAAGGGTTCAGTGATAGGTGCGCTAAACGATACAGGCTCGTTGGTTACATGGCGGACATTTGTATGCGTGGCCAGTTTATCGCTTGTTGGTTGTGCTTGTGTCACAGCAGCCGATATAGGCAAATGGGTTTGGTGGTATAGAATCAAGCGATTGTTCGCCAAGTCTATCAAGCGCTGCTCACGTACGTGAGCCAGCGGATGTGCTTTTGGCAGTGCCACCACATAACGCTCATGGCGAAGCAATATTTGCTGAATCCATGGATCTTGGTGGGCGAAACGCCCGAACCCAATATCTATCTCACCAGATTTTAGCGCGTCCATTTGTTGATAGGAGCTGATGTCTTTGAGATTGACGTCTATATCAGGGCTGGCTTGCTTTAACATGGCAATAATTTCAGGCAGCAAGCCATAAAGCACTGACGGTACAAAGCCTATATTTAGCGCGCTGCTTGGCGCTGATAATCGCTGAGTCATGCTGGTGACGGTGTCAATCTCTGTCAATATAGTACTAATTTTGTCGTAAAAAAACGCGCCAGCCTCGGTCAGATGCAGCGGTCTGTGATAACGGTCAATCAATTCTACCCCCATCTCTGTCTCAAGCTGCTTAAGCAAACGACTCAGACTGGGCTGTGATAACCCTGTTTTTGTTGCAGCCGCGCTAAAACTGCGCAGATCTGCAATGGCAATAAACGCATTGAGCTGTTTTAAATCCATGTTTTTTGCCTATATTTTACAAATACTGATACGATAAAATAAATTGTGCTTGAAGATAATGAGACGAGCAATTATATTGTTTGCCAACAGCATGGTTACAATGGTTACATTTTAGCAAGAAATATCATCATACCATTGCCAAAATTTTGAGTCGTCAAAGAATCCTATACCAGTACTATTTTTGATAGGTTAAATGAATTTGACACTGCAAATCATATTTTTTGGGGTAGGTATCACGTCATTTTGGCAATCATTTAAGGCCAGTCCCACACACTGGTTTGGTATCATCCTATGAGCGACAAAAAAAACGACTTTGAAACGGATTTTGAGGAAAGATGGGCTGAAATTTCCAGTAAAAAATCACGCAATCGTACCAATAATAACATTTATGAACGCTTTATCAGCCGCGTTCAAAATGATGATGGTAGCGATAATAGTGAAACTGACGATGTCGAACCGTTAGAAGCTGCTGAACAGTCGTCTGCCTTAAATGCCTCTGCTTTTGAGCCTTTGAGTGTGAGTGAGCTTGGGCTTTTTTATGGCCATGATGAGAAAGCCGGGGTTGTAGCAACAGATGCGACCGTTGATTTTTTGGCTCAAGAAACACAAGTAAATACAGACTTATCAGATGCAAACCTATCATGGCAAGACAATTATTTAAATGAATCTTCACTTGATACTGAATCTAATGACAGTGATGCCGCTCCCACCAATACAGCCACTGGCCTAGCTGATACTAAAGAAACCTCTTCTCAAGAATCACCAATACCGACAGCCGTCAAAAAATCAACACCATCACAAGATAAGCTCGCGAGTAGCAAAAAACCGCTGATTATCGGTATGATTTTTGGCTCATTATTAATTGCTATTATCGTAGTAACGCTTATTTTTACGGATGTTTTATCAACTTCAACGAATAAAGCGGTTCCTGCGCCGCCTGAACCAGACAGTCCGGTAGTCACTAGTACAGCACCGCCAACGAGTACGATAGATAGTCCGAGTTCTACTGATGCCAGCGCTACCGATAATTTGGCAGTAGAGGCGCAACAGGCAAACATTAGCTCAACCAATCAGGCTCAAAATGCTGTCACTAACACTAATAACGTGGTAGTAGCAGAAATGCCTAAAACTACGCCTGCCAGCGCTGACGACTCGAATACAGAGACTGCGATCACTTATGAGGATTTTAGACAAGAGTCACAGAACACTTTGTACCGAGAAACCGATGACTAGGCAGGCAAGTTTCAGTCTGATTAAACCTCACCTTTTGCCATATGCTCTTCAAAAGAGAGTCGCATATGCGCGCCAACGCTACGCAGTGGATCGGGTGGTATCCAGCTTGGTGCTGCGTGTTTGAGGATAAAATCCAGCTCTGGACTTTGTTTACCGCAGATAAATTCCGCCATATAGTGACCCAGATAAGTGCCTTTTGCCACACCAACGCCATTCATGGCAGCAACCACGTACACACCAGAAGCATGCTCTTTAAAGACAGGTTCGTGATTCATCGTCACGCAAATCATACCGCCCCACGTATATTCAAATGGCACATCTGGCAGCTGTGGAAAACGCGCCAGATAAGATTTACGGTGTTTGACTTTTGCCTTATCGAGCACCGCCTTGCTACTGGACAGATTTGGCTGGTAATTCAGTGTATTACGAATAAAAATTCGATTATCCGATGTCAGGCGTACGGTGGTGCCGGCAGGATGGGCAGAAGTAAGCCCCCAAGGTTCTATTCCTTCAAAACATTTAATCTCACTATCATCAAGCTGGCGAGTCAAACTGGCATAGGTAAATATCGGTGTGATTCTGTTGGAGGATACGCCAAATTTTTCAGTAAAGGCGTTTGTTGCGAGTACGATAGTGTCGGCACTGAGCCGCGCTTTTGGGGTTTGAATCACCTTACTGGCTAAGTCTATTTCACGTATTGGGGTATTTTCTAGCAAAGTGACATTGCTAGGTAACGCACTCGCTACGGAGATCGCCAACGCTGCTGGATTTACCAGTATATTACCGGACGTATAAACAGCGCGCTTATAGTAATGAGTGCCCAGTCTCTTTGCTAACGCGTCATCACTCAATACCTCGTACGATTCTCCGATGGCCTCCAACGTATTCACACTCATGCCAAGATACATCAAGTCCTTGCTGCTCTTGAATACGTTTAAGACGCTGAATGGCAAAATTATTTAAATCTCGAACCTTGTTATTTACCGCTACGTCGGGTTTTGTTGGATCTAGATTGTGAGGCAAATCAATGATAAATCCTGCATTGCGACCAGAGGAGCCTTGACCAACTTCCATTGCATCAATAAGGGCAATGCGCGCTTCTGGACGCAGTTCAGCCAATCGACCAGCGGTGGCTAAACCTGAAAACCCTGCACCGATGATAATGATATCAAAATGCTCGTCTTTTTCCGCTTGTTGTACGGGCATGGGTCGCTGAAAAGCCACAGACTCAAACCAGCCAAGCTGACCATCTATGGCGGGCAATCTTTTGATCTGTTGCATGTAAAGCTCTCTATCATCTACAAGGATTTTTCGTTATTTGGCATATAAGGAAGGGATAATCTATCACAAAGTATTGATAAAGTAGGGCGCTGATTTCGACATTTTTTATTTAACTTTTGCTGGTAAGAGTCAAATACATGGCTATTTATAATCAATTGTTTACAAATTGGTTGTTTAGTGGAATTATGAGATGGCGTCATACATGGAATTTTAAGACGTTGTAGAAGACGAAAACGCGGCAGGATAATAGGTGAGACATTAAGAGGATTGATCAAAGGTTATCGGTTTTGAATATAGGTTTCTGTAGTACCACGTTTGAAATACCAAGGACAAACTGTCTTTATTATTTTTATTGATTATTTTATCTAAAAACTTAACTGCCTCTCAACGAAGCGTTAAAATTTTAAGGAGATATTGTGCAAGAAGCGCGTAAGTTAGAAAATCACATAACAGAGAGACCTAAGCCAAAAGGTATAGACGTTCTTTGCGGTCTGAAGCATTTTGCGATCATAACCTATGCCGTGCCAGCGGATAGATTCAAAGGAATATTTCCTACTCGATTCAAAATAGATGTCGTAGAAATAGACGGCCAAGAGATGGGGCTGATATCAGTAGTGCCTTTTCTTGATGTCGATTTTACATCAGCTGTTTTCCCTTTCCCAAAATTTACAATGGGGCAGACGAACTACCGTATTTATATAATCGATACGAAAACTGGTGAGCGCTGTGTATGGTTTCTTGGTACAACGCTCGATTCGTGGACGCTAGCAGTTCCTCGATATTTATGGAATTTGCCGTGGCATGATGGAGAAGTAAAATTCGATTGCGCATTCAACGAATCAACGGGACTGTATGAAAAGTACCATATGGAAACGTCATCCAGTTGGGCTAAAGCGTCTGTTGACATCGTGCAATCAGAATCCGACGAGATAGTGTTTTCTGGTTTTCCTGATGCTGAGTCAGCATTGGTGTATCTGACGCATCCTCTTGCTGGGTTTTATTACCGAAGGGATAATAAAGTCGGTACATATCGGGTCTGGCACAAGGAACTCAAAGTCAAGCCAGCAAAAATAAAATCAGCTAATTTTAAGCTTTTGTCTGATCTGGGCATCGTCAAGGAAGCTGAGCAACATACTCCTTATAGCGTGTTAGTAGAGCCAATAAATGAATTCACGATCTACTTACCGCCTACCATTGTAGAATAAGAGTCTAAAAAAATATTTCTATAACAAGCAAATAAAAAGCAGACATCATAATCGATATCTGCTTTTTTGTTTCAAAATGACTATTCAAGCAATCATTAGCCCTGAGGCGTGATTAAGTACTTCTCGCCAGTGGCCTGTTTGCCATAAGCAGCGATTGATTTTAATTGCAGCGCTTCCTCTAGTGTGACTTCATGTGTATAGCTGCTCGCAAAAGTGGTGGTGATTTCTTCTGCCACGCGCTTGCGCATTGACTTGACCGTTTCACTACCCAGCTTGCCAAGTGCATTGAATAATAAGAATCCGTTAACGCCCCACGCAAAACCAAAGTTGCGATTTAGCGTGATCGGGCCACGGTCTAAGGCACCATAAATATAGGCTTGTTTAAACGTGTCTGAGCCATAAACGCTATATTCTTCCACATCACGAGTGATGGCTGCTTCCATACAGTTCAGAATATCACTGGTCAATTGACCACCGCCAATAGGGTCGAATGAAATCGTTGCACCTGTTTCGATAATCGCTGCGGTTAAGTCCTTGGTAAAGGTCTCACTGCTTGAGTTCACCACGTATTTTGCGCCCATATCGCGCAGTAGCTTTTCTTGCGATTCTTTACGTACGATATTAATCAAATCAATCCCATCCGCCATACAGATGCGATTGAGCATTTGCCCGAGGCTAGATGCCGCTGCCGCATGAATAATAGCTTTGTGACCTTCAGCGCGCATGGTTTCTACCATGGCCAGTGAAGTGAGCGGATTGACAAAAGATGACGCCGCCTCTGTAGCTGTGGTGCCGTCTTTCATCTCTATACAGCTTCTCACATTGACACAGTGATAGTGACGGTACGTACCACCGCCAATCACCGCCACGACTTTACCCATGAGTGCTTGCGCGGCTTCTGATGAGCCTGCGGCGATGACTGTACCGGCGCCTTCATTACCGACAGGCGTGTCTTTATTCATCCGCGTTTTGAGCGCTGGCATGACTTTCTCGGGTACATCAGCGGTAATCACAGGGCTGTCATCCGTGCCTGACTGGGTGGCAGTTGACATGTCCGCAGCGCTAAACATCACACCAAAGTCAGACGGGTTCAATGGCATGGCCTCCATGCGCACGACAATTTCGTCAGCACCGGGCTGCGGCATCTCGATGTCTTTTAAAGACAGGGTTAATGTGTTGTCATCACTGATGGTGGATACCAGTTGTTTATTTTTATCGGTCATAATGTTTTCTCCTATGAATGATGCGCGGCATCACTCACTATTGTTATCGTATGGGTGTTATTTTATGCCAAAAGCCATTATTTAGGCTGTGCTGCTTGTATTTGAGCTTTTATATGGGTCATAAATTCAGGCATATTGGCGACGCGATCGGCCTCTATTTTTTGGGCAATGTCAGATTGACTCATGGTCTTGTTCCATTCTTTCATACCGGGTATTTCTGCTAGCACGTCCCAGTCAAGCTGGGTTGAGGCGCAGGCTTTGACGACGACATTTACATAGTGCATATAGATGTCAGCCATCGTAAGCTCTTTACCCGCAATCCAAGGTGAAAATTGGCACAACTGGTTTAAGGCAGTAATGCCGCGGGTTAATACTTGGCGTACTTCTTCTTTAACGGCATCAGGTGCGTTGGTACCTGAAAACACATAAGGAATCAGGCGGCGGCTTGGCAATTCAAAATAAAGCTCTGCTATTTTCATGATTTGACGGACAAGCGCACGCTCTGTCGCAGATTCAGGATATAGCGGTATAGCAGGGTAGGCCTCTTCAAGAAAGTCACAAATAACACTCGATTCTGAAAGATTGAAGCCTTCAGCCGTTGTGATAGCAGGTACTTTCCCCACTGGACTGACGCGCAGTAACTCATCGCTACCAGCGAAAATAAGCTTTTCTTGAAATGGCAGCTCTTTATACAAAAGAGCATGTTTGACCATGTTGTAATAGTTGCTCGCAGCAAAACCGTGCAAAGTAATCATAAGTTATTACTCCATTAGGGATGTAAGTATTGTTTTTAGTTGTCATGTTCAAGCTACACCCATTATTACTGTTTTTAATGAGGTGATATATAGGGCAAAACGCGAATCACTATTGCCTTTAAGACAATAATAAGGTCAAATTACGTAGTAATTGATACAGATATGTTGGAAAATTGACTGTTTATTGAATGGAGATAGGTTTTGGATCAGCTACGAGCGATACGATATTTTAGTAAAGTGGTCGAGACGGGCAGTTTTAGCAAAGCAGCTAAGGTGTTTGGTGTGCCTCCATCCTCATTATCAAGACGAGTTTCTGATTTAGAAAAGAGTTTGGGCGCGACACTACTAAAGCGTTCCACTCGGATTGTGAAGCTGACGGAGGTAGGGCAGGTTTATTATAATGATATGCAGCACATATTAAACCAGCTAGAGCAAAGCAAAGAAACGGTACGCAGTTATCAAACCACACCGATCGGACGTCTACGCATTAGCTCGATGGTGGGTTTTGGTGAAAAAATACTGCTGCCGTTATTGGATGAGTTTAGTGCGTTGTATCCGCAAATCGTGCTCGATGTCAGTTTGAGTGATGAGCTTTCAACACTAGGACGTGATGATGTCGATATTGCGATTCGTGGTGGCTACGCACCGAACGAGCGAGTGCTTGCAATAAGGCTTATGGATAATGAATTTATTCCAGTAGCGTCCCTCAGCTATTTGGAAAAACATGGCGTACCTGACCATGTCATGGCGTTAAAGGAACATCGGGGACTTTATTTTAAAGCGCCATCAGGGCGAACCCCTTGGTTATGTTATGTGGATGAGCAATGGCATGATGTCTCAGGGTCCGTGGTCGCGATCTCAAACAACGGGCCGTGGTTGGCACAAAGAGCCTGTGCGGGCGACGGTATTTTAATGTCTACGCGCTGGGCGTTGGCATCCTACCTTGCGTCAGGCGCGCTGCAAGAGCTGACGTTTGAGCATGAGTTGTCCGTCACTCAGCATGCGGATATGGCGATTTATCTGCTGTATCAAAAACAGCGTTACTTGGTACCTAAAGTAAAGGCAGCGGTGGATTTTTTGGTTGGAAAGATAAAAGTAGAAAGCACTCAGTGAATGTTAAATGATAAAGTTTCCAAATAGACTTCATTTAACATAATATACATTATGCGAAAACAAACCAACGGGTTTAGAGAGTGAGTCATATCTGCTAACGACACGTTTCTAGCAAATGCTTTCGTAAAGATCTGCCAGTCTCATCTAAAATTACATCTGCTATTTGGCAGTCAGCTTTGCCATCTGAGCCACCACACGATAATTCATAATAGATCTTGCTACCTTTTGCCAAGCTGACTTGAACCAATCCTTGCTTGGTTACTGCAAACTGTTTGTCTTGTGCGTAATCAGGATCTTGCGAGTTCCATAACACATCGTAACCCACATGACAGGACATTTGCGTTTTGTCAAAATAGTCTTGCTCAAGCTGTATGGCTGACTGTAGATCTTGATTGGCATATTGCTGCAATACGGTAGGATTATCCATACCTTCATTATCGACATCTTGCTGATACATTTTAGCAATGGTAGCGATTTTCATCGCAGTCAGTGTTTGTGACGGCTCTATACTATCCGCCATAACCGGATAATTAACGGTCAATCCCATTATTAATAGCAATGTCAGCGAATGATATATGGTCATGATGTTCTCTACTTGCTTGAATCATATGAAGATAATTGACTATTACATCATACCCATATGCTGACTCTGCTGTATTATCGTATCATTCAGGTTTATCAATTAAAAACCCTATATATTCACAATAACGACTATATCGCTAACCATTGTGATAAGGACACTTATGACAGCATTATCTAGATTTAAAACCCATTCCTTTAAATTGGCTACTGGCGGCATTTTGGCTTTTTCATTGGTGGTAACAGGTTGCCAATCTTTTGGTCAGTCTAATGCCATAGTAGCCAATCAAACAAAATCTGGCACATCAACGCCCGCAGTCCCTGATGTCAGTCAGCAAACCCTTAGACAACAAGCAATGCGTATTCAGCAGGCGCTTGCCAATAAAAACTACGCCAGTATCACCAATGACATTCATCCAACGCGTGGTGTTCGTCTGTCAATGTATGCTTATGTGCAGCCTGAAACAGACAAAGTCTTCAGTCGTGAGCAGTATGCACAGTACTTGCAACAGTCAAAAATCCGCTTCACGTGGGGCGAAAAAGACGGTACTGGCGATCTTTTAATCGAGCCATTACCTACCTATTTGGACACTTGGGTAAACGCTGAAAAGTTCAGTAACGCGAGTATTAATATCAATAAATTTAAAAACAATGGCAACTCTATCAATAACTTAAAGAAAATATACCAAAATTCAGAGGTGGTTGAATTTTATTATGCAGGAACTGAGCAATATTCGGGTATGGATTGGCGTGTACTGCGCTTGGTGTTTGATGAGTATCAAGGCAAGCGCTATCTAGTCGCCATTATCAATGACCAGTGGACAGTTTGATGGTACACCGCCCTTTTCTATTATTCTTTACTACCATATATTTAATAATTGATATGTTTTAAAGTTTACGATTTTGGCTCAAGGGGTTCTTGCCGAAAAAACTTGACCATAATGTCATAAATATCAGGATATGCGTCCACCAGTTTTTGCGGTGTCTCAAAAAACACCTCGCTGAGCACAGCAAAAAACTCTGCTGGATTGGTTGCACCATAACGATCGAGTCCTGACTTTCGATGGGTTTGGAAATCTTCAAAGTCGCGGCTCATTACCTCCGTCCACCGAGCGGGATCCATGTCAGGTTGTAGTGGCGGAAAACCATTGGCGCGACCATTAAGCATATCAAGTTTGTGCACAAACTCATGAATCACGACATTATGGCCATCGCGTTCACCTGAGTGCTTTGCGTCCTTCCATGACAGAATAACGGGACCGCGCTGCCACGCTTCACCGCTACGGTGTTGACTGCCTTCATGCACGATACCGAACTCATCGACGGTGGTGCTGTCGCTTTTATATGAACCGTTATAAATGATGACTGATGACCAGCCAGCATACCACTCAAGACTTAGATTTAAGATGGGCAGACAAGCTTGCAAGGCAATGGACTGCCTGACAGCGTCAGTAATCTCAAAACCTTGCGCCCCTGTGATGGATTTATCCGCCAAAAATAGCGTTGCTAGCTCAAATAAATGCGACATCTCATCAGCACTTAATCGATCTAATATCACAATACGCTCAGCCGCTTGCATCCAGTCTGCATTGGTAAATTCACTGTTGTCCAATATACGCTGTTCACGCCAGTCTTTTATGATGTTGAACATTTTTTGCCGCTCCTCTTATTATGGGTTCTCAAAGCTGATTTATTAGACTTCCAAAGATAGCATATTCATAATAAGTTTAATCAACGTCTCTTTTTGATTCGGGTCAGATTCAGCGACCAATAAGGTCAAAGCAGCAAGGCCTGTATTATTGATCACCATCTCACCCTGATCATTGAGTAAACGCCCATTGCGATGTAAAAAGTCCACAAACAAAAAAGCCCCACTGCGTTTATTACCATCAATGAAAGGGTGGTTTTTCACCATAAAGTACAATAAATGCGCCGCTTTGCTCTCAATAGTCGAATAAGCAGGTTCCCCAAACACTGTTTGCTCTAAATTACCAAGTACGCTACTCAAA
Organism: Psychrobacter vallis; assembly: GCF_904846715.1. Lineage (GTDB taxonomy): Bacteria > Pseudomonadota > Gammaproteobacteria > Pseudomonadales > Moraxellaceae > Psychrobacter > Psychrobacter vallis. Next base: position 12,217 of record NZ_CAJHBU010000014.1, read on the forward strand.
CCGTCCCCACGAGGCTTGGCAAATAGCGCGGTCGCCTCGCCTCTATCGATTAGCTGAGATTTTAAATCATTGAGCGCCGCCATCGCTTCAGTCGGACTCGGTAATACGCCTCCTTCTTGTCCTGCTGGGTCATCTAATAATCCTTCATCGTAGCGCTGTAGCCATAAAAACGTCTGTGTATAGCGACTGATGATTTCAACCAAACCGCGCCCTTCATCTGTGTTCAGCTCAGGGCTTTGTGCTGTCTTTTTAATTAAGTTTAACGCTTGCTGCAATTCGGCAGAGTTTTTATCAAAGCGCTGTTGGTTAAGCGTATATCCTTGCACCAAGTATTCACGTAAGCGTTGGGTTGCCCACCGTCTAAACTGTACACCTTGCGGTGATTTGATTCTATAACCCACTGAGATGACCACATCCAAGTCATAAAAAGTCACGGGTCGATCCGCATTTGCAATATGCATTTTTTGCATATTGCTTTTTTCGAAAACTTCTCCATCACTGAGCGCATTGGCAATATGACGCGAAATCACGGATTGATCACGACCGAATAGTTTAGTCATTTGTGCTTGTGACAGCCAAACCGTCTCTTGCTCAAAACGTACGTCGACTTGCGCCTTTCCATCCGCGTTTTCATATATCTCAATAGTCGAGATGTCATTTTTTTCAGTCGCTTTCATTTTGGTGGCCTTTACTCGTACATTAAATATATGAATCAATGATTACTAATAACATGAATCACTCAGCAATGGGTACTCAATGACATATGAATATTTCCCGTCTTTTAAGTACGTTCACAATAATCAAGGCAACAAAAAACCCAAGCCAGCACATACTCACTGACTTGGGTTTAATGTTTTTGAATGTCATCAGAACGATGTCTCATTCGGTGTTGTGTAATCTACCTCATAACCTGGTACATGGAAGACTCACTGGACTGCACCTAGATAACACCTCTAGTGCATTAGCTCAACCACGATTGCGTGGTTGCGCCAGCGAGCTAATGACACTAGAGGTGTTATCTAGGTATTAGCAGGACTGAAACAGTCTTCCTTGGGTAAAATGTAATGGCTTAACTCGTGGACGACGCAGCATCGTCCTTCACCAATAATGGTGAAACGCTAAATCTCACAACGTCCCTATTCTGCCTGAATTTCGATTATGCTGTCAATCAATCTTTGTTTAATAGTTACAGTTTTTGATACGTATGCGTCATTTGGTGTCGCACGGTTGTGTTTGTTTACTTGCACGTCATTCAGTGTCGTGTTTCTATTTTTTGATTGACAAAAGTTCTTGATATTTATTCTCAAATAGGCTTTTATATGCTTACAAAACATCATTCGCTGACCACATTATTATTAAGGCAAACCACTATGAGTCTGTCGTTCGAACAAATTCAGCATGCTTGGCAGGTACAAGACCCAAGCTTGGTCGAAAAGCTTTGTTTACTCGCTCAGCAACCTGATCCGTTGCCTACGTCGCCGATACCCGATGACGAGCTGACATTTGAGCGATTTTTAAATAAGGTAATGAGTTATTCGTTCCGTGAGCAGCACCCTGAGGTACAGTTTGCAGAGCGCGTGGCGATGATTGCAACTTTAGAGGCAAATGAAGGCACATACCCTCTACCTGATCGTTATAAGATTTACTTAATCTTAATCGCGCTTTGGGAAGACAAAAGCGCCTATTCACGGGCTATTTTAAAGCAGTCTATTAATGATCTGCCTTTGAGTTACGGCGTTTGGAAAGGGTTAAAGTATATTTATAAAGCAGCAGAGCATGAGCAAGATTATGAGATTTTTGCGTCTATTACTGCCAAAATCGACTTACATCGTTTTGATCAAAGCGTACGAGACCCTGTCAGTCTTGCCACCAAAACCTATATGAGCCTCAGAGCATGGCGCTATCTACGTAAAATTGGGCAGCAAATGCCTACGGGCTATATTGATGCAGCCGTCTCTGTCCTCGCCAGCTATGATGAAGCTATGACAGTCGGCCAGCCGCCGCAGCTCAACAGCTGGGTTCTTAATCATATTTGTTTTCACAATTCGGTTGATTATGGCGTCAATCGCTTTCATAACCACGCACCACGCAAATTATTTGATAGCAAGGGCCGCGCTTTTAAAGAAGCGTGGCAACGTGATACTGCACCACTTATCAGACTACTGGCCACGGCCAAAAATGAGGCCATACGGCAATTTGCGACGGACAGCTTAAAGCATGATTTTAAAATTCAGCTGCGTGATGTCAGCTGCCAAACCATTCAATACCTATCTGCAGGCTATGCACACAGTCAGGCACGCGATGAGACGATTGTATGGCTGATTGAGCAATCCCCGAATTTTGAGAAATCTAAATTTATGACACTTGGATTACATGAAGTGGTGCTCAAGTTATTACATTCGAAATATCCTGCCGCCTATCAGTATGCTATCGATTATGCTAAAAGCTATGCCCAAGCACTGCCATTATCTGAGCTGATGCTACTGGCAATCTCAGATTGCGAGCCGGTTCGTGGTTTTGCAATCAGCGTTATTTTAAGTCGCAATCCTGTCACTGATGTTGGGGTGTCAGGTTGGGGTCAACTACTAGATACGGTTTATCACCATCGTATTGCTGCCGAGCAACTCAGTAAGCACTTCACACGTCGTGATCTAACTGCCGAATGGTTTTTTGCGCGGCTGACCAGCAATCAGCGCTACAGCACACGCTTTGCCGTACGCAGAATGCCTGAGTTATATAGCGCGCATGAGCTTGGCAGTGACTATTTTATCCGTCTGGCCATACAACTGGATATTTCTGACAATAATGACAGTGCGTTGCTGTGCATGGAATTTTTGCTGCAAGAACTCAAACGCCTTGATTTAAGCCATATCGATAGCAACGTTTGGCAGTATTTATTGCTGCATCCACTGGCGCAAGAGACAATTATTGATTGGATTGATGAAGATATTTTATCAGCAGCTAAGATGGACATGGGTTATTGGCATGCCCTCGCCTATGAGCCTGATTGGCATAGCAGTAGTGATATTGTGCAGCTAAAAACCTCTCCTTATCTCATAAATTATAGTCACGATCATGATGACATAAATCATCATTTGAACGCAGATACGGTCAAACAGTGGCAAAAAAACTTAGCCTTTGATGACTATTTAGCAGATACCGTCCGCTGCTGGCTGGCTGATGTGCGAAGATTTGCGCCCACCCAATTGACATTTGATTGGCTAATGACACTTGCCCGCAGCGAGCAGGCAATTTACCGAGAGTTTGCGATTGAGCGTATTAATAAAGGCTTCTTGCCAGCAGATTTTGCGACCAATCAAAACACGCCTACAGCAGAAAATACACAAAAAGAAGCTGACATTGCTGTTGCTGAGACTACAGTTGATTTGGCTGGTCAACGTTATTTATTCACTGGCAAAATGCAAAGCATGAGCCGTGGCGATGCCGAAAAGCTGGTCAAAGCGGCAAATGGCGCTATCAGTAGTGCCGTTAATAATAAACTGGACTATCTAGTAATCGGCGATGATGGCTCGCCTCTATATGGCGCTGGTCGCAAAGGCAGTAAGCAGCTCAAGGCCGAAGGGTTAATCGCCGCAGGAGCAACGCTCAAGATCATCTCCGAAACCGCGTTTTTGCAGATGCTTACCGGACAATCACGCGCCGTATCCGAAGATGATACGATGGCAGGTGCGGAAGTACTATGGTCAATGGTGGTTGATGATCCTACCGCTCCTATCAGTGAGCTTGCCATCAGTTATCTGAGTCATCATCACGAGCAGATCTGTATGGCATTAACGGACCGACCTGTCGATCCTGACGCCATTATTCCTGCTTCTTTTTTTAGTGCCGAACGTGTCATACCTTTGTTGCAAAACAGTCAGCAAGCGCTACGCAACTTTGGGCTGTTACTCACAAAGTATGAGCTAGCCAAATGGTCACCAACACCTGCACAGTGGTTGATAATGGCAGAATCTCCTTATCTTGAGGTCACGCAGTTATTGCAGCAGGCATTATTGTCAGCGCCATCTGTCAGCAATCGAAATTACCATGTGCCTGTAGAGCAACTCAATGAGACCATGCTCAACACATTAATTGGCAGCAAAAAACGACTGGCGCGACAACTGGGTATGACATTATTACAGCGTCATCGTCAGTTTCAGGATCCACAGGCGCTTTATATACTCAGTCAAAGCGCTGATCGTGAAGTACGCTATGCAGCGGTGACCATGCTTTGGCAACATTATAAGACGCGCCATGTCTCACCGCAATGGCAGCCAGCCGATCAATACCATAAATCTCAAGCTGATGACGTTGACACAAAAAACACAAGCCACGCCCAGCCAAGTGATTGGTCCACCAATCCTCCTGCCGATTTAAATCAGTTATTAATGCTCCTAAAACGTGGACTGTTTGAGTTACCACCAGGACGATTGAGCAACTCACAAGGCGATAATCGCGTAAGCACGCAAAAGAACGAATCAAGCCGTTACTCAAAGTACTCGCAGCGTATTGATAAGACGCAAGTAGCGGCAGATCAAGAGCAACTCATCTCGCGCAAACCCATACCTGCCAGCCAAGCAAAACTGGCCTTGATTGAGACGTTCCGTGATGTGGGATTGGCCGATGAAAATTTTGCCGCACTGATTATGCCTTCCTTATTCACCTTTACCCATTCAGCAGGCAAGATGGAACGTCATGCATGTTTGGTCGCGCTCACACGCTTATTGCACCGCTACCCCAAGCTGTCCATGCATTTGCAGCCTATAGCCGCCAGCTCAAGTTGACGAATAAGTAGCATTGATGTGTAGAAATACGACCAAACCCATACGCCGCCATTTCAACTGAGATCAGATCATGAACACAACCACATTGCCCTATTGGGGTCATATCATAGGCTTAGTTAGCAGACCGCCTACAACTGGAAACACGCCGCAAAAAACTGCAAAATCAGCAGCGCGAACAGGATCGCATGGCCGTAGTTTGTTTATCACCCGCCAGCCATTAGGCACTGACGGTAATAAGGTTATTAATAATGCAGTCTTGTATCGACTCGATACTATGGGTGAACAAGTAAGCTTATCAACAACAGCTTTACCTTGTGCGATGGATGCCATTATTACTACTGCCAATGACAGTATCATCATGCTCGGCTGTAACGGTCATTTATATCAGACTGACTGGCAGGCAGAGGTTATCGATCAAATCAGTACTGAGTCGTTATTCACGGCTATTACTGATACGGCAAATAATACCAAAGACGCAGCGTCTGCATATTTGCCAGCAGATAGAGCCCCACAAGCCATTGCTATGCGCACGCTGCATCAGGCTATCGTCGTGCTATATCCTCACCATATTGTCATTTGTCCTTTTTTTAGCGATTCCTCTTCGACATTGTCAGCGCAAGTAGGAGCGACAGGCGCAGAGGTTCTTGTACAGACTTATTCTGACAATCAGCGCCAACGCGCCACCGCCCTTGCTACCTCAAGTGATGGTAAATGGTTGGTGGTAGGAGATGATCTGGGTATCGTCAGCAGTTATCAATGGATAAATAGCGATGACAATACGAATACCAACGCTCAGTTGATACAAAGTAGCAGTAAGCCCTTACACCAAGGCCGCGTCAATGCCTTATGCTTTGAGCCTATCGGTCATTATTTCTTTTCGGCAGGTACAGACAAGCATCTTTATCGCACCCATGTACAAGGGGAGCTACAGGCGATAGATAGAGCCAAGTCCAGCCATCATGGTCAAATGATCACCGCGCTTTGTGTTTCAGATACACGCTTATTTAGTAGTGCAGATGATGGCAGTATTAAGTCATGGGCATTTGAGAAAGGTCAGCCAAGCACTTGCAAGGAAGACATTGGTAAAACGCAGCGACTGGCATATACAAGCTATGCAGAAAAACCTGCGCTACTTGCCGTTGGCACTGACCAAAGTTTGCGTTTTTTACCCATTGATGAAGAGCAAAACGGTAAGCTGCTGACGGTCGCCCATGTCATTAAAGACGGTTATCATCGCATTCAGCAGCTACTAACCGACAGCAGCAATAATAGTGAAGCGGCATTTTTAGACGGTATCGCACTGCTTGAATCACAAGTCGATCATCAGACCCTCAAGCTGATTGAACGCATTTTGGCCGATCGCGGCAATGGCTTGAGCGCCAGCCGTGCATTACAGCTGGTGCAATGGCTGGCAGGTACAGAACTTGCGGCGCGTTTACCGATACTTGAGGAACAACTCGGTTCAGCACGCAGCAGCAGTGTCCGTCTTGCTGCATTTGATGGGTTAGCAGCGGCTACCGCTGATACCAGTAACTTGCACGCCTTGCCAGCCTATTTAGAGTATGCCCTTAGTCGCACTAATGAAGATGTCATTAGTGCAGCGCTACAAGGCTATCTAAAAATTGCCATTAGTGACGTGGACAGACAGCGCCGTGTTTTACCGATTTTGCAGGGTGCGTTGTCGCACTCTATGCTGCCCATTCGCCGCCAAGCCTTAGCAGCACTTGAGTATTTACTACCAGACGCCAGCCCAAAAGCGGATTTTATGGCTTTGGACAGCCGTTATCCTGATACCATTCAGACAGGACTGATTCGGCTATATCAGCGTGGCTTATTAGACCACCCAGAAGTGGCTCGCCAGTTGATGTTGTTACAAGGTCATCATCAAGCTGACGTTAGACAAACTGCCTTTTATGCCGCTTTACTGGCGCAGCCTGAGCTTATTACTGCCTTAAAGCACCAAGCTAATGCCCAAAATGATACACAACTGCTGCGCACCCTAACTGACTTTGATGATTTTCGCTTATTGCGTGGTACGGTCTTTGATAACTTAAAAATTGATAAGCGTACGACAGATCATCATGAGCTATTAAATACCAAGATAGGTACACGTCTTGAGCATCGAAACAACACCCAAAATACGGATAATATCAACGTCACTGAAAGCATCACTGAAAATGCACTTAATAGCCAAGCTGTTAGCCTTGCTCTAAGTACGCAAGATTTTGTCACGCAAACAGAGCAAACACCTGCGAAAAAAGGAAAAGGAGCATCAAAAAATACACCTAACGCGGCCGTATTGACACGTCCCATACTCAGCAACTCCTACCTTGAGCCACTGTTACAAAATCTGAGCAACCGCCACGACGACATCAGTTTTCGCGCCGCCTATGCACTCGCCTGTTTACAGGATCAACGCGCATTTGGCACCTTAATACGTTTTATGCATCATGATAATGATGCGTTCATTCGTACAGGGGTCGCGGCAGCGCTCGGCCATCTACAGATCGCCGACGGTCAAGCCATTTTGCCTACCTTGCTTGATGATAAAGATGCTGGCGTACGTCAAGTAGCCATGAGTGCCTTGGGCAAGTTGGTGAATGATGACTTATCTTGGGTGGCGTTTGGTTTTGCTTCAGCCCATCAAGACATTCATGAGCGCGCGCTTGCGATATTGCTAACGCAAGTACTCAATAACGAAAAGACGGCCGTTGACTCACCTAGCATGAGCGCGATATTAGAGCAGGCACTGAATAATCCCTTTACCAGCATTCGTCTCGAGGTGGTTAAAGTACTGCTGAATCGCGCACTTGAACGCGCCTCCAAAACCGCCATCATCAGTATAATTGAACAGCTACAGCACAGTCTGTTTGAGGACGTGCATCAAGTAGCACTAGAAGAATGGCAACGGTTGCTATTACAAAATCCATCAAAAACGGGTGAGAATCCAAATGATGTAGACATTAATCAATCCGTACTAACCTTACTGCTTGCAGATACCTTTGCCAATATTCGTAAGCAAGCCTTTGATACCGCGCTTAAAAACAGCAAGCGATTGGGATTCACCAACCTGCTACTGACCGCGCTTGCCAGCCCTCATCTCGATACCAAACGCTTGGCGCTCAATCATTTACAAGCCAAAGCCAGTAAACAGCAGCTACGTGCGCTAATGCCTGCCTTAATGGCGTTATTGGCAGACGATAGTATAGATTTGCGCCAACAGGCATTAGAGGTCGCTTTAACCCTAACCGACAGCGGTGTATTATCCAATCACAGCCCAGATGATGCTGCAAATGACAATAATATCAGTTTGGTCGATTATGAGGCGTTACTTAACGCAGGATTAAACAGCCCCTACCCTGATATTCAGCTGACCGTTGCCAAATTGCTGGCAAGTCAAGCCAGTAGCTACCCCGAGCCCATAAAAGCACAGTACGAAGCAAAAGCTTATGACGTGTTTACACAATATCTAAATAAAGAGATGCCTATATCCACGGGCAAACATAAAAACAATGACGATTACCAGCAGTGGCATCAGCATATCACCGATGCATTGACTGGACTGGCTGCACTTTCTAACCCAAAAAACCATAATGCCTTAGACTGGTATGCGCGCTACCTGCACCATCCGGATGCCGATTTTAGCTCACTTGCGCCCAAGCTTATGTACATTACCACGGCACAAGATGCCGAGTTACTGGCCACATGGCAAAAAGATGAACGTCCCCTCGTACGTCAATCTGCCAGTTTGGCCTTGGCGGTTTGGGGCGATGGTCGCGGGCAGCACTTTTTTAGTAATGCCTCTAGCAATGGTGCGCGTACCAATGACAGTCATAATGATAGTCTACGCTATCTTGTCGAGCCGATGAGTCCTATTCAGTGGTTGCAAGCACGCTCGGGTTTGGGTATTACTCAAGCTCAGCAATTGCGTGTATTATTTGACAACCAGTCTTACGCGCCCGCCGCCAGATTATTGCTGATATTTGATGCCCTAGCAGCGCCGCTTACCCGACCCGAGCGCTTAATTGAAGCGCTTAGCTTTGCAGATAATGATACCGCCGTTGTGTATGCGCATATCTTGGCGCGCTTTGGTCTACCTTTGATGTCCAATTGGCAATATCTCAGTGAGCACCTTACTTTAAAGATTGGCCATATTTTATCTACGCACCCAACCGTTTTGACGATGCTATCAGAGACCAGCGGTACAAACGTGCATAACACTATTGACGCGCGTGCCAGCATACTCAGTACTGTGGATATCAAACAATTACAGCACTTTGCATATTTGACTCAGCACGAGCAACCTTTGATACGCGCGCAAGCGGTGCAGGTGTTATGCCATTTATCGCATCTATTGACGCTGCGACCTTATGACCACGAGGCACAGGTGCTTACCTCCTTACAAACGTGGCAGCGCAGCATTAATGCCTTACTCCAGCGTCATCACTGCCCAAAGCATATCGATGATCTTGACCAAATGAGTGCGAGCAACACGGCTACTGGCTATGATTATCAGACACTGGCTTTTGGTGCATGGCTTGGTGTCATTCGTGAAAGCGAGGATAATCACAGCAGCACAGAGCAAGCCATTCGCGGGCTAATGTGGCTTACTACGCAGCCTTTAGTATCAAATACCGTATCAGCCAGCATATCAGTTAATGACTATCAAGCTACAGCGATGGATTGGGCAGACAGTATCAGTCGTGTGCTGTTGCCGCTATTGCACCGCCCTCATATCGAGACACGCGAGCTGGTTTGGAACTGCTTGTCTCAGCTGCCCATATCCGCATCAAGACTGGCAGAACATGCGATGAGCGCGCCTTATCGCGATATGGTCAAGCGCGGTTTGCACTGTCTGATTGGGAGCTTAGAGACTGAATCGACCGTGACAGACAGTAAAGATGACGCCAGCAATCAACAACTGAGCAATTTGCTAACCACCAATCATCAGCTATTGGCAGAAGAAACTTACCAGCTACTAAAAGATCGTCTAGGTCACTTGCCAGCCAGTTTAATGGCGCTGCAGACCGAGAGCCTACCACTGTTGCGGCAACTGGTCAGTGAATGGCGACAGGTCACAACACGCACCACTAACAACGCTGCAATAGCAGCCAACGCCTCTGAGCAAATATTATCAGAGCAAGCACTGCGCCAAGACAAGCTGACCTTTTTATTACAAGCGCGCCATTGTCATGATTGGCAAACACGCTATCAAACCTTTGTGCAGCTCATCGATTTTGATGAGGTATTGTTTGCCGATACAAGGTTTAGCGATACTCTGCTGATTGACGATTTATTTGTCTTTTTGGTGGACAGTACGAGCAAGCATGAGCAAGCTCAAGTACTCTCTCTCATCACTCAAGCATTGCAATCTTATCAGCGCATTCGAGCGGCGCAGATTGAAGGTTTTGATAAAGATGCTATCGAGCAAGTCGCTCAGACCGCTTACCATCAGCTGCTTGCTTTACTGGACAACTCATCAATCAGGCTACCAAACGCAGATATATACAGGCATATTGCCGCGCTTCGCGATACGAATTTGGCCGCGCCACTACGACAACGCTTGCAACAGTTGTTTGAGCATCCAGAGCGCGACGCATCTCAAGAGCGCCAGCAGTTATTTGACACATTAGTGATGATAAGCGGCTACGATCAATCCATTGACGATTATCTGGGTGAGCATAAAGACGTACGCTGGCTGCAACACCAACACCCACGAGACCTTGAGGCGCTACTATCTTTATTTATTCTATTGCTTCGCTATGCCGACTACGCACATGCCGCCCAGCTGTTCAGATCATTGGCTTGGATGCCTGCCGTGTGCACGGCAGATGATGCGGCAGATAGGAATAATATCGCAGCGCGTATTGATAATGCTTTGGCACTATCTTATGACCAGCTACCCGCTAAATATATTAAAAATCTGATCAAAGCCGTGTCTTACCGTGCTAAAAAACGGGGAAATGACGCAAGTATACTGAAAAACATACTCAAAAAAGCGCTGTCACACATCGATGCGCAAGTACCGTTTTTGGCGGCAGAAGGCTTGGCACACTGCGGCAATAGCGAAGGTTTGAGCACCTTAATGGCCAGTATTGACTACCATACCGATGGTAGTGTTCGCCGCCGTAGCGTACTTGCCATTGGCGAGATGATGCGCGTTAAGCCGGTAGACATGCCAGCACAGTCGCCTTTAAGCCAAACGACTGAGACGACAGCTGCGCTATATAAGGCTTATAATAAGTTGATCAAATTGGCAGAAGAGGATGAGCACTATTTGCAAGATGTGGCTTGTGAAGCCTTGGGGCATATCGCTCATGGTGGCCACTTTGAATACAGTGTGCAGATTTTTGCATTATTACAATCGCAGCTATCAGACCCTGAATTGCAGCCTTATAATCCTGCGATCAATCATTGGCTAAATGGGCTACGTTGGCTAAATACAGCCGCCGCTTGGGCAGAGATTCGTCGCTATATACAGCGTCAGTTGTCTGAGCAATTCCCGTTTGCACCGCAGCAACATGCCATCTCGCTACTAGCGCATCACGGCAGTGAGGCTAATAAGGCGTTACTGATAGATATTCTTAGCCAACACACCAATCATGAAGCGATACTGGAAGCGGCTTATACGGCCGCACAAAATCTGTGGGGTGACCGTACTGATCACATTTATCCATACGATTGGGCTGCAATACAAAACATCCATGAAGATTTTTCTGCCAGCTTAGCAACGCTTAGTGTAAAGCGTATTGTTATGTATAGCAGCATTGATACGCTTGCACCATTTATCACTCAGTATAGCCACCAACTGCCCACGCAGACGTGTATCACCCTACAAAATGCCTTACTGGCGAAACCTGAGATGAGTCCGTCACAATTGGGCAGTTTGATTGATAGCGCTGATGCGCAGATACAGCATTTGGGACTGCGCTATTTAACACAGTACCCTAGCCAGTATTTCGATACGCAGATGCAAGCCGCCTGCAAACGCTATCTGACAGCCGCACAGCACAAATGGCAATCCTTACTTGATACCGTCACCGCCCAATCAGCGATGATGAGTCATGATGCATGGCTAAATGATGTGCAGCAGGTGATGAACACTATCACCACGCTGTTATGGCTCATTTGCCGCTACACCGCACCCAGTGATTCAGTGTTTGAGTGGTTAGCGTCGCAGCTATCATCACCTGTCATCAGTAGCGTAACCACGCTTGCCACTGCGGTCAATCAGTATTGGCAGCAAGCCTTATTGGGGCTACTGGCACGGCAGGAGAAAGAAGATCATCTGCTGACTGAGCTGACGCCAATCCTGACGACCATAGCAAATGCCCAGATAGTTCAGCTGGCAGCAGACAATAGAGCCCTACTGTCTACCTTGCTTGAGCGCCTCAGTTTGCAAGGCGATCAATCGGTCAAAGCAAATGAAGCAAAAATGCTAGCTACCGGCACGCCTCAAACAAACCTAAATCAGCAGTTACTGGTATGGATAAAAGCAAAAGACGCCGCCGCGCTATATCACTGCGTGCAGGACAGCAATATTGAGACTTCTATACGCGTGCGCGCGATCGAAGCACTCGGACAGCTACACGATCCCAATATTGGCACGTGGCTTGAGTCTCTAATAACTTCACCTGCTAGTGCTGACCACCATACTGACGTTGAGCTGCAAAAATTGGCTTATAAAGTGTTGCGGCGCTGGCAACGGAGTATGGAACGTGCGCAACAAAAACGCCCGCAAACGCCTAATATAAAAATGCTAACGGCCGCTCATACAAAGCCGACAGCCAAGCAACAGAATCAGGTCGAAGGACATCATTATGACCAATAATCCCGTAGAAAACACAATCGCGCAAGATGCCTCAGCTATCAGTCAAGACGCCACGCCAGCAGACCATGTTAATAGTGCTAATAATGCTAATGGCATGATGATGCAGCTACAGTATGCCGCGCCCAGCCATGTGAGCTTATCTACCAATCAGCAATCTGACCACACCCAACATGTGGCGCTATTTACACAGATGCGCCGCGATGCGGTCAGCTTTCATGGCAGAGTCAAAGAGCCGCTTGTGTTTCGAGACAGCTTGCTTGCTTTATTTGACGTGGTCAGTAGCGATTACCGCTATGTACCAAAAGATCGCGCCGCTTATACGGTTTTTAGGCAAATGCGCCCTGCCAGTCGCAACAAAAATTTATTTTCTGCCCAGCGTGATTACTTTACATGGTTGTTTAATAACGATCCTCTCGCCTTCTGTATCCTTGACCCTATCATTCAAGTGCATCAAGAGGGTGTCAGCTTTGAGGTGTTTAGCCGTGATGAAGGCTGCTATGCGCAGTTGACCTTGCAGCGTGATTTGTTTGAAATGGACGCTGATACGGTGCTAGGTACCACCAGTATCGATTACAGCAGCGCTTTGTTTGATGGTATAGAGCAGATTCATGACCATCAGCAAACCACGTTAGACATTGGTCAAGAAGCGGTGCGTTTGCAACGCTCCGAACGCTCAGAGAAAGATGACATTGAGCCTGGAAACAAAGATGAAGTCATCGAAAAGCGCATCAATGTGCCCAAAAGCTGGGTACGGGCATTATTACAAGTGCAGTCGGCAGGTCAGCTGGCCAAAGAGCGTATTGATCTTGATCCTATTGCCTTGTACAACGTGTTGTTTGAACTGCGCATGCATGCCGATATCAAGGGCAAGCGCCGTGGCTTATTGATCGAGCTGATACCACAGCAACTGCCCGTGATGATTTTAGAGCCATTTGACATCGCTGTCACCAGCCAAGTGAGTCGCCAGCAAACCCCGTATCAAGGGCAAAAAGCCAAGCTCATTCGCTTGTGGGGTCGCCGGCGTTTGAGTTTGTTAAAGCGCTTGTTACCGCATACTGATACGGTCAGTGTGTCGTTGCTTGGACAAGGCATGCCAAGCTATTGGACGCTCACAGGTAAAGGGTTTCATTTTACCTTTGCCATGACAGGCTTTAGCCAAGCCAACTGGTCGCAGTCACTAAATTTTGATTTACTATTGCCCAAGCGCCCGCAACACAATGTACTTGATGGTGATTATAAAGAAAACAATGACGTATTACCGTTGATGCAAGCACTGGCCGAACAGCCAAGCGGTATTGATGCTTTGAGCGAGCGTTTAGGTACGCAAGACAACCCTATTACAGCCAGTCGCGTGCGCCAGCAGCTATTGTCAGGCGCGCAGCAAGGTTTGATTCGTTATGATATTGCCAATCAATCTTATTACTATCGTCCGCTGACGCAAACTCCGCTAGAGATGGCACAGTTTGCACATCATAACGAGGCAGAAAAACAGGCCTTTGACTTAGTGAGCCGCGAAGATAGCGTACAAAATCTAAGTGTGCAAACAGTGGTGACACAAGGCGTATCCATTAGCGCGGATATTCAGGTTAAAGAAGATCGCCGTACGTATCGCAGCCAGTTGCAACTGGGTGAAGATGGCTTGGTCAGTCGTGCCGAGTGCAGCTGTCCGCAGTACTTGCAGCATCGCCTCAGCCAAGGCGTATGCGCGCATCTGATTGCTTTACGCCTAAGTTATCATCAGTACGACCACACGCAAACAAACAGCTGGCATGACACGCGCACCCTCAGCAAACGTGTTCCCAAGCATCATCAAAAATCACAGAAAGCAGCACCATACCCAGCGCAAAACGTATTTAAGACGAAACAGCAATCAGCCAACAATGCTGCTCGATCAACACTGTCCGCCAATGACATATTGGATTTATCGGCTCTCGCGCAAGGCCTACCGTCAAATGACGCTCACGCAAAAAAAACGACGCACAATGATACCGTGACCACGATCAGCTATGTGCATCTGACTTGCAACCACAAAAAAGTGCTGATCGAGTATATTATGGATGATGACAGTACACGCCAGCAGTTCGTATTTAACCAACCTGCCCAAGCACACGCCGCGTTTTTACAACACATTGCCAGATTTGAAGCTCAAGGCTTTATCGAAAATAAAGGGGTATGATTTATGACCACAGTAAACAGTCAGCAAACCGACTATATCAGCCCCGCGCAGACGATGACGCCTGCTGAGCGCCAATGGCAACAACTTTGGCAAGATATTGAGGAAGCTGGCGGACGCTATCAATATATCCAGCAGCAAATGCTGCAACACGGGTTTATGGTCGAGCGTAAACCCATTGATAATATGACGGCAAAAGAGCGCGAACGTTATAAAAAGTCCCTCAAAAAAGAAGCCGCTGAAGAAAAAAATCTCAAAAAACAGGCATGGCAAGCTTACAAAGCGCAGCACATCGTTTATCTGGGTCGCCATATCTATTGGTCAGATGATACCAGCATGGACAAATGGGATGTCAAAGACGCTAGCAATCGACTCATTGAAAACAAACTGCCCCTCATCAATAAACATACTCAATTGGCAGAAGCCGTCAATCTGACTGTACCGCAGCTAAAAGGGCTTTGCTATCAAAGAGACGTGGCTACCAATATTCCCTACACGCATTTTACGATTAACAAACGTAACGGCACACCTCGGCATATATGGTCGCCTATTCCTCGTCTAAAATTTGTTCAGCGCTGGATTCTAGAATACATCTTAAATAACTTAATGACGCACGGCGCAGCTCACGGTTTTGTCCGCGGTAAATCCATTGTTACCAACGCAGCCGTGCACAGCAATAGTGCCCTATTAATCAAGCTTGATGTAAAAGATTTCTTCCCTAGTGTACATTGGCGACGCGTCAAAGGCGTGTTTCGTCACGCAGGCTACCCTGAGAAAATAGCCATTTTACTGGCTTTATTATGTACGGAATCACCAAGGCAGGTCGTTCAGCAAAATGGCACAACTTATTATGTCGCTCTTAGTGATAGAGCGTTACCGCAAGGCGCCCCTACCAGTCCGGCATTGACAAATATTGTGTGTTTGAACCTTGATCGTCGCCTAACAGGACTGGCAGATAAAGTTGGTCTGCGCTACAGTCGCTATGCAGATGATTTAACGTTTAGCTTACCTGCCAGCTCGACCAGCATTGAAAACAATGTTCAGGCTAATGTCCAGCCTGCTGATCACAACCAGTTGATTGGACAGCTACTGGGTTCCGTACAGAAGATTTTGCGTGAAGAAGGATTTACTTTAAACAATGATAAGACGCGTGTCATTCGTACTGGTAATCAGCACAATGTCACGGGCATGGTGGTCAATGGCGAAGGCGTACCAAGAGTACCGCGTCACATAAAGCGGATGCTACGTGCAGCGCTTCATAACCTAGCTTCAGGGCAGCCTTTACGTGATGGCGAAACGCTTGAAACTTTATCAGGATATGCTGCTTGGATCGCCTCAGCAGAGCAGGAACTGGGTCAAAACTACTTAGCGAAAATTGACACGCTGCGCGAGCAAGCCAAGGTAGTAGAGACTAAGAGCAGCACAGAAAGCACATCTTTGCTGAATTAATAATTTTATGGGCTGGTAATATCGGGCAGATAAAATGCTGTTTTACCTGCTCATATCTTTACTAAAACCTTATTGTGCCACGCCTTCATCTTGTAAATATTCATACAGACCTTCGGCAAACTGGCGATAGCCTGCCTGATTGGCATGAATTCGATCGGATTTTAGCGTGTCATCTGATAGCACCGCTGACCAACCGCCCGAGTATAAAGGCACATCTTGAGCACTGGCAATATCTTTGTACAATGGATTGTCACTTGCCTTACCGAACAAGGCACTGGTACTAAAGTATGGCTCTGCAATGAGGACAACGTCGATATTCGCAGACTTTAAAGTATCAATAGTGGCAGTAATATTGGCACGCGTCGTATCAGGCGGGAGACGCTGCAACACATCATTACCTCCAACGCCAAGCAGTACCAAATCAGGCGCTTTTTTTACAATCTCATCCACTCGAGCAAGCACATCTGCGGATGTGTCACCATTGACCCCTGCATTGATGACTCTCCATTTACTCAGTTCAGCCAGTACCATAGGATAAGCCGTTTCTAAGCTTGTACCATAACCATAAGTCAAGGAGTCCCCGAGTGCAACGACTATACTATCCTCTGGCAAAACCGCTTGTTGTGGCTCGCTACTACAGCCAGTCATACTGATAGTAGCTGCTAGTCCCACACTGGCCAGCGCTAAAAACCTCTCACCGAATTTCATGTTTACTCTTCTCCTATCACTTACATCAATTCAATTTATTGCATTTAAGTTAAGATTACCCAACAACCATTACTTAACTGTTGTTGTATGTTGTTTAGTATGCGTTGTATAGTTAATACAAGATATGGACTACCTGTTGATCGTAATACAAGTGCTAGCCTACTGAGCATAGACAGTGTGTTTGTCATAAATGATAACTTAACAAGGATATGTGAGGTATTTATGAATCAAAAGTCATCTCAAAGTCAATCACAGACTCAAAGCAAAGATGAAGGAAACACTAAAAACCAAAATCAGAGCCAGAGTCAACAACAAAGTCAATCCGTAAAAGAGCATGATGCTGATAGCAACAGCTCTACGGTAACGACTGCCAAAGAACCTTTGCCAAAGTCTGAAAAAAAGGCGAAAAGTTTCGATGAGCTGCAAATGGCTAAAGGTCAGTATCGGCCAGTTGCACAAGTGGTTGGTAACTGGCTTGATAATATCAACATGGACGCTCTGAACTACCTAAACGAACAAGCAGAAAACATTTTTTACCGCAAAGGCGTTACCTTTACGGTTTATAGCGATGCCAAAAATATCGAGCGTATGATCCCGTTTGATATCATCCCCCGCATTATCGCCGCAAGCGAATGGAAGCACATAGAAGCGGGTTGTAAACAGCGTATCACCGCCCTCAACGCTTTTTTGCATGACATCTATCATGATCAAGCCATCATGAAGGCCGATATCGTGCCTGCCAGCTACGTCTATGCCAGCGGCTGCTACGAGCCGTGGATGATGGGTATTGAGCTTGACAAGCCAATCTACTCGCATATCAGCGGTATCGATTTGATTCGAGATGAGACGGGCAAGTTTTGTGTTTTAGAAGACAATTTACGTACCCCATCAGGCGTCTCATACATGCTTGAGAGCCGTAATATATCAGAGACGCTATTGTCTGATATATTCGCTGACACGCCTATCATGGGCATTAGTGATTATCCCAACCGTCTCAAAGCCTGTCTTGCCAGCTCAACTTCCAAGTATGATCCGCAAGTCGTCATCTTGACCCCCGGACGCTTTAATAGCGCCTATTATGAGCATGCCTTTTTGGCGCATGAGATGAATGTGCCGCTGGTGCATGGTTATGACTTGGTCGTTGAAGACAGCAAAGTCTACATGCAAGGCATTCGCGGCAAAGTACAGGTCGATGTCATCTACCGCCGTATTGATGACCCTTATATTGACCCGCTGGCCTTTCAATCTGATTCGATATTGGGCGTGTCAGGACTCATGAGTGCCTACCGTGCAGGTAATGTGGTTATCGTTAATGCACCCGGCACTGGCGTCGCTGACGATAAGAGCCTATATCCTTTTGTGCCAGATATGATTAAGTTTTACTTAAATGAAGAGCCTATTTTACCCAATATCGAAACCTATCAATGCCGTAAGCCTGATGAGCTAAAATACGTACTTGATAATTTAGACAAACTGGTGGTGAAAGAGACCCAAGGTTCAGGCGGCTATGGAATGCTCATTGGCCCAACGTCGACCAAAAAAGAGATCGAAGAGTATCGCCTGCGCCTGCTTGAAAATCCAGCCGGTTTTATTGCCCAGCCGACCATTTCTCTATCCACCAACCCCACTGCCGTAAGCGACGGTATCGCACCAAGGCACATCGATTTGCGTCCTTTTATTCTTAGTCATGGCGATGGCTCAGTAGACATTGTACCCGGTGGTCTGACACGTGTAGCAATGGTTGAAGGTTCTTTGGTCGTCAACTCATCACAAGGTGGTGGTATTAAAGACACGTGGGTCGTCGATGACAGCCATTTACCGTCCTCTACCAAAAAACCCAATGGTAATGGTCATGCCGACAAGTGTACGCCTGCCTCATTAGAGTCCAATAGCTCAGCTCATACCAACTATTATAATCGTGTACAGCCTCTAGAAGCTGGCTATGAAATGCTAGATGATGCGCCAATGATACTGCTACTCTCCACCGCCAGTCACCTCATATGGCTAGGTCGATATAGCGAGCGCTTGTATTACTATGACGATGTCATGAAAAAACTCATCAAAGACGATCTCAAAAAATCACAAGTGAAGCATTTAATCAGCCACTTAGGTTTTGAGGTAGATGAAAATGAGTCGCTTAGAACCATGAAAACGCAAATGCTGTCTGATTTGGAAAAAAACATCATCCCAAACATCGTACAGTCGATTGATGACAATGTGCAGGAGGCCAAAGGCGTCATTGGCAAAGATACCGCTGAGTTATATAACTTGATCAAGCGGCTCTCAAGCGCAGGCACGTATCGGGCAGCGACTTTGCAGCTACATGCTTGTAATGCTGCTATGAAACAAGAACATCCGACGGTGACTGGGTTTTGGCAATTAGGTCGTCATTTTGAGCAGCTAGAGCGTGCGGTTTTGTTAGAAGAGGACTCAATAGAAATCAGTCTTGAATTTAAGTACTGGATCAATGAGTTACCGGAGAACACGCGCTGGCGTGAGCTGACGCGTCTGGCCAATCAGATGATCAGATCGAAGAAATTTAGTGATTTTGAGCTGATTAGTAAAGAGTTCAATATCATATTGCGTCAAGGTGTCTAGCCGCCAGCCAATAATATAGTCAATCCACTATAAAAGTATTACAGCGTTAACCTCGCTTGAAGTATTCAATATACATCTACACTCGGTTGCCTTGGCATACTTTCAAATTGAATTGACTATAGACGCTAATGAGACATACGAAATAAACAGCAAAATGGGAAGATATTATGAAACTTCAAATCAGCCATCAAACCAACTATTATTATGGCGAGCTTGCACAGCGTAGTGTCCAATACATACGCATGACGCCCATGCAGATGCCGCACCAAATCATTCATAAATGGGAAGTGATGCTCCCCAAAGTAGCCACCAATCAAAAGGACGGTTTTGGTAATGACTGGCTCACTCTCAGTCGTAACGAGGCTCATAACAATTTGCAAATGCAAGCGTCAGGCATCGTCGAGATCGATACAGAGACCACATGTGTAGAGGATATGCCTCATGTCCCCTATCTACTGTTTACCGTACAAACACCACTGACCAAGTGCTCACAAGAGATGCGTGAATTTGCTGCGCCTTATCTAAAAACCCCGAACCATGACAGCCTAAAAGCATTGGCCAATGCCCTCATCATGAAGATGCCTTTTGTAAAAAATGTGACGCATGTCGGTACAACCGCTGCAGAGTCTTTTGCGACAAGCGCAGGCGTGTGTCAAGACCATACGCATGTGTTTTTGAGTCTCTTACGAGATCAACAAATCCCAGCCCGTTATGTATCAGGCTATCTGTATGACGACACCGAAAATCACATGGCAAGTCACGCATGGGCGGAGGTATGGCTAGAGGGTTACTGGTATACTTTTGATATCTCAAATCAGCTGTTTCAACCAAACTCGCATGTCTACGTCGCTGTTGGTCGAGACTACTTAGATACCGCTCCTGTGCGCGGCGTCAGAATGGGCGGCGGCTACGAAAATCTTTACAGTCAAGTACTGGTCACAAGACTATCATAGCATCCACTAATTTTATTACGTTTATTCACTAAAGAGATTTTATGACTTATTGTGCTGCTATTCGTCTAAAAGACGGTATGGTCTTTGCTAGCGATACCCGTACCAATGCAGGTGTTGATCACATATCGACATTCAGAAAACTGTATCAATATGGCATTGAAGGCGAGCGGTTTATGGTGCTACAGACAGCTGGTAGCTTAGCGACATCGCAAGCGGTATTCAACAAACTACAAAACGACATTGATCAGCGCCTTGAGAGTAATCTCAATACGGTAACGACGTTATTTGACGCCGCGCAGATGGTTGGTGAATGTATGCGCGAAAAAATGAACCATGCAAAAAAAGTCGCTAATGCTAGTATCGATGGCGCATTTACCAGCTCATTTATGCTCGGCGGTCAAATTAAAGGCCAGCCACCTGAGCTATATAGGATCTATCCTGAAGGCAACTGTATCAAAGCCACTGAAGATACGCCATTTTTTCAATTAGGTGAGAGCAAATACGGCAAGCCTATTTTGGATCGTTCTGTCAGCTATGACACGGATGTGAGACACGCCGCTCGTGCGTTAATGCTATCCTTTGACTCAACGATTCACTCAAACTTATCAGTAGGAATGCCGATAGATTTTGTGCTTTATAACAATGATAGTCTAACCCTGCCCAAAGGCCGCCGTATCGATGAGCATGATGCGTACTTTAATACCATTCGTCATCAGTGGTCAGAGGCACTACGTCGCACTTTAATTGAGTTACCTAAGTGCCCTGACGACTACTGGGAATAACCGCCTTTTGTAATATAAAGCTTTGGGTGTGCCTAGTCTGAAAGCGGTCGTGACGCCAATAGAAATGGTGCAGTACGACTGTCTTTTGATTGGGCGACGATATCGGGTGTACCTTGAGCGACAATCAAGCCGCCCGCATCCCCTGCTCCTGGCCCAATATCGATAATCCAATCGCTGTTACTGGCCACTTGCATATCGTGCTCAACCATAATGACGGTGTTGCCAGCATCGACCAATCCATTTAATTGTGCCATCAGCATGGTGACATCGGCAGGATGTAGACCCGTGGTTGGCTCATCCAATATATAAAGCGTGTCGCCGCGTTGTATACGTTGTAGCTCAGTTGCCAGCTTGATACGCTGCGCTTCACCGCCTGAAAGCTCGGTGGCGGGCTGACCCAAACGTAAATAACCCAGCCCAACTTGTAGCAAAGCCTCTAAGGCGCGCAAAATCGGCGCTTCATCAATAAAGAACGCATGAGCCGCTTCGACCGTCAAATCCAGCACTTCGGCAATGTTTTTGTCTCGATAAGTAATGGCCAATGTTTCCTCATCATAGCGCTGACCATGACAAACCTGACAGGGCGCATAGACACTCGGCAAAAACAACAACTCAACACTCACAAACCCCAAGCCTTCACAATTTGGGCAACGTCCCTTTGGCGTATTAAATGAAAACCGACCCGCATCAAAACCCTGTTCTTTTGCTTGTTTGGTTGCCGCAAACCGCTTACGCACCTCATCAAACAATCCTGTATACGTTGCCAGATTGGATCGCGGCGTCCGCCCGATTGCTTTTTGATTGATATTAATAAGGCGGCGTACGTGTTCCATACCAGCAATGATTTCACCGTTCGTTACGGATTCAAGCTCTTGTTCAAGCAGATCCGCCTCACCTACGGGCACGTCCGCAATCGTTTGCTTCCCTAAGGTCTCATTGATAAGCTCTACCAACGCCTGACTGACGAGACTCGATTTTCCTGAACCTGAGACACCAGTGACACTCGTCATAACCCCAAGCGGAAACGCCACGTCTAGGCCTGTTATATTGTTTCGCTCAATATTGGCAAGCTTAAGCCATGCGCTTGGCTGTCTTATGATGGGTTTTTCTTGAGAGTTAGCAGTAGTATCGGCAAAGAGATATTTGCCCGTATGCGACTGCGCGACATCACGCAACCCCTCCACAGGTCCACTATAGACAATCTCACCGCCATGCGTGCCAGCCTGTGGCCCAACATCTACCACCCAATCAGCATGCCTAATCACGCTAACGTCATGCTCAACCACAAACACGGAGTTACCAGCCGCGATTAACTCATCCAAAGCACCTAGTAGGGCTTGAGTGTCTGCCGGATGCAGACCTGCCGATGGTTCGTCAAGGACATAAACCACGCCAAAAAGCTGCGAGCGAATCTGGGTTGCTAGCCGCAGACGCTGTAGCTCACCTGGCGACAACGTCGGTGTCGTCCGCTCAAGTGACAGATAACCCAAGCCAAGCCTAGTCAACGCGTCCACACGGGAGAGAATATCACTGGCAATACGCTGAGCAACGATCGCTTTTTCACGGTTTGGTATGTCATCGGTTAGCTTGGTATGAGCAGTTTTCTCAAGTTTGAGCGCCAGCTCCGTGAGGGTCAGCTGTGACAGCTCGCCGATATCCAAGCCGGAAAATTTGACCGACAGTGATTCTCTTTTTAACTTCTTACCATGGCACTCTGGACACTCAGATATCTGCATAAACTGTGAGACGCGTTTTTTGGTGCGCGGGCTTTGGGTAGTGGCAAAAGAATGCAAAATGAAGTTTTTGGCACTGGTAAACGTGCCCATATAGTTCGGCTTCTCGTCTTTCTCGATTGCCTCGCGCGTTTGCTCAATATTGTATTGAGGATAGACTGGCACCGTGGGTGTCTCATCAGTGAACAAAATCCAGTCGCGGGTTTTCTTCGGTAGTGTGTGCCAAGGCTTGTCAATATCATGGCCCAGCGTGGTTAATATACGGCTAAGATTTTGACCTTGCCACGCAGGCGGCCATGCGGCAATCGCACGCTCACGAATGCTTTTGGTGTTGTCTGGCACCAGCAACGCTTCTGTCACCTCAAACACGCGGCCAATGCCCGAGCACCTCGGACAAGCGCCATCGGGCGTATTGGGCGAAAACGCATCAGCATACAACATTTCTTGATCTGCTGGATACTCTCCTGCTCGTGAGTACAACATCCGTAAACCATTGGATATCGTAGTCACACTGCCCACCGATGAGCGTACTGAGGGTGTACCCCGCTGCTGCTGTAAAGCAACTGCTGGCGGCAATCCTTCTATCGTATCGACGTCTGGCTCGTCGACCTGATCAATCAGTCTTCTTGCATAAGGTGACACGGAGTCAAGATAGCGGCGTTGTGATTCGGCAAACAACGTCCCAAATGCCAATGAGGATTTGCCTGAACCTGATATACCTGTGAAGACCACTAACGCATTGCGCGGTAAATCAACATCAATGTTCTTTAGGTTATGAACGCGCGCGCCCCTAACCTGAATATTGTTGTTATTGTTAAGATAGCTTTTACGCTTATTCGGAGTGTTTTTATTATTTGTATTAGCCATAAAGTTATGAGTCCTTTTAAATCACTGTTTAAAGGGTAACACGTACTCATCAAAGGCTAAGGCTAGGCTTACGTATTAGTAGTACAGAGAGACAAAAAGATAACTTTATTAAATCTCCATAAATCAATTATAGCGCTTGCCAAACGGTCTGTTTATAAGGTAAATTCCGCTCTTCAAAGTCAACTAAATTTGGTTAATATGTCAATCATCCTTGTTAGAGCAAACACAGTAAAATTACTCATGCTTAAAGTATGCAAACTGAGTTTATCTATATCCATAGCACTAACAGCCCTCTCCGCTGTCTCTATCACTACGATACACAGCGCCCATGCGAGCACATGCAGCTGTAATCAAGGCAAACTGTATTCTATCGACATTGATGAGCTAAACGGTATCCATCCGCACCAATTGACGTTGAAATCCAATGAGGCTTACTATCAGCTTGTCGATGCGAAAGGTCAGGTTATACAAGACAAACTATACGATATTAGTGCTTATGAAGACGGCCGTATTGTCGCTAAGCGCAATGGTCACTTTGGCGCTATTGATACAACTGGTAAAGTTGCTGTAGATTTTAAATACGATGCGATTGACGTATTGAACAATGGGTTTTACCACTTAACGCAGTATTTCGGCAGCAAAAAAGCCACAGCCATTGCAACCAGCACAGGCAGCTGGCTGTATCCTGCCAACAATACATTTGAAAAAAACACTCAAGTGGATTACTTATATGCTGATGACGTCAATCAGATAACTTATTTCACGGTTCTAAAAAATGGCAAGCATGGCCTCATTAATGATAAAAACCAAACTTTGATTGCGCCTATATACGATGAATTAGCATTATTAGATACGTGCCCAAATGAACGTTTGTTTATGAAGGCTGTTTCAGGTGATAAAGTAGGTTTGATTGACCAATATCAAAAAGTCGTGGTGCCTTTTGCTAAAAATATAAACATCGAAAATTTTAATGAAGACAAGCAAATATTCAGTGTGAAGTCTTATGTTCTTAGGAACAATGAGAATTCTATTCATACAAATAATGAGACCATTAGTTCAGAAACATTAATAAACGGAAAAGGCGTTTCTATAATAAAAGCTGACGCCAGTATTAAACCTTTAAATAGCAATTTATATGAGTATAAAAAGTCCAATAAGTACGGCATTATTAATAGTAACGGCGTCATAGTATTACCAGCGAACTTTGACTACTTATATAGCCAGAATGACGCCTCGATTTTGGCCGCCCAAAACCAAAAGATAGGTATCGTTACCAAGGAAAGTAATAATAGACTTGCAGTTAACAAGTTCTACGATAGTCTTGAGCCAACTTACGATAGTACCTACACTTTAAGTGAGATAGAAAATCAATCGTTGAAACATGAGGAATATGATGATGAGCAGGTCAGCGATAGCGATGATAAAACTATTGATGAATCTACGAGTGCTGTAGAAGTAGAAATCATGGAGGAAACTGATAATACGCTTGAAGCGATAACATACAACCCACCTACTACCTCATATATTGCTCAAATAAATCACAAGCTTGGATTAGTCGATAGCAATAACAAAGTAGTAATACCAATTATTTATGATGAAATGGGTTCCTTTGAACACTTTATTAGAGTAAAAAAAGATAATAAATATGGTTTAATCACTGAAAAAAATGACATCATAAAACCACTGATATACGACGATATTATGTCACTAAACGGTTTACATGGTGACAGTATTGGTATGGTCTTTACCAAGGATCACCAGCAACACCTAGCCAATAAATTTGGTAGTACCCTGACTAAATTTTCTGACTATCGTTTTATAAATGATAAGCTTTATGGCTTAGACAATATGACTGTCATTGAAAAAGACGGCAAATATGGTCTGTTTAATATCACAGGTAAAAAAGTCATCATCCCACCTATATACGAAGATATGTCTGAAAGTATTTACAACAATAGTATACTGGCGCAGTTGGATGGCAAAAAACTATTGATAGACACCTCAGGTAAGATGCTGATTAACAATTTGTCTCAATATACTGAAATCAACCGCTCATCCGATAGCGATCAAATAACCGTTAAAACAAAAGACGATAAATATGGCGTGATTGACTATAAAGGTAAAACTATTATACCAGCAGACTATGACTCCCTAGAATTACAATCACTAACAAATAACTATGGTGACGTATGGGATGAAAGTGATAGCAAACTCGCTGTAACGCTCTATATCGTGGAGAAAAATGGAAAGTACGGTGCTTTTAATAGGGATGGAGGTGTTGTAGCACCGCTAGAATATACTCATATACAGTCTATTGCTTATCCAGCCTACTTGCTCGTTACTAAAGATAAGATCACTGAAGATAATATTGACACTACTGGGGTCGTCAATTTCGGCTTAATGAGCCCAGCAGGAAAGCTGGTACTGGAAATGAAATATGATGCAATAGTGTCCAATTATTATGATCCTGAAGGCAAAATATACGCCATCCATACCGAGAGAGACACGGTTGAAATTTATGATAAAACCTTAAAATTTTTAGAAACTCAGAACTTAACATCGTTTGCAGCCAATAATGAGTGGTATGACCAATAAAACAGATAAAACGGCGGTCAATATCAATCATCATTGACCGCCTTATTGCCACGTTTTAAAACAGGATTTACCCCACCACCAACCGCATCAGTTGGGTACTGATATAACCGCCAAACGTCCCCACCGCATAACCCAAAATTCCCAAAAATACGCCTACTGGCGCAAGCGACGGATGAAATGCCGTCGCAACAATTGGGGCTGATGATGCGCCGCCCGTATTGGCATTAGAGCCAACTGCCAAAAAGAAAAATGGCGCACGGATGAGTCTAGCGACAGCAAAAATGATGATGACATGGATACTCATCCATAAGAAGCCGATTAGCAATAATCGCCACTGTGAGACAATACCAGCCAAATTGATCTGCATACCGATGGCCGCAATCAATACAAATATAAACACCGTACCAATTTTAGAAGCGCCCGCATGATCGAGCCTGCGGACTTTGGTAAATGAGAACCCAACACCAATTAAGGTGATAATGACCACCATCCAAAAAAACGCACTGGCAAAGCTGTATTGTACTGCCCATTTATACGGTGCAAAAAATCCTGCAATTTGCTCGCCTAGAAAGTGTGCAACACCTACCATGGCAAAGCACAACCCAAACATCACCATCAAATCATTTAAGGTGGCAGGACGAGCATGGTCACGCTCATAACTCTCGACCGCTTTAACAACTTTATCGATGCTACTGGTATCTGCCTTTAGGAAGCGGTCTATTTTATCGCTGTGTTTGGCCATAACCAAGATTGCTAGTAACCACAGTGAGGCGTTGGTGGTATCCACCAAAATCATCATTCCAAATAAGTCATCGCTGACCCCGAACAACTCCTTCATTGCTGCTTGGTTGGCCGCGCCGCCGATCCAACTCCCCGCCACCGCCGAAAACCCGCGCCATAACGTATCATCGGTAAACATCGAAGGCGACACCCACTTAGCGATTCCCAAGCTTATTGGACCGCTGATGATAATGGCGATACTTGCCGCAAAAAACATGGCAATCGCTTTCCAGCCTAAGCCCAGTATCTTAGGAACATCCATCGATAAAGTCATCAATAGCAAACTTGCTGGCAATAAATAGGTTGCGGTAAAGCCATAAATTTGTGAGCCAACGCCATCGGCGAACACCCCTAAACTATTGAGCGTCGCTGGTATAAAGCAGCACAGCACAATACCCGGTAATACTGCATAAAATCGTTGCCAGAACTTACTGGGCAACCCTTGGGTATAAAAAACCAAACCGATGATGGCCATAATAATACCAAACGCTAATGGTAGACTATCAATGGCTAAATGTGAGGCAACAGGCATCAAGGCGCTCCAAGAGATACAACTGGCAAAAGTGGATCAGTATAGACAAGGCGAAAAAGACGTGCAAGCCACTATCTTGTACTCGCCACTCAAGACAGCCATGCATATAAAGCAAGCAAACGCAAAAAAGCCAGATAACAAGTATCTGGCTTTTTTGTACTAGGTTATATAGTTAGATCAAAAACTTCAATCAACCATTAACAATAGTGTTATTACGAATTATTACCACGGTTGCCGCCGTTCGGACGACCTTGACCACGGCTGTCAGAACGACTTGCCGGACGACCTTGGCTGCCACTTGGACGACCACGACCAGTTGCTGCACGCTCACCACGTGGAACGCCAGTGCTATCGCCACGGCTTGGGCCGCCAGTACGCTTGCCTTGATACGGCTTGCCACCTGAACGCTCATTTGGTTTGCCTGACGCGTCACGTGGCTTACCTTGATAACCGCTGTCATTGCTGGCGCGTTGACCAGTAGGTGCGCTGTCGCTTGAACGACCACGAGCATTAGCGGGATTACCTTGATAGCCACCGCTTGAGCGACCACGGCCTTGACCATTGCCGCCGCCACTTGAGCGACCACGACCACGGCCACGACCATTACCTTTGTTTTCGCTAGGTACATAAGTCTTCTTAGGCTCCATGCCTTCGATGATACATACTTCCATTTTGCGATCTAAATAACGGTTGATAGCGTTTAGCTGTGGACGATCATCCATGCTACATAAGCTGATAGCGATACCAGTACGACCAGCACGACCACAACGACCGATACGATGGACGTAATCTTCTGTTTGACGCGGTAAGTCATAGTTAATGACGTGCGAGATGGCTGGTATGTCTAAACCACGAGCGGCAACATCCGTTGCTACTAGGATTTTAACTTTGCCATTACGCAAGTCCTGAACGATGCGGTTACGCTTGCTTTGTGGCAAATCACCATGTAGGAAGCTGGCTTTATGACCGGCTTCTTGTAGCTGTTTGGCCAGTTTTTCAGTACTGCGTTTGGTAGCAGCAAAGATAATGATCTGTTCCATATCTTGCTGGCAAACGATTTTGTCAAGCAATCTGTTTTTGTGATCAAAATCATCACAGTAATACACTTTTTCTTCGATGTGTGCAGATTCTACTTTGATCGATACACGCTCAGGGTTCTTGGTGAAGCTAGCAGCGATTTTACCTACTGGACCATCCCAAGTTGCTGAACACATAATCGTTTGACGATCAGTCGGTGCTGCGCGTAGGATGTCGCTGATATCGTCAGCAAAACCCATGTCTAGCATACGGTCAGCTTCATCAAGTACCAACACTTCTAGGTTTGATAGGTCAACACGGCCTGCATTGATATGGTCAAGTAGACGACCAGGCGTTGCAACAATCACTTGAACGCCTTTTTTCAAAGCAGTGATCTGACCATTGTATGGCGCGCCGCCCACTAATGGCACACAAAATAGACCACGCATGTCTTTAGAGTAAGTACGGACACTGTCATGTACTTGCTGAGCAAGCTCACGCGTTGGCGTTAGGATAAGGGCTTTGGTTAGTTTATCAAAGCTAGTTGCACGGCTTAAGCGATCAAGTACTGGGATGACGAATGCCGCCGTTTTACCACTACCCGTTTGCGCTGACAATAAAAGGTCACGACCGGCTAGAGCAAAAGGAATGGCTTGTTCTTGAATAGGTGTTGGATTGGTATAGCCACTGCGATCAAGCGCAGTAAGAATTGGCTTAGCAATACCAAGATCAGTAAAGGTGACTTTGTTTTCTTCAGTGGCGTCAGTAGTAGCCGCTTGAGTGTCAGTGCTTGGAGTAGCGTTTGGTGTGTTGGTGCTTTCGATGATGCCGTTTTCAGCGGCGATTGCAGATAAGATGTCAGTCATAAGAATCCTTGGTAAGTATAAGCTGCTGTAAATTCAGCAAGCTTGATGCATACCACTGATAACCGTTCACCACGCTGCCTTTATTAAAGAACTATCGGACCACATAAAAGTGTCGATAATCAGAAGCCAAGCCAATTAAGCTTAGAGCCTCTACAATAAATGCGTTCGTGCTGTCTGACGTATTTTGGTGGTAGTGCCGAGTGTCTCATCCTTGATCGATATAAGCGCATTATTGATGCTTTGTCCAAAGCAAATAACCGCAAACAACAACCAATTTAGTCCAAATTTATAGACTAACAGATAAGATATGAGTCAAAAATAACTGATATATTTATAAGGCGTTATTTAAGTACACAAAATCATCGGCAACAATTACTTATGGTCATCCTAGACCCAAAATCGCAGGCGATGTTATCAATCTCATAATTCACGAAAGCATAAGCTAACGTGGCGACGCAGTATAACACATTAAAAAATTATCTGTACCTATTTTTTAAATTATTGTAGAAATTCGTTCGATATTATCAATCATGACCCGCTTAAATCAGTCATGCAACAAGTAATTCGTTGATTGCGTTAGCCGCTATGACATTATTTTAACGTCAGTGACATAAGTGGGTAGCTGCCATGCCCCGCCTGCTTCAATCAGTCGACACAGTCCAGTGGTGCTTTCGTGACTTTTTTCAAAGCCGCTACCAGTCCATACCCAATCGACCTTACTTAAACAGTCACCAATACCGCGCCCTTTGAGAACTGAGGTTATTTTACCTTTATCGTAGCCAGTAGCATCAGTTGTGACCAGCTTCGGCTTATAAGGCTTGCTATCATTAATGACCCACATACCTATGCCTGTGTTGTAAGCGCCTGTCCAACAATCATGCTGTACTAGCAGCTGCGAGCTATTTAGGCGGCTGACACGCCATGGCGATTTATCTGACAGATTTGGGCAGTCAATATCGACCTCTTTTATCGTATCTTTCATTAGTGTTGCCAACTGTGAGGCTCGCATACCAAACTTCTTGTT
The DNA here is from genome assembly GCF_904846715.1 of Psychrobacter vallis. Lineage (GTDB taxonomy): Bacteria > Pseudomonadota > Gammaproteobacteria > Pseudomonadales > Moraxellaceae > Psychrobacter > Psychrobacter vallis. Next base: position 42,909 of record NZ_CAJHBU010000014.1, read on the forward strand.
GGTATTGGAAACGGCTTTCGGGTTAGGCGCTACAAAGCGCAGGGTTGGCATAGATTTAGGCGACAGTACTCTACTATTAGGCTTGGTCGCGGCATCATTATGAATAAAGGCGCTTGATGTTCCTACTCGGCCTTGAGCATCGTCGGCCTTGAGCATAACGGCACTCGCGCCTTTGTCAGAAAGCTGCCAGCGCGAGTTACGCAGTACCAGTTCGATCTTGCTGGATTTAGTCAGAGCTTCTAATAGAGCGCTTACTTGCGTAGCGGTCAAATCAGCACTCCCCGCTGCGGCTGAAAAAGGTTTGATCTCGCCATAATTTCTATCGTTAATAAACAAAGAGATACGGTGACGATTGCCCAGTTGCATTAAAGCCTTGGATGAACTTTCTTTGGCACCGCCAAGCTTTACTTTGCCATCGACAACAGCGTTTACGCCAGCGCGACGTACCAGCAATACCGATATAGGAAATTCGCTATTGTTTTCTGCTTGGTAGCCAGCTAGCCGGCAAGTACGAGTATTGTCACAGACGACCTGCCAGTCTTGACTGGTAAATTCAATCCCCGTGCTTGCCATACTTGCTGTGCTAAAGAAAGCGGTGCTTATAACCGCACATATGGATATAGGTAGTAGTATTTTATTTTTTATCATTAATAATAGCGTCTTTTTTATTTTTTTAATATTGATGTTTGAATACGTGCTGTAATACGATTCTGAGTAACTAGAAACATCTCTGCATTGACGCTCCTGACTGGTACTAACAGCAGGGTTAGAAAAATTTAGGTCGCCAGCGCTTGCCCTTAGTGCTAGGGTCATCAGCTTACTACTATCATTCTTCATAATCGTTACTCATCAATAGAAGAAGTATAAACACCAGTCCATTAGGAGTAGTGCACCGCTATCTTAACGTACCAATGTTTCTATCTGTTATACTAATGTATTTTTATGTAAAAAAATCAAAGTATGTTGCTATTAGGTATAATCATATATGAGTATATACAAACAATAAAGTCAATAAAAAAGCTGATAAACGAATCGCTTATCAGCCTTATTGCTACTATAAATGCCTGTTATCCATTGAAAAATTAGCCCATTGGTTGTAACGACAAGTCTACAGCACGTTTAATGGCAGGACGTTCGGCAATTTTCTGCGCCCAACGTTTTACATGTTTATAGTCCTCTACTTGTAGAAACTCTGCGGCATCGTAGAGCTTGCCAAGTACCAGCTGCCCGTACCACGCCCAAATAATCATGTCAGCAATATTATAATCTTCTTCCTTATCGCCACACATGTACTCACTGTTTTTGAGATGAGTATCCAGCACATCAAGCTGTCGTTTGGTTTCCATTGTATAGCGGTTGATTGGATACTCAAGTGGTTCAGGTGCATACGCGTAAAAATGTCCAAAACCGCCGCCTAAAAAGGGCGCGCTGCCCATTTGCCACATGACCCAAGACAGACAGTCGGCCCGAGCTTTGCCAGCCTCTAAAGGAATGAATTTACCAAACTTTTCTGCTAAATACATCAAGATTGCACCGGATTCAAAGACAGCAATAGGCTCGCCCCCTTCTTTATTAGAATGATCGACCAACGCTGGAATCTTTGAGTTAGGATTGATAGCCACAAACCCCGAACCAAACTGATCGCCTGCCGAGATATCGATTTTGTAAGCATCGTATTCAGCGCCTTTGATAACAAGCTCTGCCAATTCTTCTAGCAGCATATTGACCTTGACACCATTTGGTGTATTGAGCGAATACAGCTGTAGCGGAGCATCTCCTACTGATAGTGTTTTATCATGACGCGCACCAGCTGTCGGGCGATTAATGCTAGCAAACTTACCACCGTTGTCTTTGTCCTGCACCCAAACCTTTGGTGGTACATATTTATCATTTTGGCCATCGGCATGGTTGCTAGATTTAGTATTGTCCTGACTCATAACATATCCTCAGTTGGTGTTTTTGGTGTTATTAATACTTCTGCTAACGTTATTTACCTATGTTTTTTTCTTAAGCCGTTAGCGAAAGTCCACTATAGCGAGAACCAACCCCTACATTAAAGTCCTCTCTTGTAATCAGTGTGATTGTCTATTTGCTTGTGGTTTTATAACATTGTTCCAGAGTTGTTACCTTGCGTCACTTTTATTATGATTCAGTCTTTCTTATACTAGTCCGCTTATATAACGATTGGATCGTAAATGTACTATTTATTTTATTTACGATGCCATATCTAATGAGATTGAGATGGTAACGCTAACCCCAACACAAGAAAAATACCTGCCCTATGTCCTAGCGGTAGCGCTATTCATGCAGATCCTAGATGCCACCATTTTAAATACGTCATTACCGCAAATGGCACAAGCGCTGGGTGAGTCGCCCTTAAAGATGCAGTGGGCGGTGATCAGTTATGCGTTGACCTTGGCTATTTTTATTCCTATTAGTGGGTTTTTAGCCGATAAATATGGCACTCGTCGAGTGTTTTTATCAGCAATCATCATCTTCTGTATTGGCTCGCTACTATGCGCCGCCTCCCCTACGTTAGATTTTTTGATTGGTTCGCGCATCATTCAAGGTATTGGCGGTGCCATGATGACCCCCGTTGCCCGTTTAATATTGGTCAAGTCTTATCCACGCAATAAGCTATTGACGGTGATGAATTTTGCGGTTATTCCCGCATTGGTTGCACCGCTGGTAGGGCCTGTTTTGGGTGGTTACATCGTACAATACACCAGCTGGCATTGGATATTTTTGATTAATATACCAATGGGGTTGGTCGGCTTTATCTTGGGCAAAAAGCTCGTACCCGCTTTATTTGAGGATACCAGACGTCTCGATTGGATGGGTTTTTTGTTGTTTGCGGCAGCGGCTTGTGGATTTACTATGGCCGTTGAATTTGGGTCGCAGACAGGTCGTGGATTTTATGGGTTATTGCTGGGTTTGGGCGCGAGTATATTGATTGGTGCTTACGTCTGGCATGCCAAGCGGCGAGCTATGCCGTTATTTCCCCTGAGTTTGTTTGATATTCGCACCTTTCGTGTTGGTATTACTGGCAATCTATTCACGCGCCTCGGTATCAGCGCCGTGCCATTTTTATTGCCGCTATTATTACAAGTGGTATTTGAGTATTCACCTTCGCAAGCTGGCTGGCTACTTGCGCCCATTGCGGTGGGCGCCATTGGGGTTAAGCCATTTGTCAGTAAAATCATTCAACGCTTTAGCTACCGCAAAGTTCTGGTCTACAATACCTTATTTATGGGATCGCTTATCCTTGTCTTGACGCAGTTCAATGATGCCTCACAATGGCTTTGGTTTATACCTATTCTGACGGTGATGGGCGCCTGTAACTCCATGCAGTTTAGTGCAATGAACACAATTACTATCGGTGATTTAGAAGGCGCGCAGACCAGTAGCGGCAACAGCTTGATGGCAGTCAATCAACAGCTGGCTATTAGCTTTGGTATCGCTTTTGGTGCAGCGGTACTCAATATCTTACGTGAGCAGTTTGAAATGGACACCTTAATGGCATTCCATATCACTTATTGGATAATGGGGGTTTTAACCATTCTTTCAGGATTGTACTTTTTGCGCCTAAAGCCTGAAGATGGCCGTGGTTTATATTAGACACAAAAAAGCCAGCGGGTAATTGATATTTATCAAACACACGCTGGCAAGTTTGAACGGCTGAGCTGCTCATTCCGTACGCAGAAATGACTTAAGGCGTATCGTCGTCATTAATTTTCGATTGGATATATCGTTCCACTCCAATACTTTCAATCAAGTCTTCCTGCGTCTCTAACCAATCTTGATACTCTTCATTGCCGTCTTTTAAAGTAACCAGTAGTTGACGAGAGACATAGTCAGCCTGCGTCTCACATAAGGTGATAGCGTCCGTAATAATAGCAAATTTTTGTTTTTCTAATCGCAAATTACAGTCAATCATTTCTGGTACGTCTTCACCTACCAGCACTTTACCCAATTCTTGTAAGTTTGGCAGACCACCCAATAACAAGATACGCGCAATCAGCTCATCTGACCACTTCATCTCGGCGATAGACTGTTTGTACAACGAGTCATTAAGCGCTTCTAATCCCCAATGACGGGCAATACGCGCATGTAAAAAATACTGATTAATGGCAATTAGTGACTGTCCAAGCACTTTATTTAAAGCGCGAATGACCTCTTTATTTCCTTTCATTGTCTCTCTCCTTTTCTGTTTGCTATTCAAAATAAATATTGTCGTCGATCTTAATATCTACAAGGATATTAAACAAGATTGGGAGTGACTTCAGCCATTTGACTTTGTAAATAATTGGGCAAGCCTATCATGTTAATAAGGCGTAACTGTTGTTCGAGCCAATGTGCGTGATCTTCTTCGGTGTCTTTGAGCTGTTCAACCAGCATCTCACGTGTGACGTAATCGCGTTCTGCTTCACAAAGCGCAATACCGTCTTTTAGATGCTGCTGTACTTGATACTCTAAATCCAAATCAAGTTGCAGCATTTCAGGAACAGTGCTGCCAATATTAATGGCATCGACAGTCATTTTTGGCGTGCCACTCAGCATGAGAATACGGCGGATAATCGCTTGGGCGTGCAAGGTCTCATCTGCCATCTCATGATGAATACGCTCATACAACTTGCCATAATGCCACTCAGCATACATTTCTGAGTGAATAAAATACTGGTCACGAGCCGCAAGCTCACCACCTAACAAGAAATTCAAATAATCAATGACTTTTTGGCTACCTATCATAACCCATACTCCCCTATTTATATTTTACGGATATTAGGGCGTGTTCTCATTCTTGTTCAGATTGAGGACATGCCCAAGTATATTCACAATAATTTATATAATAAAAGCATTATTGGTGAACTGATCCGTAAAAATCAGAATCAACAAAACGTCCTATAACGTTACAAAGATATAGTAACATATGGGTTCTGTAGAGCTTGTAATATTATGAACTAAGAATAAGATGCTAATTGAGAATCATAATTAGCTCGCATGGCCGTCAGCGATTTTATAAAGCAGTTATACGCAGATAGATGCGTAATTATTTGAGTCATTAAAGATAGAGAGTACCTTAGCCCATTATGCTAAACGGCATAGGCCAAGATATCTAAGTTGGCGTAATGCTCATCTAAATAATCATTGACCATGGGTTCACAGCAGCCACAGCAAGTCGCAACGTCGAGAGTATCTTTTAGACCGTCAAGGGTATCAATGCCTGCAGCAATGGCGGCCTTGATTTGCTTTTCTTTTACGTCGTTACAGATACATACGTACATGGACTGCTCCTCTAAATACCACTATTTTTTCTGCTTATGAATATAAAGTGTCGATAAGGCAAGTCTTAGATGAACGGCTTGCTTTGCCTCATGACGCAACATCATGTTAATTACTTTGTGTATAATAACGATAACTATTATCATTTGCAATAGTATTTGCCGATTAATTTTGTATAAAATATCGTTATATTACACGCACTTAATTAATGTAAGTAAATATAAGCATCCATGTAACCGGATTATATCAAAGGTAGTAAATTCACGACGAACTGTAAATTAGCTCATTTTTTAATCGATTTTGTCTATTACTGCTGGTATATTGAACGCCTATTAATGAAGCCCCATTGGAATTATTCTATGTCTGATAATAATTTTACGATACAACCTATCGAGTTATTTAAAGTTTTATCCGATCCGACACGCTTAAAAATATTTCAAATTCTGTTCAAAAAAGAAGCGCGCTGTGTGGGTGAGCTGGTAGAGATACTCGATCAACCACAACCAACCATATCGCGTCATTTGAATCATTTAAAGAAACTGGGTATCTTACGCTGTGTTCGTGATGGCACGTGGATGTGGTACGAAGTTGCTGATAACCTGCCAGAATGGTGCCAAGAGATTTTAGATATCACTTATAAGCAAGTACTCACCAAAGATATTAATATGCCAAAGCCTGCTTAAGTATTTCAACATCTAAATGTTATTGGTGTCGAAATATGCCTAGACGCACAAAAAAGACCTATCGTTAATAGGTCTTTTTTGTACTTGCTCATATGGCTACTGTACTAACAATCATTATACCAAATCTAAGAAATCGCTGATAAACGCATTAGCGGGCTGGTGTATCAACTCCTCTGACGTTCCTACCTGCTCTACTCGTCCTTGGTTCATGACCACAATCTCATCAGACACCGCACGGGCTTCTTCTTGATCATGCGTCACCATAATACTGGTAATGCCCAGCTCATGATGAATGTTTTTTAGCCAAGTACGTAGCTCTTTACGCACTTTGGCATCCAATGCCCCAAACGGCTCATCGAGTAACAATAATTTTGGCTTCACCGCTAAGGCTCGAGCCAACGCAATGCGCTGACGTTGACCACCCGATAACTGATGCGGATAAGCATTGGCAATGTGCGGTAACTGTACTAAATCTAATAGCTCAGCAACGCGTTTATTGATATCGGCCTTGCTTGGACGCTCATTTTTTGGCAATAAGGTCAAGCCAAACGCGACATTGTCAGCGATGTTTTTATGACGAAACAGGGCGTAGTGCTGAAACATAAAGCCAATATGGCGTTTTTGTACAGGCGTATTGGTTACGTCCAACTCATCGAATAATATTTGCCCAGAGTCAGCATATTCTAAACCCGCGATAATACGCAGCAACGTGGTTTTACCGCAGCCTGATGGCCCCAACAACGTAGTCAATTTGCCAGTCGGCACGGTGATGTTGATATCATCTAAGGCGGTGAATTGACCAAATTTTTTATTAACGTTGCGAATCTCGATGCTCATAATGGGTTCTCTTATTATATCTTTTGACGTGTCGTGGCGATTGTCCAAGCAACGACTCATTTATAAAATATTCGGCTATCTATGGCTTACGTAAGACCACGCATCCAAAAGTATGGTTTAAGGATTATCTTGACTTTTTGGAACAGTCGCGTTGGCGCTCACTGGCAGCTCAGGCGCACTTACCAGCCGCTCAGACTTGGCAAACTTACGCTCTTGTAGCTTGGTCATGACTTGCTGAATAAGCAGTGTCACCAGTGCCAGCGCCGCGAGCAAGCTCGATAAGGCAAAAGCGGCGGTAAAGTTATAATCGTTATAAGCAATCTCAACCAATAGTGGCATGGTATTGGTCTCCCCGCGAATGTGACCTGACACCACACTGACAGCACCAAACTCACCCATCGCTCGTGCATTGGTCAAAATCAAACCATAAAGCAGCGCCCATTTGATATTTGGCAATGTCACATGCCAAAAAGTCTGCCAACCGGTAGCGCCCAAAGTCAATGCCGCTTGCTCCTCAGAGTCGCCTTGAGTCTGCATCAGCGGTATCAGCTCACGTGCCACAAATGGGAAAGTGACAAATAATGTTGCCAAAATAATACCCGGTACTGCGTAAATAACTTGGAAGCCCATGCTCTCAAGCCAGCCACCAATGGTAGAATTGAGGCCGAATAACAATACAAACATCAAACCTGCCACAACGGGCGACACCGAAAAGGGTAAATCAAGCAACGTAGTGACCAACTGTTTGCCTTTGAACTGATAACGCGTGACCAACCATGCAATCGCAACACCCATTACCATGTTGATGGGCAAAACAATGGCCGCTGTAATTAAGGTAAGTCTGATCGCTTGTAGCGCTTCAGGATCAACCAGCGATGCGATATACAGCTGCCAGCCACCTTTGAATGCTTCATAAAACACGGCCAGCAATGGAACGACCAACATGATAACCATAAATAGCACAGCGATAACGATAAAAGTGCGGCGTATCCATGGCGTGTCTTTGGTTGCTGGATTGCTTTGGTAGTCGTAGCTATTGGAGATTTGCATATTAGCGAGCTCCTACACGGCGCGACAGCTTCCACTGTACGATATTGATGGTCAATAAAATGACAAATGAGATCAGTAGCATAAATAAGGCCACAGCAGACGCACCTTGCACATCGAATTGCTCAAGCTTACTGATGATAATCAGCGGTAAAATCTCAGACTGCATCGGAATATTGCCCGCAATAAAAATCACCGAACCGTACTCGCCTGTGGCACGTGCAAACATCATCCCCGCGCCCATCAATAAAGCCGGTAGCAGCTCTGGCAGGATAACCTTGCGAAACGTCGTTAAGCGATTGGCGCCCAGTACTGCTGAGGCTTCTTCAAACTCAACCGATAGCTCCGCTAAAACAGGCTGGACAGCACGAACAATAAAAGGAAAGCTCACCACAACCAAGGCCAACCAAATACCTATCGGCGTAAAAGCGACCTGAATATCAAACTTGGCGAACCATTGCCCAATGAGACCGTTAGGGGCATAAAGAGTGGCAAGCGAGATACCAGTGACTGCCGTTGGCAAAGCAAATGGCAGATCAACTAAAGCATTGATCAACGACTTGCCCCAAAACTCATAACGTACGAGCACCCATGCCACCAGCGTACCGAATACCATATTGGTGAGCATTGCTAAAAATGACATCCATAAACTGAGCTTGATCGCAGCGGTGACCTGTGGCTGAGTAATGGTTTCCCAAAACCCAGTCCAGCCCATTTGCGTGGTGGTATAAGCCATCATGGCAAACGGTAATACCACCAATAACGATAAACTAAAGACAGTAATGCCCATGCTCAGACCGAACCCCGGTAACACATTGCGTTGACGCAAACGTGTCAGCCACCCTTTTTTAGCAAGGGGTTTGCTGGCAGAAGAAGAAGATGCACTCATAGTAATGTCCTATTGCCTATCTCATGGTACTAATCGTAAGACCATGTTGTATCAAGTTTATGATTGGTCCGTCTATTGTATAAAGGACTGATTTACAAACGGTTATGTCATAAAGGACATAGCGTAGAACGCCATGTCCTTTATGGGTTTTTTTATGACTTAATGCCTATACTAACTGCCGGGCGTTTATTAGTGCGGTCACTGCGCTTTCATAATTATTATTGCGGCGCATTAATAGCCAGCTGATCGAACACTCCGCCATCGCTGAAATAAGTACTCATGATTTCATCCCATGTCCCAAAAACATCATTCGGGCGGAAGGTGTCAAGTGGTGGCAATTTGTCACTGTTTTTGTCCAGCACGGTTTTTACGCTAGGGCGCAAGTACAAATCAGCTGCCAATTGCTGAGCAGGCTCACTCCACAAGTAATCAAGATAGGCTGTTGCGGCCTCGGTGGTGCCTTTTTTGTCAGTCACTGATTTCACAACCGCCACTGGGCTTTCTGACTTGATAGAATATTTTGGATAAACGATGTCTACTTTACCGGCACCAAAATCATTGACTGCCAAATTGGCTTCGTTTTCAAAAGTCACTAAAACATCACCGATACCGCGCTGCACGAAAGTTGTCGTGGCGGCACGTCCGCCATTCTCATAAACCTTGACGTTTTTAAGCATATCTCTGACATAGTTTTTTGTAGCGGCTTCTTCATTGTTAAAAGCGTTTAAACCATAACCGTAAGCACCCAAGAAGGCATAACGACCATTACCCGTGACTTTTGGATTGGCCATGACAATTTCCACGCCTTCTTTGGTCAGATCTTGCCAATCATTGATGCCTTTTGGATTGCCCTTACGCACCAAAAATACGATAGTACTGGTAAATGGCACGGCATTATCAGGGAATTTGTTTGCCCAATCGGACTCAACCAAGCCTTTTTTCTCAAGCAGCTCAATGTCAGAGCCTTGGTTCATGGTCGCAACATCTGCTTGCAGACCACTAGCAATCGATAGTGCTTGCTTACTTGAGCCGCCATGTGACTGCTTGATAAGAATCTCGCTGTCTGGATTTTCAGCTTTGTAGTGCTCAACAAATAGCGGATTGTAGTCTTTATAAAAGTCACGGGATACATCATAAGAAACGTTTAGTAGCTCAATATTCTGACCTGCTGCCGTACTATCTGCACCCGCCTCTGCCTGTTCATTGTTGCTACAGCCAGCAAGTCCCAAGGTCAATGCAACGCCAGCAATGCTCAAGACGTTAAGTGTTTTGCTTTTTTGTTGATAACGCGTGGCGTATGTCATGAGTCCCTCGAAGGTATCTGTTGAGTAATGTAAGTATGCTAACAGCGTCATCTTATTATGTTTAATGATGAATATGCGTATGTTATTGCCAAAATGGAATAACCAGTAGCTACTCTACTCGTGCCAGCTGATCAAAACGTCCACCATCGACAAAGAATGTCTCCATAATCTGCGCCCAAGCACCAAAGACTGTCACAGGCTCAAAGGTATTGATGGCAGGAAAGGTATCTTGGTGGGCAGCGAGAATTTGCTCATTACTAGGGCGCATATACATCTGCGCCAGTAATTCTTGTGCAGGTGCCTCCCATAAGCCTTGTAAATAAGCCGTTGCGGCTGCCGTTTTGCCGCTTTTATCAGTGACTGCCGTCACGACCGCAACGGGATTATCAATCAAAATAGAATAGCTCGGATAAACGATATCGACTTGCCCTTTGGCAAATTTCTTCGCGACCAAGTGCGCTTCGTTTTCGGTAGTAATCAGCACGTCACCTAGGCCGCGTTGGGTAAAGCTGGTCGTCGCTGCCCGCGCGCCATTGTCGTAAGTCACGACATTGGCCAGCAGTTTTTGGATAAAGGCATTGGTTTGGACGGGGTTTTGATTGCTGTCTTCTTTAAAACGGTGCAGCCCTGAACCATAAGCACCCAAAAATGCATAGCGCGCTGTGCCACTGGTTTTAGGGTTTGGCATGACCACCTTGATGTCATTACGTGCTAAGTCTGACCAATCTTTGATATTTTTTGGATTGCCATCTCGCACCAATAGCACCATAGTACTGGTATAAGGCACAGCATTATTTGGCAGTGCTTGTCGCCAGTTATCAGCCACCAACCCTTTTTCAACCAGCAAATCCATATCACTTTCTTGGTTGAAAGTCACCACATCTGCTTGCAAACCACTGGCAACAGACAGCGCTTGTTTGCTTGAGCCACCGTGTGATTGATTGATATTTATTTTGCTATCTGGATTTGCTTTTTGATAGCCATCACTAAACAGAACGTTGTATTCTTTATAAAAGTCACGTGACACATCATAAGAGACATTTAATAGGTCGATATTTTGCTGCTCGCCTGCTGCCGTTGATGCATCCTCATTGGAGCTACAGCCAGTCGTAAACAAAGCAACGGCGAATATACTGCCCATGCTGAGCATGCGCGTTTGTCTGCCTTTATTGCCATCCATAATTTGGCCACTCGCTTCATTGACCTGATGAGATAGAGATTTTTTGCCTGTTTTTGTCATTTTTCTGCTCATGAGTTGCATAGGTGTTCTCAATAAAGTAAATAGAACCATTTTTTCAACATATCGATAAAAATATAAAACCGATAACGCCTTGGGTGCGGCTCTATGGATGATGAGAACCATGCTAGCAGTTTGTGTGACAAAGTCTTAATGATGAATCCGCTTATCGAGTGTTTAACTTGGCATAAGTCAGTGTGTTATATATAGTCGGTGAAAAGTAGTATCGATATCACACGTACTGCTAGTGTAAATTTTTTGCAGCCTCTGTCTGCGAAGGCACAGCAAGCAAGAAAAATTTACACCAGCAGTAATGTAGCGACTTTAAAGTATTTCAACTATAGGCTTACATTGAGGCGCGTTCTCAATTCTGAATTTTTCACAAAAAAAGGGATCAGACGATAAGCCTAATCCCTTTTTTCTAATTATTTTTTTACTGCTCAATGTTCTTAATGCTTAGCTATTATACTTAGCTACTTGGCAGGCTCTTATACAGCAGAAGCACCCGTTAGTTTGACCTCAGCACGCTCATCAAAAGCGATACCAGCATAATAGGCACGTAAAATCTCTAACACTTCTGGACGGCTAAAGTTCTCTGGTACGTCTTCATCTTCTGATAGCGCTTTACGCAGTTTCGTACCAGAAACCTTGACGTGTTCAGAGGCATCATGCGGACAGGTTTTATCAGAGGCCATGGCATTACAAGCATTACACCAAAACGTCCAGCCAATTTTTAAAGGTTGGGTAATCAGATCATCTTTGCCGACCTGTTCAAAAATGGTCTGCGCGTCAAATGCGCCATAATAATCGCCAACACCTGCATGGTCACGACCAACAATCAAATGGCTACAGCCATAGTTTTGGCGAAAGACTGCATGCAATAATGCTTCGCGTGGTCCAGCGTAACGCATATCTAATGGGTAACCCGCTTGAATCACTGTGTCTTTTCTAAAGTAGTTATCAATCAGGGTTTTGATCGCTTCTTGGCGTACTTCTGCTGGAATATCGCCCGGCTTTAATGCGCCTAGTAATGAATGTATCAATACGCCATCACAAATCTCGATGGCAATCTTGGCCAAATATTCGTGCGAGCGATGCATCGGGTTACGAGTTTGAAAGGCCGCGACCGTTTTCCAGCCTTTGGCATCCAAAATCTCGCGCGTTTCGGCGGGCGTTTTGTAGATTTCTGGATATAGCGCTGGGAACTCGCCTTCACTCAATACTTCAACACTACCAGCGACATTGACCGCTTCTTGATTCAGTACTTGCTGAACGCCCGGATGCTCTGGATCGGTCGTGGTAAATACTTGTTGGCACTCATGTGCTTTATCAATCGTATACGTCTCTTCTACCGTTAAGATGCCCATGATTTCGCCATCTTGTGCGACCAAGGCCACTTTGTCACCTTGAGTCAAACTGTCGGCAGTGGCTTTGGGCGCTGACAAGGTAATAGGAATTGGCCAAAACAAGCCAGCATTTTCACCACTTTGCAAGCGCATGTTATCTACCACGCCTTGCCAGTCGGCTTGATTCATAAAACCATTCAACGGCGTAAAACCGCCAATACCAAACATGATCAAATCACCACGCTCACGAGAGCTTAGAGTAATGGTCGGCAATGTGCTGGCAAGTGTCAATGCTTGATCACGAGCCTCACCATTTAACAACAGAGGCTTAAGCGTTGAGCTACCGTGCGGAGGTACGAGTTTTGATGATGCTTGATTATTAGTGGTAGATGTCATATTGATTTTAAAACCTCAAAGGATGATGATAAGAAAAAAAATTGATGAATAACTGGTAAATGAATGATTAAATAGCGTCAGAACAATTTTTTGAATTTATGGATTACATTCGATAAGCATAGGCTACCTAACTTTCGTTATGAAAATTTATGCTGTGTTTGGATATGGATATGTCTGAAAGGAATTTATGTTTCAAGCGCCAAGCTTATATGATGGTAAACTGAATTATTCATAATGCGATTGGCAATAAAACCTATTACACACGCAAATCATTTTCGTCGCTGCCTTTAAGCCAAAAAACAAAATTGAGATTACGTCATGTATCAATATAATTACGCTGACCAAACCTTGGTAGAGGAACGAGTTGCGCAATTTCGCGACCAAACCGAACGGTTTTTGGCAGGTGAATTGCCAGAAGAACAGTTTTTACCGCTACGCCTGCAAAACGGTCTTTATATTCAACGTTATGCGCCAATGTTGCGCATTGCTATTCCTTATGGGTTACTTGCCAGTTACCAATTGCGCAAGTTGGCAGAAATTACCCGCAAATATGACAAAGGCTACGGGCACTTTACCACGCGTACCAACATTCAGCTGAATTGGCCAAAACTCGAAGAAGTGCCAGATATTTTAGCGGAGCTGGCCACCGTACAGATGCATGCGATTCAGACGTCAGGCAACTGTATTCGTAATACTACGACCGATCCTTATGCGGGTATTCATCAAGAAGAAATTGCCGATCCACGCCCCTATTGCGAGATTATTCGCCAGTGGTCAACCTTCCATCCTGAATTTGCTTTTTTGCCACGTAAATTTAAGATTGCTGTCGTTGGTACTGCCAATGACCGCGCTGCGACACAAGTACATGATGTCGGACTGCACGTAAAAACCAATGACGAAGGCGAGCTTGGTTTTGAAGTGTTGGTTGGTGGCGGACTGGGTCGTACACCAGTGATTGGTAAGGTGATTAATGAGTTCTTGCCGCGTCAGCATCTGCTAAGCTATTTGGATGCGATTCTACGCGTTTATAATCTACACGGTCGCCGCGATAATAAATATAAAGCCCGTATCAAGATATTGGTCGAAAGCATGGGTGGCCCCGCCTTTGCTAAATTGGTCGATGCCGAATGGCAAGCGCATACCAAAGACGGCGCGCTTACCTTAACCGATGCCAATTTTGCGACTGCCAGTAGCTTTTTCACTGAACCTGATTATGTAGCCTTTGACGCACTACAAACGCAGTCTGAATTGCAACAGCAACTCAATGCAGATAAAGACTTTGCCAATTGGTATAACCAAAACACTGTGGCGCATAAAATCGCTGGCTATCGTGCGGTGGTGATTTCCTTAAAAGCGGGCTTGGTGGATGGTCGCTACGTGCCTTCAGGTGATGTTAGCGAATCACAAATGGATGCCTTAGCTGATCTTGCTGATAAATACAGTTTTGGAGAGCTTCGCGGTACTTATCAGCAGAACTTGGTATTTGCTGACGTGCAAGCTAATCATTTGTACGAGTTGTGGCAACAGCTGTCTGATCTACACTTGGCCCGCGCCAACATCAATACGCTAACAGACATGATTGTTTGCCCAGGTTGGGACTATTGCTCACTGGCCAATGCCACCACTCATAATATCGCTGAGCAAATCGAAAAACAGTTTGATGATCTCGACTATCTTTATGACTTGGGTGAGATTCGCCTCAATATGTCAGGCTGCATGAACGCCTGTGCGCATCACCATACAGGTGATATCGGTATCCTTGGTGTCGATAAAAAGGGTGAGCATTGGTATCAAATCAGCCTTGGTGGCAACTCCAGTAACGATGCAAAAATCGGTAAGATATTGGGCAAAGCCGTACCAGCTGATGACGTAGCTGTTACCCTACAAAAAATATTAGACGTCTATTTAGAGCAGCGTGTGAGTAACGATAACGACGTAGAGCGCTTTGGTGATTTGGTCGATCGTGTTGGTATCGCCCCATTTAAGGAGAAGGTCTATGGGTAATCATCATGTATTAAACAGCGATGGTATCGATATCAGTCAAGACGACACATGGTTGGCCCTGAGCACCAATGAGGTGCCCGATGGCATTGCCCTAACCCATATATCATTACTTGAGCTGCTGCAAAAACAAGAAAAGCTTGAGATTGTTTTGCCGTTTGCTGATTTGCTCGAGAATGAAGGAAAAATAGCTGGCGGGCTATTACAACAAGTACGTGAACTGGTTAGCCAACATGCCAGCCGTATCGGCGTTTGGGTGACATCTGATAGCGATACCGATGTGTTGGCTGGCTTGCCTGAGTTTTTATTACAGCAAGACTTAATCGTCATTCATGTCCCCACCTTTACTGATGGTCGCGGCTTTAGTTATGCCCAAACGCTACGTCAAATCGGCTATCAGGGTGAGATTCGCATGGCAGGCAAGTTTGGTCGTGATCAAATTGCCTACCTGTTGCGTGTGGGTGTCGATAGCTTTGTGCTCAGTGAGCATGATATGCATTCTATCTCCGATATCAGTCAAGCCTTTAACGCGCTTGCCAGCAGTTACGATGGTCGAGATGCCTCAGCGTTACCAATGTTCTCAAACGTTTAGTACGTATTGCTATGAACCAATTTTTATAAAACTTTTATTCTTACTACCTTTTATATGAACCATTATTAAGGAATATATTATGAGCCAATTACACCCAAATCTAGATATCGATCAAGCCAACCAAGAACTACAAGGCAAGTCGCCAGAAGAAATCGTCGCGTGGGCATTGACTCAAGCAAAAAACCCAATTATCACCACCAATTTCCGCCCTTACGAGTCAGCGATATTGCATTTGGTCGCCAAGCAACGTCCTGACATTACCGTATTGTGGGTTGATTCAGGCTATAACACTGATGCCACCTATCAGTTTGCCAATAAGGTCATCCGTGATTTGAACTTAAACGTTGTCACGTACATTCCTAAGCAAACGGCTGCGCATCGTGATTCGACCATGAACGGTATCCCAGGTATCGACAATCCACAGCACGATGCGTTCACTGATCAGGTAAAACTTGAGCCATTCCGCCGTGCCTTAGATGAATTAAAGCCTGACGTTTGGTTTAATGCGATTCGCAAAGATCAAACAGAGTTCCGCCAAGGTCTTGACGTGCTTAGTTTGTCAAAAGATGGTGTCTTAAAAGTAGCGCCGTTGTTCGAAAAAACAGATGCTGATTTGGATATTTATCTTGAAGAGCACAACTTGCCAAATGAGTTTGATTACTTTGATCCAACTAAAGTAGAAGAAAGCCGTGAATGTGGTTTGCATACGCAGTTGTAGACAAACACCGAGCAATCAACAGTTTTAAGAAAAAAGAAGCGCTGACATTAAAATCACCGCTTCTTTTTTGCATTTGGTATTGCCCATCTGATTTAAATAAGACATAAAAAGTAATATTTTCAAAAAATCAGAGATTACTTTTTACGTTTTATCGTATAACATTGAGTCACTTTATGGCTTATCTTCAAAACCTGCACGTCATTGACCCATTTTTTACGTTAAACAATGAATGATGTTGTCGCCTTCATCAATATGGATATCTGTTATGCGCTCTATAAAAAAAATCAATTCACTCTACGAAAAGCTTCATGATAAATTGCCTTCAGTAGGCAAAGCCGCCTCTTTTTTGACAGGCGCTGGTGTCCTCACTGCCAATAGTATGGCCGTTGGTCTACCCATCTGGACTTTGGGCGCTGCTAAAGTATTGACCGGATCAAAGCTCGCTGACGATGCCTTGGTTGAGATTACCAAATACTGGATTAATAGTAATAATGCCGTGATTGACCATGCGCTACCCCATAAAGACTGGCGCATCAACCTTCCTGAAGACCTTAGCGAAGACAAGCAATATCTGCTGGTCAGTAACCATCAGTCTTGGGTCGATACCAGTATTGTGCAATACATAAGCCAAGACAGGTTGCCTTTAACGCGGTTCTTTACTAAGTTTAATTTGATTTATATTCCCGTTATCGGCCAAGCCTTTTACTTCTTAGACTTCCCAATGATTAAGCGCTTTTCTCCCAAAGCGATGGCGAAGAACTCAGAACTTAAAAATAAAAATTTAATTGAGGCTAAGCGCGCGTGTCGTCAATTAAAAAACAAACCTTTTGCCCTACTCAACTATTTAGAAGGGACGCGTTTTACTGCAGAAAAACACGACAAGCAAGGATCACCTTATCAGCATTTATTAAAACCACGAGCTGGCGGTTTGTCATTAGCGATCAATGCGCTGGGCGAGCAACTAGACTCGATCTTAGACGTCACTATCGTATATCCCGATGGCACGCCTGACTATGATGATTTATGGAAAGGCAATATTCGCCGTTTGGGCGTCGATGTGACACGTTTGGAGATACCCGATGCGTTATTTGCGGCGATTATGGATGGCGGTTATGACCGTGATGAAGCCACCAAAAAGATGATGTTTGATTGGTTAGAGGACATTTGGCAACAAAAAGATGCACGTATTACTAAGATGCTGAGTGAGTTTGCGTAAACAGTTGGTAGTGGTTAAATAGTGTTTATTTTTTGGCCAAGATCTACACTATTTTGTCACTTTCACCTCGATATTGTACTTTTTTCAAATTGTTTCCCAGTAAAATTCGTGCCGTAGGTGTTTTCTGATATATAAACGCTTATAGGATCGAGCGTAGTAGGCAGACCATTAATTGTCAGGTTATTATAGTCGTCTCGACCACTTTCTCTAATTTTAGGAGTAATCTTAAAATTAGCATCTGAAGAGGTTCAATGAAAGGTTATGTCATCAACCGCTGAATTTATTATTTCTATATTTGCCTCATAAGGCTGATTAAGGTAAGCGTCAGGCAATCTATTAGGTGATACTTTCACAGGATCGCTGCATCCTATTACTAGCAAGGAAATAAATGGAAGCATTAAATTCCTATTCATCATATGATGTCCATTTATTTACTGGGCATCACTTCAATCGTATATTTTTTTTCAAATTGTTTACCAGGGAAATTGGTTCCATATGTATCTCCTGCAATATAAATATAGATAGGATTTGATGTTGTAGGTGTGCCAGTAACGGTCAAAAGGTTATAATCTTTATAGCCTCCCTCTGCAATACTTGGAATAATTATAAAATTAGCATCAGACACTTCAGAGTAAAAACCAACTCCAACCACCACACCGCCTGAAATATCTATATTCGTCTCATAAGGCTGATTTAGGTAAGCATCAGGCAATCTATCAGGCGATACTTTCACAGGATCGCTGCATCCTATTACTAACAAGCTTGACACAAATATTATATATTTTTTTATCATTTTATTTTCCAATCACAATCGCTTGAAAATGGTATTTTTGAAATTCTGCGAAACTCAAGTTCAATTTTATAGGTCTGGCTATTTCTCCCCATGTAAATAATTTTAGCTTGACAGTATCAGAGGATTTTATGTCAGTCCTTATAGGGATGCCGTCACTATTGCGTAGCTGGTCAGTCCACATTACCCAATGGTTAGGGAGATTAACAGTAGGTAAGTTTTGCCCTGAAATAAACCCAGAGTTTACCAAAGAAATAACATGATAATTAGGGTTACTCTGATAGCTGTTTATTTTTATGATGTTTGTTGGTCTATCTAAAACGAATGTTTCAACGTGTCGATAGCCAGCTTTTTTAAACCAATCGATCATATCTACTGGCAAAGTAATTCCTGCTGCTTGGTCGAACGGTGAACTATAAGTCATAATATTATTAGTTGAGTCTCGTAGGCTTGCCAAGGTCATCCAGTCAATAGCTAAGATTCTTAATTCCTCTTTCTTCTTGAATAAATCTTTAGGGTTTTTTGTCCGTGCACTTGGCTCAATTTTCAAATCATTGATCGTTGTCTTACCATCTCTCCAAAGTTCTGCTACCGCCTGTTTATATAATTTAGGATGATCGATAAGTAAGCAATAAAAAAGAGTGGCAGGTCCACACAGAGAAGATGCCCCTTGAGTAGGAAATGTCTTAAGAGCCAATCTATTCACAAGCTCTTTATTCACTTTCGCTGCGGTAAAGGGATCTTTTGGGTTATTTAAAGGATGTTGCCGCGATATAAAAGGTCTTGGCGTAATCTTGGTAGAGCTATCTCCGCCTTTCATATTGCCGCTAGTGCTATTGCTCATTCGAACGCTCCCAAACCTTGTTGCCACTCTAAATCTAGTTTGACTTCAATTTCATCATCGGTGTCAGAATAAAAACGCTCCGTCCAGCCCTCTTCATCTGTAACACCTTGATAGGTCTGGCCACTCTGCTTATTTTTGGCAGTGTAATTGAAGTTGACATAAGGCATATCATCATCGTCTAAAAACTGAAAAGCGGTATTGTATCTACTCATGACCTTATTAGCATAATCCTGAGCTGCTTCTTTAATACTTTCCGATTGCTCAATACCCATCACTTCAAAATCTGACTCACAAAAAGATTGCTGAACTGCGATCAATTTAGCACCGCAGCTGGTCACATCTCCTGCCCGTGCGATTGGTGCGCCATCTACGATAAAAGAAGCATCTCCTGTTAGAATGGTGGTGACCTTTTTGCATTTTTTACATATCACCTTATCGCCCATGCGAGCGACTTGAACGCCGTTGTGCGTGGTATGCGGTGAACCTGTAATGACCTTGCCGCCATGAGTGGTCTTTGCACCCACGGTGATATAAGCTGCCATGGTCTTATCCTAAACTGCCTATTTTAAAACTGATACTATCATATAAAGTCATTAGCAAACAATTATCTATTTTTATAAATTTACTATTCCGCTTTTCAGCAAAAACTGTCATTATCATGTCAAAAACGAATATACTAATGCCAATTCACTACGTGAGCGTGCGCCTGTGATACCTCATAATGAGAATACATTTACATTGACTGAATAACTGGTGATGCTATGAACACCTTCCCGCTATTTTTTAAACTAGAAGACCGCAAAGTGCTTATCGTGGGCGGCGGTGAAGTGGCGCTGCGTAAAGCTGATTTACTCAGCCGTGCAGGGGCTTGTATCACTATTCTTGCACCAGATATTAGTCACGAGATACAAGAGCTGTTAAGTGATAGCAAGCACGAACTGATTTATGAGAATTATGATAAAGCGCATATGTCAGGCTCGCGCGTTATCATTGCAGCGACCGATGATGAGACCCTAAACCATCAAATTCATGCCGACGCCACTGATCTGAATATTCCCGTAAACGTGGTCGATACCCCTCCTTTATGCGATTTTATTTTTCCAGCGATTATAGATCGCAATCCCATTGTGATTGGTATCTCATCCAATGGCAAAGCGCCTGTGCTCGCCCGTCTATTGCGTGCACGTCTTGAGACATTGATCCCGCAGGGTTATGGAAAATTGGCCAAGCTTGCTGGCGATTTTCGCGCTGAAGTCAAAGCCAAAATTCCGACTTTGACTGGACGTCGGCAGTTTTGGGAGCGCGCATTTGAAGGTCAAGTCAGTCAGCTGATGTTTGCTGGTAATGAAAAAGAGGCGGCCGCACAACTGCAAGCTGACTTAGATAGTACAGCGGCCGCCATTCACAAAAAAAATGACGCTGAACCAGTAGCAAAAGAAGCCCCTACGATCAATCCTATAATGTCAGATGAGTCTATAGAAGAGGCGTCGGCGGTGGGAGAAGTATATATTGTGGGTGCAGGCCCAGGCGATCCCGAGCTCCTCACTTTTAAAGCGCTGCGTTTGATGCAGCAAGCAGATATTGTTTATTATGATGCGCTGGTATCACCGCAAGTATTAGATCTATGCCGCCGTGACGCTGACAAAGTGTTCGTCGGCAAAAAACGCAGCAACCATACAGTCGCACAGCTTGGTATCAATGAATTATTGGTTAATAGTGCCAAAGAAGGTCGGCGTGTGGTGCGCCTAAAAGGTGGCGATCCGTTCATCTTTGGACGTGGTGGCGAAGAGATTGAAAGTCTGCGCGCACATGGTGTCCCTTATCAGGTCGTACCCGGCATCACCGCTGCCAATGCCGCTGCCAGCTATGCAGGAATTCCGCTAACCCACCGTGATCATTCGCAGTCAGTGCGTTTTGTCACTGGATTTCTGAAGGCGGGCGCGCCCAATAACAACTTTAAGAGCTTTTTGAATACCGATGAGACAGTGGTATTTTATATGGGTCTACATTCGCTGGCACGCTTGATCGAAGGATTGATTGACGCAGGGCGCAGGGCGGACACGCCCATCGCCATTGTCTCTAATGCCAGTATGCTCAACCAGCAAGTATTGACTGGAACGCTTGCAACCATTGTTGCTCAGCAAGAAGAGGCACAATTACCAACGCCTGCCCTACTTATTATGGGCGACGTGGTCAGTCTTCAGCACGATTTGTCTTGGTATAATCAGCACAATCAAAATAGTGATCACACAGCGGACAACTGGCTACGTGAAGGCGTTTTTGCTATCAATAAAGACAAAACAACATCTACACGCCAGCAAGCCCATGCGCTGTCTATGGTTGCAAACCTTGCAGAGTAATAAGATAAGGTTTGAGACAGTAGGCTAGAAAACGTTTATCATTAATTTCAAGTATTTCCCAAAAGCCCTACCAGAGTATTGGTAGGGTTTTTTTAATACGTTGCAACAGAGCAAACCGCTACAAATCTTGCTAGAATGACTGTCTTTTACTATATGTCATTAAGCGCACCTATGCCCACACCTACCGTTTTAAAATCCATGCCCACCAAAGCGTTAAACGTTTTGCACACATCCGACTGGCATTTGGGGCGAAGGCTTTACGGGCGACTGCGCTATGATGAATTTGCCGCGTTTTTAAATTGGCTACAAGACACTATTAGCGCGCAGCACGTGGACGTATTGATCGTCGCTGGTGATATCTTCGATACTATGACGCCAAGCAATAAAGCCCAAGCGCTGTATTATGAGTTTTTGGGTAAAGTGTCAAAATCATGCTGTCAACATGTGGTTATTGTGGCTGGCAATCATGATTCACCGACATTTTTGGATGCACCAAGCCATGTCCTAAAGTTTTTGAACGTTCATGTGATTGGTACTGCTTGTGAAGACTTAAACGATGAGGTATTGGTTTTAGATGATGTAAATGGTACGCCGCATTGCATTATTGCCGCTGTGCCCTACCTGCGTGATCGCGATGTGCGTAGCAGTCAGGCTGGCGAGTCGGGTCAGACCAAAGACGCTAACGTTATCGCTGGTATCTGCGAGCACTATGATAAAGTGGCAGCCATTGCCAAAGCCAAACAAGCTGAACTCATCGAAGCGCATCAACGTCATATTCCCATTATCGCCACAGGGCATCTGTTTGCCGCGGGTGGTCAAACGACCGATGATGATGGGGTACGCGAGCTTTATGTTGGTTCACTTGGCAAGGTCTCAGCCGACATGTTTGATGCTGGTTTTGATTATGTGGCGCTTGGCCATCTACATGTTCCGCAGCGCGTTGGTGGACGTGAGAATATTCGCTACTCAGGCTCACCCATTGCTATGGGCTTTGGTGAAGCACGGCAGCAAAAACAAGTGTTACTTGTACAGTTTGGTGCTGCTGAATATTTTGATAATGATAGCTCAGGGCTAAACGTTATTCCTCAGCTTGTCAGCACAGATGCTAATGTTAAAACCACCACGGTTGAAAAGTCAGTAGAAAAAGCTGCTAAAAAAGTAGCAAGTCAGACAGCTGTCTATATGGATGACTTGTTTGGCTTTGATGAGTCCGTAGAAAACGATAACGTGGCAAACGTTACTGGCAAAGAAAACACTATCGAGCAGCAAAATCAAAGTATTGAGCAAACGACTGCCAATCTATCCACTTCACATGCGAACGCCGCCCTATTGCACCAAGATGACTCGTATCAAATGCAAGTCATTCCCTTACCCATTCCAAAATTTCAACAATTAGCGCAAATATCTGGTGACTTAACAACGATTGCCCAAACCATTGACACGCTTAGCCAAAATGAAGTGATTTGGTTGGAGATTATTTATACAGGGGACGACGTCGTCAGTGAGTTGCGCGAACAGATTCAAGCAATGATAGATGATCTGCCGTGTGAGGTATTAAAAATCAAAAATACGCGCACTTATAACAAAGTTCTTAATCAGCAGCAAACCTCTGAGACGCTACAAGACCTAGACGAGCAAGAAGTTTTTGAGCGGTGCTTGACGGCTCATGATGTCCCTGATGCACAAAAATCCACCTTACGAGATGCTTATCAGCAAATCGTTTATGGCTTGCATCACGAAGATAAACAGGCCGAATAATACGAGTTGCTTATGCCGTTTGTCCATCATCAGCACCATTGCTACCGTATGTTTCATCATTATTCTTCACAATAATTCTCATAAAGATAAGAGTTGCCCATGCGCTTAATTGAACTCAGACTCAAAAACCTCAACTCGCTAAAAGGCGAATGGCATATTGATTTTGCTGACACCGCTTTTACCAATGAAGGGATATTTGCAATCACTGGACAGACAGGCGCTGGCAAGACCACCATATTGGACGCTATTTGCTTGGCACTCTATAGCCAGACGCCAAGATTGGGCGATATCACTGGGTCGACAAATGAGATCATGACACAAGGCACGGGTGAATGTTCGGCAGAAGTCATCATCGAGATAGATACCATACGCTATCAATGCTCATGGTATCAGCATCGCGCTCATAAGAAAGCCAAAGGTAATCTATTACCGATTAAGCATGAAATCAGTGAGGTGAAAACGGGTAAAATCTTGGAGGAAAAAAAATCCAAGACGTCGGCCTATATCCAAGAGTTAATAGGTATGGATTTTAATCAGTTTACCCGCTCCATTATGCTGGCACAGGGCAGTTTTGCCGCCTTTTTAAAGTCAGATATTGGCGATAGAGCGGCTATTTTAGAAAAAATAACGGGTACAGATATTTATGCCAAAATCTCATTAAATGTCCATGAAAAGAAACGCTTTGAGGAAGACGTGCTTGGCAAGCTACAAGCGGGTATAAATAGCTTATCGTTATTAAGTACTGAAGATGAAAAACTGCTGAAAGTTGATTTAGAGAGCTTTAACCAGCAGCAGAGCAAGCAGCGCCAAACCTTTAATACCTTGAGTGCGCAATTGCAATGGCTGGATAGTGTTCAGCAGTTGCAGCAAAATCTCTTAACTTACCAGACCGAATTTTCAGCAGCACAGCAAGCACAGAAAACCTTTATTCCAGAAGCGCAGCGCTTAGAAGTGGCTAATAAAGCCTTAGAGATTGACAGCCAATTTCGAGAGCTTAGCTATAGCCGAGACACGGTCAAGAGATTGAGTCTTGAGCAGCAAGATTTGCTTAATAAGATTCCAACTCAGCAAGCAGCACTGGCACAAGCTTCAACTCATTTAGAGAATATCAATACCACTGCAAAGCAAGCCACGGACAACCTCCAGACCACCTTGCCTGTTATTGCAAAGACGCGCGCGTTGGATGCTGAGATAAAACAGCAATCCTATTCTTTAACCAATGATAATCAACGTAAAGACCTATTAGTCAATAGTACGAAACGATTACGCCAAGAAATAGCCAAGCACAGTCAAAAAGAACAAGAAACGAAGGCTCAGCTTAGCAGTATAGAAAAGTACTTTCGCGATTACCAAGAGCTAAACGACCTCGATACAGATATGGAGAAATTTGATAACAGCTGTCGCCAATTAATGGCACTGCTAGAAGATAATACCAACCTAACGGCTGACAAACTTGCCTATAGTAATCAAGCTCGCCAGCTACAGGCTGATTTTGATAAATTATCTAAGCAGCAAGATGTAGAGAAGTCATTAATAACGCAGCAACGCGGTCAACTTGCCAGCCTACAACAGCAGCAAGCCACACTCATTCAAAATCAGCCCATTGCTCATATGCGTAGCGAACAAGAGCAAATCGATCGAATCAGTACTCAGATTGCGCAAGCCAACATAAAGTTAGAACAGTTGTCGGAGCGTACTGGCCAAATTGACCACATCAATGCAACGTTACCCACACTGAACCAAGAGCTTCAGATTTTAGAAGGTTTGATTGCCAGTCGCAAGATGGATATTGAAGACGCTAAGAGTAAACGACAAGAAAAACAGGCTCATCTAAATTTACTGCAAAAAGTTGCTAAGCTTGAAGATTATATAGTAGCGCTAGAAGATGGGTCGCCCTGCCCGCTTTGCGGTGCGCATGAGCATCCTTATGGTAAACATCACCCGTTACTAGACAATAATATCGATGCCAATGCCGCCCAAAACCAACCATCTAAGACGCAATTAACTCAGCAGCACATAGCTGAACTAGAAACCGTTATTGATAATCTTGAGCAGACTTTATCCAAACATCATATCGACCATGCCACCAAAAAAGAAGCCATCAAAAATCAACAGCAGCAGTTAGCGCCCTTACAGCAGCAATCTAAAATCTTATACGCAGATATTCAGTCTTACTTATCCTCACTATTTGACACTGAGAATAATTATTCTGAATCAACTATGACGATTATCAATCCACTTGCACAAATGATCAGTGATATAAATACAACCGATATTAATATCAATCACTGCTTATCCTTATTAGACACCGTAAAACACAAACTGACTGAGCATAAACAGTCTCTTAAAACGATAGTGGTTAAATATGACAACCTAACTGAAAGTGCTGTAATGCTCAGCACTGACATCGAAGCCGATGAAAAGCAGCAACAGCTACTTAGTCGTGACATTAATAACCTGACCACGGATAGCAAGCTCAATGCTCAAAAAATGGAAAGTATCGAAGATAAGATTGCCACTAATTTTTCTGAACTAATACCCATAATGACCAATATTTCATCTTTGGTGAGTAAGTACCCAACGGATAAATACGAGAATCATTTAACTATAGCGCTCAAAGCGACTGACGTTCACGGCGCACTAAAGCAACTGGATAATAGTTTTGATAAACAAACGGTAATAGAAAGCGCAGACTATGACAGTCATATTGAAAAACTTCGTCAGCAGCGCAGCGCGTTAAGTCAGCTAAAACAACAGTTTAATGAGCAGAAAAACAGCCAACAGCAACTTATAAATACTTTGAGCAGTCTGACGGCGAATATCGATAGCAAGCAAACACAGCTCACCGATGATGAGACAGCGCTCACAGGTTTAGAGAAATTAATCGATAATAAAACCAAATCTATCGAAAAACTAAAGACAGACAGAAAAGCGCTATTCGCAGATAAAGATACAGACCACGAAGAAAACCAGTTACGTGGTGCTGCTGATGAAGCTAATGCCAAACAAGTCATAGCGCAAAGACAGCTAGATACTATACAACAGTCTCTCGTGCAGTTAAAGATTAGAGAGCAACAGCTAGCCACAGAGCTACAGTCGGCGGCGACTACACTACATAAGCAGCAAAACACCTTTACTGATTTACTGGTAGAGTCACATTTCGCAGATGAAGCCGCTTTTGTTAGTGCGCGTCTGCCTAAAGAAGCGCGTGAGGCACTACATATACGTAAACTGGCAATTGATAACGCGCTACAACAGGCTAAGGTGCAGTTAGACAATTCCCAGCAAGCGCTAGAGCAAAAAATTGCCACACCTATGACAGATGAAGACCGAGAAACACTTGCTGGCAAGCATTATCAAATACAGACAGATATCGATGAGTTAAGTCAAAAAATCGGTGTGCTTGATCAAAAGCTCAAGGATAACGACAACCAAAAAGGACAACAGGCAACGCAGCTGATTGCGATTGATGAACAAAAACAAAAACTACAAGTTTGGCAGCAATTACATACGTTAATAGGCTCAGCAGATGGTAAAAAGTACCGCACCTTTGCTCAAGGATTGACGTTTCAGGTGATGATCAAACATGCCAACAGCCAACTACAAAAAATGAGTGATCGCTACTTACTCATTCATGATGAAGACAGTCCTCTTGAGCTCAACGTTATTGATAACTACCAAGGCGGTGATATTCGCAGTACCAAAAACCTTTCAGGTGGTGAAGGTTTTATTATCAGCTTGGCGCTCGCACTTGGACTGTCACAAATGGCCAGCCATAATATCCGTGTGGACTCGCTATTTTTGGATGAAGGGTTTGGCACACTTGATGAGGAATCGCTTGATATTGCGCTTGATACCTTAACCAGCTTGCAACAAGAAGGAAAATTGATCGGAATCATCTCGCACGTACAGGCGTTAAAGGATCGCATCTTGACCCAAATAAAAGTAGAAAAAATCTCAGGTGGTTTCAGTCAGATTACTGGTCAAGGTTGCCAGAAAGTCATCAATTAAAACTTAACTATATTAATCCACATTTATGAAAATAAAAAACCACCGTTACTCAATAGCGGTGGTTTTTTTCAACGAATAAACTGACTTGACTATACTTTACTTAGTGACCAGACCACTTAACTCACTCATCAATACTGAAAGAGTTGATAGTCCCACTTGACTGTTTTCATTATTGCTATGCAGCTCATCAAGTTTGTGCATTTCTGCCTCTACTGACGCCAGCTGATCTAAATGGCGTGAGCGCCACTCGCTAAACGCTTGCTTCGCATCAGGTTTTGACAGTACCGCATCCATCAATAGGCGCAAGCTACGTGACAGCTCGTTCACTAAAGCATGGCGGGCACGGCGATCCCAATAATCTTGCTGCGGTAAAATGGCGATATGGTCCATCATCCAATCTAACTGCAATACTTGATAGGCCTCAAAGTATAGCGTTGCAATCTCATCGACAGGACGCGCATATTGCTCAGCCAAAAGAGCGGCATCTAGCGCATCGACATGATATGGCAGCATGGCAAACAAGGCAAACAAGGCAGCATCATTATTGGACAGATCATTTTGCATCAAGCTTGTGGTGTCTTCTTGCAAATACTGCGCAAATTGCTGTTCGATGAAACCGCCTGATTTGGTCAGTTTTTCGACACTATTGCCAAAGCGGCTAATCATATCAGCGACTTGGAGGTCTTGACCAAAGGCATTGATAAACCACACAACACCGCGCTCAAGCGCATCACGCAGACGCAGCTCAAGATTTAGCAGCAACTTGGCATCAACTTGATTGTCCAGCGCTTCAAGCGTCTTCCAAGCTTTTGATACATTAAAGACATCACGGCTGATGGCATAGCCACGAACGATGGTTGCCAATGATTGATCGGTCTCTTCATAGAGACGGAACAGTGCTTCAATACCCAAACGGTTGACGACACTGTTGGTCAAATAAGTACTGATGATTTCACGATGCAAGCGGTGTTCGGTCATCTCATCAAAGAAGCGTGACGCCAGCTCATCAGGGAAGTATTTACGCAACTCGTTGATGAAGTATGGGTCATCTGGTAAATCAGATAATAGCAATTTGTCATAAACCCACATTTTGCCATAAGCCATGACGACGGCCAATTCAGGATTGGTCAGGCCAGTATCCACTTTTTGACGTTTTGCAATTTCTTCATCTGATGGCAGATATTCGATCGCACGGTCAAGACGGCCTTCACTTTCTAACATTTGAATAAAACGTTGATGCTCGCTCAAATTTGCTGTCGCAAGGATATGGCTAAGCTCAAGCGCTTGCGGCTGTAGGTAGTTTTGGCGCAATACCAACTCTGCCACTGTATCGGTCATGCTCTCTAACAGCTCATTGCGCTGCTTCAATGTCATATCCCCTTGCTCGACGACTTTGCCCAGTAGGATTTTGATATTGACTTCGTGATCTGAACAATTCACACCGCCTGAGTTGTCGATGGCATCGGTATAAATGCGGCCACCCGTTTGTGCGTATTCAATACGCCCTTGCTGGGTAAAGCCCAAATTACCGCCTTCGCCAACGATAGCAGCACGCAGCTCGTTACCATTGATACGCAGCGCATCATTGGCACGGTCTCCAACATCAGCGTGTGTTTCGTTAACGCTTTTGACATAAGTACCAATACCGCCGTTCCAGAGCAGATCAACAGGTGCCCGTAGTAAGGCACTAATCAAATCGTTAGGAGCCAGGCTGTCTTCACTAATATCAAAAACGGCCTTCATCTCTGGGCTAATGGTGATGGTTTTGTCTTGACGAGAGAATATACCACCGCCTTGGCTGATTAATGATTGCTCATAATCTTCCCACGATGAGCGCGGCATCTCAAACAAACGGGCTCGCTCTGCATAGGAGCTGGCAGTATCTGGATTGGGATCAATAAAGATATGTAGATGGTTAAAGGCTGCAACCAGCTTGGTATGGGTTGAGAGCAACATGCCGTTGCCGAATACGTCGCCACTCATATCACCAATACCAACCACGGTAAAGTCATCACGATTTTGGATATCCATACCGCGCATACGGAAGTGACGTTTGACCGACTCCCAACCACCGCGCGCCGTAATACCCATCGCCTTATGATCGTAGCCTACCGAGCCACCTGAAGCAAAGGCATCATCCAGCCAAAAATTGTATTCAGCAGCCAAGGCGTTGGCGATATCAGAGAAAGTCGCGGTGCCTTTGTCTGCAGCAACCACCAAATACGGATCGTCTTCATCATGGCGCACAGTGTTGGCTGGCGGGACAATATTGCCATCGATAATATTGTCGGTAATATCAAGCATACCTCTTAGGAACGTCTGATAACAGGCGATACCTTCAGCTTGGAATACTTCACGGCCATCTGCCATGGTTTTATTTTTGACAATAAAGCCACCTTTTGAACCCACAGGAACAATGACCGCATTTTTGACCATCTGTGCTTTGACCAAACCTAGCACTTCGGTACGGAAATCTTCCATGCGATCTGACCAACGCAAACCACCACGAGCCACTTTGCCGCCTCGTAAATGCACCGCTTCAACACGCGGTGAATAGACAAATATCTCAAACATTGGCTTGGGCAATGGTAGATTTGGAATGTCTGCTGCCAAAAATTTAAACGACAAACGGTCTTTACGCTGACCATTTGTATCCGTTTGATAAAAGTTGGTGCGAATCATGGCGTTAATTAAGTCTAAATACCAACGCAAGATACGGTCTTCATCTAAGCTATCTACATCTGCGAGTGCTGCATTGATCTGTGCTTGAAATTGAGTGGTTTTTTCTTGGCGCTCATCCGTACTATATTTAGGATTCATACGAGCATCGAACAGACTACCCAGCGCTACACTGATATCGTTGTTTTTTACAACCGTTTGTTGAATATAGCTACTAGAGAACGGTGCTTTTGCTTGCATCATATAACGCGATAATGCCCGTAGCAACACCACATCATAAGTATCAAGATTGGTCGTCAATATTAGCTCATTGAAAGAATCGCTTTCGACCTGTCCTGCCCAAATCTGCTTAAGGCTGTCTTCAAACTGACCACGTACCACTTGCATATTGACAGTATCAACATGCTCTAGCGTCAGCTCATACTCTTGCATCCAGATAGGTTGTTCTGGTAGGTCGAACTCATAAGTCTGGGCTGAAATGACCGATACCCCAAAGTTTTCGAGGATTGGCAATACTTTGGATAAGATGACCGGTTCCTCACGACCATACAGTTTGAGGTGTAGCTGGTTTCTGGCATCACCCGTTGACTGATACAAATGCCAAATCATTGGTTGCTCTGCTGTCAGTTTGGCCAAGCGTTTGGTGTCTTCAACGGCAGTACGGGCATCAAAGCTTTCTTGATAAGCTGCAGGAATATAATTCAAAAAGCGACGGTTTAACGCATTGGCTTGCTGCTCACCCACATTATCGAGTAGCATTTTTTGATAGCTGTCATTCCATGATTGCATCAATGCAGACAACTTAGCTTCAAGCGCTTCTGTATTAACGTCATTCACTTGGCCTGGCACGGTGCGTACATGTACATGGACGCGAGCATGAGCAGATTCGTTGAACTCAGTCGTAAATCCTGAAGATGTCCCGCCATAAGCTTCTTTTAGAACGTTTTGTACCTTGATACGTAGCTCAGTGTTGAACTTATCACGCGGAATATAGACCAAGCAAGAAACAAAACGTTGATAATGATCGACACGGCTGAACAAGCGCAGACTCTTTTTGTCTTGCAATTGGCTGATGCCAGAAACGATAGGATACAGTTCCTCGACGCTGGCTTGAAATAAGTCATCACGTGGCAGTGTGTTAATCACGTGCATCAATTTATGATGAGCATGACCATCACGTGGCAATTCTGCCATCATCATAATCTTATTGGCTTTGTCACGTAACAAAGGTATTTGTTGTACGGTAAGCTGATAGGCTTGAGACGTCAGTAAGCCAATGAATCGATATTCACCGACCAACTTGCCATTGTCATCAAATTTATGAATACCCAAAAAGTCCATATATACCGAGCGATGTATGGGTGATACGCGGCTTGATTTCGAAAGCATCAGTACGCGAGGCTCAGTCAATAGTTGCTTCAATACTTTAGGCAACTGGCTAAAGCTTTCTGACAATTTATCTTCTTCAGCACCACGCAACAAACCAAGACCACTATTGCCAATGGCAAATAAGTCCAAGTCAACAGGTTCAGCATTGGTTTTTACTTCGATAGACTGACCGCCTTCTAAACGGTATTCACGGTAACCTAAGAAAATAAAATGGTCGTCTAATATCCAATCTAAAAACGCTTGTATCTCTTGCTGTGAATAAAACACTTCTGGCAACGGCTTATTGGCCAGTTCAGCTTTGATATCAGTCAGCTGCGCACGCATTTGCTTCCAATCACCAACGACCGTATCTAGAGTATCAATTTTGGCCAGCAGCGTTTGTTGCAGCGTGTCTAAACTTTCATTATCTTGATACGCAATTTCACAATGAATCAAAGACAAATGAGAGGTCGCACTTTCATGTGCGCCTTCGACATGAATAATTTGTCCATCATCGTCACGCTTAACACTAACAATGATGTTATAAGTACGGTGTACATCAATCCCTTCTGCTTCCAGACTCATTAGGATAGTATCGACTAAAAATGGTCTGTCATAAGCCACGATTTGAATTACGGTATGCGAGCTGTGAAAATGTTGCTCTTCTGCCTTTGGGTTGAACACCGACAATTGCGGCTTGCTACCATCATAGGCTTGGAGGAGCGTAAAGTGATGGAGCGCCATGCCTGCCAAGTCAGCATTGCTGATGGCTTTTGCTGTCTCTTGATGCAGCGGCTGATAATAGCTATGAATAAAATGGTCAAATAACGATTTGTCTTTTTGTACATAACTGGTAGCAATATCGCTTATTTGGCTGATGCGCTCTTTTGCGATACTGAGGGAGTTTGGCATGTCCTTCGTCCTTTTTTACAAGTTTGGTTTGTCATTTATTTATTTGAGTTTATTAATCGGTATTACCTACTCACACCGCATGAATATATTGAATATTATTGATGAGGTGAAATAGTCCATCCATTTATGCAAATTATTCTATTTTTTCTTGGTTTTTTAAGTTTTTCTCCTTGTTTTACTCTTATATTTTAAGAATATTTAGCAATCAGGATTTAATACCATTAATCTAGTGAAGTTTAACGCACATGGGGCGTTAGCTAAAGCGTACAACATCATTTCATGAATCAGCAACACTTCGATAACATTTGCTAATGAGACAGGCCGATGTTTTATTGCGGATTCATCGCTGGCAAGTGGATACTCATGGCAATCGGTACAGATTTTTTGTTAGAATACGCCGA
The DNA here is from genome assembly GCF_904846715.1 of Psychrobacter vallis. GTDB lineage: Bacteria > Pseudomonadota > Gammaproteobacteria > Pseudomonadales > Moraxellaceae > Psychrobacter > Psychrobacter vallis. The sequence continues at coordinate 75,581 of NZ_CAJHBU010000014.1, forward strand.
TGTACTGAAAAGTGTGTGAATAACTCATTATTAATTTTAAGGGTCAGACGTATGATGAATATTTTGGTGATTGGTTCAGGTGGTCGCGAACACGCACTAGCATGGCAATGTGCAAAAGATAATAAGGTAAAAAATATCTACGTCGCGCCGGGTAATGCAGGCACTGCCCTTGAACCTAAATGCCAAAACGTTGTTTTAGAATCAAGTAATGATGCTAACGAACACAGCGCGGTCATTGCATTTTGTCAAAACAACGCTATTGATATGGTCATCGTTGGTCCAGAAGCGCCGTTAGTTACTGGCATCATCGATGCTTGCCGTGATGCTGGTATCAAAGCATGGGGGCCAACGGCATATTGTGCGCAGTTAGAAGGCTCAAAAACATTTGCCAAAGAATTTATGGCACAGAATAATATTCCAACAGCGGCTTATCAAGGTTTTACGGATGCCACTGCTGCCAAAGCTTATATCGATGAGCAAGGCGCACCAATCGTTATCAAAGCAGATGGACTGGCCGCAGGTAAAGGTGTCATTGTTGCTGAAACCATCGAACAGGCGCATGAAGCAATAGATGACATGCTTGCGGACAATAAATTCGGTGATGCTGGTAGTCGTGTGGTTATCGAGCAGTTTTTGCAAGGCGAAGAAGCCAGCTTTATATGTATGATCGATGGTGAAAACATTTTGCCAATGGCGACCAGTCAAGATCACAAACGTGCATTTGAAGGTGATACAGGGCCGAACACAGGCGGCATGGGTGCCTACTCTCCTGCTCCAGTCGTGACGCAAGCAGTCCATGACAAGGTGATGGCACAAGTTATCCAGCCAGTGGTTGATGCGATGAAAGAGGCGGGTCACCCCTACACTGGTTTCTTGTATGCAGGCTTGATGATTGATAAAGCGGGCGACCCTTATGTCATCGAGTTCAACTGCCGTTTTGGCGACCCAGAAACACAGCCTATTTTGATGCGTTTGCAGTCTTCGATGGTTGATTTGGTCGCCCAAGGGCTGGCAGGTCAATTGCCTAGTGATGCTAAATGGGATACGCGCCCAGCTCTAGGTGTCGTTGTTGCCTCAAAGGGCTATCCTGAAACCTCATCAAAAGGTGATGTGATCGCTGGCTTGCCAGAACTTGAAACCTCTAACTCCAATGCCGTTAAAGTATTCCACGCTGGCACCGCGTTTTCTGATAGCAATGTAGTAGATAATGAAAAAGAAGTGATAACCAATGGCGGACGTGTATTATGTGTCACCGCGTTGGCAGATAGTATCTTAGATGCTCAACAAGCCGCATTAGCCGTCACAGGAGCAATTAGTTTTGATGGTGCACAGTATCGTCGAGATATTGGTCATCATGCCATCGCTCGTGAAAATGCTAAATAAACTATTAGCAGTCAGTCGATAAATTATTTGGGCTGATTTATATCATTGTTCTTATTCGACCTAGCTTTATGCTAGGTCTTATTTTTATCACCATTGTTTACAATCATACTTCAGCTTACAAAGTAACAGCCATCGTTCAGCTAAGGCTCATCAACGAAATAGGCTTTATATGGTACAATTTTGTACCTGTGCATCAGATCTCCCTTGTATTGTAGGTTTCGAACCCACACATCAATAGCAACTGGATGAATGATTATATTTATGGCAAATGATACGTCTAAACCTTTTAGCAATAAGCAATCAATTGATAATTTAAAAACCTCAGGATTTGAGCGTCGAATGTCGATTGCCAAAACTTCCTTAAATATTGGTCGTCGTTGGGCGGGCAATAGTGTGTCTGGCATGTTTTTGAACAAAGAAGCACGCACAGCACGTAATCAAATATTTATGGAAACACAAGCAAATTATCTCGCTTTAGAGCTTGGTAAATTAAAAGGTTCGGTTGTTAAAATTGGTCAAATGCTGGCGATCTATGGTGAGCATATATTGCCACCCGAAATCACACGTGCGCTGCAGACGCTGAATGATGATACAGCGACCTTATCATGGCCAACGATGGAACTCACGTTACGTCAGTTGTTGGGTGATAAGTTAAATGAGCTTGACGTTGACCCCACTCCTATTGGAACCGCTTCTCTCGCCCAAGTCCACCGTGCTACAGTCATCGCAACTGGTGAACAAGTCGTGTTGAAAATCCAATATCCAGGTGTGGCAGATGCCATTAACTCGGATCTTGCTTTATTTAAGCAACTATTAAAAGTAAGTAATATTGTTCCGCAAACCCGCTCACTCGATGCGTGGTTTGAAGAGATACGCGACCTACTCCATCACGAGGTTGATTACGAAGCAGAAGCCGCGACAACAGAACGTTTTTATGAACGTTTAATCAACGATCCACGTTATATAGTCCCTAAAATTAACCGTACTTATTCCACAAAACGTCTATTGTGCATGTCTTACGAGCCAGGTATTACTGTGATCTCTGATGCACTGCAATTGCTGCCTCATGAGCGCCGTAATGCCATCGGTCAAGCGGCCATTGAAATCATGATGCAAGAAATTTTTGTGTGGGGTGAGATGCAGACAGATCCAAATTTTGGTAATTATTTGGTTCGTGTGAGCGATAATGAAGACGATGTTGATAAGTTAGTATTGTTAGATTTTGGTGCTATTCGTGAGTTTGATAGTCATCTATTAACTATCGCTCATGGCTTATTAAAAGCTGGTTATCGCCATGACCATCAAGCAATGATGTTGGCAATGACTGGTTATGATTTTTTCGATAGTATGAGTGACAAAGTACGTTTTGATATTGCTTCGTTGTTTCTATTGGCTACTGAGCCTTTTAGTGACCCTGTAATAAACCCTGATATTCCTGCTGATTGTTTGGATGAAAACAATCGTTATATTTGGGCGAATAGTAAACTGCACTCGCGCCTTTCTAATAAAGCAACACGAGCAATGCAGTCTTTTGAATTTAATCTCCCACCAAAAGAGTTTATGTTTATCAGCCGTAAGTTTATTGGTGCTTACACCTTTTTGACGGTTTTAGACGCATATACGGATTCTAATAAGTTGGTAAAGCCGTACTTATGATGCAGATTATTATCGATTTTTTTGACCGCTCTTTTAGGAGCGGTTTTTATGGCTTATATTTAATTTGCTTAGGCTATTTTATATATGTAATAATACTAGGTATTAGCATACGAGGTGATTATTTTTATATAATGGGTACTTAGGCTATTCCTTGATTAACAGCATCAACCTGCCAATCGTCAAATCTTGTCTTATAGCCTTTCGGTTTTTGCATGCACAGCTCCCAACACGTTTCGCCGCGTGCTAAATACTTAACCTCAAAGTGCGTCCGCTGACTGTCAATGGGCACTTGATAGCGAACATTTGGTAAGCACCATACTTCAGTGGCTTGTTGCTCTGCATTGTCCATATATGCTTCGATATTGGTTACTAGCGTCACTTCCCCGCCTACTTGTAAGCGTGATAATAGGAATTCAAAAAAAGGCATATTCAACCATTGTTGATTAGGGTTGTGCTGCTCAGGATTGGGATAAAGAATAAAAATTTTCGCCACACTACTAGGCGCGATAGCATGAACGATCCAAGCAATCGCATCAGCATGGATAGCATCCAGATTTGATGCGTTTTGCACTGTTGCCAATTTGGCAAAAGCCTCAAACTTATTACGCGTACGCTCGATCGCAATCAAATGCTTATCAGTGTTTTGTGCTGCAAAGCTAAGCGCATGCTTGCCCTTCCCTGCACCAATCTCTAACATCAAAGGCAAATTGTCTTTATTTTCACCAATTATGTTTGGAATCATAAAATCACGCGGTGCCGAGAGCTTGTGCGGTTGGAATGCTCTCGCCTGTTGATGCGTAAGCTCAATATTGTCAGTCATCTACTGTCCTTAAGGTATTTGTCTTTTGTCATTATTCGACCACATGCTATTATATAGCCAATCGATTTCAATAGTAATATAGCGATCACGCGCAACCCGTTACAGTAGTCTATCAATCGTAACGTAGATAGAGATGTACAAGCCATGCGAGCCGCCATTCGCTAATAATACCAATTGTTCAAGCAACCTCAAGGATCTGTTTACCTTTATTATGAATGACTCTACTTCCAATACCTCACCCAAGACTTATCCTTGTCCACGTTGCGGCACGCAAACGACATGGCAAGACAATAAATATAAGCCATTTTGTAGCAGTCAATGCAAACTGATTGACTTAGGTGCATGGGCAAATGAAGACTATACTTTACCTGCAGAAACCACGCCTTTCTCTGACGAACTATAACCCCTACTTTTCAATTTACTACACCAAGGATATTTTATATGTCTGCTACTTATCTGATGCCCACTTATAATCGTCAACCAATCAGCTTTACACGTGGTTTGGGCAGTTGGTTGTATACCAAAGACGAGACGCCTTATTTGGATGCACTCACTGGTATCGCGGTATGTGGACTGGGACATTGCCATCCACAGGTGACTGACGCCATTCAGCAGCAAGCGGCTACCTTAGTGCATACGAGTAATCTATTTGGCATCGATTGGCAAGAACGTGCTGGAGAAATTCTTTGTACTTCTGCCCAAATGGACAGTGTATTTTTTGCCAATAGTGGTGCTGAAGCAAACGAAGCGGCGTTAAAACTGGCACGTCTGTATGCATACCAGCAGGGCTTTAAACGCCCCAAAGTCATCGTTATGGAGCAGTCATTTCACGGCCGTACTTTATTGTCCTTATCAGCCACTGCCAATCCAAAAGCGCGTGAAGGGTTTTATACCTTAGATGATGACTTTATTCGTGTACCGTTTGGTGACATTGCTGCGATTAAGCAAGCCGCGCAAGATCATGATGAAATCTGTGCCATCTTTGTAGAGCCGATTCAAGGTGAAGGTGGTCTTAATACCGCTGCCAATGGTTTTACTTATCTTGAAGAACTACAAGCAGAGTGTGACGCTCATAACTGGCTATTTATGCTGGATGAGGTACAAACCGGCAATGGACGTACAGGTAAGTACTTTGCGTATCAACACAGCAAGGCTCGCCCTGACGTATTGACGACTGCCAAAGGCCTGGGTAACGGCTTTCCAGTCGGTGCTTGTATGGTACGTGGCCGCGCCAATGGCTTATTCGGTGCTGGCAGTCACGGCTCTACTTATGGCGGTACGCCACTCGCCAGTCGCGTGGTACATAGCGTCTATGACGTGTTAGCAAACAGTGACATCATGGACAATGCTGTCACTGAAGGGCTATTCATCCGTGAGACTATGGTTGATGCGTTAGGGCAATATGGTGTGAGTAGCCGCGGTGCTGGCATGATGATTGGTATCTCACTACCTGAAAATATGGACTGTAGCCAGCTGGTAGATCGTGCGCGTGATGAACAAAAACTCATCATCAACATCACGGGCGGTCATGTTGTACGCTTATTGCCGCCGCTTAATATGAACCGTGATGAAAGCACACAAGTCGCTGAACGCTTGATTGATTTATTGAAACCGTCTTTTTAGAAGATGTCTTAATCTACAGTAGGTCGTGTTGAACACGCCCTACTATTAGACCTGATATATTCTAATAATTTTCGAGCTTTTAGAGTCATGCTCTCTAAAAGCTCTCTTAAATTAACGTCTCGACAACTCTTAAGACGCTATGCTCTTATTAATTCTGACAAAGACCATGAATTTAAGATATTAAATCAGTCCAACCTGTAAAAGGGTTATCCATCAATTGCCACTCATCAGGGCCTTGATTCATCTCTTCATCAGTAAGTAAGCAAGAATCAAACTGTGCAATTAGGTTTGATTGATCCATATCCATTCCAATCAACACGATTTCTTGACGCGCATCTCCCGTACGAGTATCCCAGTTGTCCTCTATAATATTGCGATTTTGCTGATCTTGTGGCCATTCATCCTCAGGAATTGAAGCCCACCAATATCCAGCTAATCCATGTCTTGCCATTGCACCAGCTTGCGACCAAGTACCGGCGAGTTTAGGATATGCGGCCAACCAAAAGAACCCTTTTGATCGAACCACTCCATTCCATTCTGTATTGATAAAGTCATAAAAACGCTGAGGATGAAATGGACGTCTAGCGCGATAAACAAAGCTGCTGATTCCATATTCTTGTGTTTCTGGTGTATGTTCTCCTCTAAGCTCTTTTAACCAGCCTGGTGCTTGAGACGCTTCTTCAAAGTCAAACAAATTTGTGTCTAATATTTTATCTAAATCCACTTGGCCAAATTGTGCAATTTCTATTTGAGCTCTTGGATTTAAGGAATGAATAATCGCCATCAATCTTGATTTTTCTTCTTCTGATATCAAATCTACTTTATTCAGTACGATGACATCACAAAATTCAATCTGATCAATCAGTAGGTCAACCACGGTACGCTCGTCTTCTTCGCCCAGCGACTCGCCTCGAGACTGTATACTGTCATAAGAACTGTAATCTTTCAAAAAATTAAATGCATCAACCACTGTCACCATCGTGTCTAAACGTGCAAACTCATCAAGACAAACGCCCGCTTCATCTTCAAAAGTAAAGGTTTCTGCAACAGGTAAAGGCTCAGAGATTCCAGTAGATTCAATGACCAATTGATCAAAACGATTGTCTTGCGCAAGGCGTCGTACCTCTAGCAACAAATCTTCTCGTAACGTACAGCAAATACAACCGTTACTCATTTCAACCAACTTCTCGTCTGTTCGAGAAAGCTCAGCGCCTCCCTCCCTCACTAAAGCCGCATCAATATTAACCTCAGACATATCATTGACAATAACTGCTATTCGCCGTCCCTCACGATTGTTTAAAATATGATTAAGTAAGGTGGTTTTTCCTGCTCCCAAAAACCCAGACAGTACTGTGACAGGCAGTTTTCTTTCGATGGCTAAAGAATCATTCATTGGCTTTCTCTCTTTTATTGACCGACATACTCTTAACAACTTTACTTTTTACGTTGAACTGACTGTTTATATTTATACCAATCAAACACACAACGAGCAGACATAAACATACTTACTATTTTTGTTATGTTATAACATTTCGTTATTATATTCAACTAAGTTTTAGACAGTAGCGCATATTGACTTGATTGATGCTGCTAAAAAAGCTAGCCAATACGCTCATTCGTAGGACTAATAGCAATCATTACTTAGGATGCAGAAAGAAGTGAAGCGAAAGCACAGAAAGTGATTAAGGAAATTTACTTCATTTTGATAGATGCGCGTCAGAAACAGTTTTTGGATATTGCAAAGATATTCAATGGCCTACTGATCATTGACGCACACAGCAATAAACCGAAGGATGTATTAAAATCAATGCACCAAACGTTATAGAGTGGAAGTTATGAGGTAATGATAGAATCATAGACGTCGAATGTTTCCAACAACAATCTATGAGAAAAACCTAGGCTCTAAGATTATGAATTGCTGTAGTATCGTTTACATTTATGGCCATCAGCCAAAAAGCTACTTATTTACTTGATAAATGCAGTAGGGTCAGCAAATATAAGAGATTCTTACACAAAAACTTATTCAACCATTACAAGATATGGATGTAACTTACCAACTAAATAAGGGAGAAGAATTAAGTCTATTGTCGATGATCGAAAGAGATTTTCTAAGGAAATGGATTGGAATATTTAAGTGTAACAGTCGAGAGAATCTACATTTAGTATTAAAAACTTAGATTCTCTCGATGTTTCCTTTCACCTAAATGGGATGAAATACTATCAATATCTAATTGGCATGGAAGTATTTTTTTAATACTTCTAAACAGCGAGTGATTTTGGCTGGCTGTTGTTCGCGATTTAAGGTAACCGCGTAGAGCACAAAGCTTGACAGCTGATAACCAGTCAATACTTCGACTAAATCGCCACTTTCAAGCTCCTTTTTGATATCCATCTCCATCATTCTAACCAGACCATGACCTTCTTTGGCCAATGTCGTAGCCATAAAGACGTTATTGGTATAAATGCGCGAGTTCATTTTGGTGCGGGTTTTTTTACCCGTTTCTGTTTGAACCAAATCAATCTGGTTGGCGTCTTTCATGATTTCAATACAAATCAGCTGATGATCGGCCAAATCTTTGGGCGCTTGCAGCTTGGTATGCTGACGTAGATACTGCGGTGAGGCGACAAGCATTTGACGTACATCCGTCAATGGATGACTGCTTAGATTAGAGTCATTAATAGTAGGGCTCATACGAATGGCGATGTCGATGCGCTCATCAATCATATCAATATAATGATTGTCCGCCAGATAAGTGATACTGAGATCATCATGAGCCGCCATCCATGTAGAGAGTGCTGGCAAAATATGATTAACACCAAGCTCAGGCGTGGTCGCCACACGCAAACTGCCCGCTAGCTCGTCACGTAGCTGATTGACCTTAATTCGACCTTGCTCAGCAGCACTGACCACGTCTTTGGCGGCCTCATAAAAGCTCTCACCGGCTTCTGTTAAGCTTAGCTTACGGGTTGAGCGATGCAATAGCACCACGCCCAGCTCATTCTCTAATGAGCGAATTTGTTGACTGACTGCACTCGTTGTAATACCAAGCTCACGAGCAGAGCCACTAAAAGAACCATGTCCAACCACACTGGCAAACACAGCCATACCGCGTAAATTATCTAACATATTCTCACCTAAGCTACGTTTTAATTTTTAATATAACTTAACCATTATAACGGATTTTAAATACCACATTGATATTAAATCCTTTGTTATGATTCAGATAGACTTATTTTACTTATAAAAAAAGCAAAAATATCAAGGCGATAGTAACAGATCACCTTGATATTCTATATGGGTATTGTGTCTAATAACTATATATACTTTTAAATAATTTTAACAATAATATTTTTGATTGTTTAATACAACTGAACCTTACCCATTTTTCCTTCACCGCGCTCAGTCAGATATTGCATCACTGGCGTATTAAGCAGTTTGGATTCTGCCACAGTTTTAGCCTGTACCAAACGTTTCTGTTGACGACGTTCAGGGGTTTTATCATCAGCTTGCATGACGCTACTATCAATTTTTAGGTCAATTTCTGCTTGCATGAATTGCTGTTGCAACTTTGCAGCTAATTGTTGAAAAGTAACTTGCAGATGCCGACTGTCCACACTTGTCATAAAGGTGGCTTTACCATTACACAAGCCTGTCATCATACCTTGACGCGCCAATGCCAATTCATCTTGAGCGAGCACATCTGCTTCACGAGCCGTTTGTAGCCAATAATCCCATTTTTCTGGTGTCCACTCACCTATCAATTCTTGCGGAGGACAACGCAGCAAAGTACGTGGATCATCAGATTCCGATAATAACTGAGAATCATTTACATCAGGCTCAACAATCGGTTCAGGCTCAACAATCGGTTCAGGCTCAACAATCGGTTCAGGCTCAACAATCGGTTCAGGCT
>NZ_CAJHBU010000015.1 GCF_904846715.1 Psychrobacter vallis
GTATTCTATTTATTATTACTCTTTTAAATTATTTTTCTCCTTGGCTTTCCCTAGCTGGTGTAACTAATATACAAAAAAAACAGGTTTCACCATAGGCGAAACCTGCAATAAAATGTGACGATATGTGATTAGTGTAAACTGTTAGTAAGTGAACTAAAGATTAGCGTTGAATGAGCTTTTTGGGCTGTAATCGACCATTGAGACTGACAGCACCCAGTCCAAGAAATAAACCGTTCTCATCTACCAAACGTATATCCACTGGTATTTCATGCTCTGCCAACGGTGTTTTATCAGAATGATTAGCATCAGAAGTATCATTAGCAACTGTATCAAAATGAGTGATCTGCTGGTTGCCTGTCTTCTCATCTTCACTGATAACTGATTGATTTGCAATGTTATCTGCCACATACTCTTTAAGAGTATCGGTTAGCTGTTCAAACACATTCAAGCGTTGACCCATATGTACACGGGTGCATTGTTCAGTCGTTAATGTCAGCTCAGCTTCGATATCGATGCAAGCATCTACTGGCATCAAATGCACCTGCCGAGTATCAAAAGTTATTTCTTCTAATTCTGACAAGGGAATCGCATCATCGATAGTAAAGTTACCCACTTGCGTACGTCGTAGCGCTGTCAAATGGCCTAATGTACCCATTGCCTTAGCGATGTCCTCGCCCAATACGCGCACGTAAGTGCCTTTCGTACAAGTCACCGTCACTTGGATTTGTTCAGCGTCAATCGCACTGATATCAATTGCCTTAATAACAATATCTCTTGGCGAGCGTTCTACCTCAATACCAGCACGGGCATATTCGTACAGTTTTTTGCCGTCTTTTTTTAGAGCAGAATACATCGGTGGTATCTGCTGCTGAGCACCTAAGAATTGCTGGGCAATGTCAACCAATAGGCTATCATCAAACTTCGGAATAGGTGATTGAGCCACCATTTTACCGTCTGCATCCCCAGTATCTGTCTGACTACCGAGTAAGATAGTGGCTTGGTAAGATTTGTCCGCATCTAGTTGATAATGACTGAATTTGGTTGCTTCGCCCATACAAATAGGCAATAAACCCGTTGCCATTGGATCAAGCGTACCCGTATGACCTGCTTTTTTACTGTCGTGATTTGGTGATTTAAACAGATATTTCACCTTTGACACCACTTGTTGCGAGGTCATGCCTTTGGGCTTATCCACTAAGATAACACCTGAGACTTTTATTTTATCGGTTTGCTTAGGCGGTGTAGGCATAATAGTCGCTTACTCGTCATTTTCATTTTGTTCGGTCTTGGTGACAGCTTGATTAATCAGATCCATCATGTAATTGCCACGAGCGGTCACTTCATCATAATGAAAACGTAGGCGCGGCGTGGTACGTGTTTTTAGACTGTGACTTAGCTCAGTACGTAAAAACCCAGCTGCTTTGTTTAATACTTTGATACTCTCTTCGTGATTGGTCTTGGTCATGGCATCATTGAGTTCAGGCTCCATAATGGTGACATAGATATCAGCATAACCTAAGTCTGGACTAACCTTGACGCTAGAGATGGTGACAAAGCCGGTCAAACGAGGATCATTGACTGCATCACGAATGAGTACGGCAAGCTCACGCTGAATTTGATCGGATAAGCGTTGTAATCGTTGGTTCATGTTATTACCTTTATTTAAATATGGCTTATTTTTATTGATATATAGTCAAAAACCCTTGAAAGCGCTACGATAATACTGAAATCAGTTTTTGTAGCCTCTGTCTGCGCAGGCACAGCAAGCAAGAAAATTGATTTCAGCATTACGTGATGTATTGACTTTACTTTTCAGTGACTATATAAGTCTGCTTGTTAAGCAGTTTATTACTAATATTTATTAAAAAAGGCCTAGCAGGATGTACCTGTTAGGCCTAAGTACAACTAGATACGAAAAAACTGTCTAATATACTCAGCTGATTAAGCGTATCGTATGATTAGATGTTCTTACTCTACATCCAATAGTAGCTTTAGATAGTACGTGCGAACTCTTGAATTTCAAAGACTTCGATTTTATCACCAGCTTCAACATCATAGCCACGAACAGCCAGACCACATTCCATACCAGTACGTACTTCATTAACGTCTTCTTTATAACGACGCAATGATTGCAACTGACCGGTAAAGATAACTTGGTCGTCACGCAATACGCGGATAGGTTTGTTACGATAGATTGTACCTTCAACTACCATACAACCAGCAGCCGCACCAAACTTACTAGAGCGGAATACTTCGCGAACGTCTGCCACACCCAAAATCTTCTCGCGATGTTCAGGAGCAAGCATACCGCTCATTGCCGCTTTCACATCATCGATTAAACCATAGATAACACTATAATAGCGAATATCCATATTAGCAGCATCTGCTTTGCGGCGTGCCGTTGCATCTGCACGGACGTTGAAACCTAACAATACCGCTTCGCTAGACTCTGCAAGTGTCACATCAGACTCAGAAATAGGACCAACACCTGAACTGATCACTCTGACTTTAACTTCATCAGTTGATAGCTCATTCAATGCAGCTAATAATGCTTCAAGCGAACCACGAACATCGGTTTTCAGTACGATATTCAAGAATGAGACATTGCCTTGTTCCATCTGATCAAACATGCTCTCTAAACGCATGGCATTTTGACGTTCAAGTTGACGCTCACGCTCGCGGTTGGTTCTAAAGTCAGCCACTTCACGCGCTTTTTTCTCATCAGTCACGACCAAGAACTCGCTACCAGCTGCTGGAGTTTCAGGCAAACCTAAAATCTCTACAGGAATAGAAGGACCCGCTGATTGAACCCGCTGACCATGCTCATCTGTTAACGCACGAACTTTACCATAGTGTTCGCCCGCCAAGACTAAATCGCCTTGCTTCAAGGTACCCTTTTTCACTAGGACACTAACCACTGGGCCACGGCCTTTCTCAAGTCTTGACTCGATAACGACACCTTGTGCAGCACCATCTAATGGTGCTTCTAGTTCCATCAGTTCAGCTTGCAGACTGATAAACTCTAATAACTCGTCAATACCTTCACCCGTTTTGGCTGAGATACGAGCCATTGGCGTATCGCCGCCCCACTCTTCTGATATCACTTCTTTTGAAGTCAACTCATTAAGGACGCGATCAGGGTCAGCGCCTGGCTTATCCATTTTGTTAATTGCGACAATAATTGGTGTTCCAGCCGCACGTGCATGATCAATCGCTTCTACGGTTTGTGGCATCATACCGTCATCAGCGGCAACGACTAATACAACGATATCCGTCGCTTGAGCACCACGTGAACGCATCGCACTAAAAGCGGCGTGACCAGGAGTATCAAGGAAGGTAATAACACCGCGCTCGGTTTTTACATGGTAAGCACCGATATGCTGAGTAATACCGCCCGCTTCACCCGTGGCAACTTTCGTTTCACGAATTTTGTCCAATAGTGAGGTCTTACCATGGTCAACATGACCCATAATCGTCACAACTGGTGGACGTGTTTGTACGTTACTGCTGCGCTCATTAACCGCATCTTGTAAATCGTCTTCAACTTTTGTATCACTGACAGGGACAGGATTATGACCCATTTCTTCAACAAGTAAACTTGCTGTCGCTTGATCAATAGTATCTGACTCACGTGCCATCTCGCCCATCTTCATAAGCAACTTGGTCACTTCACGAGCTTTAACCGCCATACGTTGCGCTAGATCAGCTACAGTAATGTGCTCGCTAATCTCAACATCATAAACGATTTTTTCAACAGGTTTTTCAAACTTATGTTGTGATGCTTGCGTTGAGCGCAAACCATTTTTGCGGTTTTTGATCTCACGCTCATCTTGATTTTTACGACGACCACGACCACGAGTACTCGTGGTGCTGGTACCGCGTTTGATTTCACGGCGTTCTTTTTCGAAAGATTCTTCTAATGCGTCACCGACCAGACCTTCTGCCAATGGCTCATCTTTGCGAACTTCAGCAACTGGCTCACGGTCAGTATATTGACCTGCCATTTTACGCATTTGTTCGAGCGTACGTTTTTGCGCTTCTTCAGCTTGAGTACGACGTGTTTCTGTTTCAATTTCGCGTAAACGGGCTTCTTCTTTCTCACGCGCTTCGCGAGCTTTACGTTCTGCTGCCGTTTCAACTTTTGGTTTTGTCGCAGCCACTTTTTTCTTTGGTTGCTCTTTAGGCTTAACTTCAACAGTGGTCTTACCACCTTTTTTCACAACCACTGAAGTCGAGATGTCGTCATTCTTGTCATCTGACTTTTTGCTAGAGCCTAAGCTTGCACGCATCGCTGCTAAGGTAGCGGCTTGGCGTTCTTCAGATTTTTTCTTAGTCGCAGCACGCTCTTCAGCATCTTTAGCAGCACGCTCTTGCGATTCAATCATCGCTTGCTCACGCGCAGCCAATTCTTCAGCCATCTTTTCTGGATCCGGCTTTTCGAATACTTTCTTTTTACGTACTTCAACATTGACGCTCTTAGATTTACCTGAAGAGCCTGTCACGCGCGCAGTACTGGTCGTTTTAGATTTTAGACTAATACGACGTTTTTCCTGCTGACCATGACTTTGCTTTAAATACGTCACCAACTTCTCTTGCTCAAGCTCGGTGACTAGGTCATCCTCTGCGCGAGCAGGCAGTCCAGCATCTACCAGTTGCTGCTTTACAGCACTTGCGGTTTTGCCTACCATATCTGCCAGTTCTTTGACGGTCTTATCTGCCATTTATTATCACCTACTGTCTATTATTTGCTATATGTTCAATTCAGTTGTTGGCTACAAATGATTGGGGTAAGGCCAGTATTTGTGTTGCATTCATACCGGCACTTTATTATCGATAGCATATCACCAAAAGACAGCGATATGCAGTTACCGCTTATTCATTGAACCAAGATTCCCGAGCTTTCATGATGAGTTTTCCTGCGGTTTCAGAGTCTAAACCTTCGATATCTTCGAGATCGAAGACGGCTTGTTCTGCCAAATCGTCAACGGTAATGATGTCTTTTTGTGCCATTTTATAGGCCCAGCTAACTGTCATACCTTCAAGCTCTTGTAGCTCTTGACTTGGCTCTTTCATGTTTTGTTGTTTGACCAGCTCATCAGCGATGACCACTTCTTTAGCACGCTCTTGAATCATCTCAATCGCTTCGTCGTCGAGCCCTTCAATATCATAGAAGGTTTCAACTGGGACGTAAGCCACTTCTTCAATACTGGTAAAACCAATATCGACAAGAGCCTGAGCTAGGTCTTTATCCACTTCTAGGCGTTCATAAAATAACTCAATGAATGCTTTGGATTCGTTTTCTTGACGTTGCTGATACTCTTCTTCTAGCATCATATTTAGCTTATAGCCTGTCAGCTCAGAAGCCAGACGGACGTTTTGACCTTGTGAACCAATGGCACGTGCCAACTGATCGTTGGTGCTAAAAATAATATCAGCAGTTTGCATATCTTCATCTAGGATAATACTGCTAACGTCAGCTGGCTCTAGCGCACTGATGATAAATTGAGCGGGATCATCTGACCAAACCACCACATCAATACGCTCACCATCCAGCTCTTGTTGTACTGCTTGAATACGCGTACCACGCATACCAATACAAGCACCTACCGGATCAATACGATGATCGTTTGTCTTCACTGCTATTTTAGCACGCGTTCCCGGCAAGCGAGCGACATTACGAATTTCAATGATTTGTTCTGCAATCTCAGGCACTTCTTTTTGCATCAAGGCTGAGAGCATTTCAGGATGGGTGCGAGAGAGTAATAACTGTGCGCCACGGTTTTCACGATTCACATGATATAAGATAGCATTGATACGTGATTTTGCCCGTAGTTGCTCACGTGGCAGCATTTGATCACGTGATAGATAACCTTCTGCGTTATCACCTAAATCGATAATGTAACCATCACGGGTCTGTTTTTTGACCTCGCCGTACATCATCTCACCAATACGTGGCTCAAAGGCATCAGCGACTAGCGCACGTTCAGCTTCACGGATTTTTTGGATAATAACTTGTTTTGCTTGTGTGGCAGCAATACGACCGAATTCAATCGACTCAATCTGCTCTTCTTTAATATCGCCAATTGACCACTCTTCTTGGTCAAGATCTGTGATCGCAAGCTGACAAGCAGGCATCTCATGGTCTTCGTCTGCAACGACTGTCCAGTAACGATAAGTATCGTAGTCACCCGTTGTACGATCAATAGCAACTCGTACGGCCACTTCTGGCTGTTCGGTGTACACTTTTTTCTTAGTCGATACCACTAAAGCGTCTTCAATGGCTTCAAAGATATCTTCAGGATTTAAGCCCTTTTCATTACTGACAGTTTCTACTACCGTTAAGATTTCACGACTCATGCTATACCTGTCCTATCATTTTTTAATTGACTTAAATTTTATAGTTTGTGTATGGGTATTATATTTTACTATAAGCCATATAAGCTATTTTAAGATCAAACCTCTTATTTATAAGCGGTTCCCTAATTTTATAAAATTAAGCATCTTCATAGACTAAATTGGCTTTATCAATATTACTTAATGCAATCTCAAACTGCTCACCATCAATTGATGTCAGATGTAAAGAGTGTGCATCGATACTGTCTAGAGTGCCTGTTGCTTTGCGGCGTTTTTGATCGCCCTCACCAATGGCTTGGATCAAACGTAAGCTGACTTTTTGACCAACATATCCATGCATTTGCTCATCTGAGAAAAATGCACGATCAAAACCTGGTGAAGACACTTCTAAAATATACTCACCAGCGATAGGATCATGAACTTCTAGAATACCGCTGACTTGGTGATTCACCGCTGCACAGTTTTCAATTGTCACTTGTTTATCTTGAGCTTGCTCTTCTGGCAATGCCTCAATATAGATACGTAGTAAAGAGCGACGGCCTTGCGGCGCAAATTCTATACCCCATAATGCTACATCACAAGCAGCTACGGCAGGGGCAATGATATTAGTCAGTTCTGCAACTTTGGTCGAAAGCTTCATAATCTATTTATATTTTCCTATTCACTTGTCTATCGTACTTGGTAGACCATATCAACGTTTTTGATTGTCTTTTAATTATAAACTGTCTCTTATTGATATTGCTTCTTGCTTAGAGGTAGTCACTATCAATATCTTAAACCACAATCATTATGTGTTGTGCCTTTATATAGGGATGAGCGCAAAAAACATCAAGCTCAGCCAGACAATGCCTTTATTATTCATAAAGCCGTACTATCGATGAAAGAGTTAGGAATAAAAGATAGTGTTGCTTCAGAAAATCAAGCCAGTCGCGGCAAGTGACAAAGAGTATTGTACTCTATAGGCCTAGAGCTTAGCACAAGTAGGATAGATACCGCGATAACACAGACCATCAGATACAAAAAAACCCACAAGCATAATGGTGGGCTAATCGTTACTGACAAATTTAGTGTACAAAACATCAGTATAAAAAGTGGTAGCGGGGGCTGGATTTGAACCAACGACCTTCGGGTTATGAGCCCGACGAGCTACCAGACTGCTCCACCCCGCATCAATCTAGAACGCACATTATAGGTAGGTTTAGTAGAAGTGTCAACGTTTATTTTAAATAAATTTAAATGAACTCATTAACGACTATAAAACAGAACCTTACGCTGTGCCGCGTAATAAAAACTTGGTGCGATTGGGGGGACTTGAACCCCCACAGCTTGCGCCACCACCCCCTCAAGATGGCGTGTCTACCATTCCACCACAATCGCATTTTACTACTCTGTTCTCTAACATCCAGTCTATAACAAATGATGCTTAAGGTAGGCATCTATAGAGTAGGAGTTTCGAAAACAGGAAAGCATTGTAAATCTAACGTAGTGAAATAGCAAGCGCTGCCTGCTTAAAAAACGATTACTGAGGATTTTGTGTCAATGGACGCGGTGTTTGCGGTGCGGAAACAGGTGCGTCTAAACGAAACTGATCTTCAGCCTGCTTACGAGCATGAACCGCCAAGGTCATACTGGTAATAAAAAATATGACTGTTAATACGGCCGTCGCACGCGTTAAGAAGTTAGCAGTTCCTGCTGCACCAAATACGGTGCCTGAAGAGCCAGCACCAAAAGAAGCCCCAGCATCTGCCCCTTTACCATGCTGTATCAAAATCAAGCCGATCATGGCAATCGCCACGATAATGTGCAGGGCTAATATAAACGTAAACATGGTGGCCTCTTTTGCCGCGTAATGACGACTGATAACGGAAAATAAAACTAAGGTTAAGGGTGATAACAACTAGCATCTGATGATGCCAAATCGATTATATAAATAAGGCGCATTGTACACGATTGCAAGGGCACTGTTAAATCTACTTTTGCCAACTGATAAAGACAATTTATAGGCAAAGCACGTATTTAATAGTTGAGCTTTATTTATACCAACTCAGCATTTGCACGATTAAAGGCATTGGCAATCGCTAGAAAGCTGTCTGCTTTTAATGAAGCACCGCCAACCAAGGCACCATCAACCATAGGATCTGCCGCAAAGCTGTCCGCATTATCAGCATTGACACTCCCACCATACAAGACCGTCATTGCATCTAATGTTTCAGCAAAGCCTGCCACTGTTTGCTTAATATGCTGGTGCGTGTTGCTGACCTCTGTCACAGTTGGTACTTTGCCTGTGCCAATCGCCCATACCGGCTCATAAGCGATGATTAAGCGCTCAGATAACAATGAAATAAACGCTGGCTGCTCGGCAAGCAAGTCTTTAATCACTGATAATTGCGTATCGATGACTTCCAGCGTTTGCTCGTTATCATATTCTGTTTGAGTTTCCCCAATACACAGTACCACGCCCAAGTTTTCACTAAATGCATGGGTCAGCTTTTTTACTAGACTGTCATGAGACTCTTTATAATATTGACGGCGTTCAGAGTGGCCGAGTATCGTCCAAGTTGCCCCAGCATCTACGACTTGTTGCGCTGAGCAATCCCCTGTATACGCGCCCGTACTTGCACTATGGCCACCAATGTCTTGTGCAGCGCACAGCACTGGACTGTCCTTTAAACGCGCACTGACAGTAGCCAAATGAATACAGCTTGGTGCTACCATCAACGTGCAGCGATTATTTGAAAGCGATGTATCCGTTTGCGTTTCAGCATGAATCGCCGTCAATAAGTCATCCACCAGTACATTGACGTCGTGGCTCGTTGCTGGATTCTGCTTCCAATTGCCAATTACCCAAGCTTGCATTCTCATCTACCTTGTCTCGTGTATTCATGCCAATTCGGCCAATATGCGCGCCAGTATAACAAATAATTCACAAGTGCTATAGTATGCTGCTATCAGAAGCAAAACAGACTCTCAAATCTGGCATGTTTTTGATATTGCCCTAAGCAGTAATTGTTTGTGGATGAATGGTTTGTATAAAGCCTTTAAAATCAAGTAAATTTCTATAGTATTGACTCAATAAGGAATAGAATACCATCCACAATTTAATAAACTGAGCCGGTGATGGCATACGCTATTTAAAAATGATAAATAGTAGCTGCCTGTCAGGTAAGTATGCAGAGTATTTGGTCTTAAGGAGAAGTCGTAATGTCTGTCACAGCGAATAAGTATGGTGGTTTAGCGCAGCAGTTAATTAGTGAAGGTATCATTAATGAAGCGAATATGAAAACGGCACAAACGCAAGCCCAGCAGCAGCAAATAGGGCTGGTGCAATACTTAGTAGACAACAAGCTGGCCGATGCTTATCATCTTGCTCAGATGCTGTCAAAAGCCTTTGGCGATCCTTTATTTGACCTTGATGCGTTAAACGTTGAGGTCATTCCAAAAGACCTAGTAGACGAAAAAATCGTTCGCAAATTTAATGCCTTGCCATTATTTAAACGTGGACAGCGTTTGTTTGTCGCGTTAAGTGATCCTACGCGTATAGATGCCATTGATGCCATTGCTTTTAATGCGCGCCTCTCTATTGAAACCATTGTCGTCGAAGAAGACAAGTTAAAAAGGCGTATTGAAAGTATTTACGCTGATACCATGCAAAGTTTTGACAGTTTCTCAGACAGTGACTTAAACGTTGGCTTTGATGAGGGTGAAGAAGAGGAAGGTGAAACCAAACTAACGGATAGCGTCGATGAGGCGCCCGTTGTAAAATTTGTCAATAAAATGCTGGTTGATGCCATTCGTATGGGTGCTTCTGACTTACATTTTGAGCCATATGAAAAAACCTATCGCGTGCGCTTTCGTGTCGATGGCGTGATGCAAAAAATGGCCAATCCCCCCGTGCAACTCGCCGGCAAGATTGCTGCTCGTCTAAAAGTCATGTCACAAATGGACATCTCCGAGCGCCGTGTACCGCAAGATGGACGTATCAAACTTAAGCTGTCTAAAAATAAAGCCATTGATTTTCGGGTAAACTCTTTACCAACCCTATTTGGTGAAAAAATTGTTTTGCGTATTTTGGATCCGTCCTCAGCCATGCTCGGTATCGAAGCATTGGGTTATGAGTCTGACCAAAAAGACATGTTTTTGGAGGCCTTACATAAACCGCAGGGCATGCTACTCATTACGGGACCGACAGGTTCTGGTAAAACGGTCTCACTTTATACGGGCATTAATATTTTAAATACTGGGGCGACAAATATTTCAACCGCTGAGGATCCCGTCGAAATCAACTTAGAAGGCATCAATCAGGTCAACGTGAACCCCAAGGTCGGTTTGACCTTTGCCAATGCGCTGAAGTCTTTTCTCCGTCAAGATCCTGATATTGTGATGGTTGGTGAGATTCGTGACCTTGAAACGGCTGAAATCGCCATTAAAGCAGCGCAAACAGGGCACATGGTGCTTTCAACCTTGCATACCAACTCAGCACCCGAGACCTTAACGCGTCTGCGTAACATGGGCGTGGCTTCCTTTAACATTGCAACTTCAGTGAACTTGGTCATCGCCCAGCGCTTGGCACGGCGCTTATGCAAAAACTGTAAAAAACCCATCAATATCCCGCGGCAAAGTCTGCTTGAGTTGGGGTTTACCAATACGGATTTAGACAACCCAGACAGTACCATTTATGAGCCTGTAGGCTGTAATGATTGCCGTGAAGGCTATAAAGGCCGTGTGGGTATTTATGAAGTGATGAAAGTCAGCCCTGATATCTCAAGAATTATTATGGAAGACGGTAACGCCATAGATATCAAAGATGCTGCCCTCAAAAACGGTTTTCGGGATCTGCGGCGCTCTGGTGTTTTAAAAGTATTACAAGGCGTGACCAGTATTCAAGAAATGATGCGCGTGACCTCTGAATAACAATCTCTAACGTATAAATTACCGCATTACTTATAAGCTTCGAGCGTTATGGTCACGTCTTTTGCTAGCAAGCAATAGTCACTACCTGAAGAACTTAAAAATAAAACAGATGGACACTGGTTTTTTGCGCTAAAATGAAGTACGTAAAATTAATATAGCTGGTTAAGCACCATTTATATTTTGCAATATCTAATGAGAAAATTCTTGAGGGTAGTAACATGGCAAAAGCTAAGACCGATATGCTGTTAGACTTTGTCTATGATGGAGTAAACCGGCGTGGGCAAAAAATAAAAGGGGAAACCACCAGCCGCAGTTTAGAGCTGGCCAAAGCGACCTTGCGTAAACAAGGTATTACGGTCAAAGGCATTAAGAAAAAGCCAAAACCCCTCTACACTTTCAAAAAATCCATTAAAGCTATTGATATCGCTATTTTTGCTCGTCAATTGGCAACGATGATGAAAGCAGGCGTACCACTGACGCAATCTTTTGAAATTGTCGCTGACTCACTTGACAACCCCAGTATGAAAGATTTAGTGCTGCAGATCAAAGCAGATATTGAAGCAGGGGGTACGTTTGCTTCGGCGCTGCGTAAACACCCACGTTATTTTGACGATCTTTTTTGCTCGCTTGTTGAGTCTGGTGAGCAATCAGGGGCGCTAGAAACCATGCTCGAACGGGTGGCTACTTATAAAGAAAAAAGCGAGTTGCTCAAAGCCAAAATCAAAAAAGCCATGAAATATCCCATTGCTGTTGTCATTGTAGCTATCATCGTGACTATCATCTTACTTGTTAAAGTAGTTCCTGTTTTTTCGGGACTATTTGAGTCTTTTGGTGCTGAGCTCCCTGCGTTCACCCAAATGGTAGTTGCTATGTCTGAGTGGATGCAAGCTTGGTGGTTTGTTTTAATCATCATTATTGGTGGTAGTATCATCGGTTTTTCAGAAGCCAAAAAACGCTCTAAGAAATTTCGCGATTTTCTAGATCGGGCAGCATTAAAAGCGCCCATATTCGGTAACATTGCTTATCAAGCCGTAATTGCTCGTTTTGCGCGCACATTATCGACTACTTTTGCTGCGGGTGTACCGCTCATTGATGCCTTAGATTCTACGGCGGGCGCAGCAAACAATGTCGTGTTTTATAATGCTATTCAGCAAATCAAAAACGATGTCTCTACTGGGCAACAATTGCAATTTTCGATACGCTCAACCAATCTCTTTCCAAGTTTGGCCATTCAAATGGTCGGTATTGGTGAAGAATCTGGTAGCTTGGAAGAGATGCTAGACAAAGTAGCAGTCTATTACGAGAACGAAGTCGACAATGCTGTGGATGGCTTAACCAGCCTAATGGAACCCCTCATTATGGCAGTATTAGGAGTGTTAATCGGTGGCTTAGTGATTGCAATGTACTTGCCAATCTTCCAGATGGGCGCAGTGGTAGGATAATTATTTAATGCAATTTATACAGTTACTACACGAAAATATGGTACTCGCTTTAGTCGTATTTGGTGTATTGGGTCTTTGCGTTGGCAGTTTTTTGAATGTCGTTATCCACCGTATCCCGCTGATGATGATCTACAGCTGGCGACAAGAGTGCAGCCAGTTTATGGCAGATCAGGTAGATATGCCGCACGAACATACGCAGCCTCTGGCAAACATCGTAACAAACGATCAACCCATCACACTGAGTCGACCTGCCTCACGCTGCCCGCATTGTGCCCATAAGATTAAGTGGTATGAAAATATTCCTTTGGTGAGCTGGTTGTTACTGCGCGGACGTTGCTCAGATTGCAAGGTCGCTATCGGGCTCCGCTATCCTGTGGTTGAGCTCGTCACTGCTCTGCTCTCAGTATTGGTCATTTATCAGTTTGGTGTCAGTGCCGCTGGCGTGTCAGCCTTAATTTTGGTATGGACACTCATTGCCTTGACTGGTATTGATTTTGACACACAGCTACTACCCGATCGCCTTACCTTTCCGTTAGCGGGTTTGGGGTTGGCAGTCAATTCACAAAGTTGGTTTGTTTCCCCTACTCAGTCAATTTGGGGCTTATTATTTGGATTTTTGTCGTTGTGGATAGTGGTGAAGGTCTTTTATTTAATCACTAAAAAACACGGTATGGGACAAGGCGATTTCAAGTTATTGGCTGTACTGGGTGCTTGGCTTGGACCCTTGATGTTGCCATTGATTATTTTATTGTCTTCTTTACTGGGCTCAATCGTTGGCCTGATTCTGATGAAAAAACAAGGTGAAAGTCGACCGTTTGCTTTCGGTCCTTACATCGCTATCGCGGGTATCATTGCGTTATTATATGGCTCAGATATCGTCAGCTGGTATCTTGGCATGTATACTTACTAAGGCATGTCATCAATGAATAGCGGTATTTTAGCGATTTTCAAAAACTGCAACTGTATTCATGACCGTAGCCCAATCATTTTTTAGTTTGTAACCGCCCTCATTATTATATCAATCAAATAAGCCATTCATATGCCAAAACACACCGCCTCAAACGCCCCTTATTCACATCAACCACAAATTATGCAAACAAAAAGCAAGACGTTGGTCGTCGGTTTAACTGGTGGTATCGGCAGTGGTAAGTCCGCTGCCAGTGCTTGGTTCGCTCAACAAGGCATCGACATTATTGATGCAGATGTGATTGCGCATGAAATCGTTGTTAAAGGCAGCTCAACCCTACGCAAAATACAGAAAAAATTTGGGGATTGGGTCTTGAACGATGATGGATCGATGAATCGAGCAGCGGTCAGAACCTACGTATTCACGCATCCTGAAGCGCTGATTGAGCTTGAAGCCATTACTCACCCTGCAATACGCGAAACGGCAAAAGCACAACTGGCAACCAGCACCTCTCCTTATGCAGTGTTGTCAGCGCCACTGCTCATTGAAGGCGCAGAGGCTGGACTGGCCAATTTATGTCAGCGCATTTTGGTGATGGATGCCACTGAAGAAACTCAGCTGGCACGCGCCAGCCGACGTGATGAGCAGAGCGTACAAAAAATCAAAGCGATTATGACCAATCAGCTTAGCCGAGAAGAACGCAATCGTCATGCGGATCATGTCATCCTCAACGAAAGCGACTTGGCTTCTCTTTACGTCAAGCTTGAGCCCTTACATCAAGAATATCTTACGCTTGCCCAGCAGCTAAAGTACGCTGCCGATTGACCTCATATAGTGCCATACCAGTGGCCACACTCACATTCAAGCTTTGTAGATTGCCATGCTCATTGCCTGACATTGGGATATAAACCAGCTCATCACAGCTCTCAGTAGTCAGGCGACGCATCCCCTCTCCTTCTGAACCCATAATAATGGCTGTTTTGCCAGTCAAATCAGCCGCATGTATTGGCTTGGCATCGGCATTAAGCGCTGTACCAAAGACAAATACGCCGGCCTGTTTGATTTGTGATAGCGTACGTGCCAAATTGGTGACGCTAATAATCGGCATCATCTCTGCGGCGCCAACCGATACTTTGGCGACGGTTGGCGTTAAGCTGGCTGCATGGTGTTTGGGGCAAACCACCGCATCGACACCCATTGCCACAGCAGTACGCAAGCAAGCACCAAAATTGTGGGCATCGGTGATTTGATCAAGCACCAATAATAGACACTGTTCACGCCCAGCAATCGTATCAAGCAATCCTGCATCGGCGAAGCCTAGCGGACGAGCATTCAGTACAACGCCTTGATGTTGCGGGCTACCACACAATTGCGTGAGTTTGTCTTTTTGGGTCGGTTGAATACTGATCCCATTGGCTTCCGCTTGCGCCATAATAGCTTGTACATGACTGTCGCTCTCACGTCCTTGCTGGACAAATAGGCTCAGCCCATCAAGAGGGCGATGTTCTAGTAACGCATCGATTGCGTGAATGCCATAAAAATAAATGGGTTTTGCCATAAAGAAGCCTACTGAGTATAAAGTGAATATCGCGCAAGGCGATAGCATAAAAAAGACATGGCAGTGATTGTAACAACCAAATGAAGACGGGTTAACAATAACGTCAGCCAAAAAAGAAATAAACAATACCAATCTGATATTGTTTATTTTTTGAGCTATTTATGATTAATAAATCACGCAGTGACGACTCTTACATCATCGTACTGTCAGTAACTTAGCCTTCTAAGTGGCAGACGTACTGAACAATCTCTTCGGTGCGTAGATTAAAACCACTGTTGCCTTCGACCACGAATGATTGACCAGCACGGTAGTAAGCAAACTCTTCATCACCGTTTATTTTTACCTCACATTCACCGCTGATAATTTCGATACGCTCGGAGGTGTTGGTGCTAAAATGATAGTGATCAACCAAATTGTCACAAGGCAAGATCACGCCCAATGTTTTGTGGCGACCGTCCTCAAACATGATGGTATGGCTCGAACAACGACCATCATAAGATATCGTCGCTTGGGCATTGACGGTTACATTAGTAAATTGCGCCGCTGTCATAGTGGCTTCCTTATCAAATAATTATGGCAAAACTAAAAAATAAGTAACAGATTGAAGTACCGTTAGCATCGAAATACGTTTAGCATAAGTGCTTTTAGAAAATCGCGCTATCCTAAATACTATGTATTTTATGGCTGTATTCTTTTATATTTATATCAGACACCTGCGCTCTAAATATAGAGACAAGTTCTATGAAAAGGTTTTGACATGAAGACTGGGTTGCATAACCTTTTTACTATATTACTCTAATTTTACAAGATGATGACTCGTGGTCATCATGCAAAGTCGTCGTCATAATAGTTTATCATTATGTGAGATTATGCTACCACATTATCTCTATAAAGTTTGTTAAAGCGACTAGGAAATTCTGTTTAATACGCCTCTTTTCAAACCAATTTATTGTATTTACTGCCTTTATTATTTGTATTTAGGTGCATTTCACACCATAATATTTGCCAAGCGTGGTTCTCTATTTCACTCTGTTGACTGAATTATCTTATTCTTTTATTTATCCTATTTTAGATATGGCTTCCCAGTATTATAGGTGAGGTTCATTGTCTGTCATGAGAGGCATTGATGCTAGTATCATTAACTTTACATCAGTTTGCATTAATCGCGCAGCATGAGCTGAACGTAGCTGGGGGTTTTAATGTCATCACTGGCGAGACGGGCGCTGGCAAGTCGCTATTGCTTGATGCCCTATCGTTATGTGCAGGCGAGCGTGCAGACAGTGCGATGGTTAGACATGGCGCGGCACATGCAGATATCTACGCGCAGTTTGATGTAGAAAACAACCACATCGTCGCAGAGTGGTTTGCAAAAAATGATCGAGCGCTAGAAGAACCAGAGGTATTGATTCGTCGTCAATTAAGCAATACAGGACGCTCAAAGGCTTGGCTAAATGGCTCGCCAGTCAGTTTGGCTGAACTAAAAAGCTTGGGATCATTACTGGTTAATATTCATAGCCAACATGCACAGCAAGCCTTGTTAAAACCGCAATTTGTGGTGCAGTGGCTTGATGAGATGGCGCAGATAACGCCTCTTGCGGCACAAACAGCGAGCAGCTATCAGCAGTATCAACAGCTCAAACGCCGTGCGGATGATATTGCCAGCCGTGAAGCGCAGCGCCAAGACCGTATCCAACTTTTGCAAAGCCAACTGGCAGATATTGCGCCTTTATTGGCGGTGGACTATACGGAGGTCGAAGCAGAGCACGAAGAGCTGTCTAATATCGAGGCGTTGATGCTCGAGGCCAGTCATGGTTTGCATTTGCTTGACAATGATACGGATGAGCCGGATGTCATGACGCTGTTAGGACAGGCTATCAAACTTTGCGACCATCAAATAGGTGTCAGTCAAACCTTTGAGCAAGCCTCCGAACAGCTGTATCTGGCGCAGCAGCAAATCACTGAAGTGACCGCTTTACTGTCCGATTATGCCGAACAACAACTGCCTGACCCTGAACGTTTGCAAGCATTAGACAACTTAATCAGCTTAGGACATCGTTTATCACGTAGGCATAGCTTGCCAGCGGCGGATTTGATTCATGAAGCAAAAGGCTGGGAAACTCAATTAGCGCAGCTA
This sequence comes from Psychrobacter vallis, assembly GCF_904846715.1. Taxonomy (GTDB): domain Bacteria; phylum Pseudomonadota; class Gammaproteobacteria; order Pseudomonadales; family Moraxellaceae; genus Psychrobacter; species Psychrobacter vallis. Next base: position 17,307 of record NZ_CAJHBU010000015.1, read on the forward strand.
GAAAACGAGCCAAGCAGTGACGCGATGGCGGCACAAATTGAGCAAGCTTGGCAAGACTATCTGGCACTAGCGACGCAGTTAAATAAAAAGCGCGCAAAAGCTGCCCCGATGGTCAGCAAGCAGCTGGTTGAGCAATTACAACCGCTTGCCCTACCCAATGCACGCTGTGAGTTTGTCTTTACCAAAAAACCAGATCCTAACCAATATAGTGCGCAAGGCTGCTTCGATATTGATTTATTATTCAGTGCCAATGTGGGCATGCCGATGCAACCATTACACAAGATCGCCTCAGGTGGTGAACTGTCGCGAATGGCGCTGGTCATGCAAGTCCTACAGGCGACCAGTGCCGATACCAATGCTGCTAAGCCTATGCTGGTGTTTGATGAGGTGGATGTTGGTATCAGTGGCAGTACGGCACAAGTCGTCGGTGAGCTGCTACGTGCGCTTGGGCAAACCCAGCAATTGCTCGCCATTACTCACCAAGCACAAGTCGCGGCACAAGCACATCAGCATATTTTGGTACAAAAACATCACCAAGAGCAGACAGAAAGCGAGCTGTTGATCCTAACAGATGAGGCGCAAGTCGATGAGCTGGCGCGCATGTCTGGCGGCGTGACCATCACCAATGTCACTCGTGACCATGCTCGTAGTTTATTAAGCGATGTCAAATAAGCCATAAGCCGCCTAGATAAACAAAGAATAGAGTGACAATCAGTGGCAAATGATTGCTTTGGTTGATTTTGTACTCGTTATCGCCATATAGTAGTGTCTCACTTTTATCATTCGGTTGCGTTTGTTTCTATGTCTAAAACCAATTTGACCCATCATTTCTTAATTGCGGCACCAGAGCTGTCAGACCCAAGGTTTGAGCAGGCTTTGATTTATATTTGTCGCCATGATAAATATGGTGCGCTAGGTCTCATAGTCAATCGTCCGTTAGAGCAATCTCGTGTGGGTAAACTCTTAGAAGATCTAGATATTGAGGTGACCGATCCTCAAGTGATGGAAGATGTGGCATTAGAAGGCGGCCCTATGTATCCTGAGGTCGGCTTTGTGCTGCATACTGGACAACCAGAATGGGCGTCTTCTTTTGCCATTTCAGAAAACGTCTGTATCACCACAAGCCAAGATATTCTTAAACGTATTGCCGCTGGTCAAGGCGTTGGTCATTATCAGCTGTGCTTGGGTCATGCCAGTTGGGGTAAAAAACAATTGGAACAAGAGCTTGATAATGGTGACTGGTTGGTGTGCCCAGCCGATTTAAATTTATTGTTTGATACGCCATTTGAAGAACGCTGGCAGATGGCTGCTGACAAGATTGGTGTCAATTTTGACTATCTTAGCAGTGATATTGGTCATGCCTAATCTCATGTATAGTCGATACCAAATAAAATAGATACACGACATTATGATCCGAGACTGGCACAAATTTTTCTTGCTTGCTGTGCCTGTGCAGCTCGATGCGACAAAACCTTTTAACATGGTATCCCTGTATCGCTGACTCTCTTTTATATTGACCTAACAATAGGAAACTTCCTTTATTATGGTAGATAGCACGCTTATAACAGACGCCATAGAAGCGATTGACGATAGCGTTTCTGAACCAACCATCAAACCGCATCTTATCTTGGCACTAGATTACGGTGTCAAAAAGATGGGCATGGCACTTGGTAATACCATTACCGAAACGGCGCGTGCCTTTGATATCTTGGTGATGAACAATGGTCAACCTGATTGGGACAATCTACTCGGTATCATTAAGGTATGGGGCGTGGCACAAGTGATAGTGGGTCTGCCACTGAATATGGATGGCAGCAGCTCGATGCTCTCCAAGCGTGCGCACAAATTCGCCCGTCGCCTAGCGCATAGAATTATGGAGCAGCATCTACCAGTGACTGTGTCACTGTGTGATGAGCGCCTAACCTCAGTCGCCGCACGGGAAATAGCGTGGGAGAATGGTTGGATTAAAAATGAGCGCGACCCAATTGATGATATCTCTGCTTGTATTCTGATGTCGACTTATTTTGCTGATCCTCATAGCAGTATCGCGATTGACGCTATCAAAGCAGATTAAATACGTGATAAGTGTGGTGTGGGTATCACGCCTGATTAGAGCGCTATAGTCGATACTAAGCAAAATAGATACAAGCCATTATGACGCGGGACTGGGAAAAGTTTTTCTTGCTTGCTGTGCCTGCGCAGCTCGATGCTACAAAAAATTTGTCCCAGCCCTGCTGTATCCCTTTTATATTGACCTGACTAGACTGAATAAAATGGAATACCCGATATTATGACCACTGTCCCAGACCACACCTTGCAAAATAACTCGCAACACGGTTTTGCTCCGCTGGCTATTGCCCGTATCAAAGGCGCGCAGCGTGCAAACCAAGTGGCCATTTATCTCATTTATGCCGCCATTTTCGCCTTTATGGTCTTTGGCACCATTGCCAGCATTAAGGCGTTCCATGACAACCAGCTACTCTATCAATTGTTTTATAACTTACCATACGCTTTAGTCGCCCTCACGATACCTATTACTATTTATGATGCCTTGGTGGTTTATCGTTATCGTTTGAACCAACCATCGATGATTGCCATGAGTATTGGCGTATCGACCATTATCTTGGTCGGTGGCCTACTATTTGCGGATACGGCATGGTTAGGATTGTCATGCTGGCTGGGCGTGGCTTTTTTATTCAAAGTAACTTTTAAGCGCTTTTTTAACTTTTTAGAAATGCAGGAAGATGCCGAGACCGTTGAAGAAACATAAAAGACGCGAATGAATGAAAGCACATCAACGAATGCATCGCAAAAACCATTTTAGCTCACCCTCTTAATTTACCTTTTTAATTCACAATGACTATTATGACCACTTCTACCACGCAAACGACTATCAACCATCATTTAGACACCCAAGGGCTGATCTGTCCTGAGCCTGTCATGATGCTACACCGAATCATTCGTCAAGCAGAAGGCGGTGAGGTGATTGAAATACTCGCCACTGATCCCGCCACTACTCGCGACATCCCTAATTTTTGTCGTCATTTGGGTCATGAACTCTTGAATCAAGAAACACTGGCTGAAAACGTGAGCTTAAATGCTGATCCTGATGAAATCACGGTCGCTAGTGATGATGATGCGCCTATAAATGGCACGCTTTATCGTTACTTGGTTAAAAAGAAAACCGTGTAAAGGAACATTTGTACCAGTCGCGTGTCATAATGCCATGTATCTATTTTTTTCAGTATCGACTATATAGCAACCTTTGACCACTTATTGAGAACTGTCTTATGAGCCGTGATCGCGCCGTGCAGCAACGACAGCCTAAAGCATTGGCAGTCGATGATGAGCCGACTTATATGACTGAGTTTCGTCAAGCTATGTTGGCACGTGGTCTGGCAACGCGCACGCGTAACGCTTATATCCGTGACCTGCGCTCTTGTGAGTTGACCAATCCAATCGCCCTGACACGCTGGCAGCCTGACGATGTGCTGCACTGCTTATCCCTTCTCACTCAAGATGGCAAAACCCCGCGCACGCAAGCGCGTATGCTCTCAAGCCTGCGTCAGTTCTACTTATGGATGATCGCCAGCAATCTGCGGGAAGACAATCCTTGTGAGCGAATCAAAAGTCCAAAACTTGGGCGACCATTACCAAAGGATTTGAGCGAAGGTGATGTCGATAACTTATTGGCTGCACCTGATACCAGCACCGCGCTGGGTCTACGGGATAAAGCCATGCTCGAAGTGCTCTACGCTTGCGGTCTGCGTGTGAGCGAGTTGATTAATCTGTCGCTTGAGCAGGTGAATTTAAACTCTGGCTGGCTACAGATTACGGGCAAAGGCAATAAAACGCGGCTGGTGCCACTGGGCGAATATGCAAGCGATGCGCTAGAGGATTATCTGACGCATGCTCGTGGTGATTTGATTGCGCATTTAAAATCGGGCAATTGCCAAGCGGTGTTTTTGACGGCACAAGGCGGTTATATGACGCGGCAAAATTTCTGGTATCTATTAAAGAAATACGCGAAAATCGCCTGTATCGACAAGGAATTGTCACCGCATACCTTACGTCATGCCTTTGCCACCCATTTGCTCAATCATGGTGCGGACTTGCGTAGCGTGCAGTTATTGCTTGGGCATAGCGACTTATCAACGACGCAAATTTATACGCATGTGGCGACGGCGAGATTGCAACAATTGCATGCGGCGCATCATCCACGTGGTTAACGTTAACACCAAATATTTATTAATAATCGTAAAAGGACTATACCGTGTTGCAAGCTCAGCCATCTCCCGTGCCAGCCCTAACCAAAGCACAAAACTTTGCCCTCAAAAAACTGACCATTATGGGTTATTTAGAAGGCACTTCTTTTTTATTGCTGCTGGGTATCGCCATGCCTCTCAAATATATGCTGGGCATTCCTGAAGCGGTGAGCTATGTCGGTATGGCACATGGGGCGCTATTCGTGGCTTATATCTTGGTACTGATTATCACGGCTAGCAAAATAAAAATGCCGCTGTGGGCGCTCCCTGCTGGTGTCATTGGCTCGTTTTTGCCATTTGGGCCGTTTATATTTGATTATTTATTAAAGAAGCGTTTGGGGAAGTAGTGGTTATATAAAGCAAACCGTCGATCAGAATCATCAACAAATGACTTTTTAAGAGAAGAGCTATGCCAATATTTGATATTGATTACATACTTGCATTAGGTCGTAATGATAGATGTTGGTGTGGCTCAAAACTGAAATTCAAACGCTGTCATAAAGACCGCGAGCATGAAAAACCTCTATCTTTAGGTGAAAAACTAGCTTTTGGAAATAATATATCAAAAAGAGAAACATGCTACGCACCTAAAAGCCTACTGCCAGATTGTAATAAGGTTATCAAGTCTCACACTATTTCTAAATCAAGTACCTTAAAAAGTATTGCTGATAGTACTAATCACGTCTTAGGATTAAAGCAAAACCTGAGCAACTTTCAAAAGAATAAAGAGAATCTTAGGTTTGAAAAAATTGGCATTAATAATGCTTCTACTTTTAAAGGATTTTGTAAAAAGCATGACAAATTACTTTTTTCTTGTTTTGAAGATAAACCATTCCTAGGTACAAAAGAGCAATGTATAGCTTTAACTTATAGATCTGTGGCAAAGGAAATCTATGCTAAGGAAGAGGCTATAGAAGCCGCAAAATTTATGAGAAGAAATGCGGATAGAGGAAAGTCTATCTTTTTTCAAATAATAATACAAAAAGATATTTATCCTTATAAGCTAGGTTCGGAGATGGCGCTGAGTGAGCTATACAAAATTAAAAGCAATTTAGACGCTGAGTTATCAAATAACAGTAATGACTCTTATAACTTTTTAGTCATAGAGTCTGCAAGCCCACTACCAATTGTAGTGTCATCTATAACTAATCCCACACATAACTTCAAAGACGAACACCTACAGGACTTAGCAAGCTTAGAAGAAGTAGCTGAACAACTAGTTTTTAACGCATTCACGAGTAAAAGAAAAGGTTTTGTAGTTTTCAGTTGGCTCAAAAAGGCAGAGGTGATAGATAAATTCATAAACTCTTTACTAGAGATAAATAAGAAAGATATGTTTAGCTACTTAGTCAACTTCTTCTTTAGCTCTGCTGAAAATACTTTCATTTCTCCTGACTGGTGGAATACTTTAAGCACAGAACAGCAGCAGAAAATAGAAGCACTTTTCAAAGTAGGCTCAAATTATACTGAAGAAAGACCAAGAAACGTACTTGCTGATAACAGCATCACATTTGCAGGCTGGGAGATAGAAAATCTCTATAGAGTCACTTGATGGTTTATAGTTTCTGTAAGAGTGCAAACCGCCCCTTTTCTCGTTACAATACTCGTCATAATGTGCACACTGTCTGATTGGACAACGCACCACCTTTTACTTATCTATTATTCGAGAATCTCATGAAACATAGACCACCTGCTGACCTGCTAAAAAACGCCCAACACTGGCGCGAAGACATCAATTTTCGCCAAGAGGTGTTGGGTAAGCCGTTTGATTTTGCGACCACGTGGGGTATTTTTTCACCGCAAAAGCTCGATGACGGCAGCCTAATGCTACTCGATTATGTAGATTTTCAAGCGGATGATGATTCGATAGATTTGGGCTGTGGCTATGGCGTGCTCGGCATGACAGCAGCGCGTGAATGTCCAAACGGTCTGCATACCTTGATTGATAAAGACTTTATGGCAGTGGAATATGCGCGTCTGAACTGTGTAAAAAATGGTCTAAAAAATGTCGATGTGCATTTATCGAATGGTTTTAATCACGTGGCAAAGGACAAGGACTTTAGCCTTGTTATGTCAAACTTGCCCGCGAAGGTAGGCAAAGAGCAGCATTATCTATACTTCCTTGATGCCTATGCACGCATGCGTCAAGGCGGACGTTTTTATGTGGTGACGATCAATGGCTTGCGCCAGTTTATGAAACGCTCATTTACCGAAGTCTTTGGTAACAGTGAAAAGATCAAACAAGGCAAGACCTATACGATTACCATGGCGACCAAAGATTAAGTTTAGTTTACAAAAATCTATGTCTTTAAAAGCTGAACAAACAAAAAACCCGCCAAAACACTAACGTTTTGACGGGCTTTTTTATGTCCGATGCTTTTTTTAGAACTGGTGATTTTGCCTACATCTGCCGTTTAAGTAAATACCAACCCAATATTGCACTGCCGATAATCGGTAACAGCACCATCAGCATGGGCGAAAAGCCGGTCGCCAGCGAGACAAAACCCACCAAGTCTTGGACGTAACTGAACAACAAACCAAATAATAATGCCACCACGATACGCAGACCCAAACTGTGCGTCCGCAGCGAACCAAAGACGAATGAACACGCGACAATCACCAGCGATAAGATGGATAACGGCGATAGTAGCTTTTGCCAAAATGCCAGCTCATGACTCAAAGAGCGCGTGCCTTGTTGGCGCATGAACTGTCGATGCTCATACAACTGGGTCAGAGACAAATCCTCTGCCTTACGGGTGAGCAAGTACACAGACTCTGGCGCAAACGGCAGACTCAGGGTATCTGACGGTGAGATGGCTTGACTGCTCTCAAAACCCTGATTGATATTAAGTTCGGTCATATTATTGAGCTGCCACTCGTAACGATACTGCTCGCTTGGTTGCTCATTGGCAATATCAAGTGGTTCGCGACCGATATACTGCCCGCCCTCAGCGTGAATGGCAGTTTGTAGATTGCCATCATTATCCAAATGCCAACGCTTGACCTCACCGATATTGCCTTTGACATCCGCATAATCGATATACAAAATATCGCTACCATCTGGCTTGGTACTGCCATCCTCTGTACTCTCAAAACGCGGCTGCACCGTCCAATAACCCCGTACCGAGGTAACCAACGAGCGACTATCGGCATCGTTAATCTCTTTTGCCAATTGGTTAGACTGTGGCAATACAAACTGATTGATTGCCAAAGCTAATAGCACAAAAATCAGCGCAGGCTGTAGCACCCAACTGACAATACGATAAACGCTCACGCCAGCTGCGCGCATCACGACCAGCTCGCTTTTGTTTGCAAGCAACCCCAAACCGACTACCGCGCCAAGTAACGCGCCAGTTGGGATGAACTGTTCTAAAAAGTAGGGCGAGCGGTAAAAAATGTACTTAATGGCTTCACCCATCGTATAGCTGTCATCTAAAGAATCAAGCTCTGACAAATAAGAGAACACCAACTGTAACGCCCACAAACCTATGACCGCACCGATAATAGCAAGCAGCGCATTGAGTTTGACATAACGACTCAGCACTTTTAAATTGGCAGGTTTTTGAGCAAGCTTGGCTGTAGCCTGTGGCGAGTTGGCATTGGAGGATTTTGAAAATAAGGAGCGCATTAAGACAGCCCTCCTTGTGATCCATTATTTTGAGTATCGACCACTGTTAAAGCTGCATTATTCTCTTGTTTGCGAAAGCGCAATCGATGCTGCACACGACTTCCCCAATTCATATAAAGCGCCAATATCATAAATCCTAACACCAGCCACGCATAGGCCCATACACTGACGCTGCCTTTACTGACCGCATTTTTGAGTGAAATAATACCCAGCGCGCAGCTGACAAATAACAAAATAGAAGGAAACAGACGCAGCCAACGGCCTTGGCGCGGGCGTACTTGCGAGAGTGGCACCGCCAGCATAGGCGCAATGATCATGAGCCACGGCAATGCCAAGCGATAGCCCAGCTCTCCTTGTGCCGCACGCAGCGCATTATCACTGCCCACTTGCGTACCACCCGTTGCAGCTTGCCACAATGGACCAATCGCTTGGGTTTCGATATTGTCTTCAGTAATGACTTCTTTGGAAGATTCCGTCAGCGTGATGCGATAACGATCAAAGCCAACTTGATTGTATTTCAGACTGCCTGCACCTACTTCATAACGGCGACCTTGGAATAAGTCCAATTGGGTCACGCCGCTATTGCCCGTGTCTACTTGCTCAGCACGTTTGGCTAGCGTAATGGTGTCTTTGCTAATAGCGTTATTATTGGCCAGCGCATTGGGTAATTCTGGAATATTTAATTGCTCGGCGGTTTCTGCATCAATACGATTATTGAAATCTGTGCCAGTATTTTTATCAGCGGTGCCTTTTGTATTAGGCTCTGATTGGATAAGTATCACATCTTGCAATTGTTTTTTATCATCGCTCAAACTGCCCACATACAAATGATAATTGCCACTACTGATAAACTCATTGGGACGAATTAAGTCAAACGCACTGGTCAACGCTTGCTGTTGCCAAACGCTCTCGGATGAGCGCACGCCCCATGGTTTGCCAACGATGGATAGCGCAGCTTCACCCACAAACAATGCCAATATCAATGGCGTCATCAACCGCGCAAGCTTACCACGTGACACCCCACTGGCATTAATCACCGCCATTTCTTGATCCACGTACAAGCGCCCAAACACCAGCATCAAGGCGATAAAAAACGCCAATGGCAAGATTAACTCTAAAAAATACGGCAAATTATAACCAATAATGGTAAATAACAAGCTGATATCTAAGTTGCCTTCTGCAGCAATACCAAAGTAACGAATCAAACGACCGCCCAGCATCATCACCACTAAAAACCCCAATACCAAAGCGGTCGTTGCGGCAACTTGTTGCGTCATATAGCGGCGTAATATCACAATAGGCACTCTTAATGGGTTGGTATGCGGGCAATTTTTCGCATAATTATGGACAGGCTATGGACAGATGCAAACATGACAGATGCATATTATCGACAGAGTGCTGCTCAAGCAGACAAGTAAACAGGCACAAAAACAGATATCAAAAAACCGTATCTATACTTAGGTTGATATAAAACAAACACAGCGAGACTGGGATAAATTTTTTGTCGCATCGAGCTGCGCAGGCACAGCAAGCAAGAAAAATTTGTGTCAGTCTCGCGTCATCATGTTATGTATCTATTTTATTTAGTATCGACTATATAGTTAGCCACACCTGATAAATACTAGCGATAAATATAACGGCTAATCGTAGCATATTTTGGTCAAAAATGGCTGTGAAATGTGTTTGAAAACATTGCGTCTCTCTTGCTGCTGGCGTTGCCAGATCGACTGATGGCTGACACAACGAAGGAAATATGAAACATAAAACCACTATAGGGTAAGTAGGTTTCTTCTATTACGTTTGTGCTTTATTTACTTTAGAAAGGTTTGTTTGTCATTCGTATCATTGACCGTGTATCCGTGATATTAATTGCTAGACTAAGAATATTCGGATTTCTATTCATATCATTCAAAACCATATCGCTTAAAATAATAGTCACTCAAAACAATGCCACTTAAAACAATGCCACTCAACGGAGAATTCTACTGATGAATAAGCCTATGTCTACACCCTCTACCCTACTACAACTCGCTGGCGGGGAATTTGAAGCGCTTGATTGGTCAAATTGTGCACTCGTCCTAATCGATTACCAAAACGAATACGTCAATGGCGCGATGCCGCTTGGACAAGCAGGTGCTGATGCCATCAAAAATGCACGGCGATTACTTGACAAAGCGCGCGATCAAAACATCCCTATCTTTCATATGGCGCATCATGGCGCAGAAAATGGCAAGGTGTTTGATCCTTTATCAGCCAATGTCGAGACTGTCGATGTCTTACAACCTTATGACAATGAAACGGTCATCACCAAAAAACATCCGAACGCCTTTTATGACACCGAGCTTCAAGCGCTTATCTCAAAAACGCAAAAGCAGCAGATTATTTTTGCTGGATTTATGAGCCATATGTGTGTCAGCTCAAGTGTTCGAGCTGCCTTTGACTTGGGCTTTGAGAGTTTTGTATGCCATGATGCCTGTGCCACTCGCGACTTACCTAGCGCTAAAAAAGCAACGATCAGCGCCGAGGTCATGCACGATACAGCGATGGCAGCGCTGCAAGACAGATTTGCCGCTTTAGTATCGACCGATGTGTTGGTTAACAGCTGATTGCCTAGCGCCCTTTCAATACTTTTATTTTCATGCCTTTATTTTAATGCCTTTATTTTCATACTTCAATTTAGACGATAGCGTAAGCTGGCATATAGTTGATCCAATTTAAGAGTGGTACAAGGCAACCGAGTGCAGATGTATATGTCATACTTCAAGCGAGGTTAACGCTGTAACGCTTTTATAGTGGATTGACTATAGCAAAGTTGTTCGAACATATTACCTAAGCCTTGCTCGCTGCGCACTCGTCTCGCAATATGCTACACTATTGCGATGGCTAGAGAGCCAAATATGTCGGCAGGTATAACCAATTAAATAAAACCTGTAGTTTCCTCACTTGAATTTTTCATAATGCTAATAAGGATAATTATATGAATATCAAATTAACCCAAACCTTACCAAAAACCCATACGCAAAAAATCCTCAAAAAAGAAGCCAAAAGCAAAGATGCGGCATGCCTTGTAGTTTTGATCGATGATAAGAAAAACATCGTAGCCGAGTCGGCCTTGAGCGATTACCAGACCCGCATTGAGCAATTGATCGAAGTGTCACACTTTAACGGCAGTGCTTGTGAAACTGTGGCTGATTATGCGCTGGCAGGCGACAAAAAAACCACTAAGCAAAACCCAGTACAACTATTGTTAGTAGGTGTTGGTAACCTTGATAAGCTTAGCCATAGCGTCTTGCAAAAAATTGCTAATACCATTTATCAAAGCACGCAAAAACGTGTCGATTCTATTACTGTTGCTTTGGGTGATGCGTTAGAAGAGAGTCAATTTGGTCAGTTTGCCCTTAATCTATTGGCAGCAAGTTATCGTTTTGATAAATATAAGTCTGAGCAAAAAACGCCTGTATTAACCGATATTTACTTACTTGCTGACGAATCGTTGCAAGATTCCTTAGCATTTGCTCAAGCGGTATTTTCTGGTCAGAGCCTCACTCGCGATGTTGCAAATGAGCCGGGTAATATTTGTTTCCCAGCTTATATGGCAGAACAAGCGCAAGAAATGGAAAAGGCCTATCCTGATCTTTTAAAAGTTACCGTATTGGGCGAAGAAGAGATGTCAGCGCTGGGTATGAATTGCTTTTTGGCCGTGGCACAAGGCTCTACCAAAGAAGGCAAGCTGGTATTGATGGAATATCAAGGTAAATCAGCATTTAGTACTAACGCCACTAGCAGCGCAAAAGTAACAGGTGGTCTAAAAGCCTTGGCTGATAAGCTACCAACCAAAAAAGCAGCCAAAAAGGCAGATAAAAATAGCGATGCTGCTGCGCAAACAGCAAACGATGATGCCCCTATCGTCTTAGTCGGAAAAGGCGTGACTTTTGATTCAGGCGGTATCTCAATCAAACCCGGCGCGGCTATGGATGAGATGAAGTTTGACATGGGTGGTTCAGCCTCAGTACTGGGCACGATTAAAGCCTTGTGTGAAGCGCGTCTACCGATCAACGTCGTTGGTGCGCTCGCTTGTGCTGAAAACATGCCATCAGGGGATGCCACGCGCCCAGGTGATATCGTCAAAGCCATGAACGGCATGTCAGTTGAAATCTTAAACACAGATGCCGAAGGTCGCTTGGTACTCGCAGACACGTTATGCTACGTGCAGCGCTATAACCCAAAAGCCATCATTGATGTTGCCACATTAACTGGTGCTTGTGTGGTTGCGCTAGGTAATGTACGTTCAGCCGTCTTTAGTAATGATGAAGACGTATTGTTCGATCTTGAAAACGCCAGCAATCTATCCGGTGATCTCATTTGGCATATGCCAATGGATGACGAATATCAAGCACAGCTCGACTCGCCCATCGCTGATATGCAAAACATCGGTGGTAAAGGTGCAGGCGCTGTCACCGCTGCATGTTTCTTATCGCGCTTTGTCGAAGAAGGTCAAGCATGGGCGCATTTAGACATCGCTGGCACGGCATGGAATTCAGGGACAGACAAAGCAGCAACGGGTCGTCCTGTCCCGCTATTTATGCAATACTTAAAAAACAGTGCGGATATGATCTAATCCATTTATGACTATTATTTTATGAAAGCCATTTTATGAATATCAGTTTTTATGTGTTAAGTGAGAGTAAAGCCCAAGATTTCTTGGGCTTTATTTGTCAGTTGACCCAAACCGCACTCAATAAGAGCACTCAGTCGGTGCTGATTCTTATCGACGATGAGAAACTGCTATCGACGCTCGATGAGGCACTATGGGCAGTCGATGCCGTCAGCTTTATACCGCATCAACGCCTTTTGGATGTCGAGACTGTAGGTTCTGATAATAAAGGCACTGATACTGACATCTCCAATCACCCTATCGACAGTAAATCTTTAGCGCCTGTTTTGCTTGGCAGCTATATGCCAGCCGACTTTAAAGGTATCGTACTCAATACCACACAGCATCCGGTGAATACCTTTATGGCTGCCACCAATAATGCGCATCCCACTCGCGTACTGGAGCTGATAAAGCCTGATCCTAGCAGTGTGCAAGAAGGCCGTCAAAAGTACAAAAGCTATCAACAACTGGGCTATGAGTTGACTTACTTTAAACTCTAATATCTCTATATATTTATCAATAAAAATCCTCTAATTTCTCTATTACTAGGTGTTTTTCAAAACCTCTAAACCTATGCAAATGTGGGTTAAAGGTAGGCGCTTATCTGAAAAAATGCTACCATCCTTCGATTAATTTTCTACTATTAGAGCGTGTTTGACATTCATAAATAGTCGCTGTCAGTGCCATGATTGAATATCAAACACGCCCTAGTATAAATTTCTGATTGATTGACTGATTCGAGGGTGTATAGATGCGTTCATTGATTGCGATGTACCAGCGTATAGGGCTGGTGCCGCTGATTATTATTGGCCTAATATTGGGAGTGCTCATTGGTTGGTTAGCACCAAACGTCGGTATTGCATTGGGATTACTGGGGACGCTGTTTGTTGGCGCGCTAAAGGCAGTTGCACCGATTTTGGTCTTTATTTTGGTCATGGCAGCCATTAGCCAACACCGCAGTGGCAGTGAAGTTTATGTCAAACCAGTGCTTATTATGTACATGTTCGGCACTTTTTTGGCAGCTCTGACCGCCGTCGGCGCAAGCTTTTTGTTTCCAACGGAACTGGTTTTGGTCAATGCCACGATTGAGCAAGTACCACCAGCAGGTCTAAAAGAAGTGTTGACCAACCTGCTCATGAATTTGGTCGCAAACCCTGTTAATGCTCTTGCCGAAGCCAACTATATTGGGATTTTGGCGTGGGCAATTATCATCGGTTTTGCACTGCGTCAAGCCAGCGATACCGCGCGTGCCGTGGTCAGTGATTTTTCTGATGCCATCTCACAAGTGGTCAAATGGATCATTGCGCTAGCGCCTTTTGGTATCTTGGGTTTGGTCGCAAACACCGTCGCTGAGACAGGCTTTGCCGCTTTGGCTGGTTATGCGCGTATTTTGCTGGTACTGGTCGGTTGTATGCTCTTCATTGCCTTAGTTGCAAACCCCCTCATCGTACTTATCAAAACACGCAAAAACCCTTATCCACTGGTGTTTACTTGCTTACGTGAGTCAGGCATTACCGCATTCTTTACTCGCAGCTCAGCGGCGAATATTCCGGTCAACATGAACCTCGCCCGCAAACTGGGTTTACATGAAGACACGTATTCGGTGACGATTCCACTCGGTGCGACGATTAATATGGCTGGCGCGGCAATTACCATTAACGTGTTGACGCTAGCAGCAGCACATACGCTCGGTATCGAAGTGACATTTGCTTCTGCGCTTTTATTGAGCTTAGTGGCGACCATCAGTGCTTGCGGCGCGTCTGGTGTCGCGGGTGGTTCTTTGCTTCTGATTCCATTGGCGGCGAGCCTATTTAGTATCCCAAACGACATTGCCATGCAAGTGGTTGCGATTGGCTTTATCATTGGAGTGATACAAGACTCGGCAGAAACAGCGTTGAACTCATCAACTGATGTGCTGTTTACCGCTGCCGCTGATCCTACGTATTCGCGTTAATTTAAAAAAATAGTCATCATAAAAAAGACAAAGGGCCGCTAAGGCCCTTTTTGTTGTCTATTCTACTGATTAATTTAACTATTTCAAATTATCGGCATTCACTTCAATCACAGGTGTCTGCATATCTAACTGACGTTTGAGTCGGCGTAATTGCTCAAGCTCATCCAATAACTCAAGTATCAAACCAATAGCAGGAACGCTGGCTTCAAAGTCGCGGCTAAGGCGTGAGGCACGGCGCACCGTCGTTAACTGATAACCTGTAAATTGCTCATGCTCTGGCACATCATACTCAATGATACTTTCTTCAATCAACTCGATAACCCACTGGCGATCTTGGCCGCAGGCGGATACCAGCTCATCTAAGTTCATGATAATGTCGGTAAATTCAGGCGAATGTTTCATAGCGATTGTCCTCGTTTGCACGTTATTTCATCGTTATCGTATGGTCTTCATCTCTGTCATATAGTCGATTCTAAATAAAACGAACATATTATATTTCAACGCTGAACTGGTATAAATTTTTTGGCTTGCTGTGCCTTCGCAGCTCGATGCGGCGAAACTTCTCGTTTAAAGATAAGCATACCAGTCCTGCTGACTCATTTTTATAATGAACTCACTATAGTATTTTAATGTGAGTAATTTTTGGCGACCATTAACGACTAATATTGGTATCAGCAAAGGCTTGTTTGAGCTGCTCGTAAGCCTGCGTTGCTGCCTCAGTACTGATATCAGGGTTGACGATGTTTAATGTCAAATATAAGTCACCCGCTTGTTTGGCAGGGATGCCTTTGCCTTTTAAGCGTAAGTTGTTGCCAGACTTACTGTTTTTAGGAATCGTCACCGCTAGTGTGCCGGCTGGCGTGTTGACATTAATTTTTTCACCCAATGCGGCTTCCCATGGCGCTATATTGACGGTTTGATAGACATCAGCACCGTCGATACGGATATTGTCTGCATGACGAATTTTAACTTTTAAGAATAAATCACCGTTTTTGCCACTGCCATTACCAGCCGCACCTTGTCCTGCTAGGCGGATTTGTTTACCGTCAGTGATGCCTTTAGGAATTTTAATTTTAAGCGTTTTGTTGTCATACTCCACGCTACCATTAGGCTGGCGCACAGGAACATTCAGCTTAATACTATAATCATCACCGTCATAAACCGAGGCCAAATCAACGGTAATCTCTGCATGCTGATCTTGCCCTTTGCTGTCTTGCGACCCAAAACCACCCCCAAACTGATCGAAGCCGCCACGTTGCGATTGGCCACTTGCCTGCCCATTCGTCGAGCCCCGCGCACCGCGACCAAATGCCGAAAAAATATCATCGAAGCGAAAACCACTATCGCCATAGGCTTCGCCATCACCGAACTGATCTTTAATATCTTCCCAGCGGTAGCCGCCTTGCCCACCACTTGCAGATTGACCACCAAAACCGCCACTTTGACCGACAAAGGGATTGTCTAACATGGCGTCATATTCAGCCCTTTTGTCTTTATCTCTGATGGTTTCGTAAGCGTTATTGATCTCTGCAATCTTGTTATCAGCGTCTGGGTCATCGCTGACGTCAGGGTGGTATTGACGGACGAGCTTACGGTACTTTTTTTTGATATCGGCGTCTGAGGCGTTTTTTTTGACCCCTAAAATGTCATAGTAGTTTTTCTCTGCCATGTTGTTTTTCCTCAAAATAAAAGCATGTTAATGTTACTGATATGCCAATTTTAAACGATATGGTATGGAGTTTTTTGACTGTGACATAACAGATTGTGACTGCACTCTATCTACTGCCAATGATAGCAATAAAAAAAGTAAAGACAGTGATATAAATATTACTAAGAATAATCTCGACCTTGGGGCCTGTGAAATGAAGCGATAAAAATAATTTGGTCTTGAGAGTTTTTTTACACAGCTGTAAGAATATGACAAGCTCTTCGCTGTAAAATACCCATATTATTCATACTCATAGGGAGTATAAATAACATAGGCAAGTGTATCTGTCTATTTTATAAATTGCTTAAAGGTATTAAATGTCTTATTTAATCAAGTCTTTGGTTGTCACCTTATCACTATTGCTGAGCACCACTGTTTTTGCTGGAAATACCAGCTATTATGGCAGTAAGTTCCACGGCAAACGTACGGCGAGTGGTAGTATTTTTAATATGAATTCTTTGACCGCGGCGCATCGCACATTGCCGTTTGGTACAAAGGTACAAGTGACGAACAAAAATACAAAGCAGAGTGTCATTGTGAAAATCACAGACAGAGGGCCGTTTATTCGAGGTCGTATTCTTGATTTATCCAAAGCCGCTGCTGGTCAAATAAACTGCCAATTGTGTACCACCACAATGGAAATACTGTCTTATGGTGATGGTAGATATCGTAAGGAATAATATAATAAAAAAGGGAGAGCCAGCGCTCTCCCTTTTTTGTGACTGCTTTTATAAACCAAACATGGCTCAAAAAACAATCAAAACCTGCGATTTAAAAGGCTCTACTCAAAACCCGCTTCCATTTCCTCTAACGTCGTCATCGATTGCAATAACGTGTCTTCATTATCGCTATGTTGCTGTTGTAATGCTGTCTGCTCATTTAGTAAAACCAGTAAGTCAGATTTACGACTCTCTTCGTATAGACCAGTATCAGCCAGCTTTTCTTCGAGTGCGGCCAGTTTGTCAGCAATCTTAGCCAAGGTTTTTTCGGTATTTTCAATGTCACGGCGAACGGGTGCAGTTAATTTGCGTTGTTCAGCTGCCTGTTTACGCTGCTCTTCTTTACTCAGAGCAGGTTCAGCGGCTTTTTTTTTCGATGATGCCGTAGGCGCTTTATTACTCGCTTGACTATCAGTTGTTTCACGTGAAACAAATTTCTTACTCTCTTTTTTGCTCTTTTTCTTACTGCTACTTTTATCTGTCGAATTCTCTTGTTTGCGTTTTTCTGCCAGCCATTTACCATAGTCGCTGATGTCACCATCGAACTCATCGATTTGACCATCATGCACCAAAAATAACTCATCACAGACGTTGGCAATCAGCTCGCGATCATGCGAGACCAGTACCACAGCACCTTGAAACCCTTGCAAGGCGATGGTCAATGCTTGGCGCATTTGTAAATCTAAGTGGTTGGTTGGCTCATCGAGTACCAGGACGTTTGGACGTTGCCAAACAATCAATGCCAAGGTCAAACGCGCCCGTTCGCCACCAGAAAATAGCTCACTTGGCGTATCGATTCGATCACCACGAAAGTCAAAACTACCTAAGAATGAACGCAGCTCGGCATCTGAGGTTTTTCCAGCCAGACGACGCATCATTTGCAAGGGCGTCGCAGCAGCATCCAGTACGTCCATTTGGTGCTGGTTGAAGTAGCCAAGCTTGATGGTATCAGATACCCGATACGTGCCTGACAACACACCAAGCTCACCAACCAAGGCTTTGATCAGCGTTGATTTACCTGCGCCATTCATGCCCAGTAAGCCAAGACGTGTGTCAGGGGTCACTTGCACATTGGCATTATATAAAAGTGGGGTATCGCTATAGCCAATATCTGCTTTGGTCAGCTCAATCAGCGGTGAGCTCATGTTTGCTGGCTCATAAAAGCGGAAAGAAAAAGGATTGTCTGCCATCATTGGTGACAGCTCCGCCATACGCTCAAGCTGCTTGATACGGCTCTGGGCTTGTTTGGCTTTACTGGCCTTGGCGCGGAAACGACGAATAAAGTCGTCCAAATGTGCCTTGGTCGCTTCTTGCTTTTCAAACGCCTGTTGCTGCTGCGCCATACGCTCATGACGAGTACGGATAAACTGCTGATAATTACCCGTATAAAGGGTGATTTTTTGTTGTTCGACATGCAAAATATGACCGACGGTTGCGTCTAAAAATGCTTGGTCATGCGAGATGACGATGACCAAACCGGTAAATGCATTGATCCAAGTCTCAAGCCACAAGATAGCATCCAAATCCAAATGGTTGGTTGGCTCATCGAGTAACATTAAATCCGCACGGCTCATCAAGGTTTTGGCAAGATTCAAACGCATGCGCCAACCACCCGAAAACCCTTCTACTGGCAGCTCATGCTGGCTGGTATTAAAACCCAGACCCGCCATGATTTGCGCCGCTTTGGTGGGCGTACGATAGCCATCAATCTCATCGAACTGCTGATGCAATACCCCAATCTGCTCGTCGCTCACGCTACTCAAATCATTTAAAGAAGCATTGATCTCATACCATTGCTCATCACCACTGAGTACATAATCAATCGCCGTCTGTGTCGTAGCGCCCACTTCCTGTGCCATATGCGCCACATGCCAGCTATCAGGAATACTGACTTCACCTTTATCAAGCGTGACCTCGGTGTCGCCTGTTCCCATTCGCGTCAATAGTAAGGCAAACAAGGTAGATTTGCCCGTGCCGTTATTGCCCGTTAAGCCAACTTTGTGGCCCGGATGTAGCTGGAAGCTTGCCCCTGCAAACAATTCACGACCATCACGGCGAACACCAACGTCTTTAAATTCGATCATATAATTTCTTCATCTCAACAGTAATATAAAATATCAGGCAATTAGAAAAACACACATCTGGCATGTTAATGGCGGCTATTATTTCAAACGCTTGACCCATAGGCAAACGATTAAATAACTATTTCAAAACTAAGTATTAATTAAGGTAAAAAGCGCTTGGTTTTATATAGCCAGTACAAAATAAAATCGATACGTTAATATCAGCATGCTATTGGAATAAATTTCTTTTGCTCGCTGTTCGCAAGCGTGACAGAGGCTATAAGAAATTTATTCCAATAGCATGCGAAAATTTTAAATTGAATCTGTTATAAGCATTTATCAGTATAATAAAAGTCAAATTCAGGACGTTAGATTTGGTTGGTCATAGCACGCTTGACAAACGAATCGTCATCCCCATTATGATATACTGCTACCAGATATGTGTCAGTAATCAATGAAACCGTTGTGATGGCTTTCATATAATATTTATAATGTCCTGACAGCATTGCCATAATGACAGCACCCAATCGAATCAAACGCCGTGCGTATCTTTATTTGCAACCTATTCATTGCAAACCCAAACAGGATGACGACCGCATTTGATCCTAGCCACTGAGGTAGATATGAACGAATCAGCCAACCAATTTAGTCCAAGCTCAAGCCAGCCAGTAGACCCAACGATATTAAGCCTAACCGACAGTGCCGCACAAAAAGTGCGTCGCCTGCGCGAAGAAGAAGGTGATAGCGACCTTATGCTACGCGTCTATGTGACTGGCGGCGGCTGTTCAGGTTTTTCTTATGGCTTCAATTTTGCCAATGATTTAAACGAAGACGATGCCAACTTTGATAATGGCGATGTCACGCTGGTCGTAGATTCGCTCAGTTATCAATACTTGCAAGGCTCTACCGTCGATTATACCGAAGGTCTAGAGGGCGCGCGCTTTATCGTGACCAACCCAAATGCCACGACCACTTGCGGCTGTGGCTCGTCATTCTCTATTTAAATGAATGGTTAGCATAGATGCCGTTATGATGATTGGCTTAACGTAGCGCATTCAAAGCATCTATCCAATCGGTAGATGCTTTTTATTTTATACAGTAATAGTAAAGCACTGTTTACAAAAACTTTAATTTAAATATCCGCTGAAATATAGGCCGTTGAACCCTTGTAAAGCTTATCGTATTTGTAATTGCTCGTGGTTTTCACCGCAGCTTTGAGCTAAACTGACGGCATTCAGAATCTAATATTTACCTCTTTTATGGTCAAACGCCAGTCGTGTTTTGAGCCACCATAATAAATAACAATAGATGACTATTATGAGTAATTTTGCGAGTAGCTTTGTCAGCTTTGACATTCCCAACTGGTTTGACAACAAGCATTTAACCGGCATGTTACGCGGAATCGAAAAAGAGGGCCTGCGCGTGAGGCCTGATGGTTATTTGGCACAAACGCCCCATCCAGCAAAACTTGGGTCAAAATTAACCCACCCCTTTATTACCACTGATTATTCAGAAAGCCTGCTCGAACTCATTACTGATCCCAAGACCTCACCAAAAGAAACACTAAATATGCTGCGTCAACTGCACGTGTTGGTGTATCAAGGTCTGCCTGAAGGTGAGCTGATGTGGCCGCTATCGATGCCTTGTATGTTGTCCTCTAAGGATGAAGATATTCCATTGGCTGATTATGGCAGCTCTAATACTGGCAAACTAAAAACCTTATATCGTAGTGGGCTTGGTATCCGTTATGGCCGCCGCATGCAGACCATTGCAGGTTTACACTACAACTTATCTTTTGGTGATGGATTGTTTGAAGCGTGGCAAGCACAGACATCCAGCGCACAGAGCCAAACGCTGACAGAATTCAAAAACGAAAAATACTTGGGGCTTATTCGTAACTTTAAGCGTCTGACCAGCCTCGTGCTTTACTTATTGGGTGCCAGTCCAAGCGTTTGTCCTTGTTTTGTCGCAGGGCGTGAGCATGATTTAGAGCTGCTAAATGATTCCACTTACTACAAGCCTGCTGCAACCAGCCTACGTATGGGCAAGCTTGGCTACACCAATAGCGTGCAAGAGCAACTGGATATTCGCTATAACTATCTACCAGAGTATGTCGATGGCTTGCGCCGGGCGATTCAAACGCCGCATGAAAGCTTCGCCAAGCTTGGCTTAGATGACGCAGATGGCAATCCTATTCAGATCAATAACCATATTCTACAAATAGAAAATGAATACTATAGCCCTATCCGCCCAAAACAAATCGCGATGAGCGGCGAGACGCCAACCGAAGCACTTGAGCGTCGTGGTATCGCTTATGTTGAGTTTCGTGCGATCGATCTCGACCCTTATAGCGATGTTGGTATCCGTCTCTCTAGTGCCTGTTTCTTAGAAGTCATGGCGCTGTACTGTTTGCTGAGCGACTCACCCGACTTGCTACCTGATGAAGAAGAAGCGCTTGCTATCAATCTTGAGCGTGTGGTCAACGAAGGTCGCCGTGAAGGCTTACACATCATAAATAATGGTGAGGAGCAATTACTCGAAAGTTGGATGCTGATGCATTTAGAGCGTATGCAGCCACTTGCTGCTTTGCTGGATGCTCATTATGGCGGCAACGATTACCGTGCGGCGGTTGCTTTGATGCAAGGCAAAGCGGGACATTCTGAATCGACCATCTCAGCACAAGTAAACTCAGATAGTAAGCGTTTGGGCAGCCTATGGCAGCTCGGCTTTACCTTGGCACAGCAGCATCGCAAGTCTTTATTGCAACAGACGTTGAGCCCAAACACCCAAGCTCAGTATGAAGTGTTGGCAGAAAAATCGATACTACAGCAAGCGGATATCGAAAAAGCAGAAACGGCCGATTTCATGGAATTCTTGCAACAGTATCGCTAGATTTTGACTATTTAGCATTATAGATAACTACTTTATAAGAGTAATGGCCCTATGCTACAACTGACCACTTACCGTAATTTGCAAATATTTCTAGTACTCATGACTGTGATAGGTATGAGTTTTGCGCTGTTTTTTTTGCAGCGCCATTTAGGCCTTACACCTTGTCCACTTTGTATTTTTCAGCGTATTGGCTTAATGATAATGGGCGGTTTTGCTCTGATAGCTGCGCTGTTTAACCCAAAGCCTATGGCGGTAAGGTTGCTGCTATGGCTTGGTAGCTTAGCTGGTATTGGTTGGGCCACTGCGGTGGCAGCGCGTCATGTGTGGCTACAGCACTTGCCTGCCGATCAAGTACCTTCTTGTGGTCCAGGGTTGGACTATTGGCTAGATACGCTTCCTATGCTACAGGTGTTCAAAGAAGTTTTTGCAGGTTCTGGTGAGTGTGCTACTATTGATTGGACGTTTATGGGTCTAAGTATTCCTGAGCAATCTTTGATTTTATTCAGTGTACTGCTCGTGGTACATGGTCTGATATTATGGCGCATCGTCCGACCTATCGCTCAAAAAAATCTTGCTTAGTCGCTGGCTATCTTAGCCGTTATTTTTCATTTTAGCTTTCTTTAAACAGGTATGAGTGTCCGTTACCTCATATCTGTGCAGATCTATGCTACTGTCAAACACTTCTAACAACCTTTATTAATCGTCCAGTCCATCGCGACTCAAACCTCAATGTTTATCTTTTAGATATCCCACCTATAACAAAAAGTCCACAGAGATATTCTAAACTTTTGATATCTTGACACAGTTTATTTGATTTTTTGATTGGCCGATAGGATCTTGGCATCACTCATTTATGACCGCCAATAAGCTACAGGTTATTGACACTATACCCTCGCCCAAAAACTTCAAACAAGGCAATTATAATTGCCATCTTTTATTTTTAGAATGATTCTCTTTCGCTTTTGACAATCGTAACAAGTTGCCGATACTATAGACATTTTTTAGCAGCATTATTTGATAACTTGTTACTTGAGGTGACCATGACATCTTTTGCACCTGCTTGCACTCCTACATCTACTGTTGTCAGACGCTTTAGTCGCTATTTACTAATGGTGCCGCTGTGTATGCTACTGATTGGTTGTGACAGCGCCTTATCCAGTGATAATGAAGAGGCACGTATCGAGGTCGCGCCTGCTGATGCTCTGCCAGATGCCGATTTACAAAATCTTGCAGGAAACTTCCAAGACAACAGTGGCCTTCAATCAAACCCTGACAGTGAGCTTGATACCATAGCAGAAGGGCAATCGCTCATTGCCGCCGCTCAATCAACCAATGACTTACACACGCGCCAATCGCTGTTAAACTCAGAGTCGCCTAGTAGTAGCGCACTACAAGCCACTTTGATGGGCGATTATGGTGGTATGGTGCCTTGTAAATCTTGTGACAATATTGATGTCACCTTAAATTTATTTGCTGACGGCTCGGTACTAAAAACCAACATTTATAATCAGCCTGAAAAACCGCAGGCACCACTGGTAGAATCTGGCATTTATCGCCAAGACAACAATACCATCACGATTGTCTATGAGGCAAAAAACATTGAAACGTATCATATCCAAGACAATCATCTTATCTTGATGGATGAACACAAAAACCCCGATAATGACTATATCTTGGCGCGTAAATAACTAAGCACACCAACGATCAGACGCGCCTCCAACTTTATTCATCAAAAAATACTGAGCAAGTGAACTTATAAATACTTTTGCTAAAATTCAATCATACCAGTCTGTTGGATTCGCGAAAAAACGCCTCTTTGTTGGGCGTTTTTTATTGGTTATCTAACAGTGTTTACTTTACAATGAACGCCTATTTGCCACGCTGATATAGTCAAGTCAATATAAAAAGTCAGTGGGACTGAGATAAATTTTTTGTCGCCTCTGTCTGCGAAGATACAACAAGCAAAAAAATTGTACCAATTACACATCATAATATTTTTTATTCTTTTAATTGAAGCTCGTACGGAACGTCTATGCATATTCATATTCTTGGTATTTGTGGTACTTTTATGGGCTCGCTGGCATTACTGGCGCGGGCGCTTGGGCATACGGTCACAGGTTCTGATGCCAATGTTTATCCACCCATGTCTACCCAACTTGAGAATGCCGGTGTCACTATCGAAGAAGGTTATCTGGTATCGCATTTGCAGCCAGCACCAGATTTGGTTGTCGTTGGCAATGCGATGAAGCGTGGCATGGACGTCATCGAATACATGCTAGATACTGGCCTACGCTATACCTCAGGGCCACAGTTTCTGTCTGAGCAAGTCCTACAATCGCGGCATGTCATAGCTGTAGCCGGCACTCACGGTAAAACGACGACAACAACCATGCTGGCTTGGATACTGCATTATGCGGGTATCGATACGGGATTTTTGATTGGTGGTGTCCCATTGGTGGATACTACTGATGAGCATCTTCAGCAAGTCTTTGCACACAGCAGTTATTTAGGCGCAGAAAAAAATAGTGCCGACAGCTCAACGTCTGGTTATTTTGTCATTGAAGCGGATGAGTACGACTCTGCATTTTTTGATAAACGCTCAAAGTTCGTTCACTACCGTCCGCGTACCGCTATCTTAAACAACCTCGAATTTGATCACGCTGATATTTTTGCAGATCTCGACGCGATTCAGACCCAGTTTCATCACATGGTACGTATGATTCCCAGTACGGGCAAAATCATCATGCCAGCCGCGACCATCAGTTTAGAAGATACCTTGGCAAAAGGGGTTTGGACGCCCATTTGGCGGACAGCCGTTGTCGATTCGGCTGTGACCAACGTTAGCACACAGAATGAAAATCCAACCAATCCTAGCGACTGGCAGGCTGAACTAATCAGTCAAGATGGCGGTCAGTTCAAAGTCGTGTTTGCTGATAAAGAGGAGTCGGCCGTTGTAGATTGGTCGATGAGTGGCACTCATAACGTCAATAATGCCTTGGTTGCGGTAGCAGCAGCTTATAATGTTGGGGTCAGTGTCGCTACGGCTTGTGCAGCGCTATCCGCTTTCGCTGGTATAAAACGTCGAATGGAGCTGATCGGTAATGTACATGATATTTTAGTATTTGATGATTTTGCTCATCATCCGACTGCCATTATGACGACTCTAGATGGGGCCAAAAAGAAACTGGCGGGCAGACGCATTTGGGCGATCATTGAACCACGTAGTAATACCATGAAAATGGGCATTCACCAAGACAGCCTAGCTGAGTCTGCCGCCCTCGCGGATTATACGCTATGGTACGAGCCTACTGTTCTAGAATGGGGTCTAAAAGAAGTCATCGAACAAGCCAATGCCGCAAATAGTAATATCGGTAACCAGCAAGTCATGTCGAGTGTCGATGCGATTATCGAGCATGTCTGCACACAGGCACATGCAGGTGATGCCATTGTGATTATGTCTAATGGCGGCTTTGAAGGTATTCATCAGCGCTTATTAGTAGCACTACAACGTAATACCGTCAACCATCAATAAAAACGGATCTAAACCATATTTTCAATCAGAACGTAACTTTCTTATTGTAGATGAGAGCGTGGCTTTGTTATAGACAAGCCACGCTTTTTTGTCTTCAGATATCTGTCATTAGTTTCAACATGCTCCGATCTCAAGCCGATACAAACACAAATAACTTATTACACTAGTGGCTTTGTAACTGTTGCTACCTTTGTAACCTTTCATTTACTTATCCTACCTGCATATTAGCAAATCGATGGTTTTTCTCACATAGCTCATACACTGGTAACATTTTGTGCTTACCTTTACTCCTATGCAGTGCATACAATGTATTTATCAAGATTAGCAAATTATTATGAATCACAATAAAATTAGGAGAATAAAATGAGCTTTATTTGGATGATTATCGTAGGTCTAGTCGCTGGTTTATTGGCACGTGCTATCAAGCCCGGCAGTGACCCTATGGGCTGGATCATGACCATCGTGTTGGGTATTGTCGGTGCTTTGCTTGGTGGTTTTATCGCTGGACTCATCGGTATCGATGCTGATGGTGGCTTTACTGGTCTGATATTCTCAGTCATTGGTGCAATCATATTGCTCTTCTTATATGAGATGATCGTGAGCAAACGTCGCGTATAATTTTTGCGATGTCTTAGCTAACTGATAACAGAAAGCCTTGCGAGTAGCAGGGCTTTTTTTATGGTTCTGCCAAAATTCGTCATCTTCGTTTTTTTGAATCATAAAGCGTGATATAGAGGAGAAAGTATTGATAAGCATTACTTTTGTCCCCATTTATCTTATAATATCAACCCTATTTTGTCCTTATCATTGAGGTGAGCGTTATGGCATTACTCCCTATCCTAAATTATCCAGACCCGCGTTTGCGCACCCTTGCAAAGCCTGTCAAGGAAGTGACTGCTGAAATCAAAACCTTAATCGCTGATATGATTGAGACCATGTATGATGCCCAAGGTATTGGTCTGGCTGCCAGCCAAGTTGATCAACACATCCAACTCATCGTCATGGATTTATCTGAAGATAAAAACAACCCTCGGGTGTTTATTAATCCAAAGGTAACTCCACTAGTAGAAGAAAAACAACCGTACGAAGAAGGGTGTTTGTCGGTGCCTGATGTCTATGATAAGGTTGAGCGTCCTAACAAAGTACGTATTGAAGCCTTGGATGAGAATGGTGAAAAAATCGATGAAATCGTTGAAGGCTTACTAGCAGTGTGCATTCAACACGAAATGGATCACTTAAATGGTGTGATATTCGTCGATTATCTATCACGTTTGAAACAAACACGCGCTCGTGACAAAGTACGAAAAATCATCAAAATACGTGAAAAACAAGGCGAACAAGCAGCGGATAAGCAACCACAGCTGACCAACTCCTGATTCACTGATTCTTGTTCTACTGATTTACCTTCTAAGCCAACCGTTGAATAAGCTACCTGTTTATCACTGTATGACTCACTAGGGTAATGATGTGACGCTACAATAACGCTATAACACTATTGATTCTCTACTATATATTTTTTCCATTAAAGGTTTTCTACCATGACCATGATCAAAATCGACCAATATTTTGACCCTGCCGGTTGGCAGAAATTCACCAAAGCCGCTGAAGGTCGTGAAACGCCACTCTTGGTGGTAGACCTTAACCGCATCAAAACAAAGTTTCATGAAATGGTCGGTTTTTTCCCTAATGCCAAAATTCATTATGCAATGAAGGCCAGTCCTGCGGTCGAAGTGATTCATCTATTGGCGGATCTTGGTTCAAACTTTGACTGCGCATCGATTTACGAGCTTGATCGCGTGCTTGATTGCGGCGTAGAGGCTTCACGCATCTCATATGGCAACACCATCAAAAAAGCCGAACATGTCAAATATGCCTTTGATCAAGGCGTTGACTTGTATGCAACCGACTCAGCAGCCGATTTAAAAAATATTGCTGAGCACGCCCCAGGTTCAAAAATATTTGTACGTATCTTAGTTCAAGGATCAGAAACAGCAGAATGGCCACTGTCTCGCAAATTTGGTTGTCACCCTGACATGGCGATTGAGTTATTGATTCAAGCGCGAGCGTTAGGTTTGGTGCCTTATGGCATCTCGTTCCATGTCGGCAGTCAGCAAAAAGATGTCGCAGCGTGGGATGATGCGTTGGCCAAGGTCAAATACATGTTTGACTGGATGAAGAACGAAGAAGGCATTAAACTGCAAATGATTAATTTGGGTGGCGGTTTTCCAGCCAACTATATCAGTGAAGTCAACCCCATAAAAGTCTATGCAGAAGAGATCAACCGTTACTTGACCGATGATTATAATGCCGAAGACATGCCTGAGATTATTCTTGAGCCAGGGCGCTCATTGGTCGGCGGTTCAGGCGTGCTAGTCAGTGATGTGGTCTTGATTTCTCGTAAATCAAATACGGATTTGACGCGCTGGGTATATACCGATGTGGGATTGTTCCAAGGCTTAATTGAGACTTTGGGTGAAGCCATCAAATATCCTGTTTATACACCGAAGATGGAAACGTCTACCAGCGAAGGTACAGTGGTATTGGCAGGTCCAACCTGTGATTCAACAGACATCATGTACGAAGAAGCAGGTTATCAGTTGCCAGAAGAGCTGGAGATTGGTGATAAGATATATTGGCTCACCACTGGCGCTTATACCAACTCTTATTCGTCGGTTGAGTTCAATGGTTTCCCGCCATTAGAAGTGATCTACGTTGACTAATTTGCAATAGCCTATTATTCAAAAAGCGCGGCACTGTTGATCACATATTAATCACAGTGCCGCGCTTTTTTATGCCAAAAATTCATACCAGCAAAACGGTAACCTTTTTAAAGTTTTTCAACTATATATCAATGTAATGCTACTGCACCATTATCCAAATTGGTGTGCTGTTAGTACTATTACTGGCATTATAATTACCATAATTTGAGCGTTGGTTTTGGCTATTTTGGGAGATTTGTCCAATGGTCACCCACTGTCCACGTGGAATAATAATGGTGCTATTGAGGCTTTGACCTTGAATGCGGTTATTGCTGATACTTTGTCGATTGTAGGACGAATTGGATCGCACCAATCTCTCTTCAACTTGTGATAATGTCACTTCGATTTGACCGTTCGGTAGTAATCTTGGGGTCACGCTAATACCTTGAGTCGTTGGTAGTAATACCTGCTGCTGAATGACGATTTGTGCTATCGGGCGAGAATATGTTGAGGTGATGGGATAATAGCTTTGAGCCAATGACCACAATGTACTTGTACCAATACTTGCCGCACTGCCAGATAAGGTTTGAACTTGATACAAGCTACTGCCTTGCTGCTGACTGCTGCGCTGATTGATGACTCCTGATCCTTGGATACCACGGTTGGTAATAATGAGCTGCCCTTGCTGGATATTGCCTTGAGCGCTGCTATTATTGCCGACACGTACCGCGACCGTTAGCGCTTGTGGTTGACGGTCAATCTGAGTCAATAACTGCTGCACTGCTTGATAATTGGCAGCTGTTGTGTATAGGACTAACTTATCTTGATAAGTAGTGACCGTACCGCCATCACGACTGTTATTCAGTTGCTGGCGCACAGCCGGTAATAATGAATCACCGCCATAGGTATGAATGACGTAGGTGTCATAACTGCGCTGCTGGCTATTCTGATAGGTAACCGCTTGCACCGTTACTGGCAAAATTGTGAGGCTTAGGGCAAACGCTGTTTGGTAGGCATAGTGCTGACTTTTGATAATAGCCATCGCATGACGATATCTTACTATTAAATTATCTACAAGCTTATCCATACTCGACTCCTAAAGTAATTCTGCTCTATCAACAATTCATACCACACCGCTCCTAACAATAACCCTTAACTATTCGAATCTTAATCGTTTAAACCCAGCACATCTTGCATATTATACTGTCCCGTTGGCTGCTCAATCACCCAAGTCGCCGCGCGTACGGCACCCGCAGCAAACGTCATACGTGCTCGTGCTCGATGAGTAATCTCAACCACTTCACCATCCGCGATAAACATGACGGTATGATCGCCAATGATTTCACCGCCACGAATCGCATGAATGCCAATGGTTCCCGCTTCACGCTCACCCGTCTGTCCTTCACGGCCATAAACGGCAACGTCTTTTAGATTCTGTCCACGTGCTTCTGCGACGGCTTCTGCCATCATATACGCTGTGCCTGATGGTGCATCGATTTTATGTTTGTGATGGGCTTCGATGACTTCTACATCTGCCTCCGCCCCAAAAGCTTTGGCAGCCATGCCGAGCAACTTTAATGACAGATTAACGCCTGTTGAATAGTTACCGGCATAGACAATTGCTATTTTCTCGCTAGCTTTTGCCAATACTTGCTCTTGCTGCTCATTAAAACCTGTCGTACCAATAACCATCGCGACATTGTTTGCAGCGCAAATTTGCATATTTTGCTCAGTGGCATCAGGCAAGCTAAAGTCAATCAGTACATCGATGTCATTAATCACAGCTTCTAGCTCGTCAACGATTTGTACATCTAAACGTCCGATGGCGGCAACTTCGCCAGCATCCGCACCGACGAGGCTTGATCCTTGACGTTCAATGGCGGCATTGAGCGTCGTTTGCGGATTGGCTTTGACCGCTTCAATGAGCATACGACCCATGCGTCCGCCTGCACCGATAACCCCGACATTGATAATTTTTTTACTTACTTGCTGACTCATATTTTTGTCCTAAGTGCTTTATAGTTGATGTATATTTAGTTTAGTATAAAAACGATATAGAGGGACTGGTGTGCTTATCTTTAAACGAGAAGTTTCGCAGCCTCTGTCGGCGTAGGCACAGCAAGCCAGAAAAATTTTTGCCAGTCCCTCGTTATAATGTCGTGTATCAGTTTTATCTAGTATCGACTATAGTTATTTTTGGATATCGTTTAGCGTAAGTTTAGCAAATATCCACCTATGAATGGTTTTTTATCCAGCCAATAAAAAGCCCAACAGTTTCACGTGAAACTGTTGGGCTAGATATGATTAAGAGTACGCTTTTATTAACGCTTACGCCTAATCAAATAAGTCACCAATCTTTTTGAAGAATGATTTTTTATGAGGCGACTGTTGATGCTTACTATCACCATCCAAAGTATCTTGGAACTGACGTAACAGGTCTTTTTGCTCGCGAGTTAGGTTCACTGGCGTCTCGATAACGACACGGCAGATCAAATCGCCTTTCATCGTCGTACGTACTGGCGTCACGCCTTTGCCGCGCACACGTAGCAACTTGCCGCTTTGCGTGCCTTCCGCTACTTTGATTTTTACTTTACCATCTAGCGTTGGAATTTCAACTTCTTTACCAAGAGCGGCGTCCGTAATGCTAACCGGCACATCCATATAAAGATCAGCACCTTGGCGCGTGAAAACATTGTGCGTTTTGACCCGTACTTCAACGTACAAATCACCGTTTTGTACACCAGCACCGCCCGCTTCACCTTCACCCGCCAAGCGAACGCGATCACCATCATCGACACCCGCTGGGATAGACACTTCTAAGGTACGTGACTTGTCTTTAACGCCATGACCGTGGCAGTCAGGACAAGGGTTTTTGATTTGTTTACCAGTGCCGCCGCACTGCGGACACGCTTGCTGCACAGCAAAAAAGCCTTGTTGCATACGCACTTGGCCTTGACCATGACACATCTGACACGTCACAACATCAGAGGCGTTTTTTGCACCTTTACCATCACAAGTGTCACAAGGCGCAGGAGCCGTAAAGCTGATTTCTTTTTTGCAGCCACGAACCGCTTCTTCTAAAGTTAGTTCAATCACATAACGGAGGTCTGAACCACGGCGCGAACGTCCACCACCGCCACCGCGCGATTGACCAAAAATATCACCAAAGTTACCAAAAATATCGCCAAAGATATCTTGGAAGTTGCCGCCGCCTGCACCGCCAAAACCACCACCACCCATGCCATTTTCAAAGGCAGAGTGACCCATACGGTCATAGGCTGAGCGTTTGTCTTCATCACTCAATACCTCATAAGCCATCGACGCTTCTTTAAATTTATCTTCAGCATCAGGGTCATCAGAGTTACGGTCTGGATGGTATTTCATCGCCAGCTTGCGGTAAGCTCGCTTAATCTCTTTGCTGTCAGCGGTCTTACTGACACCTAATACTTCGTAAAAATCGCGCTTACTCATGGGCTCTCCTATCGTCTTTACAGTCCACCGGCCAGTCGATTTATACATCCAGTCAACCACGCTCTTAATACTATTGCCATCGCCATCAAAAGTTTCACATGAAACATAAGCGAATGATAAGTAAAAAGAGAAGATGACTGTATAAGTCTGACTAGCGAATACGGCGGGATGCTGCTTAGCCAAATCAATTATTAAAAGTTTGCGCTATTTATGGAGATGGCATAGGGATTTATCAAGCGCCGAGGTAGGTAAAGTGGCAATCAAGCGATGTTATGTACGCATAAAAAAGGTTTTATTAAGGAAGAGACAAAGGTTTTCATACCTTAATAATTGTCCATCATGCTAATATTTATCGCCGTATTCCAATATTTTCATTACTATTTATATTCACAGTTATTCAGTTTGCAATAAGGTATCGATTTTTATGAAAAAGCTGATTGTTTTATTGATTGTCATTGCCGTGACCGTCTATGCAGGCTCGCCTTATTACAGCGCTTATCAGCTCAAAAATGCTTATGAGGCCAAAGATGGCGCTACTATCGCAGCGGCTATTGACTATGACCAAGTCAGGCCCAGTATCCAAAACCAATTGACCACTCAGTTTACAGCAACGATGGCTCAGTACCCATTGGTCGCTGAACTGGGCGGCGAGCCATTGACGCAAGCGGCTAATAGCTTTATAACACAGGCAGTCGATGGAGCGATTACGCCACAAAACATCGAAAAAGTCATCGATACACAAGGTCAAGCCAATACAGCAACCAAAGAGTTGGCCGCCGCATGGGCAATCGCCAGTAATCAAGTTGACTTAAAAAACTTGATTCAAAATTTAATCATCCAGCGCGGCGATGTGAATGCTGTGGTGCAAAGTCAAATGCAGCAAATCATGCAAAAGCAAGCAGCGGAACTCGAACAACAGGCGGCGCAAGGCACCGATAGCGACAAACCAAAGCTGAGCTATTGCGGTATCAACTGCTTCAATATCAGTGGTCAAGTTAAGGGTTATCCTATCACTATAGAGATGCAGCGTGACGGTCTGATTAACTGGAAAATCGTGAATATTGTGCTGCCTTAACATCTGCTTTTAATAGTAAAAGCCTTGCTATCAATCTTTATCAACCTGAATAAAAAACCGCTTTATGAGCCATGTTCATAAAGCGGTTTTTTGGTTACTGAATCTAATAATGCTGATATGCGTTAATAAGACTACTCGACTCCCAAGAACTCTAAAAATTCAGGACTCTCAAAACTTGCTTGATATAGCACGCCATCTTCACGATAGATAGCTGGTGTCGCCATCACTGCCAGACCAGCGGCTTTTTCGCGATTAGGCGTGACACGGTCAACATTACAGCTGGCAGGTGCGGGCGTCATCTCTCCTTGCAACATGGCTTTGTCAAACGCTTGGCGACGACTGCTTGTATCGGCTTGACACCAAATACCACGCATTTGCGCGGGTGACTGCTCATATATCGGATAGCCAATCACTTTTACCGTCACACCTTTTGCATTGAGCATGGGTAGTTGTTGGTGCAAGCGACGACAATAAGTACAGTTCACATCGTCAGCCACGTAAATAACTGCCATCTCTGTAGTGGTTGCTGGGTAATTAATCAGTTGCTGCTCATCTAACGTCGCCAATACAGACTGGTTTTTGCGTTTTTCAAAGTTTGTATCGAGACCCATAAACTGACCATTTTCGATCACGGATATCTCACCATCGGTGATGTACTGGGCATCGTCCGATAGCAAGAAAGGTACACCTTCTAAGGTGGCTCCCCAAATAACACCCGGTACGGCGGTATAAAAGAACGGTGTTTTGGTACTCATGTTTTTGAGCGCGCCCATGTTGGCCAGCATAGCTGATTTGACCGTCGCACTGACTGGCTTACCTACTTGCTCGCTGTTACTGCGTGGCAGCGTTTCAGTCACGACACGCTTGCTTGGGTTCTTTTGTAGCTCCCCTTGAATGACATATTTTCCGTCGGCAGTGATGTGCAAAGGCAACTGCCCTGCCAAGCTGACTTGATACATATTGGGCAAGTTTGAGGGCACAATAGAGGTGATTTGCGTTTTTATGCCGGCTTGTTCTAAAACTTGGCGCAACCGCTGGTCAACAGACTGGCTTATCGTGTCAGCGGTTTGCGGGCTTTTGCTAGCTTGACCGATTGTTTTTTGCGTCGCATCAGTAGCATTGGGCTGTGCACAGGCGGTGGTTGCCAATAGCAAAATGCCGATCAGGCTGGCAGGCTTTAATATGGGTAGTTTCACAGAGACAGTCCTATCTGGTTTGTAATATCAACAAAAATATTATGTAAATATGTAGAGTAAAAAGACAAACAGACTGTAGCATGAGACTGAATATTGCAGAATAATAAAGGCACAACTTTGCAAAATCGCCACGCAGCTTTAAGAGACAGGCAACACAGATAGTCCGTAGAAATAATAGCCATATAGTTAATTCTAAATGAAAGAGGTGCGACCATTATTAGGGCGTGTCCTCAATCTGAACGATAGCGACTAAATGGGTTAAAAATGGCTAAATATTCGCCAAACTGCGTCAAATAGCTGGTTAATATCCCGATATTATCAGCACTATTTTCCTTGTTTGGCTTCAATTTACCTCATTTTTATAACCATTTTCAAAATGAGGACACGCCCTAATGTTCTGCTAGAATAATATTTTCTTGCTTGCTGTGCCTTCGCAGACAGAGGCTACAAAAATATTATTCTAGCGGCACTGTATTGAGTTTATCGTGAACTGACTATAGTAGAAATACTCGGCAATAAAAAGCAGCGCCCTAAAAGGGCGCTGCTGATCGTTTTGAGACAGTTCTTTAAGACATTTTGAACACTGTCTTATTTAAATATTGGCAGCCTTAAAACTTGGCGACTTCATCGGCCGTCAAAAAGCGACTGTCGCCTTTATCCAAACCATCCAAGTTGATATGACCAATACTGGCGCGATGCAGCTCAGTCACTCTATTACCAAAGTAACCCATCATGCGTTTTACTTGATGATACTTACCTTGCTCCAAAGTTAGACGGGCATGGGTGTCATCGATGAATTCAAGTATCGCGGGCTTGGTTTCTTCATGATCGCCTTCTAATAAAATCCCTTCAGCCACTTCTTTGACCGCATTTGCTTGGGCATCGCTGTCCATTGCATCGGCTAAGGTCAGCTCATAGACTTTGGCATGCTCATGCTTGGGACTGGTGACACGGTGTAGCCAGCCGCCATCATCGCTGATGAGGAGCGCGCCAGTGGTGTCGACATCGAGTCGCCCTGCAATACGCAAGCTACCGAGCTCTGGTACGGCTATCAGCTCGGTAACGATGGGGTATTCTTTGGCCTTTAACGTACATTCGAACCCTTCCGGCTTATGCAGCAAGATATAACGATTGCCCGTCGCAACCGATAATGGCTCGCCTGCCCACATCACCTCATCGTTGACGATATCGACATGTAGGCCGGGATCTTTGATGACTTGATCGTTCACTGTCACTTCGCCCGCGTGCATAATCTTTTTCGATTCTTTGCGCGACAGCTCAGTGGCTTTACTAATAAATTTATCTAGACGCATACTATTTATTACCATCCGTTTTATGATACCGACTCTACTGCAAAGTCTAACGTCGCAAGCACTCGCACATATCTTGTTCGCTATATTTGCAGATGAGAAGTGGTACTATAATAAAAAATAAAATGAACACTGCGCCAAATACGGCAGGCAGTGAAAGTGGGACCAGTTTACCATATCCAACCTAGACCTGAAGAAATATGAGCTATCAAACGTTAAAACGTGCTGTCACCGCGCGCTTAGCAATCAAAAAATCCGATTTCATTGCTTATGCTTATCCCGTGGCGTCACGGGAAGACGCTATGTTTCACGTGGAACAACTACGCGAACAGTATGCCGATGCGCGCCATCATTGCTGGGCATACATCATTGGCGATCCCAATAATACCACCAGTGCTGGCTTTGACGATGACGGTGAGCCAAACGGGACGGCAGGCAAGCCGATATTGAATGTCTTGCAGCACAAATCTATCGGCAATGTCATTATCGTCGTGGTGCGTTATTTTGGCGGTATCAAATTAGGTGCTGGAGGTCTCACTCGTGCCTATGCTGGCTCGGCGCAAGCGGCCGTCGATGAAATGACGTTAAGTCCTTATGTACCGATGACACAGGTACAGATACTGGCGGAGTTTGCGACCGAAGCACAGTGCCGCTATGTGGTCGAGAGTCTAAATGGCAAGATTGATGATGTTGCTTATAGTAAGCAAGTGACTCTGACCGTGACGCTGGCTGAGGCAGATATCGAGGGCTTAAAAGAGCGGCTGGCGATGGCTGGGCGGGTATTAGATCAGCATTAAATGTTGATTAAGGCGTGTCATTATTTGAACACTAATTCTCTAGGTTTTGTTTTACGTAGTCGGTATCATGTTGCTAACAAGATGTGCTGTGAGCGTAATCTAATATATTAAAGTCTCTGCCCTACAGC
Organism: Psychrobacter vallis; assembly: GCF_904846715.1. Classification (GTDB taxonomy): domain Bacteria; phylum Pseudomonadota; class Gammaproteobacteria; order Pseudomonadales; family Moraxellaceae; genus Psychrobacter; species Psychrobacter vallis. The sequence continues at coordinate 53,398 of NZ_CAJHBU010000015.1, forward strand.
ATTTGCATGGTATTACTAAGCCTATTTTAATCATCACGGTTTTGGGTGATCCTTTATTGGTATCCTTCCACTATCTGGCGATGTATTAGACAGTGTAGTACCATTCCAGACAAAGCACGGCGAGCAAATTAGCTTTAGGCCGTTTAAAGACAATAGGTTTGACTCTAGCTAGATGCTAACCGTGTCAATGAACTTTTTAAAATCTGTGAATTAAACATTAGGATTAAGTTATGAAGTCATCACATTTATTAGGCGTAACCATTCTTTCTGTCATTAGTTTGTCAGGCTGCCAAACCTCAAAAAGCTTACTGAATGGTTTTGTGGGTGGCACACTCAATGTTGCTGAACTACCTGAAAAAAGTTCAACTAGGGTTCAGTTTGTCATTAATGATTATTCTGGCATGTTTATAGGGTCACCTGACACTAAAAATACGAAAATTAGTGGCCAAACCGAGGGCGTAATTGCGACTAGATTTGCCAATCCACTATTTAATAAACAAGATAAACAGAAAATCAGTTCAATGGACTTAGGTATGCCAAAACCTAAATCCATTGAAAAAGAACACTATAATGTAGTTGAAAGATATATTAATTCTAATGAACAAATCCAAATTAAATACAACATGGGCGGCAATAATGGTTCGACGCAAACAAATTGTAGTGTAAAAGGGGAGTTTATACCTAGAGCCAATACTGACTATCGTATAACTGGTAGTTCAAACCGTGAAAAATGTTATGTTCTTTTAGAGCAATTTGCAAAAAACAAAAATGGCCAAACTTATTTGGTACCTATTAAGTTTGATTAAGTTATATGCCGTTAAGAACTATCTACTTGCGTCATAAATAAACCGACTGATTAAATTAAATAAGACCAAAATATGTCAACCTCAACCAAACCTTTCTCCCCCACGCCTTTTAAACCGCCATTTTGGCTAACCAATCCGCATCTACAAAGTATTTTGCCCAAGTTTTTTGCGCCCAAAGCACCCACTTATCGCCGTGTGGTCGAAAAAGACTCTTTGGAAGAAAGCGATATCGCTTATGATTTTTATGATGCGCATCCAGTAGAAACAGCAGCCAATGGTGAACGGGAACAAACGCCCCTTATCGTATTGTTTCATGGAATGGAAGGCAGTAGCGATAGCCACTATGCCCGTGCTTTAGCGTATCAGATGCATGCGCAAGGCTGGCACTTCGTCGTGGCGCACTTTCGCAGTTGTGGCGGCATTCCTGCTAATGGTAGAGTTTTTTATAATGCGGGTGATACTGATGAAGTACATCATGCGCTACAAAATTTAAGTCAGCAATACACCAATATTTATGCAGTTGGGGTGTCACTTGGCGGCAATGCGCTGGCAAAATATATGGGTGAATATGCGGATAAGGCGTTATGCGCTGGCGCAGTGGTGATTTCTGCACCTGTTGATATGTCATCGGCGGCCATTACCATGCACAACTTTTTAAGCCATCGAATTTATACGCCGTACCTGCTCAATCCGATTATCAAAAAAGCCTTAGCCAATGACATTACTCAAGATGAGATCGACTCGATCAAAGCCGTCAATCGTATCAGTGACTTTGATGATATCTTTACCGCGCCGCGTCACGGCTACCGCTCTAACAATCACTACTATCAAGCCTCATCAGCCCTTCCCTATTTGATAAAAGTGACAAAGCCTTTATTGCTCATTAGCGCCAAAGACGATCCGTTTATCGGTTTTACCGCCACGCCAAATGATGTCTCTGACAGCGTCACCATTCTCGATACGGCTCACGGTGGTCACATTGGTTATTTGCGTTATCGCTCTGATAAAGACAAATCACCTCATCTTTATAAAAAATCAAGATTTGATATCAATTGGATACCTGAAACGGTTAGTGCGTACTTCAATTGGATTGGTGTCGAATCACGTAAAAGATAGGCATAAGAGGGTTTTTTGAATATTCGTTATTTGAGTAGTCGTTATTTGAGTAACCAAGCGTTCACTGAAAACCGTTGGCTTTCACCATTGCTGACGTTATGATAAGGCATTGCTTTTTAACGATAATTAAATAAGATCCCGCTATGTCCACTTTGAAACCGACCAAAGATTTCTCTCCCGCCCCTTTTAAGCCGCCATTTTGGCTGACCAATGCGCATCTACAAACGATTTTGCCGAGATTTATTGCGGCGAAAGCCCCTGAGTATCGGCGCGAACTGCTCAAAGACTCACTCGATGAGAGTGAGATTGCTTATGACTTTTATGATGCTGACGAGACGCAGACGGCTGAGGAAAAACACCAAAAGCCCCTAGTCGTCTTATTCCACGGTATGGAAGGCAGTAGCGACAGCCACTATGCGCGTACGCTCGCTCATGCCGTACAGCACAATGGCTGGCACTTTGTGGTGGTACATTTTCGCAGCTGCGGCGGTGTCCCTGTCAAAGGGCAAGTGTTCTATCAAGCGGGCGATACCATTGAAGTTGAACACGCACTGCAATATTTAAACAAGCAATACCAAACGGTCTATAGTATTGGCGTGTCTTTAGGCGGCAATGCCCTAGCAAAATACATGAGTGAATACGGTGAGGCGGCGCTTTGTCAAGCTGCTGTGGTAGCGTCCGCTCCTGTCGATCTGATCTCATCCTCACAGGCGATGGAGCGGTTTTTGGGTCGACGTATTTATACGCCTTACCTGCTAAACCCCATTGTCAGCAAAGCCATCAAAAACAACTTGACCGAAGATGAAATCAAAGCTATTAAGGCCACCAACCGCATCAGCGAGTTCGACGATATTTTCACCGCGCCGCGTCATGGCTTTCGCTCCAAAAACGACTATTACTATCAAGCATCAGCCTTACCGCATCTGATTCACATTACCAAGCCGACCTTGATCATCAGTGCCAAGGATGATCCGTTTTTGGGCGCGACGGCCACACGTGGCGACGTGTCTGAGCATGTGACTTTGATTGATACCAAGCATGGCGGTCATATTGGGTTTATCAATTACCGCAATCGTAAATTTGATTTGGGTTGGCTACCGAGTACGGCGATGCGTTTTTTTGTAGAAGCAACCAAGACCGATGATGACTCAGCGGCCTCTGCATAAGTTATTTATCCCCCTTCGCCTCTGCCCTACTTTTTCATTTAGAGACCGACTATGTATCCATTTATCCGCTATGCCAGCACCATCGCTCACGCCGCGCTGCAAGTAAAAAAGGGCAATACCTTAACGCTAAAAGAGACCAGTGAAATTAAGTTTCGCTGCCGCCTGACGGATATCGATAATTTCTTGGAGATGAATAATGGTCGCGTGTTTACGCTATATGATTTGGGACGTATGGACTTTGCGGTACGTACGGGGCTTGGCAAACAGCTATTAAAACAGCGTTGGGGGTTGGTCGTCGCTGGCAGTACCATCCAATACCGCAAGCGTATTCGTGCCTTTGAAAAAGTCACGCTAAAGACTAAAATCGTCGGTATCGATGCGCGCTGGATGTATATCGAGCAGTCGATGTGGGTCAAGGGTAAGCCGTGCTCTTCTGCCCTACTACGTACTGGCGTCACCGAAGGCGGCAGAGTCATCGACACGTCACGTGTGCTGACGGCGTTAGGTCAATCTGATTGGAAACTACCGCTAACTGGCTATGTGGCAGAATGGATTGTAAGTGATGCTGATCGTCCGTGGCCGCCAACGGAGTGATAATCAAACCGCTTAGCTTAAAAGCATTACTGACTTGCACTCATTCAAGACGCGCCACAAGCAAGTAACCTTATAGCTACTATTTCATAACAAGTCATTATATAAATATATATAATAAATGTTAGTATATTAGTGAGTATCATATTCGACTCAACTAAATATAGTCTTATAAGGAGAATAATATGGCTAACACGACAGATTATGTCGGTACGTTATTTGATAACAGTGAATCAAACCCAAGCAAAATCACCCTAGCCTTTACCATGGCTGGCGTGGCGCTTAAAAAAGGTCATTCTGCTACTGTGATTTTAATGGTAGATGCGGTACATTTAGCACTGCCGAATGCGCTAGCTAATGTCGATATTGGCGCGCCATTTGAACCTGCTGGTAAATTGTTAGAAGCCTTTATCGAAAAAGGCGGACAAGTATTGGTCTGCGGCGCGTGTATGAAGCACAATGGCGTAGAAGAGTCTGCCATCGACAAGCGCTTTGAGGTGATTAGCGGTGATGATGTGGTTGAGCTGCTGATGAACGCGAAAGGATCGTTGCAGTTGAATTAATCATAAAAGTTAAAGAGCAGAGTTATAAGAATGGTTCAGTTTTCTTAAATATCTTAAAAAAGGGTTATCAGTTATCAGCAAAAGTAGGGTGCGCCCCGCGCACCGATTGTTTGCTTTACTATTATTTCTTTTGATCTAAAGAAATAGATAATACATACTATGACTTTAATAAAAATTAAAAGTTTTAGGGTAAGAAATTGATTAAACTTCTAGTGCGCGGGGCGCACCCTACAGCTACTAGAAAGTTGAGGTTATAAAAGCAGAATCTTAAAAGTAGGTCAGTTTCCTTGATTATTTTTTGATAATTTAAGGGCTGACCTATTTTTTGAATAGCAAGTCAGTTTTCGAAATATCTAAAACTAACTATTCGGCTGAAGCAGAGTATATTTACAATTTCTAATAATTAGTAGAACAACTTTGACAAAAGCTTCGCACTTGAAAGGATATTAGTATTTTTATCATACTACTTCTGAACTGTAAGCTTAGGAAGTGTATAGTTTATTAGTATTAATACAGAGTCACCTCGTCTGATAGTATTTTTTCCTAGTAAGAAAATAGATTTGATACTGTCCCTAAGCGATTTTTCATGCTCCAAATAGAATTCTTCTAATTGCTTTATATTTTCAATACCTAAGCTTTTAATTCTATTTATTAGCTGATCGTAAGCCGAGCTTTCAACATCGGACTCTGTGATAATCAAATCATATTCGCCAATAAATACACTGTTTTCAAAATTAATCACCTTATCATTCTCACTCATAAAGGATATTAACGAGGCCTTATTTATTTCAATTTGACTAGGATTGGCTTTAATATCTTGACTCAAATTCTTTTCATACTGCGCTATAGTTGATTTTAATTTCACAAACTCGATATCTGCTTGTTCGAGAAGAGCTGCAACCCTATAAAAAGTACGTTTTGCAGTAGTCGGAATTTCAAACTCGCCTTTGTAGCCTAAATCATGTTCAATTTCAGCCCATGAATGCTGTAATATTGTCCTAACTTGAAATTCAAATTTCTGTTCTTTATAGCTAGAATATTCTGGTAAGTTCGTTCTATCTTTTTTTAAATTGGCAACGTAGTGTAGACTTCTGTAACCAAATTTATCACTGTCTATTTTCCGCTTATCTACAGAATTATCCTGATCTATAACAAATTCTTCTTCAATCATAGTTGCAATTTGATCTATTTCATCATCGAAATAGGTAATAATACGTACACCAACTATATCGGTAATATCGTTTAAATCCTTGTATTTTTCACTTTTTCTTATGATTTTATTTTCAAGACTACCTCTATCTTTAACTCTAGTCTGCACCTGATGTACTCTGATATTTTTTTGCTCAAGTAACGAGCTTATTAGACTAAGAAGAGTTTTATCAAAGTTATCTAATACGTTTTTTGAACTATCATATTCTTTCAGTATTGAATTCATTTTGTAGCTCATTAGATAGATTGTTACGGAAAGTCGATAATTGTATCTTACATTATAAATACTCGAACACACTAATTTATAATTACAGATTTTGATGCATGTTTTAACTACAAATTCATAGTCAAATATTTTAACTACAACTTCATAGTCAAAACCCTCTGCACTATTCAGCAACTAAATAAACACTATCTTCTACGCTCCTTACCCTGCTCTGTTACAGTAAGTCATGCAAATATCCTAATAAAAAGGAGCCAATCATGAGCTTACTTAATACCCTTAACCTTACCTATCCGATCATCCAAGCGCCAATGGCGGGCGGTGCCACCACTCCTGAGTTGATTGCGAGCGTCAGTAACTTTGGTGGACTGGGTTCATTGGGTGCTGGCATGACCGCGCCAAACGTATTGGATAGCCAAATTAATACGATTAAAGCCCTGACTGACCGACCGTTTATGGTCAACCTGATGGTGTTATCTGAGCACGAGTCGAGCACCTTTGATACCGCCATGCCGACTTGGTTGAGTCAATATTATGAAGATCACGGCATAGTCGCCGAGTTGCCTGAACACCCCGCGCAAAACTTCGAAAACCAGCTACAAATGCTCTATGACAACCCTGTACCTGTTGCTAGTTTTACCTTTGGTATTATCAGTGCCGAGCAAGTTCAGCACCTGCAAAGTGTTGGCACGCGCGTCATCGGTACAGCCAATCATCCACTTGAAGCGAAAGCATGGAGCGAGATTGGTGCAGATGCTGTCTGTGTACAAGGCATAGAAGCGGGCGGCCATCGCGGTGGCTGGTTGCCACAAAGTGAAACCGATCCATTGGGATTGTTGACCCTCATTAGCCAAACACGCGCTTGCACCGATATTCCTTTGATTGCCGCTGGTGGCATTATGACGGGACAGGACATCAGGGCGGTACAAGCAGCGGGTGCTGAACTTGCGCAAATGGGGACGGCGTTTTTGACCACGGATGAGTGCGGTATTAATGACACTTATAAACAGGCACTTATTGATGCCAGTCAAGGGTTACGCAGTAGCGAGACGCGCTTGACCAGATTGTTTTCGGGTAAGCTTGCGCGTGGTTTATTAAACGATTATCTGCGTAACTTTGCTCAATTTGAGAGCGCAGATGCGCTGCCGCCCTACCCGCAACTCAATGCCATGACTAAATTTATTCGGGCTGATGCGACCAAGCGTTTGGACGCCGAGCATCTGTCGCTATGGGTAGGACAAGGTGTATCTTTGATCAGAAACGAAAGTACAGACACCTTACTGACGCGATTAATAAAAGACTTGTGAGTTACTGATTTTTAAGCGCTGCACGAAACGCTTTATAATCTTTTGCCGTCTGATCTGCCGCCTCTATCATCGGTATGTGCCCAACTTTAGACATGGTAATTACCTTTGCTTGCGGCATTAACTTTTTCATCACGACCGCTGTTTCAGGCTTGATGATTTTGTCCTCAGCGCCCCAGACGACGAGCGTGGGAATATTGTACTGCGCGATGATTTTGGCACGCATTTCTACATTATCCTCGGTGATCTGTTGCAGAATCTTGGCATGCAAACCTCGGTTGGCGATGTTGGTCTGAGCAAAGACGGCCTGTACGGTTTTGGGAATATAAGGCGGCTTGTACATCACAAGATTATACAAAGCAAAATAATCCTCCGTGTTCTGGATCAACAGCGGGCTATTCTCTATACCGCCATCGCCAAATCTTTCTTTTGGAAATCCTGCTGACCAAAAGCCACCACTGTCGAGTAACCACAAGCTTTTAACACTATCAGGATACATAGCAGCATAGGCGACACTGATACCGCCGCCCATTGAGTTACCGCCCACGTGGATGTTTGAAGCGGCGCCTTTTGCTTGCAATAGCTCATGTAAGCGCTGCGCCTGAGCATCCGCGCGATAGTCAGCCTGCAACGGTTTACTTGACTCACCAAAACCTAGCAAGTCTGGAATGATTAAATGGTAATCGCCCAGCTCTTTGCCAATACGGGTAAAGTTGTCTTTATTTGCACCAAATCCATGGATCAATAGTAAAGGCTCGCCGTTTAAGTTACCGCCCTCTAGATAGGTCATGGTATCGCCAGAGGCCAATGTGAGTACCTTTTTTTCAAGGTTTGCTTTATTTCGCTCATACTGTACAAGTTTTTGAGTCGTATTTACCGCAAGCGTGTTGGGTGCGGTGGTGCAGGCTACGACCGCAACCAAGAGCAATGCTGTGATACTTGCGCGCAATAGGGTCATCAAAATCTCCTTATTCATCATAGACAACAGGCTTATCGCAATGGGTCATTCCCCATGAAACTATAGCGGATAATAAGGCATTAATCTTGACTTAATAAGAACGCCACAGCCGCTTTTGCATGAATGTCGGTAGTATCAAAGACAGGAATGGGGCTATCTACCTGACTAATAAGCAAGCCAATCTCCGTACAGCCCAGTATCACACCCTCAGCGCCTTGCTCGGCAAGTGTTCTAATGACATCGACATAATACTGACGTGAGCTGTCTTTGAACTGACCGACGCACAGCTCTTTTTTGATGATACGGTGTACTTCGGCACGCTCGTCCTCAGCGGGTATCAGTACTTGCAAGCCTGCATCGATCAGACGCTGCTTATAGAAGTCTTGGGTCATCGTAAACTGTGTACCTAATAACGCTATTTTGCTGAGATTTTGTTTTTTGATGGCGTCAATGGTAGCATCTGCAATATGAATAATGGGCAGATCAGTCGCTGCCTCTACATCGTCGAATAATTTGTGCATGGTGTTAGAGGCGATTATGAGCCCTTGCGCGCCAGCCGCTTGCAAGCGCGTGCCACTACTCGCCATCATCGCGCCCAACTCTTCCCATTCACCCGTTTCTTGTAGCGTATTGATAGGGCCAAAATCGACGCTATGGATCAATAAATCTGCGGAATGTAATCCACCCAATTCAGCTTTGATACCTTCATTAATGATGCGATAGTAGCTCTCGGTGCTCTCCCAACTCATACCACCGATAATACCCAGTGTTCGCTGCTTTTGGTTTGCCATTTTCTTTCCTTATTAGAGACAAGCAATTGTAAAAAATCATCCAATCGTAGCAAAAACAGTTATATCATATGGATTATTTTTAAGATAATTCTGATAACTGCTCTATCAAAATTTCTCCTGTATTACCCACTCTTTTGTTCACTAATAGTCTATACCCGTCACCCTACAAGGAAGTGCTATGAATACGATTCAGTCAACGCTGTATTCAAAGATTCATTTATCGACGCTATTACCGATTGGTCTACTTGCATCAGTAATAGTTCTATTGCCTGCTTGCGGTGGTGGCGACTCAGATACAGATTCAAGCGCTTCAACGCCTCCTACCACTACTGAACCAGCCACGTCCGTAACACCAAACATCCCGATATCTAGTAACCAAGCATTTTATGATCGTAGCTCAGCCCTTGATGATTTAACGCTAGATGACCGTACGCGTAAACATATCTATGTGGCGACAACGGGCAGCGATAATGCATCAGGTAGTGCGAACTCGCCAGTACTGACGCTACAAAGAGCGGCGGATCTCGCCACCGCTGGCACAACGGTACACATTGCCGCGGGTACTTATAAAGGGCCTATATATATTGAAAACTCTGGCACACTGGCGCAGCCTATTATTTTTGAGGCGATGCCAAAAGCAAAAGTGGTCATTACAGGAACGCCAAGCACTGATGATGAACATCTGATTCATATCGAAAACCAAGCGTATGTGATCATTCGCGGTCTAGAATTTACTAATTTTTGGACCAATAACGATCAGATTACACCCATTGCGATTTATGTGACTGGCAATAGTCATAATATCCTCATCGAGAACAATTATATTCATGATCTAGGCACGCGTGTCGACAACGATAATGCTAATGCGCATGGCATCGCGGTTTACGGTACTCAGCCTATTAAGGATATTCAGATTAATAATAATCGAGTAGAAAACCTCACTCTAGGTCGTAGTGAAGCAATAGTCCTAAATGGTGATGTGACTAACTTTGAAGTGAACCATAACCAAGTCAATAATAACAATAATATTGGTATCGACGTCATTGGTTTTGAGGGCACAGCAGAGACCGCTAACGACTACGCCAGACGCGGCGATATCATCGGCAATACAGTCACGCGCAATAGCATCGTTATCAACCCTGCCTACAAAGGCGATGATCCTTCAGCTGGTGGTATTTATGTCGATGGTGGTAAGCAAGTATTTATTCAGAATAATACCGTGACTGGCAATGATATCGGTATCGAAGTCGCCAGTGAAAATTTCCAAAGATTAACAGAAGAGGTCTGGGTAGAGGGCAATACGGTCACTGATAGCAGCTATGCCGGTATTGCAGTGGGTGGTTATGATGAGCAACGTGGCGGCGTCAGACAAATCACCCTTATTAATAATACGGTCACCAATAATGACCTTGGTAAACAACAAGGTGGCCAGCTACTACTGCAATTTAATATTCAAAAATTAAGTGTTAAGAATAATACATTTACCAGCTCGCCCTCACGCTATATGGTCGTTGCCAATCAGATTGATCGCGGCGAAGTCAGCTTTCAAAATAACCGTTACCTCCCTAATCCTCTAAATAATGAGAACAGCAATTTATCCTTAATATGGGTACTCGGCAACAAAGATTTTAATAGTAGTACTGCTTTTGAAAACTGTGTGGTGTTGCTACAATGCAAATAGCGTCCGACGGTTTAATCTGCCCTAATGAACCACCAAAGCTCAGCGCAACGGTCTTATCTACCAGATCGTTATAACTGCAAACTAGGCTCGAATAAGTATTTGAGCCTAGTTTTAATACTGCTATTTTTTATGACTGAACCAAACTATGACTACAACACCTACCCTCAGAATTCGCACACGCCGCAAGTATTATCGGCTTATTTTTACTGGTCTCATGGCGATGATGATGTCACTTATTATCTCAGCAGCATTGATCATCGTTAAAACAGGGATTCATGATGGGTTTTTTATGACGCTGATACACTCATGGGGCTTAGCATTTATGTTTGCTTGGCCGAGCGCTTATATTTGTGCTTATTTAATTCAAGAGCACGTGCTGAGTCGCATTGAGTTTTATTAACGCTATTATCAAAATACATACCCTCACTCGTAAAAATACCAAAGACGATTTTTAATCATCTTTGGTATTTTTACGAGTAAGGGTATTGCTAAATACAATCACCTGCTTATAAGCGACTAACAGTCTTATCCCAACGCCAGCCTTACTACGCTACCTTATTCTTTAGACAAGCCACTTGATGATTGACGTTACCTTCTAGCACCGGTTTGATCTGAGCACATTCGTCATCCGCGAGTGGGCAGCGAGTCCGAAACACGCATCCTGAGGGCGGATTGATGGGGCTTGGCAAATCGCCTTCTAATAACTGAATGACTTTATTGCGCTCCGCAATCGGGTCAGGTATGGGCACAGCAGACATCAAGGCTTGGGTATAAGGATGGGTCGGATTGTCATATACGGCTTTGTTGACCCCAAGCTCAGCGGCGTTACCCAAATACATGACCAGAACCCGATCAGCAATATGCTTAATCACAGACAGGTCATGGGCAATGAAGATAAGCGCCAGTCCCATCTCTTCTTGAACGTCTTGTAATAGATTGATGACTTGCGCCTGAATGGAGACGTCAAGTGCAGAGACTGGCTCATCACAGATAATGATTTTAGGTTTTAAAATCAAAGCTCGGGCAATGCCGATGCGCTGACACTGACCGCCCGAAAACTCATGCGGATATCGGTTAATTTGATTGGATAGCAGCCCCACCTTTGTCATTATCTCGCGTACTTTGCTTTGTACCTCCGTCTTTTTCATTTTTGGATAGTAAGTACGTAGTGGTTCGGCAATAATATCTCCCACTGTCATACGTGGATTAAGAGAAGCTAGCGGATCTTGAAAAATCATTTGAATGTCTTTTCGCTTCATTCTCATGCTTTTTTTGGACGCGCCCACCAGCTCTTCATCATTGAACATGATGCTACCAGAATCAGCCTCTATCAAGCCAACGATCGTACGAGCTAAAGTTGATTTACCGCAGCCTGACTCGCCCACCACGCCCAAAGTCTCGCCAGCAAATATCTCAAACGAGACGCCATTGACCGCTTTTAACGTCGCAGGCTTTTGCCAAAAGTACCCGCCTTTTCGTTTGATATTGAAGGTGGTATGAATATCGCGCACTTGCAATAGCGGTATTTTTTTACTGCTGTCACTGCTATATAAATTCTGTGTATTCATAACCTAGCCCTCTATCCCTGAATCATTATTGGCATCGATATCTGCCGAAGTGTCAATTGCTGTTTCAGGGTGCCAGTGACACGCGCGCTGGCGATCGTGCGGCAAAAACTCAAGTGGCGGCGGTATATCACGGCAGATATCCATCGCATGAGAACAACGCTCATAAAAAGGACAGCCTGCAGGCAAGTCCAATAAATTTGGTGGGCTACCAGGGATCGTTTCAAGCTTGCCCATCTCATTGTCGAGACGCGGAATGGCTTTTAGTAGTCCGATAGTATAGGGATGACTTGGGGTATAAAAAATCTCCTCGGTCTCGCCATATGCCATCGTACGACCCGCATACATGACTAGGACGCGATCACAGATACCAGCCACCACGCCTAGATCATGGGTAATCATAATAATCGTCGTCCCAAAATCGCGTTTTAGCTCATTCAGTAGCACCATGATCTGTGCCTGAACCGTCACATCAAGTGCGGTGGTAGGCTCATCAGCAATCAATAGCTTGGGACGACACAGTAATGCCATCGCAATCATAACCCGCTGGCGCATACCGCCTGAGAACTCATGCGGATACATACCAATACGGTTTTTGGCCTCTGGAATTTTGACCGCATCTAGCATGCGTATCGACTCTGCCCAAGCCTCCTTTTTACTCATACCTTTATGTAAGGTCAATACTTCAGCGAGCTGATTTCCTATCTTCATATAGGGATTGAGTGAGGTCATTGGATCTTGGAAGATCATCGCCACTTCTTCAGCGCGGATTTTATTCAGCGCCTTTTGCGATAAACCTAATAGCTCCTTACCTTGAAAGCGTACCGAGCCTTTGGCATGACCGTTTTTTGCCAGCAGTCCCATAATGGCAAAGGCAGTCTGCGACTTACCTGATCCTGATTCGCCAACGATGCCTAATGTCTCACCCTCATGCAGATCAAAATTTAAGCCATTAACCGCGGTCACCAGACCATCCTCAGTTTTAAACTGCACGGATAAATCTTTCACTTCCAACAAACTACTTGGAGGTATGATGAGACTGTCATTGGAGCGCTCATTGACATCATCATTAAGACTGTCACTAGTACTGTTACTGAAATTTTTAGTTACCACGATGTCACTCTCCTAGCGGTCTTTAGGGTCAAACGCATCGCGTAGACCGTCGCCAATAAAGTTAAAGCAAAATAAAGTAATGACCAAAAAAGCCGACGGAATCAAAATCTGCCAAGGCGCTACTTGCATGGTGCGTGAGCCTTCTTGCAGTAGCGCACCCCAGCTGGTCATTGGTTCTTGCACACCCAGTCCCAAAAAGCTCAAAAACGATTCAAATAAAATCATCGTCGGCACCAGTAGTGAGGCATAGATAACGACCACGCCAAGCACATTAGGAACAATATGACGTAGGATAATATTAAAACCTGAGACACCGCCCACATGAGCCGCTTCGATAAACTCTTTGCTCTTAAGACTGAGCGTCTGACCACGGACAATACGAGCGACATCCAACCAAGACACCAGTCCAATAGCGACAAAGATTAAGATCAGGTTGCGACCAAATATCGTGACCAACAAAATCACAAAAAACATAAACGGAAAGGCACTTAATATCTCTAAAAACCGCATCATAATCATATCGACTTTGCCGCCAAGATACCCTGACGTCGCGCCATAGACAGTACCGAAAAGCACGGCAACGGTTGCCCCAGCGATCCCAACCATCAAGGAGATACGACCACCAACGGCGGTACGAACCAACAGATCACGGCCGAGTGAGTCGGTACCAAAGTAATGCTTATTTTCGATAGAAGGCGCGGCTTGCATAAAGTTCCAATCAGTCTCCGCATAACCAAAAGGAGCAAACAGAGGAACAAATAGGACGAAAGCGCCTATCAGTAATAGGATAAAAAAGCTGGCAACGGCTGCCTTGTTTTGATAAAAACGTCGCCATGCATCTTGCCAAAGACTGCGACCTTTAATCTCTTTCGCTGGCGACAGGATGATGTCGGTGGGCTGGTCTACAATAAGGCTCATAGTTGTCCTTGTAATAATCTACTTAAATAATAATTCAACATATTTAATACTGGATTTTTGGGTCAATCATGGCGTATAAAATATCAACAATGGCATTGAACGTGATGGTTAACACACCCACCAAAATCGTCAAACTCAGCACCACACCATAATCACGGTTAAGTGCGCCATTCACAAATAATTGCCCGATACCCGGCAAACCAAAAATGGTCTCAATCACGATAGAGCCGGTAATAATGCCGACAAAGGCAGGGCCCAAATACGAAATCACAGGTAGCATCGCCGGTCTAAGCGCGTGCTTCATGACAATTTGGCGCATTGGTAAGCCTTTGGCTCTCGCCGTACGAATATATTGACTGTTCATCACCTCAATCATCGATCCACGCATGATCCGCGCGATACTGGCAGTGTATGCCAACGCTAAGGCTGTCACTGGTAAAATCAGATTTTGTAACGCGCCATCATTCCAACCACCCGCTGGTAGCCATTGCAAAATGATCGCAAAAATAAGTACCAGTAATGGTGCTTTGACGAAACTTGGAATCACAACTCCGGTCATCGCAAACGCCATCAATACATAATCTAACCATGAATTTTGTTTGAGCGCCGCCAACACCCCAAAAATGAGCCCCAAGGTCAATGCTAAGATAAACGCATAAACCCCAAGCTCCATGGACACTGGAAACGACTGTGACAATAGCTCATTGACCGTATAGTCCTTATATTTAAAAGAGGGTCCAAAATCGCCGACAGCAAGCTGCCCCAAATAATGGACATACTGTAACCATAGCGGATCACTAAGATTATACTTGGCTTCGATATTGGCCAGTACGGCTGGTGATAAGGTACGCTCGCCAGAGAAAGGATTGCCTGGCGCTAAGCGCATCATAAAAAAGGAGACAGTTATCAAAACAAATAAGGTCGGGATGGCCTCTAAGATACGCCGAAAAATCAGTTTTAACATAAGACCTCTTTTATGGAAGTGCCTACTTTTTAGCTCGATTAAAGCTGAAAAGATACAGCAGATGTAACATGCAGTAATGGCTTGCTAGCTATAGCGGCGAGTGCGATGCGTCAGCCGAAGCCTCCTGCATCGCACTCGCCTATTAATAGGTTGATCTATCAGTGTTTGGCAATCGACAAATCTTTTGCCTGCCAGTTGTTTAAGGCATCTTTCATTGGGAAGCCAATGACATAAGGTTTGACTAAACGAGGGCTGACATAGTGATAGACATTCAATAAAGGCATGTCTTGGTCAAGCTGAGCCTCGGCTTTGTTGTACAAATCGACACGCTGCTCAGGCGTCACACCTGGTTTTAGCGTTTGTGCCATTAAATTGTCGAAGTTAGCATTAGTGTATTTGCCGTGGTTGTTGCTATTCCCAGTTTTTACGATGTTCAAGAAAGTTGACGCTTCATTGTAATCACCACACCAGCCCGCACGAGCGATTTGGTAGTTACCATTACGGCGAGTATCGAGGTAGGTTTTCCACTCTTTATTGATCAAGCTGACATCGACGAAGCCAAGCGATTGTTTCCATAGCGAGGCGACCGCCAGTGCTGTTTTCTTATGAAGGTCGTTGGTGTTGTATAGCAGCTCAAACGTCAGCGGATTGCTCTCACTATAGCCCGCTTCATTCAGCAGTTTTTTGGCTTCTGTCAGACGCTTCTCTTTATCCCATGTTGACCACTCTGGCGTGTTTTCCACGCCGCCATTGGTCGCGGTCGGCGTTAGCTGATAAGCGGCTGTTTGCCCTTGACCGATGACTTTATCGACCACCGTGTCACGATCTAACGCCAAGGCGAGCGCACGGCGTACTTTGACATCATTAAATGGCGGTTTGACGTTGTTAAACTCATAATAATAGGTACACAGATAAGGAGAAACGGTTAGCTCATCCCCAAGATCCTCTTTGAGAGAAGCAAATTGCTCAGTCGGGATTTCATTGTAGGTCATATCAACCTCGCCTGCCTGATAGCGCGCCACGTCAGTGGTACTTGAGGGAATCGCTAGCATGGTGACGGTATCGATGGTGGTATTGGCATCATCATAGTAAGCTGGGTTACGCGTCAAGACGATTTGGTCATTGACTTGCCATTTACTGACTTTGTAAGGGCCATTGACCACGATGTTCGTCGGGTCTGTCCATTTATCACCAAATTCTTCGACCGTCTTCTGGTGAACGGGCTTGACCGAATTATGGATCATCATGTCTGGAAAATAAGGGACAGGCTCTGACAAGGTAATTTGTAGTGTGGTTGGATCAAGCGCTTTTACCCCAAGGGTATCTATGCCCGCTTTACCCTCAACGATTTGCTCAGCACCCACGATCTTGGCATCGACTAAATAGCTCGAATAAGGGGAAGCGGTATTTGGATCGACCAGACGGCGCAGACTATAAACAAAATCTTCTGCCGTCACAGGATCGCCATTTGACCATTTGGCATCACGCAGCTTAAACGTCCATACTTTATTGTCAGGACTCTCCCAACTGGTCGCCATGCCCGGAATGGTTTTGCCATCCCCATCCGTATTGGTTAGCCCCTCAAACATCTGTCGATCAATACCAGCTTCAGGCACCCCTGATACTTTGTGTGGATCCAGCGACTCCGGCTCAGCGGCATTATTAACAACCAATTCTTGAGTATCGGCCAATACACTTGGATCAATACTTGAGGATTGACTGGTTGTACCATCACTTGCAGACTTGTCACTACAGCCCGTCATAAACATGGCCAGTACCAAAGAGGTCGGCAAAAGTGCATATTTAAAAATTTGGTTAGAAGGGTGTATCATGTAATATCCTAGCAGGTAAGTGGCTGGACGGATTTACTGAGTTTTAGTAAGTCCATTTAATTTGTCCCTATACTGGTACTATCCACTTCATCAATCACTTCAACAACAGCTATCGTAACCCACGATCATCAAAGCAATGGCTGCTGCACTGCCTCTAAAACCCTTGTATGTCATAGATTTAAAGATACTAGCTCTGGATCCAAGTCAACATTCGACTCTTATACCGATCGTTATTTTATTCAATCGTTAACGTATAGCCATCGAATCAAAAACTTAAAAGTGCGACTCAGTATTGTTGATAGAGATAACGTTGGATAATTTTCAGTAATATACTGGATAACCATTAGTAATGAAAATTAATATGAATGTCAACAATTTTCGATATACTCTGGTTGAACATAAATGTGACAGGAATATGAAAACAGTATTTTTTTTGGTTAAAAATCAAATAGAATCTCAATGACAGTAGACTTTTTTTGATACATTTATTACCGTTCGTCAGCCATCTGCTACCGCTTAAAAACTTCTGATTGGTACGATTTATGTTATATTTTTGGTCGGCATCTATTATTAGCAGGGTTTATACTCAAAGGTGTTGCGCGAAATTTCTAGAAAAATGTTGTAAATTTTACTTATCATAGTGTTTTTTATAACTAATCATTGATTATAAAAGGTATGGGAAAATGGCAGTCCAACACTAATATGACGGTAGTCTGAATAACCAAACTTATTTTCTATATTGCAACCGTCTTAGCATTTTGCTTTTTTATCTATTTATTTTTGTAAGACAGGCGTTTTGGGTTTTATGAAACGTACACAAGACAATCGATAATAGATATCACTACCTCATAAAAACCGTTAAGATAGTTTTCACACTGTTTTTACTGAGAGCGTGCTATGAGTCAACCACGGCGCACTATTGAGCATTTGCTTCAACACGGTATTCTCCCCATCACACAGGCTGATGCAGCAGCCACTCATCTCGAAGTCTACCCCAATAAGCGAACATGGCTGGCATTTTTTGACAAAGCTTTCTTGGTTATTGGCGCTGTCGCCCTAGCATTGTCTCTTGTGTTCTTTATTGCCTACAACTGGCAAAATATGGGCAAGATGGGTAAGTTTACTTTGGTTGAAGGGGCGCTGCTCATCACCATCGCTCTCTACGTTGGACTCTTTTTTAGACAACGATTTTTACTCATTCGCCAATTATTATTACTCATCGCTAGTGTCATCACGGGCAGCCTACTGGCATTGTTTGGGCAGGTGTATCAGACCGGTGCTGACACGTGGCAGCTGTTCTTTGCGTGGGCGTTATTGATTACCCCGTGGGTTATGATTGCGCGTTTTCCCGCACTGTGGCTGCTATGGTTGGGGCTGATTAACGCCTGCTTATTACTATACTTCGATGTCACAGGATTGATGTTTATCCATAATGGCTGGCAAAGTCACTTTCAGGTGGTCGTCCTTGCGCTAGTGAATCTCGTTGCCTTATACGGCTGGCTCAGCATTTTCGATCATCAACGCCACCACTCTCCCAGCACTGCTGTCGATGCTAGTGATAATAACACTGCTACTAGCATCAGCCCTGAACCAACAAAATCCAGCTTGCACTGGAGCATCTATGTCGTCGGTCTATTGAGCACCTACTTCATAACGTATCTTGCCATTACGACGGTCTTTGACGATTGGTCTATTTTAGTCACGCTTAGTTCTGTCGTGTTGTGGTTGGGCTGGTGTGGCTTTATGCTTTGGCGCTTTTATCAGCGCCGTGTTGATTTACTCATGCTCACTTATCTGGCGCTGTCTGTCATTGTCGTGGTGATGTTTTGGGTAGGTAAATGGGTATTGGAAGGTTCCGAGGCGGGTGGCTTTTTGGTTTTGGCGCTACTGCTGATTGGGATGAGTTCAATGGCAGTGATATGGCTGCGCAAAGTGGCGTGCTTAGATAGCGCACACAAACCCCATATGACCAATGGAGGCGCTGACGATGAATGATAATAAACAAGCGCTGATAAAGCTAAAAAACCTTGGCTTGATTGACACCAATGTGGATCATACTGATGGGATTGGCACAAAGGCAGACAGCAGCATAAAGGGTGACGATCCTTGGTTCTTACACGTATTTTTTGGCATTAGTGGCATCTTAGCGAGCTTATTGTTCATTGGGTTTTTAACACTTCTATTGTGGGACACCTCTGTTTTTGATAGCGCGCTCAGCATATTTGTCATTGGCTTATTACTGAGTATCGCAGGGTTTGGATTATTCAAAAATCAGCACATGCGCCGTAGCAGTTTTTGGATCAGCTTGGCATTTGCCATCAGCGCGGCCGGACAGTTATACGCCATGTTTGCGCTATTGAGCGCCGACATAGAACGCCCACTGAATATCTGGCTATTTTTACTGTTCCAAATGTTTATGACCCTCATCATGCCAAACTTCGTCTACCGTTTATTAAGTAGTGCGGCAGCGCTTGGCGGTTTGATTTATCTACTCAGCTCCTATCAGTTGTCCGAGGCCAGTTTGGGACTAGTGGCATTGATAACTATTGTGGCCAATTTACAACGTTATACCCTGTTACAGCATGTCCCTCCTAAATGGCGAGCATACAGTTTTGAGCTAATAAAAGCCGTTGGTTATGCCAGTGCGCTCATGCTGCTATGTATCTCCGTTTATTTTATCGCGGCTGAATACGGGCATAGCTTTGAGAGCAATGGCGACGCTGTCTATCATTATTATGTGGCGCAAGCGCTGCTCACACTTGCCAGCCTTTATGCCGCTTATCTGATACTCAAACGCTACCAAATCAAATTCCTGTCAGCCACGGGAGTCATCGTGGGCTGTACGGTCGCAGTGCTGGGCATTGTCTCGATATATGTCTCAGGCTTGCTGGCTACCTGTTTGCTTGTAGTGATTGCCATGGCCAATAGTCAGCGCACCCTATTGGCTATCGGTATGTTTGCCTTGGTCAGCTATGTATTTTGGTACTATTATCAACTCGATACCTCTTTGTTGGTCAAATCCATCTCCATGTTGGTTGTTGGTATTGCGTTATTATTGATGCGCTGGCTACTTATTAAACGGTATTTTGCAGAGAGTATTACTCATCCTGCGACCGATAGTCAGGAGCATTTATCATGAAAGCCACTCATTGGACACAAAAACGAGCCTTCACTATTGCCATTGCCGTACTTGGATTGGTCATTATCTTGGTTGTCATGACGTGGAATGTGGCGAAATATGAGACGCATCTTGCAAGCGGTGATATCGTTTTATTACCCCTTGCGCCTGTTGATCCGCGCGGCTTGATGCAAGGGGATTATATGACGCTCAGCTATGCGTTAGAGCGTGACATTTTAGACACGCTTGAGAAAGTAAGCGACCTTGATAAAGCCGCAGATGGTTATGTGATCGTGCGTTTGGATGAACATAACGTTGGGCAGTTTGTGCGTTTGGCTGACAGTTATCAGCCTGATACTTTAGCCGCTGACGAGAAAGCCATTCATTATCGTGTGCGCAATGGCTCGGTCAAGCTTGCGACCAATGCTTTTTTCTTTCAAGAAGGTCATGCTGAGGCTTTTGAAGCGGCAGAATACGGCTTATTCCGTGTCAATGACAAAGGCGATCCGCTCCTGACCAATCTCGTCAACGAAACGTTTGTAGTGATTGATCCATCAAAGCTGAGTGAAGAAAATATTAACAATAATTAAAATAAGATGAGTAATACTTCATTATTGTAAGCAACCGCTAACCTTATTTAACCAAATAAGTACTGATAATAGTGAGGTGGACTTGTTACTGTGGTGACCTGATTGTGCACGTTTATACAGAACAGCTATTCATAATAACCGACTAATAATAACTGATTAATAATAGTCGACCTGTTAAGTACGATCATTCCATCAAAAAATAAATAAAGGAATCTCCCATGCGTAGTGCTATTCATAAAAGCTTTGGTAAACCTGCTGACGTATTGAGCGTTGGCGACAGCCCCATGCCGCAGCCTGCTGCCAATGAAGTACGTATCAAAACCATTCTCTCCCCCATTCACAACCATGATTTATTGACGATCAGTGGTCAATATGGCTACAAGCCTGAGCTGCCAGCCATCGGTGGTAGTGAGGCATTAGGCATTATCGATGCTGTGGGCGATGACGTCACAGATCTGAGTGTCGGTCAGCGTGTCGCTTGTGCCAGTGTGCACGAAACGTGGGCGGAGTATTTTGTTGCCCCTGCCAACATGGTATTTGTCATCCCTGATGCCATAGAAGACGAGTTGGCGGCGCAGCTGATTGCCATGCCACTGTCTGCCTTAATGCTATTAGAATTCTTAGAAGTCGATAGTGGGCAATGGATCATTCATAATGCGGCAAACGGCGCGGTGGGTAAAACGCTTGCCATGCTCGCGTCGGCACGTGGCGTGAAAACCATTAATCTAGTACGTAGCAAAGACTCAGTAGAAGAGCTGACCTCACTCGGTATCAAAAACAATATCGTTACGGCTGATGACGACTGGAAAGACCAAGTCCGCGCCATTATTGGTGATGACAAAATAACGGCCGCCGTTGACTCGGTCGGTGGTGAGTCGAGCAATGAGCTACTATCGCTACTGGGTAGCAATGGCACGCTGGTCTCATTTGGTATCATGTCAGGCAAACCAATGTCATTGGACGCGGGCAGCCTAATCTTTAAGCAAGCCATCGTTAAAGGATTCTGGGGCAGCAAAACCAGCCAAGAAATGGATGTTGAAAACAAACAACGTCTGATTGATGAGTTGTTAGAACGTGCGACCAACGGCGACTTAAAACTACCGATTGAAGCCATTTATAGTCTGGACGACATCGCCACAGCCGTCTCTGGAAAAGTACAGTCAGGCAAAAAAGGCAAGGTCATTTTAAAGCTCTAGTAGACGAAACTTGAATAAAAAAGCTCATGAACTCATGGGCTTTTTTTGTTTTAATGGTAAGAATATAGTCCGTTCAAGATAAAAACGATACCTTTGTAGCAAAGCGCTATTACTATCAATTTTTTTTCGCTTGCTGTTCGCAGGCGTGACAGAGGCTTCAAAAAATTGATAGTCAATAGCACTGACTCATTTCAAAAGTAAATCCATTAATAAGTACAAGAATCACTCATTCTTGACCGCATAAAAATAAATCGAACAAGGAAAATAATCATGTCTAATAACACAACGTTTAATGCCCTCGTGGTCGAAGAAACAAGCGACGGCAAATTCAATAAAAGTATTCAAACGCGTAATGTCAGTGACTTGCCTGAAAACGACTTACTCATTGAAGTTCATTACTCCTCACTCAACTATAAAGATGCGATGTCAGCCGCTGGTAATAAGATGATTACCAAAAACTATCCGCATACCCCTGGTATTGACGCGGCTGGTATCGTGATTAGCGACAAATCAGGCACTTTTGAAGAAGGGCAACAGGTACTGGTATTCGGTTATGATTTGGGAATGGAGACGCCGGGCGGTCTCGGTCAAATGGTTTCAATCCCAGCAGACTGGGCGCTCCCCTGCCCATCGTCTTTGACCTTAAAAGAAGCGATGTGCTACGGCACGGGTGGTTTGACTGCGGCGTTATGTATTCAAAAATTGGAAAAAATAGGCGCAAAACCAAGCGATGGCCCCGTCGCTGTCACTGGTGCCACTGGCGGCGTGGGCAGTATCAGCATCGCGATTTTAAAACAGTTAGGCTACGAGGTCATTGCTTTCTCTGGCAAACCAGAACAAAGCGAGCACCTCAAAAAATTGGGCGCAAGCGACGTGCGTCATCGCGATACGATCAATGAGGTGGGTAGTCGACCTGTCGGTCGCGAATTATGGGCAAACGCCATTGATACCTTGGGCGGCGACTATTTGGCAAACTTACTCAAACAAACCAAGTCAGGCGGCGCAGTATCTGCTTGCGGCTTAGCCTCATCGACAGAGCTTGAGATGACCGTGTTGCCGTTCATCATTCGCGGCATCTCTTTGCTGGGCATCGATTCGGTCACGATACCACTGGCTCAAAAGCAGGAAATTTGGGCACGTGTCGCGACCGATATGAAGCTGCCTGATATTGAGCAATACTGTGAAGAGATTACCTTAGAGCAAACGCCAGAATATCTAGAGCGCTTCATCGCCAATAAAGTTGTGGGTCGGTATGTGGTGAATGTGCGGGGTTAGGACTTGGTTTAGAACCATTGATATCGATAAGTAAAAGCAGCACTCCATTTGGGGTGCTGCCTTTTCTAATTGATTATCTTTTATATCTAAATATTTGAAAAAGTTAACTTCTTTAAAATTATTTTATTAATTTTTATACGTAGTATTACAGTATGGATGAGTTAGTTGACCATTTCCAAAACTTCCTATACCACCATCTTGCTTTCTGACTATATGATCTATAGACATAGAGTTTTTGTGGATTCTCGCATTACATATTTTACAGCGTACTGCATTTTTTAGAGCATCCGTAATGAAAATCGCAGATTTAGTTGTATCAGAGAAGCTTTCGTTAGTTATTAAAGTGTCGTCAAAATCCACGCCTTTCACAAAATTATAATCTCCAGACTCTAGAACATTTTTTATAGCATCTTCCTTAGAGTTATTTTCTAGAGCGTAGATTAAATCAAGTAGGAATTTTTTTATATGTGGAACTGCTTTAGATGAACTTCTATAATTCCTTAGAATCTGTTGAATAACGAAGTCGTAGTCAATCAAAATTTCTTCAAAGTTTTCTCTACAGTCAGTGAACATTTTAAAGCCATTCGTCTCATTTAATTCCATAAGAAGCTCAGTAACAGCAAAAAACGAAGCCGTTTTATATCTTCCACCTTTTGAATAGAAATATACTGCTGGATGTAATCCCAAAGAAGATGGATGACTGCTATTAATTAAATTCGCTGTCTTCTTACATTTTTTCAAAAAAGTGACTGTTTGTTCTCCATCTATATCCTCAGATAAATCATTGGTATCTTTTATATTATTTACCATATTTACATATTCAAATACTAATAATGGGCTTTGACTAGAGTACCCTTTTCCACCTATCGGAAGATCTAATGTCTTAACAGGGTTACTAAGTTTAGGTAAAAAGAAAGCTTGATTTATGTCCTTTGCTAAGACTTCAATCATTTTAACTTTATCTTCTTCGAACTTAGACCAATATTGATGACCTTTTCCACCTTTAATTATAGCTCTAGCAGCTATACCATTAGGCTTTTTACGAGATTTTATTAATTTCAATTCGGTAGGATCGATTTTCGCTGCTTGCTGATTTATCTTAAAAAAAGAGGCTTCTGCTACATCTGCGTCGCCCTCTACCCATTGCAACTGCACAGCAATTGATCCAAGGTTTTTAGAGTTTCTACGAATCTCATCACTAACTCTTTCAGGATACTTGAGAGCCAACTGATAGTCTGTATATTTGCCTATTTCTTTTTCAACTAAATTTCTAGTTTTATTACCGATTTCAATCTGTTCTTCAGGTATAACACCATTAAAGCTATCACGAGTGATCGGACCGTCTCCGTAATCATCATTTATCCAAGCTACTAGAGAACTAACTCTATGAGATCCATCAATAACAAAGTTAAACCCTCCTTTACTTCTCCATAGGATGACAGCTGGAATCAACTCGCCATATATAAAACTTTTTATTAACTCTACGATTTTTTTTGGATCCCACTCACTAGTCTCTCTTTGAAAGTCTGGCTTTCTTAAAGCAGAATAGAAAAAATCATCTTCTCTTAAATCAGAAATAGAGAAAGATTCTTTCTTTTTCGCAGAATTTGGAATATCTTCTACATCGAAATCCTCTCTAGGAAGTAAAGCGTCGAGAGATACTTTTGCCATTTATAATTACCTTTTTATTATAAAATTAAACATATATTGATTTTTTCCGAATTCAACTATAAGCAAAATATTTCCTGAACCCACTCATCTTTCTTATAAGGTCCATGGATAGATTTAAAACAACCACGACTTTCTTCAACATCTCGATTAAGATTAGTCACTACCCAATCAACAGTGCATATAATCTTGTTTGTATCTAGGATCACACCTTTAATAGTACCTATATGAAGAATTTTTAAGCCACCTTTTTGTCCTCGCATCTTCTTAATGGCAACCCTATCACCTATCTTGATAGCCTCTGCCTTTTTATATTGCGAAGGTTGATCTTCCTCATTCCAGCCTAGCATCCAAATCCCTTGTTCAACAAAGCTCTGATCCTTAGCAACACCGTCCCAGTTTGCTCCAACTAACCAATAATTACCCATAGCAAATACTCTCCTTGAATGTGTATAAACCATACAATAGTACATCAATATCAAAAAACACAGCTAAATTATATCTATCAACAAAAAAAACACCCAACCAAGTTGAGTGTTTTTTTATTTATGACAAGTTGTATATCAATTCAAAAAATTTGAGTAGCAAGGAAAACGAGTGATAGCACTACATCAAGTAGGCTGAACGAGTTTTACAACGCTAATCAAATTTTTAGTTTGCTTTGATTAAAAGCTATTCCCACTCAATCGTCGCTGGTGGCTTGCTCGACACGTCATACGTCACGCGTGATACTTCCGCGATTTCATTCATAATGCGATTCGATACCGTCTCGATCAAATCATACGGCAGATGCGCAAAGCGCGCGGTCATAAAGTCCACGGTTTCAACGGCACGTAGCGCAATCACCCATGCATAGCGGCGGCCATCACCGACCACGCCAACTGATTTGATTGGTTGAAATACGGCAAATGCTTGCGCCGTTTTGTCATACCAGCCTGAACGCTCAAGCTCTTGCATAAAGATGGCATCGGCTTGACGCAGGATATCCGCATATTCTTTTTTGACTTCGCCAAGGATACGCACGCCCAAACCCGGACCTGGGAACGGATGACGATAAATCATTTTTGCAGGCAATCCCAAGGTGATACCCAGTTTGCGAACTTCGTCTTTGAACAAATCACGTAACGGCTCGATCAATTTGAACGCTAAATCATCTGGCAAACCGCCAACGTTATGATGGCTCTTAATCACATGAGCTTTGCCTTGATGTGACTTAGCAGATTCGATGACGTCTGGGTAAATCGTACCTTGTGCTAAGAACTCAACCACTTTACCATCGCTCTGCTCGCTCACTTCACGGGCGCTATTGGCGAATACGTCGATGAAAGTTTTGCCGATGATTTTGCGTTTTTTCTCTGGATCAGACTCGCCTGCTAGCGCGTTTAAGAACAAATCTTCGGCATCAACGCGAATGACTTTTACGCCCATGTTTTCTGCGAATATCTGCATCACCTGATCGCCTTCGTGAAGACGTAGCAAGCCATTATCAACGAACACACACGTCAGCTGATCGCCAATGGCTTTGTGTAATAACGCTGCCACGACCGAGCTATCGACGCCGCCCGATAGACCGAGCAATACTTGCTTGTCACCGATCTGCTCTTTTAACTGGGCAATACGCATATCAGCAATATTGTCTGGCGTCCACTCACCTGCACACTCGCAAATCTGATGCACAAAACGACCAAGCAGCGCTTGACCTTGTAAGGTATGCGTCACCTCTGGGTGGAACTGTAAACCGTAATACTGCTTGTCATCATTGGCCATAATCGCAATCGGACAGCTTGGCGTGCTGGCGATAATGTCAAAACCTTCAGGCACTTCAATGACTTTGTCACCATGGCTCATCCAGACATTCAGCTTACCCGCTGCATCTTCGATACCGTCGATCAAGGTAGAGCTACCATTGATGTTGATGGTCGCTGCGCCAAACTCATGAATATCGCTGGCATGAACTTGTCCGCCAAAACGATCGGCCATTGCTTGCATACCATAGCAAATGCCCAATACAGGCACGCCTAGGTCAAACACCGCGTCATTGATACGCGGGCTGTTGTCGGCATGCACGCTTTCAGGGCCGCCCGATAAGATCACGCCTTTTGCGCCAAAGTCGATAATGCGCTGAGTGTCGATATCGTAAGGAAACATCTCACAAAACACGCCAGAATCGCGCACACGGCGGGCGATTAGCTGGCTATATTGTGAGCCAAAATCAAGAATTAAGATGCGGTCTTCTTTAATGGTGGGAGTGGCAGCAGCAGTAGTCATAAATCGATATCCATCAATTGATAAATTGGTGCGCTATTTTAACAAGTTTAGGCCTCATCAGGGCTACTTCATCCGCAAAATTTCATGTTTCAAGCACTTTCTTAAGAAAAAACGCTGAATAGTATTGATTGAGCGCTTTTTAAGCGCTTCACACCTCGTTCTTTTATTGCTGCTTGATTGCCAATTTATTTTTGCAGTAGGGCGTGTTAAATATATTTTTAGTGCCAGTTTAATACCAGATCAAACTTACCTTAAAAACCATCACTGTACTCAACAGACGTTTTAGATAGACATTTTTGCTTACAAAATAGCTTTTCACATCCAGTACTTTATGTAGGTTTTGTTAACAATAAGCATCGATTATTGGTCGTACTTTGTTACATAACCGTGTACAGTAATGAAATGGGCAAATGTTCCATGCGCCCTAGGTGCTTACGCTTTGATACTGCACATTGGATTGGCTTTTTAATCGCAGGACAGCGTTTAGGACAAATCTAGGGCGTGTCTTCACTTTAAAAATGGTGATAAAAATAAGATAAATTGTAGTCAAACAAGGAAAATAGCGTAAATAATATCGAGATATTAACCAGCTATTTGACGCAGTTTGGCAAAATTTAGCCATTTTTAGCCCATTTAGATGACCATCGATTGAATTGAAGACATGCCCTAGTACCGCTCCTTTGATCAAGTAATTAAACCAGCTACAAAGCCACTAACGTTTTTAAACAAGGATAAAAAATAATGAGAATGGATTTTTCACCGAGCTCAGCACTAAAGATTAGTACGCTTGCTTTTGCCATAGCCGCCGCGTCTTTTAGCACCACTGCCGTGATGGCGTCTGAATGTCAACTCAATGATGCAAACGCTACCACCATCTCAGGTGCGACCAGCAATGTTAAAACGGCTCTCGCTTGCGGCAATGCAGCAAAAGCTGGCGGCACCAATGACACTGTTGCCATCGGTAGCCAAGCAAGCGCTGGTATGAACTCTGCCACGGCGGTTGGTGGCCAAGCCAATGCCGCAGGTTTAGGCTCAACCTCTATCGGATGGCAATCAAAAGCCACCGCTGAACGCGCTCAGGCCTTTGGTCATTTAGCCGATGCAAGCGGCGTACGCGCAACTGCTGTGGGTGAAGCAGCAATGGCTGGTGGTAGCAATGACACCGTCGCTGTCGGTAACAAAGCAATGGCTGGTATGAACTCTGCCACGGCTGTCGGTGGCCAAGCCAATGCAGCGGGTCTAGGCTCAACCTCTATCGGTTGGCAATCAAAAGCCACGGGGGAGCGTGCGCAAGCGTTTGGTCATTTGGCAGCAGCAACTGGCGTACGCGCGACCGCAGTGGGTGAAGCAGCAATGGCTGGTGGTAGCAATGACACCGTCGCTGTCGGTAACAAAGCAATGGCTGGTATGAACTCTGCCACGGCGGTTGGTGGTCAAGCCAATGCCGCAGGTTTAGGATCAACGTCTATCGGTTGGCAATCAAAAGCCACGGGGGAGCGCGCTCAAGCATTTGGTCACTTAGCTGATGCCAGTGGCATGCGCGCGACTGCAGTCGGTGAAGCGGCAATGGCACAGGGCGAGTCTTCTATTGCGATTGGTAATATTGCCGTTGCAGGTGGTTTGAACAGTATCGCTATCGGTAATGGCGTAAAGGCTGCAAATAAAAATCAGGTCGTCCTAGGTAATGCTGGACAAGTTCAATCCAGTACAGCGTCACAGACAGGCACAGTCAGAATAGTAACGATTGATGACAATGGCACATTGGGTACGATGCTCGTTGACTATTATAAGTCAGCTCAGTAAGTCATTTATAAATGTCAATTTAATACCGCTGTCTATAAAGACAAAGCATAGTAAACAGCATTCACTTTCATTAGGCCAAATAAAAACCCTGCCATGTGAACTGACCCCCGAAACTTGGACAGTTTAGTTTAACCCAAGGACTGAGTTCTGTACTGCACAGGGCTCAGTCCTTT
>NZ_CAJHBU010000016.1 GCF_904846715.1 Psychrobacter vallis
CAGAAGCTAACTTAATTAAGTCCCCTTGCTGTGGGTGTGTATTATATAGATTTACACATGGCTGTCAAATAGTATTTACTGTTTTTTAACGTATTTTGAATATTTTTATGAGCTATGCTGACAACCATATGTTTTTATTGGTTTTATACTTTATAAAAAACCAATATTTTTTAACAACAACTCTTAACTTAGCTACTTACTTACTGGCTAATGCTTTTTCGATATCCGCTTTGATTGCTTCAGGTTTGGTGGTTGGTGCATAACGATCGATAACTTGCCCATCACTGCCAATTAAAAATTTGGTGAAATTCCATTTAATACCGTCGGTTAGCAAACCACCCTTTTGGTCTTTGAGCCATTTAAAAATTGGGTGAGCCTCTGCCCCGTTCACATCAACTTTTGCCATCATTGGGAAGCTGACACCATAGTTCTTTTGGCAAAATGCACCAATCTCATCATTGCTACCCGGATCTTGGCTACCGAACTGATTGCAAGGAAAGCCAATGACAACCAACCCTTGACTCTCATATTGTTTATGCAGCGCTTCTAGTCCTTCAAACTGTGGCGTAAACCCACATTTGCTTGCGGTATTGACGATTAGCAACACCTTCCCTTCATATTCAGAAAATTCTTGCGTGTTGCCGTCCATGCGCTCAGCGGTAAAATCATAAATAATGCTCATCATTTATCCTTAAATTGATTGATGTCTTATGTTGTTTGATTGGCAACGCTACTTTTTTTAATAATATTAATATACAGCGCCAATAATAAAAAAGGAAGCCACATGTGCTTCCCTTCTCTACTTCTAAAACTGTCTATGTCTAAGCTAAGAACCACGCTCAAAACTATTTTTCAGATTTATCCAAATCGATAGATACGGAGTTGATGCAATAGCGCATGCCTGTCGTTTCACGTGGTCCATCAGGGAAAACATGGCCTAGATGCGCGCCGCAGTTGCTACAGGTGACTTCTGTTCGAGTCATGCCAAGTGAATTATCGACATGCTCTTCTATAGCACTGTTATCGATTCCTTGATCGAAACTTGGCCAACCACAGCTGGCATCGAATTTACTGCTTGAATCGAACAAACTGGCGCCGCAGCCTTTACAGCGATAAACGCCGTCATCGGTCGCATCGTTATAAACACCTGTAAATGGACGCTCTGTGCCCTTCTCACGCATCACATGGTATTCATCCGCGCTTAGGCGTTCTTTCCAATCAGCTTCGGTAAGTTGGCTGATTTCTTCTTGACTTAGTTGATTGTCTTGCATGACTTATCCTTATTTAATTATGTATTATCTAAGCGGCAATGTTTGAGCAGCTAGCAAAATTTATCGTCATATTAATGTAAAAACGATGTGCTGTATCTGTTGGCTAGCTGTTCACTATTCAAGCCATATATTACAAGAATGGTACTGATGCACATTATCAGGAGTAGGTTATTACTTATATAATGCAAGATATTCTTGCAATTAATTATAATTTAAAAAATCTTGTATTGTACCTTGTATTAAACTGATATATGCAATAATATCTTGCATTAGCACTTTATCTAATACGAAATAATTGATTAAAAAAGGCTTGGATAAACATGGTCGATGACAATAGTAAAGACACACAAGCGGAACGGTTGGTACAGTTACGCCGCGATAAAGGCTTTACTGCTGAACAACTGGCTCAAGCGATGACAGCAGCAGGTGCAAAGGTTAGTCGCGGGGCGATTTCTAATTGGGAGCGTGGAACAAACGGCATTGTTTCATCCAAACTACCCACACTAGCGCGTATTTTGGGCTGTAGCGAAGGCTATCTATTGCGAGGCGAGCTAAAAAACGATGTCAATGACCATACCCCTTCAACAAATAGCACTTCAATAAACGACACTGCACATAAGAACGAAAGTTTAAGTGCAGATTCGGTTATTCATATACTACCGCATGATGAAAATTCGCTTCAACCAAAAACATCCATTACAGCCTCTACAAAGACAGCTTCTGATAGTCGCAAAAACTCACAAGACAACCCGATGAGCGGTCACTCTATGAATGCATTAAAAAAATCTGATAAATTGCAAAATGTCTGCTACGACATTCGTGGCCCTCTATTACAGACCGCTAATAGAATGGAGGCCGAAGGCAAACGCATATTAAAGCTTAACGTCGGTAATCCCGCACCTTTTGGTCTAGAAGCTCCTCATGAAATTTTGCGTGACGTGGCCATGAATTTGCCTGAGGCCACAGGATATTCGGATTCGCAAGGGATTTTTTCGGCGCGCAAGGCAGTATTGCAATATTACCAATCAAAAGGTTTGCTATCGGCAGTCGATGTCCGTGATGTCTATCTTGGTAATGGTGTCTCTGAGTTGATTGTCATGACCATGCAGGCGTTGATGAACGATGGTGATGAAGTTCTGATTCCAATGCCAGACTACCCGCTTTGGACGGCAGCAGCCAATCTATCTGGTGGTACGGCTGTCCATTATCGCTGTAATGAAGCAGATAACTGGCATCCTGATATCGAAGACATAAAGTCTAAAATTACCAGTAAAACCAAGGGCATTGTGGTAATTAATCCCAATAACCCGACAGGCGCACTTTATAGCGATGACTTGCTACGACAAATTATTGATGTCGCTAAAGAGCATGATTTAATCATCATGGCTGATGAGATTTATGATCGCATTCTTTATGATGATACCGTACACACGCCAATGAGCACCTTAACCGACGATGTCCTTGTGCTTTCATACAACGGCTTGTCAAAATCGCACCGTATTGCGGGATTTCGCGCAGGTTGGATGATGGTATCTGGTCGCAAGCAACATGCAGCGGACTTTATTGAAGGCTTGGATATGCTGGCATCCATGCGTTTGTGTTCTAATGTTCAAGGTCAGTATGCCATTCAAACAGCGATGGGTGGCTACCAAAGTATGAAAGATTTGACGTCGCAAAAAGGTCGTCTGTATAAGCAGCGTGAAATGGCGGTATCACGACTCAATGCGATTAAAGGCATTTCTTGCACCATGCCGCAAGGCGCGTTTTACTGCTTCCCCAAAATGGATCCTGAGGTATACCCTATCGAAGATGATATGAGCTTTATGATGGATTTGCTGATTGAAGAGAACGTGTTAATGGTGCAAGGCACAGGGTTCAATTGGGATAAACCAGATCACTTTCGCTTGGTGTTCTTACCAAACCTGCATGACTTAGAAAATGCGATGGATCGCTTAGACCGCTTCTTTGCCAAAAAACGTCAGCAATTTGGCACAAATTAAACCGTAATTTGATAGAAAAAAGCGCTGATCGGCATGATACCGATAAGCGCTTTTTATTGTTTTTAATGATACAACACAGTCTATTTGACTGTTTGAGCTGTATTAAAAATTAAACGGTCCTAAAAAATATTGCTCAATATGACATAGCTGATTGCTGACATTGTTGCAGCCGCAGGAAGAGTAATAACCCATGCCAAACCGATCGGCTTCATAAGTGCCCAATTGGTATCTCTATTGACAATACCAATGCCCAGTACTGCGCCTACTAAAGTATGCGTACTCGATACTGGCAGACCCAAAGTCGATGCGCCCATTACGACAGCAGCAGCAGCCAATTCAGCTGAAAATCCAGAAGCGGGATGCATTTTTGCCAAATTGGTACCGACGGTTTGAATCACCTCTTTACCAATGAACCAAAGACCGACGATCAGCGCCACACCAAAAGTCAACATCACAGCAGGAGGTACCGCAGCTTCTGACGCAATACTATTGGTACGAATCACATCCATAATCGCAGCAAAAGGACCGACAGCGTTGGCAATATCATTTGCACCATGACTAAAAGCAAACGCTGACGCAGTAAATACTTGCATCCAGCTAAACATAATAAACGTCGCTTTGGTCAAGTCTTCTTTATGTTTCCCGCGGATACTTTTGGTATAAATAAACGTCGCCAACCACACCAGCGCCGCTATCATGCCCATGATTAAAAAGCCTTGTAACGTCGTCATGCCACCATTAACGTTTTTAAGGCCTTTAAATACGACCAAAGAGGTCATCACCGCGCCGCCTGCAGCAGCAATAATAGGTACCCATTGCTTGAGTGCTTTTAGCGTATCAAGGTTACTACGCTCGTTCTCGATTTCATAAAGCTGTTTGTAATAATCAGTCTCTAAATCTTCAACGACGCAATCATCATCCTTATAGATTTCTTGATCGCGTAACATCGCCGACGTATAAGCCAATTGTTCTGACTCGGTCATAGCGTCCAAAAACTCTTTGTGGTTTTGCTTTAGGGTTTTTTTGTCGCCTTTCAGGTTTGCAAGATGCGCCTCTGTCCTATCATTATACTCAATGATATTCTTTTTAATTTGTCCATACAGTAAATAGGCCAATACACCACCTAATAATGGTGACAATACCCAAGAAATGACGATAGTGCCAATCGTGCCCCAATTGACGGTAGATAACGCCATTTCAGTACCACCTAACGTGATACCCAATACGATAGAACTGCCGACGACCCCACCGATAATAGAATGCGTGGTCGATACTGGTAAACCCTTACGAGTGGCAATTAGCAACCAAAATGCGGCCGCAATAAGCGCTGAAAGCATGACATAAATAAACTGGTTGGGTGTCACCGATAGGCCATCTAAATCGACAATACCACTTCGAATGGTGTCTGTCACTTCACCACCTGCCAGCACTGCGCCAGATACTTCAAATATCGCCGCGATACCCAGCGCTTGCGGGATAGTCAATGTGCCCGCACCCACTGACGTACCAAAAGAGTTGGCGACATCGTTACCACCAATATTGAATGCCATAAAGACACCAAATGCGGTTGCCACAATAAATAGCGTCGTCTGTTGACGCATTGTGTAGTCTAGACCCCACCACAAAAAGTAGGCGGTCATCGCAATCAGTAAAATGGCAAAAAATAAATTTATTCTCATAGAGCCGACTGTTTTGGTTGACTCTGTAGAACTGCTGCTAATACCCATACGTTGATACGTCCTGCGTAAGCTGATTGAAATTATATGCGGTTGATGGCATTGCGTCGCTATCGATAATGTTTGTTATGGCATTTGACATTAAGATAACGTGAATAAAACGCGCAACGTGCTCTATAAATAGCGTGTTTTCTAATGACTGTTTTGATGCACTACCCTATCGCTTTGACGTTTGGCTTTACTTGACGATATTAAATAAGGTAAAACATCATTCCATAGATCACAAAGCCGCAAGTAATATTGCCAAATCATCTGATTACAGCATCTTGCGGCTTAGATTTTTATAGTGATATCTTTGATATAAATAATGAGCACTGTCAAAATCTTGGTCGAAACGGTTAAGACATCTGCATCAAACAACCAAAATACTCTGCTTGCTGGGTACAGCCAAATGCACAGCAGAGTCTATGACGCGCTATTATATTAAATATAAGCACATAATGCATGATGATATTACGAGATTTGTAACTGCCAGTGTATGACTCAGGCAATGTCATTATTCAACTGGCAATTATAGCCTTTTTTCATCACTTTTCTAGGGCGTGTCCTCATTTTAAAAATTTAAACAGCGCCAAAATTATAACGCGCAATATATGCTAGTTTCCCTATACTTCTGACAATTGCTCAATCGCATGATCCAAAATAGCCAATCGCGCTTGACGCTTTTCATTGGTCGCTATAACACACCAAGGCGCAGCTTTTGTATCAGTACGTGCCAGCATGTCAGCAGCTGACTGTACGTAATCTGACCACTTATCGCGGTTGCGCCAATCATCGTCAGTTAACTTAAATTGCTTATGCGGGGTCTCTTCGCGCGCTTTGAAACGTTTCAGCTGTTCTTTTTTATCGATGGCCAGCCAGTATTTGATGACGATTGTACCAGCTGCTGTGAGATCCGCTTCAAAGCGATTGATTTCATCATAAGCACGTTGCCATGCCTCATCGTCAGCAAATCCTTCAACACGCTCAACCAAAACCCGCCCATACCACGTACGATCAAAAATGGCGATACGGCTGACGCGATTTCTTTGTTCACTGGGTAATTTTGTCCAAAAACGCCACAGATAAGGGTGCTGTGATTCGTATAGCATCGGCGCACCAATATTATAAATTTGATATTCTCGTGGGTCGAGAGGCGCAACCAATCTTTTAATCGCGCCGCCCTTGCCAGCAGCATCCATTCCTTCAAATGCAAAAACAATATGACGACCTTGGCGGGCACGTAGGAGTTCAGCGAGGCGAGTTTGTTTTTCTGCCAACGCGGCACGATAGTCAGACTTATCTAGCTCTGAATCATCGATATTTTTTAGGCGCTTAGGTATTTTGACAGCTTCGAATTTTTCGGGTTCGATTGCTTGATCCGGCGACTTATCAACGGCAGATTTCGCAGACTGTGGCTCATTTTTGGCAGAGTTATCAACAGTTGTTTTACTACTCACTAACGCGGTTTGCATGGCGTGCAGTACTTCGTGACAAAACTGTTCGGCAGCTTGCGACTTGTCTTCGCCATCAATGATGATCCAATCTTCCTGCTGTCTTAGCAGAGTCACTGCCACGTCATTAAATGTCTCGATGACTTTTTTGCTATTCCAATCAATTTGATACAAGAACTGTGGATCTGCTTCGCTGTCATTTAGCCGCGCTTGTAGTGTATCAATATCGACATGAAACCAACATTTTAGTAATCTGGTTTGATTGGCGACCAGATCTTTTTCGAACTCTTTTAGCCTAATAAGTTGCTGCTGCAAATAATCTTGCCATGTTGTGATAGTAAGTTGATTGATGTTTTCATCACTATCATTTTTTGACTGTTTACCTTTTACCTGATTATTGCCCTCTTCATTGTCTAACGTTGCCATACGCATGACGTTATAAAGCAAATCGGCATACCAGTTGCCAAAGTACACCATCACATCACCATGACGCGGCATAACCTTGGTATGTGCTTGCCAAATTGGCTGATAATCCAATGGACAATCACCAATGATCGCCTCAACTTTTAAAAGCCGAGGATCTACCCATTGGCGCAATTGTTTAACGGCTGTGCCCTTACCTGCCTGCTCCATACCATTGACGAGCACCAACAGCCCTGTGGGTTTGTTGGTAGTGGGCGGCGTCTGTTGGCGCGTGGCGCGTAGTGCATATTGGGCAGTGACCAATGCCAATCTCAGTGCATCCTTGTCCATAGAAAACTGACTGATAGGATTGGGCGTTAATCGCTCCTCTATGATGTGCTGGCTAAACTGGGCACTGACTGACTGCGGTGCGGCTGGTTCCGTCGTATTGTTCTTTTTACTCATCATTGGACTCCTCTTATAATTGAAAACTCACCAGCTCAATCATAGCATTGGCCTCATTGAGTAAATAACGCTGCTATGTAACAGTTTGACGTTTGTATTCTGCTTTATTTTCTTTTAAGGTATTCACAATCTGAGAGGCACGCTTTGAGACATATTATTAAGCATCAATAGAAGCCTAACGCTCAGCACTACTTTGCTCGTCTGACTCTTGCTTCAGTTATAACTTTTACTTTTATAGAGGATTTTTACCATGTCTGCTTTAGCCGATTTACAACAGCATTTGATACGTTTTTGGGCACTACCACATCATCAAGATGCTGCACTAAACACCAAGCTCAATGAAGTACAAGCATGGCAACAATCGCGACTCCAGCGTACTCATAGTGAGCTGTTTGAACAACCAAAGAATCAGCTGATGGCAGATTACTTTTTAACAAAACTGTATGGTGGTGAAGAGTTTAAATTGTTGGCCAAACAATTAGAACGCATTCTTCCAAAAGCCAAAAAGCTTGAACGGCTTGCTAAGGAATCAGCGTTAGAGGCCGGGAGTATGGGGATTCAAGCAGCAATTTTAGCGATTGAGTTGGATTTACATTTGGCAAGATGGCTGTTAGCTCAAGATTTGCCAGTAAACGAAGACAATATGCTGGCGGCGTATCGCGCGGTCGATGAAGCAGATGAGCGCCGCGTACAGATTGGCAACCTAAAAGAAGTCTGCTATCGCACCGACAAACACCTAAATTCCTTTATGCTCAAAAAAGCATTTGCCTTGGCTAAAGGCACCGCCTACCGTTATGACTTCAAACCCCTTTATGACTTTATTGATACAGGCTTTAAAGCCATGAAGCCCCTGAAAAGTGTGAGCAGCTTTATTGAACCGTTTTGTGAGCGTGAGCTTGAGATTATTGACCAAGTTCATGAGACGGATAATGGCGGTAAGCCAGTAGCGTTTGGTGTATCATAGGACTAATGACGTGCTTAGCTACTATAACGGCCACTTTATGTGTCGCAAAAAGACAACCGCAAAAATAAATAATAGGATAATACTATGACCGATACTGCAAATAATAATAACGCTCATCTTAACCAACAGCCTACTAGCAACGGTCATTTACAGGATAAATTGGTCAAAGACAGTATTGCCCACAGCCAAAATATCAGTGCCCAAGTGCGCCAAAGCCAAATACCCAATACAGTTGTGTCCGAGACCGTAACAAAAAATAGTAGTAACCGCACTAACGATTTTACGCAAGTCCAAGACCTACCCACTGGAGCGCCACAAGGTCAACAAAACACCATGCCAGTTAACAGCACGAGTCACAGCACTGCCAATCATACTGTAGATAGCAATGTAGACAATGGTAACAGCAGCAGCGCAAACCATGCCTCTACACAGACCAAAAAGACAACCCTCTTTAATCAGCGTGACGATATTAATAACCCGCATACGCCTGATACCGATGGTAATGAAGAAACGCATTTTGGCTACAAAACGGTCAACAAAGCTGAAAAACAAGCACGCGTGGCTGACGTTTTTACGTCCGTCGCCAAAAAATACGACATCATGAATGACTTGATGTCTTTTGGTATTCATCGTCTGTGGAAACGCTATGCCATTAGTCTATCAGGCGTACGTACTGGTCAGCATGTGCTCGACATCGCTGGTGGCACGGGTGATTTGGCCAAAGTCTTTAGCCGTGAAGTTGGCAGAAACGGTCACGTAGTACTATCAGATATCAACGCAGCAATGCTAGAAGTGGGCCGTGAGCGCCTTATCAATGCTGGCTGTAACAATGTAGATTTTGTATTGGCAAACGCTGAGACTTTAGCGCCTTTTGATGATGAAAGCTTCGATTTGGTCACCATTAGCTTTGGTTTACGTAATGTCACCGACAAAGATGCGGCTCTAAAAGCCATGTACCGTGTGCTTAAGCCAGGTGGTCGTCTGTTGATTTTGGAATTTTCAAAACCCGTCTTTGAGCCATTATCAAAAGCCTATGATTTATACTCATTTACCGCGTTACCGATTATGGGTAAGCTGATTGCCAATGATTCCGAAAGTTATCAATATCTGGCTGAATCGATTCGTATGCATCCAGATCAGCAAACGCTAAAACAAATGATGCAACAAGCGGGCTTTGAAAACTGTGATTATCATAACCTGACTGCTGGTATCGTCGCCGTACATCGTGGTTTTAAAGCTTAAAGCTACGATAATATGGATATAGTCGATATTAAATAAAATGGATACACGACATTGTGGCGCGGGACTGGTACAAATTTGTCCCTAATAAACGATGCGCTTGTTAAAGGCGCTCAACTATATATGCGAGAGCCTTATGCTAACTGTCTTACTTTTGGCTGGTGCCGAAAAACTGATTAACTTTGCTATTGCTAGTGATGAGATTACCAAAGCTGGTCTTGCACCGCTCGCGGGCAAAGTGTTACGACTGAATATGGCTATGCCTGAGGTGAATTTGGATATTCTGTTCACCCATGAGCATTTGCGGTTTGAGCCAGTGACTACCGATAGCGTATTTGAGCCAAGCGGCCACATGGATGAGCGCCAAAAAGCCAGTATGGAACGCGCACGACTTGGTCATAGCCGTCCCGACTGTGTCATCACCGTGGATAATCCCGCCCAACTACTCAATCTGATGCGCGGCGGCGCTGGTAATTTACCGATTGCTGGTGACTACAAAGTATTAATGCAGCTTAAACAACTGATAGCAGGCTTTGATCCGGATGTCGCAGGTCAGCTTGAACCACTGATTGGTAAGCCCATGGCGAGCCAGTTACATCTGCTCATATCACAGCTCAAAGGCAGCTGGCGACACAGTGCCAAACGTGCATTTGATGACGTCAGTGACTGGGCCAATGAGGTAACCGGTAACGGTATTCCTGATCCTGTGGAAGCAGCGGAAGTTAATGATCTTAAACAGCAACTGCTAAAACTTCGCACTGATATCGAACGTGAAGAAGCCAGACTGGCCGCTATCAAAGATGAGCAAGCTCACTTACTCAATAACCGTTAATCAACAATTTTTAACGGTTATTGAGTAAAATCATCTATAAATACGCACTGCCCTGTCCTATGTCCGACTTTATTTAGAGTACCTAGACCTTATGCTATTATCTCATCGCGCCCGTTTACTTGAGCTTTGGCGTATCGCCGCAACCTACCGAATTGACACGCATCTCTCTATCGAAGAAGCGCCGCAGCTGCAACCTTTAGCGCGCATGATCCGTTTACATCCAGCAGCTTGGGGCAAAGCGCATCAACCAAACGCCATCAAATATGCGCTCGAAGACATGGGTACGCTGTTTTTGAAACTGGGACAGCTGCTCTCTACGCGTCGTGATTTGGTGCCACCTGAAATTATTGCCCAATTGGTTCAACTACAAGATAAGGTAAAACCTTTTGACTCTAATGTTGCCATTGCGCAAATACAAGATCCTAAACACGGTCTTGGTCAGTCGATTGGTACTTTATTTGCACGCTTCGATGTAAAGCCTTTGGCCGCCGCCTCGATTGCGCAAGTGCATACCGCAGCCTTTCATGATGGCCGTGAAGTGGTGATAAAAGTAGTACGTCCTGATATTCGCACTACCATCGTTGCTGACTTTGAGCTATTACGTGAGTTGGCCAATTGGGCATCTGCTCGTATTGAAGCAGCACGCGCCATCTATATCATCGATATTGTCGAAGATTATCGCCAAGTAATGCTCAATGAGCTGGATTTGACGCTCGAAGCGGACAATACCACGCAAATGCGCAATAACTTTTTAGGCTCTGCATTAATGTATGTGCCTGAGGTCTATGATGCTGCCAAAAACGTGATGGTTATGGAGCGTATTCAAGGTGTGCCTATCTCACAAGTGGAGATATTCGATAAACTTGGCTATGACCGTGCCACACTGGCCAAAAAAGGACTAACGATATTTTTTACTCAAGTCTTTCGCGACAACTTTTTTCATGCGGATATGCATCCGGGTAATGTCTTTGTAGAGACCCCGCCCGTCAAAACATTAAGTGCTGACATTGCAGCGACAGATTTAGGTCATGAACCCCGCTATATCGGTCTTGACTGCGCCATCATGGGTACACTATCCAAAGACGATCAACTTATCGTAGCGCGTATGCTCTTGGCTGTTATGAATAATAACTTCACCGCGATGGTTGATATTGTGAGCCGTGCGGGATGGATACCACCCAATACCGACAAGCACGCGCTGATGCGTGATATGAAACGCACGGTCGGTCCAATGCTACAAAAATCCATTAACGACATCGATTTTGCGGGTGTCTTGATGCAGATTTTAGATATTGCGCGTCGCCATCACATGAGCATTCCCCCGCAATTAATGCTACTCCTTAAAACTTTGGTGCATGTTGAAGGACTCGGACGCGATTTATATCCCGATCTAGACATTTGGTCACTGGCCAAACCCATCTTAAGCAGTTGGATCAAAGAACAACTAGACCCGATGCGTAACTTGCAACAGTTACGTCAGCAGTTACCAGAAATTCTGTTATCAACCACGGATATTCCCAAACTGCTAGATCAAGGGTTACAAAGCCTTGCCTCACAAGGATCAAGACAAGACAGTCAACTGCGTGAGATACAGCAAATACGTGCTGATATGCTTAACGACCGTCGCCGCGATTGGCTGGCACTTGCAGGCTTTGCCGTTTTCATCGCTATTGCAACACAGGTTGTCGGCTGGCTCTCGCCTATCTTTTATGTATTGGCTATTTTGGTTGTCATTTGGCGGATTTTAGCTTAAACGGCTAACGTCATTTATTGTTCTATAGCCAATCAACTATAAAACACGTGCAGTGCTACTAGGATAAATTTTCGTAACTTGTATATGTGCAGGCATAACAAGCAAGAAAAAGTCATCTGAGCAGCACGTTATAATGGCTGTGCCTTTTTTATTTAGAATCAACTATAAATATCAGATCTTTATGAAAACCTACCATCACTTATAGTCAAAGCATTTGATCGATTGCCATCTGTGTCAATACACGCCCACGAGCCGTACGAAGCACATAACCTTGCTGAATAAGATACGGCTCAATCACGTCCTCAAGTGTACCGCGATCTTCGGCCATCGCAGCGGCGACCGCTTCAACGCCTGCAGGACCACCATCAAAACGCTCTTGTAAAATTTCAATGTAGCGTCTATCCAAGTGATCGAGACCACGTCTGTCAACGGCTAGCATGTCTAGCGCACTACCAGCAATTGCACCGTTGATACTGCCGTCACCTCTGACTTCGGCATAATCACGCACACGGCGTAATAAACGATTGGCAATCCTTGGTGTACCACGAGCACGGCGGGCAATCTCAACCGCCCCATCCTCACTCATCGGTACACGCATCAAGCGTGCAGCGCGGCTGACGATCGTCGTCAAATCAGCAATATTATAAAACTCAAGGCGCTGAACAATACCAAAACGATCGCGTAATGGGGAGGTCAATAGCCCTGCTCTCGTCGTTGCCGCCACCAAAGTAAATGGTGGTAGATCAAGCTTGATAGAGCGCGCGGCAGGCCCTTCACCAATCATAATATCCAGCTGAAAATCTTCCATGGCTGGATAAAGTATCTCTTCAATAACCGAGCTTAAACGATGAATCTCGTCGATAAATAGCACATCACCTGCTTCTAAATTGGTTAGCATCGCTGCCAAATCGCCCGGACGCTCAAGGACAGGACCCGACGTTGAACGCAGATTGCCACCCATTTCACGAGCGATAATATTGGCAAGTGTCGTCTTACCCAAACCCGGCGGCCCAAAAATAAGCGTATGATCCAACGGTTCATTACGACCCCGTGCAGCCCCAATAAACACTTCCATCTGCTCACGTACTACTGGCTGGCCAATATATTCCGCTAGTAATGCTGGTCGGATATTGGCATCTGGCGCATCACTTGCTCCTTCTAGCGGATTAATTAAACGATCTTGCATCATAAGTTTTATCATTATATTAAAAAATTGAGTACTAAATAGCATAACCAAACGCTACGCATAAGTCATGCAAAACATCATAAAGCTTGCGGCGAAACAAAAACAAGCGACATATAATGTCGCTTGTTTTTAATCGCTGTTATTGTATAAAAATACTGCTACTTAAAACTTTGAAACTGTTGCAAAGTGGCTTTTAACAAGCCTTGCGTATCGGCAAAGACTTCGCCATTACTTTTCGCCGCTTTGATGGCTTGCTGTGCTTCTTTTTCTTTATAACCCAAGCTAATCAATGCACCCTCTACCTCAGCGATAATATTGCCTTCGTCTGATACGGCTACGGACTGATGCGTCAATTCTAAAGACGTATTATCAACGTCGATATTTTTAAGCTTGTCTTTTAGTTCAATCAATAAACGTTGGGCTGTTTTTTTACCAATACCCGGAATACGGGTCAAAGCGGTTTCTGACTCCTGCTCAACATGCATCTTAAGCTCGGCCCCTGACATCGCTGACAGCATCGCTAGTGCCATTTTTGCCCCTACGCCGTTGATTTTTATCAATTGACGAAAGACATCACGCTCTTTACGATCGATAAAACCATAGAGCAACTGCGCATCTTCACGAACATGAAAATGCGTCCAAATGCTGGCTTGCTCATTCAGGTGGAGTTGGCAAAATGAAGGCAATGGCAGCTCAACATCATAACCCACACCAGAAGTAGTCATGATACAGGCTGTCGGCACCATCAAATACTGCACCTGTCCGGTAATCAATCCAATCATCACTTACTACCTCTTATAAGGGCTATTATAGAAATACAATCCACTGTCACTTCAGGATTCATGACCGTATAGTCGATGCTAAATAAAACAGATACATTATATTGCAATGCTGAACTGGAATACATTTTTCTCGCTTGCTGTGCCTTCGCAGACAGAGACTACAAAAAATTTATTCCAGTCCCGCTGTATCATTCTTTATAGTGAACCCACTATATTAACGGCTATTTTTTACCAGTGTCATTTACTGATAAAATGCAACC
Source organism: Psychrobacter vallis (assembly GCF_904846715.1). Taxonomy (GTDB): domain Bacteria; phylum Pseudomonadota; class Gammaproteobacteria; order Pseudomonadales; family Moraxellaceae; genus Psychrobacter; species Psychrobacter vallis. Next base: position 14,324 of record NZ_CAJHBU010000016.1, read on the forward strand.
ATACCTTCGAGGCTGATTGGGCGAATCTTATGCGCTTGACCAGCAGAACCAAAGGCTTCAAAACGATTGGTACAGATATCAGACATCGCGACCATAGACGCTTTGAAATATTTACGTGGATCAAACTCACTTGGGTTCTTTGTAAGAAACTCACGGATAGCACCTGTCGACGCTAGACGCAGATCAGTGTCGATATTGACTTTACGTACGCCGTGTTTGATCGCTTCAACGATTTGCTCAACTGGCACACCATAAGTCTCACCAATATCACCGCCATTCTCATTGATGACTTTTAGCCATTCTTGCGGTACTGATGACGAGCCATGCATTACAAGGTGGGTGTTCGGAATACGCGCATGAATCTCTTTTACCCGCTCAATAGATAAAATATCACCCGTTGGTGGACGCGTAAATTTATAAGCGCCGTGGCTTGTGCCAATCGCAATGGCCAACGCATCGACGTTGGTGTCTTTTACGAATTGTTCGGCTTCGTCAGCGCTGGTCAATAATTGCTCATGATCCAATACACCTTCTGCACCAGAACCGTCTTCTTCGCCTGCCATTCCTGTTTCAAGACTACCCAAACAACCGATTTCACCTTCTACAGAAACACCGCACGCATGTGCCATTTTGACAACTTCGCGAGTAACGCTGGCATTATAATCATAGTCCATTGGTGTTTTACCATCTTCACCAAGTGAGCCATCCATCATGACTGATGAAAAACCCAGCTGAATGGAGCGCTGGCAAATAGCTGGTGACATACCATGGTCTTGATGCATCACTACTGGAATATGTGGCCATTCTTCGATGGCAGCAATAATCAGATGACGCAAAAATGCTGACCCTGCATAACTACGCGCGCCAGCACTGGCTTGAACAATGACAGGTGAGTCACAGGCGTCGGCCGCCATCATGATTGCACGCATCTGCTCTAAGTTATTGACGTTAAAGGCAGGGACACCGTAGCTGTGCTCGGCGGCATGATCTAGAAGTTGACGTAACGATATTAAAGCCATAAGACGCTCTCTGATTAAATTTTGAATATGATATTAAGAAATCATTCTTAAAAATACGATGTTGCAACAATTGCCCTAAAATCCTAGCCTTATATAGCCAGACCAGCGAAAAACCGGTGTTTTTTATCGTAATTATTACGCCGTGATTATAGCAAAAATTGTCACCGCTTCGTAGCGCTTAGCCGACTATTTATTTCTTTGCTTAATTTATAAAAAATATGGTCGGTTTTTATCAATCTATTTGGTAGGACTTATCGCATATACAGGTTTATTATAAATACCCATAAACCAAATACCTTATTGTCTTTGATTTGCCTGTGCTAGATGAATGTTTTAAATACAAAAAAGCCTTGGCTATTACCAAAGCTTTTTAAATATTTTGAGGGCTTATAAAGCAATTAGTATTTATAACCAATGCCTAAAATTAAAACTGCTAATTAGTACTGTTGCTCTGCTTCTACTGCATTTTCACTGGCTTTATTCTCAACAGCAGATGCGCCATCGGCAACCACTTCAGCAGTATTGGCAACGGCTTCATTTGCGCCTACCACAACCGCTTCACCAGTATTTGCTAGTGCATCAGTAGCATTAGCACCGGCAGTTTCAGCGCCTTCGGCAACTTCAGTGCCAGCATTTTGAGCAGCAACTTCTGCTTCAGCAGCGGCAGCTTCGGTTTCAGCAGCAGCGGCTTCAGTATTGGCAGCAGCATCATCGCCTGCAGATTCAACAGCAGCTTCAGTGTTCTCTTCTGTCTGTTGGCTACATGCAGTAACTGCAAAAGTGCCAGCAAGTACGCTAGCAAGTAATAAATGACGTTTTAACATAATAAACCTCTCGTAAATAAAGCATGTCAAAATACATGGTTGCGCTATTTTATAGAGTGCAAATAAGACATGCAATAACAATTTTCAGTTTAGAAACAAATAATTACTACTTAAGAGTCCATCACGAGGTGAGCTTATATACTCATAAACTTGTTGATTTTAATCTCAGCAGTCATGACCTCGTTTTTGTAGCCTACCTTAGATATTAAATGGTGGTTGTATTTCTAATGTTACCAAATGTCTAAGTATCATGAAACTATCACGCATCAATCTGTAGGGCTGCAACCGCTGGTAGCACCTTACCTTCTACAAATTCTAAGAATGCACCGCCACCTGTTGACATATAGCTTACCCCATCCGCAACTTGATATTTATCAATTGCCGCCAAGGTATCACCGCCACCCGCAATCGAAAAACCTTCACTGTCTTTGACAGCCTCCGCCAATATTTGCGTACCACTGCCAAAAGCATCTACTTCAAAAACACCTACCGGCCCATTCCACAAGATGGTTTTTGCATGGCTCACTGCATCGGCAAGCTGCTGTGCACTTTCAGGCGCGATGTCTAATATCATGTCATTGTCGCCAATCGCATCAACAGATTTGATGGTAGCAGTGGCTTGCTGTAGTGAACCAATAAAATCATCAAAATTGATGTCATTTTTATCTGCTACGACAACATATTCAGGCAATAAAATCTCAGTTTTGCTCATAATCTCACGAGCAGTATCAAGCAAATCCGCTTCATATAAGGAAGCACCCACACTATGACCTTGTGCGGCTAAAAAAGTATTGGCAATGCCACCGCCAACGATAATTTGGCTGCATACTTCTGCCAAACTATGAAGTACTTCTAACTTTGTCGATACTTTCGATCCACCAACGATAGCCAACATGGGCTGTGCTGGCGTTTCAAGCGCCAAACTCAAAGCATCCAATTCGGCGGCTAGCAAAGGTCCGGCGCATACCGTTTTACCTGCTTGACGCATGGCTTGAGTGACGCCTTCAGTTGACGCTTGCGCACGGTGTGCTGTACCAAAAGCATCCATTACAAACACATCGCACAAATCTGCATATAGTTTCGATAAAGTGGCATCATTTTTCTTTTCACCGATGTTGAAACGTACGTTCTCTAACAAGACAACTTCACCAGCTTTAATCGACACGCCTTGCGTCAAATAGTCACGATTGAGATTGACTGGAGTAGACAGTTGTGAGCCGAGCTTATCAGTCAAATAGTCAGCCACAGGTGCCAACGAATATACGGCTTCAGGCGCTCCCTCAGTGGGACGTCCTAAATGCGAGCAAACGATGACGGCAGCACCTTTTTCTAGTGCTAGCTTAATGGTAGGCAAACTTGCTTGCAAGCGAGCATCGCTCGTAACCTTACTGTTTTTGATAGGCACGTTTAAATCTTCTCGAATCAATACTACTTTATCCGTTAAGTTCAGCTCACTCATACGCAAAAAATTCATTACCTGCTCCTATGGATCAATCTGTTGGTTAATTTACGGTTACTATTATTACTGAAGAATTGTTATAAAAAGATGGCGATCAATTGCTATTTATTGGCTGTGTTTTATCGATTTGTCTTGCTGCACGTTAAATCCACTGTATTCAATAGGCGTAGTAAGCAAAAATTAACGGCGGTGTATTCTACCAGCTTTTTGGCAGTTGCTCATAGAGAACCTCTCTGGATTTGACTATCATAATTTAATGAACGCAACAGCATAATTTAATGAACGCAACAGATTAACACCACATTGCAAGCGAAAAACTTTCGGACCGATTCGAAGACAAATTAGGGCGTGTTGAGCATTCGACCATGGCACTGACAGAGACTATTTTTTTAGGCAATTCGAAGGTAAAAATAGTAAGTATAGTTATTCTATACGGCTATTTTTAACAATGAAGCGGCAAAAAAGAGTCCTGTCCCCTGTTTTTATGATTGGGGCTGATGCTAAAACTGCCCCATACGGTGTTGCAAGCCTCGCTAAGGTATTAACATTATCATCGACTTGCGCCTTGTCTGGAACAATTTTAGCAATCAGCAGTGCCTATTTGTGAATATCAAACACGCCCTAAATATCAGTAACACTTTGTGGTGGTACTCATCAGTTAGCCTCTTTAAAATAGAACCGTTAACAATAAAAATTCATTAGGAGAATACAATGAGTATCGATCTAAATGCTGCTAAGCAAAGTTTATTAAAACTGAAAGATGAATACGAAACTCGAATCGACAAAATCGAAGATCATATTCAAAACCCACAAGACGATCTGAATGAGCATTGGGAGGATCAAGCGATTTCTTATCGTCAGAACGACATGCGCAAGAACCTTATGGGTGAAGCACGTCAAAGCTTAGTTCACGTCGAGAATGCCTTAAGCCGCATTGAAAATGGCACTTATGGTGCGTGTGAAGTATGCGGCGAAAAAATCGAAGAGCAACGCCTAGAAGCACTTCCTTATGCGACCTTATGTATGGATCATGCGGCATAGTATGGCGGTCAGTCCTACTACTTTTAGGGTAGTCATTATTCAGGTTTGCTATTATAAAGCAGGCTTATTCCAATTGGAAAATGCCTGCTGCCATTGCTGACAGCGATTTGCGATGCGCTCTACTGGCAAATCCATAATATCGCCAACGACCGCCACATACGTAATGGGCAAACCTACCAGCTCTGAGACGTTTTCTGCCGTCAGTCCCCCTATCACGCACATCGCTATACCCTGCTGACAACCTTGCATCAGCTGCGACCGAGAAACAATATCAGCGTTTGGCTTAGTTGTAGAAGTAAAAACAGCACCCATTGCCGCGTAACTTGCCCCATCATTTTTCGCCTCAGCAACCAAATCCATATCACCGTGACAAGTGCGGCCGATGATCTGATCTGAGGCTAATTGCTGTTTAGCGTCACTAATATCGCCATCGGTTTGACCCAAATGCACACCAACGCCAAGCTTTTTTGCCAAATCAATGCCATCATTTATGACAACTGCCACGTTATGAGCTTTGGCCAAAGTAACTATTTTTAGCGCTTCTTCATAAAGTCTTGCTTCACCATCAGGCAATGTCAGTGTTTGTTTGCGCCTAACTTGTAATAACGCGATCAACCCTGTTGCCAATGCTGCCTCCAATTTCTGATAAAGAAGTGCAAATTCATCGTCATTGGTCAGTAAATATAGTCGCGGCATAGGAGAAGTCAATGATTGAATCATGTTATGCATCCTTGATTTCAACAAAATAAAAAGGCTGTTATATAACATAACAGCCTCTTTATAAATGCTTACTTTTTTATAAATACTACTTTTTATAAAAATTTGAGCAATAAGCTTACACTGTGCGGCGAGTCGCCAAACTGTTGAGAATGTTTTTTGCATCGCCCCAACGCGTGGCTGAGCTGTTCGCTCCTAATATGACAATAATAGCTGGGCGATTATTCACACGCGTTTCCATTACCACACAACGGCCTGCTTCATTGATGAAGCCTGTTTTTGAAATACCAATTGGATAAGCACCATCACGAACTAGGCTACTGGTATTATTGGCTTTATAAGTACGATTACCACTAGAGTAATTAGAAACATAAAAGTCATAATTTTTGGTGGTAGAAAAACGACGAATCACATCGTAATTACCAGCAGCACGTACCATTTTTACCAAGTCTTTCGATGAAGCCACGTTACGCTTATCAAGACCCGTTGGATCACCAAAGAAAGCCGTGGTCATACCCAAATCTTGAGCTTTGCGGTTCATCGCACGCATAAAGGCGCTATAGCCACCTGGATAGTTACGGGCAAGACTCTTCGCTGCTGGGTTTTCTGACTTCATTAATGCCATTAACAGCATTTCAGCACGATTGAGACGGTCGCCTGATTTGAGGTTTGAGCTGGCACGCTTAGGGCCGACAAAATCCTCTGGATCAAGTGTAAGCTCTTCACGCATATCGAGACCAGCATCCAACACAACCATCGCCGTCATTACTTTGCTAATACTGGCCATAGGACGGGCAATATCAGCGTCTTTTTCGTAAATAGATTCACCCGTTTCGGCATCAATAACCGCGACACTACGCGAATCCACACTGATTGGAATCATGTCACTACTACCGAATGCGCCGCGGTAAGTCGTATTATAGCGATTACTACTATTGTTACTGCTACTACCGAAATTATTGGCATTAGTGATGGTGGTCGTACCATAGCCGCTATCCACTTTTTTGATAGCAGAGCCATTGGATTTGTACATAATATTGCGGGCTTCAGACAAACTATCAGCACCGCCCCAACTCATACGGGCACTAGAGCCAGTATCAGTGCTACCATTAATAGTAAGTGCGGCTTGTGCAACACTGCCCAAACTCAATGAAATCATAGCAGCGATCAATTGCTGTTTGGTTAATGGTAGTTGCTTCATCATTATGCCTCCTGCTGTCGTTATCACGCCAATGACCTACTGTCTGACGCCATGAACGTACGTAGCGTTTATGGATGTGTTTGTAAGTACTCGTATAGAGTTTTTATATTTTTAGTGTATCATGGTTTAGATTTAAGTCTAAGGTATCAAGCTGATTTAATGGTTTATTTTGGACTCATTCAAATTTTGCTACAACCACTTTATATTACAGAAACATTAATTCACATTTTAGCAATATATCTTAACTCTATGAGCACTCATCATCCGCTTTTTGTTATATAAAGTCATGATATCTGTATAATATAGTAGCAATATTTTACATTGATAAAAATTAAAAACTCAAGCGATGTAGACGTATTTTCCCTATCCTGTTGGCAAAACCTTCATTCTGACAAATAATAAAGAGTTTAGTTATGATTAAAGTATTGGTAGTAGATGATCATGATTTGGTACGAATGGGTATTAGCCGTATGTTATCAGACAGTGCTGACATCGAAGTGATTGGCGAAGCAGACAGCGGTGATATGGCCATTAAGCTGGCCAAACAATTGCGCCCTGATGTAGTTTTACTGGATGTTAATATGCCTAATATTGGCGGACTTGAAGCCACCAAACGCTTGGTTCAATTAGATATGGGTATCAAGATATTAGCAGTCAGCAGTATGTCAGCGCAGCCTTATCCTTCAATGCTTATAAAAGCAGGTGTTAACGGCTATATCACTAAAGGGACTCCGCTTGATGAGATGATCATAGCTGTCAAAAAAGTCTATCAAGGCAGTCGTTATTTTAGTCAAGATGTCGCCGAACAGTTGGCTGATGTTTTGTTATCAGATAATGCCAGCTCACCTTTTAATTTATTAAGTGATCGCGAAAAACAAGTAGCCATGATGGTGGTTAATTGTCAAAGCCCGCAGCAAATCGCAGACCAGTTATTTGTCAGTGTCAAAACCATCAATACTTATCGCTACCGTATTTATGAAAAGGTCGGTGTGGATAGTGATGTCAAATTGACCCATCTGGCGATTCGTCATGGTCTGATTCAACCGTAATTTTTTTAGCAACTCTCCTTGTATTACGGTCAACTTATGAAGCCTGCTCCTCGAATTCTCGCTATCCTTTCTCATTATTTACACCGCGATGATACCTTAGCCCTGCCGCAATTGCGTCGCTTAGGACTGATTTACAGCAGCTACCGCTTCATCGTCAGCTTATTCTCTATGCTGATAGTCTATATTAGCGCGCGCTCTGATATTAGTCCGACGTTACCGAGCTTTTTGCAACAAACGGTTCTGAGTTTTTATGTATTACTGAGCTTAATTTTACTCGGATTGTTTTACGTCGTCTCTAAACAGATGCGCCGGCAGCTGGCTTTTGGCTTGGCATTAGACGTCATTATTCTCAGTTTACTGCTTTATACAGCGGGCGCTCCTGACTTACAGTTGACCATGCTATATATGGTCGTGGTAGCAGCCAGCTTTATGCTTTTGCATGGTTCACAAGCATTAATCATCACCCTACTTGCTATCATTTTCGTTATTTACCAGCAATTTTTTTATGCCATTGCCAATAGTATGAGCTTGGCCAATTTGGGGGATGCACTGCTCATGTCAGCCAGCTTTTTGGCAATTGGTTGCTTGAGTTGGTCTATTTCACAGCGGTTGGTACAACTTGAAAAGGTGGCAGCCAGTCATGCCAAAGAAGTTGAACGACTGAATGTCATCAATCAAGAAGTCATTACGCAAATGATTAATGGCGTCATCGTCATCGATGAGCAACGTATCGTCTTAGCAAACCTTGCGGCGCATCAATTACTCAGCGTTTCAGCTAACCCATCGGTATCGTTGCATCCTACCTTTATAGATATAGAAGATGCGCAGAATACTCACCGCAACGCGCTCTTATCTCACTTTCAGCAGCAGCTCAGCAAACAGCACGCCCAGCTATTCAAAGCTTGCTTGTCAGTGGCGGCTGGTCAATCGCGCGCCTTTATTTATGACTTACCTGCGGTAGCAAACGCCTCAATATTTGGTAAATTACGTGTACAAATCATTCCATTAAAAGACAACAGTAAATTAATACTGCTAGAAGATTTACGCCGTGAGCAAGCCAATGCGCAACAATTAAAATTGGCGTCTTTGGGGCAATTGACAGCCAGTATCGCTCATGAAATAAGAAACCCATTGGCAGCCATCTCACAAGCCAGTCAACTACTGATGGAAGATGTAGTAGAAAGCAATATAGAGAAGTCGGCGGATGACAGCATGGTGGCGAACACTGCAAATAATGATGAGACAGGCAATCATGAACTTTATAAAATGATATTTTCACAAACGAAGCGTGTAAACCGTATTATTGAAGACGTTTTAAAACTGTCTCGCCAGCAAACCGCAAATCAGCAGTCAATTGTCTTGGCTGAATGGATGCCAACGTTTTTAGAAAACTACTTTAGAGAACACGACGTTTTTCTACACGTAAAAACACAACCGACCATATCATTCGATACTCACCAATTAGAGCAAGTCTTAATCAATTTAATTAACAATGGCTTGCGTTATAGTAGCTACGCCCACCCTCATGCTTATGTGGAAATCGAGATTTATTGTGCTGATAACGATGTTATAATTGATATTCTAGACGGTGGTACTGGTGTTGGCTTCGAGGATTTACAACATTTGTTCAATCCGTTTTTTACAACGGATCAATCAGGCACAGGGTTAGGATTGTATTTATCGCAAGCCTTTTGTGAAGCCAATCAAGCACGTCTGCTCTATATACCTGAGCATACAAAAACTTGCTTTCGCTTGATAGCACCTGCTGTCAACTCTGACACAAGTATAAATATAGCAGAAAGCAACTTTAATGAACGCTTTTTGTAAATAACACGTCCGCCCTATATTAAATCTTCTGCTAATAAATTCTGCTGATTTTTTGATATTTTACAGCTATTGAATTCGATGAGATGATGTATGACAACAACCGCGCTAGTCGTTGATGACGAAGTGGATCTATGCCGATTGATGCAAATTACCTTGACCAAAATGGGCATCAAAAGTGATGTGGCTTATACGTTGGCACAAGCAAGATCATTCTGGCAAAAAAATGATTATGACTTTTGCTTAACTGATTTGAAGTTACCTGATGGATCAGGATTGGAGTTGGTAAAAGAAGTGAGCAATAGCTCTCATACTCCCATAGCTGTGATTACAGCGCATGGTAGTATGGATTTGGCTATTGAGGCGCTAAAGCTCGGGGCTTTTGATTTCGTCAACAAACCACTTGAGTTACCACGTCTGCGTCAGTTGGTAGAGAACGCCTTAAAGGTCATTCATCAAGACAATGAAGCAAAAACCACACCTGAATGCTCCCCTGAGCAAAAACTGTTAGACAGCCGATTGATTGGTGACTCGGCCGTGATGCACCCGCTCAAACATACGATTTTAAAATTGGCACGCTCACAAGCACCTGTGTTTTTATCAGGTGCTTCAGGTACGGGTAAGGAAGTGGTTTCTAGGTTGATTCATGATTTAAGCCCACGCAGAGATGGCAGCTTTGTGCCAGTCAACTGTGGGGCGATACCCTCGGAGCTGATGGAGTCAGAGTTTTTTGGTCATAAAAAAGGCAGCTTTACCGGTGCTGTGGCTGATAAACAAGGCTTGTTTCAACAGGCCAATGGCGGGACGTTGTTTTTGGATGAAGTGGCAGACCTACCTTTGGCGATGCAAGTTAAATTACTACGTGCTATCCAAGAAAAAACGGTGAGAGCCATTGGTGATACCAAAGAAACTCCTGTTGATATTCGGATCTTATCCGCCACCCATAAAAACCTGAATCAGTTGGTGGAAGATGGTGCGTTCAGACAAGATTTGTATTACCGTATCAATGTGATTGAATTAAAGCTGCCAACGCTTAATGCGCGCCGTGACGACATACCCGTTTTGGCTGAGCATTTTTTGGCCATGATTACGAGTGAATGGCAATTAGAAACGCCCCCATCCTTGACCATAGAGGCTTATGAGCGCTTGCAAAACCATAACTTCGCTGGTAACGTCCGTGAGCTACGCAATGTACTGGAGCGCGCCGTGACTTTAGCGGAAACGTCACTCATCGACGTGAACCACTTAGGCCTTCCTGATATTGAAGAGGATGTGAATCATGAAATTAATATTTTTAAAGATCAGAGTAAACCTACCGCCATTAATAATACGCAACAATCTGACCAAAAAACAGAAGATCAAATCCTCCCTCAATCGATAGGAAGTCAAGCAACGACTATCCAGCCTACGAATGAAATAACGCCTGAAAAACCTAAGCAGGTGACGACTAACTTACATCCGTATCGCACTCATACTCAGCACTATCCGTCAATGACACAGCGACCAGCAGCCAATAGTATAGAAGACTCAGTCAACCTAAACGCTCATGACGGCTCAGGAACTAGTGAGACTAATCAGCAACTGGCAAACGAAAAGGTAAATCATAGCAATTTAACCGACAGTGAATTGCCACTTCGAGGGTTAGAGCACTATTTACAAGAACAAGAGCGACAGCTGATTATTACCGCGCTGAAACAAACTGGCTGGAATAAAACTCATGCAGCCAAACTGTTAGGAACAACTTTTCGCTCTTTACGCTATCGTATGAAAAAATTAGAAATCGATGAAGATCAATCTGAACCGTAATATCAAAAAGTTATTTTGCTTTATATGGCAGATACCAAATAAAATGGACGCGCAATATCATAACGTGGGACTGGTAAAAATTTTTCTTGCTTGCTGTGCCTGCCCAGACAAAGGCTACAAAAATTTGTACCAGTTCTGCTGTATCTCTTTTAGATTGACCTAACTATCGTTAATATAATATAAAATAAATACGCGATATTATGCGGTTAAGCCGCCGCTACTTAATCGCCTTGCTGTCTATCATCTTATCTTCTTTAACAGATTTTCGGACAAAACGAATGCCCGAATCAAGCGCTCGCTTTTGTAGTAAATCGAGCGCCTGCTGCTCCCATGTACTTTCACTACCAGATAAAGTCACATTTGGCTTTACACCAATGCCATCTATTTTTTTACCTGATGCGGTCATATAGTGAGCCACGGTTAGCTTGACTGCTTGCTCATCGTTCAGCGGTATAACCGACTGTACAGATCCCTTACCGTAGCTGACTTCACCCACGATAAGAGCCCGTTTTTGTGCTTGCAAGCTGCTGGCCAAAACCTCTGCCGCTGATGCCGAATAACGATTTTGTAGAACAACTATAGGTAAGGATTTGAGTATCGCATTACCATGAGTTTGCAATACACGTGATTCATTTTGACGCGCTTGTACTTGTACCACATCGGTATCGCTCATGAATAAACTGGCGACGCTCACCGCCGATGTTAATACGCCACCTGGATTATCACGCATGTCCAACAAAATACCTGACACAGGTGCATTGAGGTTAATCAAACCGTCTAAGAGCTTTTCACGACTGTTGTTTTGAAAAGCGGGTAACTTGATAATAGCCATACCATTAACAAGCTTTGTCTCGACGATTTGAGGGTGGCTATTATTACGCTGTAAAGTGGTGGTATGTTTGCGGCGACCCGCTGTAGAAGTCACAATATCCACTTGCGTACCAGCAATGCCAGTCAATAGTTGTTCGATATCATTGCGGCCTTCCTCTTCACTTAATTTGAAATCACCAACCTGATGAAGGTAATCTCCCACATCGATGCCTTTTCTGTCCGCAGGTGAGTCATTCTTGACTTCTGTGATCACCCAATATCCAGCTTCTGGCTGATAAGTGACCTTGATACCGACATCACCGACATCACCTTCCGTAAAAGCGCGCAGGTTTTCATAGGCATCTGCATCTAAAAATTCAGCATGACTGTCGAGCTTGGTCAACATACCGCTCATGGCATTATTGAATAGCTCTTCATCATTGACCGTATCAACATATTCACGGCGAACCAAATCCACGGCGGCGACAAATGTCTTGAGAGTCTCTGGAGAGATAGCATTCAATGAGACTTGAGCGACCTCAGGTGGAATGCTGGTATCAAACTCACTTGGATCGTCAGTTAATGCGCTGGCATCTGCAACGCTGTCTATTGAGTCATCAGCTTCGTCTGCCGCATCTAACATATCAGCAACATCCGCTAAACCATCCATATCGTTTGCTGCTATATTATCGGCATTTAGACTGATAAGTTGGAGACTTGCCGTAGGGCTATCGCTAGTACGATTGGTAGATACTTCTGCTGCTTGTGCATGAATAAGAACCGCACTCAATCCAAACAAACCTAGCGTCGTCAATGCACACCTAAAAAAATTAGGCGCTGTGGACACCTTTATCGCTCTGTTGCTAAATCGCTTAGACACAGACGAGCGCGTAAAATAGATAGGAGGCATAAGAGAACTCATTCAAATAGTAAGATGGATAAGGTTATAGCTGACTTATGGTGCTGGCACTAATAAACTTTCGCCTGTCATTTCAGTGGGCGCTTCAATATTCATCAATGCCAAAATAGTCGGAGCGATATCGCTCAATTTACCGCCACTGCGTACGTTTGGTTTTTGCTCACCAATATAAATTAAGGGAACGTGTTCAGTGGTATGCTGAGTATGTACTTGCCCACTTTCATAGTCTTGCATCTGCTCACAATTGCCATGATCGGCTGTAATGAGCATATGACCACCAGCGGCTCGTACCGCTGACTCTACGCGACCAACACACACATCTAACGCTTCTACGGCTTGCACAGCGGCATCAAATATACCTGTATGTCCAACCATATCACCATTGGCATAGTTTACCACTAGCACATCGTATTTACCTGACTCAATAGCGGCGACCAATTTATCAGTCACTTCAGGAGCGCTCATTTCAGGCTGTAGATCATAAGTTGCGACATCTGGAGATGGCACCAAAATGCGTGTCTCGCCCTCATACTCTGCTTCACGACCACCACTAAAGAAAAACGTCACATGGGCATATTTTTCAGTTTCAGCGATACGCAGTTGGGTTTTACCTTTATTCTGCAGATATTCACCAAGGGTGTTGGTCAATGATGTTGGATAATAAGCAATGCTGGTTTTGGGGCTGTCAGCCAATACATCAGAATATTTCGTCAACATGACAAAAGCGGCAAGTTTTGGCTGCTTTTGACGTGCAAACCCAGAAAACTCATGATCTGGTAAGACAAACGCTTGGGCAAGCTCACGAGCACGGTCAGCACGGAAGTTCATAAAAATGAGTGCGTCATTGTCTTCAACGGTATATGGCACTTCATCACGTCCGATTACAGTCGTTGGACTAACAAACTCATCGGTCTCACGCGCTTTATAAGCAGCTTGGACAGCACCATCAGCTCGTGTCGACAAACGATCAGCTTTGCCTTCAGTCATCAACTCGTAAGCTTTTTGTACCCGATCCCAGCGATTGTCGCGATCCATCGCATAATAGCGGCCTATAATACTAGCAATCTGCACTCGACCAGTTTCATAATGAGCGTTGAGCTTATTGATGTAATCACGCAAACGATTGATGTATTTATCAGCAGATTTAGGCGGTGTGTCTCGTCCATCTAAGAAACAATGAACAAAGACGTTTTTGGCACCATGTACCAACGCCGAGTGACACATTGCTTCGATATGGTCTTGATGCGAATGCACGCCACCATCTGATAGCAGCCCCATAATATGGACATTACCACCAAGTTCATTGGCAGCCTTTACAGCATTGACCAATGCTTCGTTTTTATAGAACTCACGATTGGCCAATTCGCTTGATATACGAGTCGAATCTTGATAAAGAACACGACCAGCACCTAAATTCATGTGCCCAACTTCTGAATTACCAAACTGACCATCTGGTAACCCAACGTCCTCTCCTGAAGCGGATATCAGTCCATGCGGATATTGTTGATAAATCTTATCCAAATTTGGCATATTGGCAGCTGCAATGGCATTGTCTTTGTCATCTTCGCGATGTCCAAAACCATCTAGTATCATTAAGACATGCGGCACTTTTTTATTATTTTCGCTGTCCTGCTTATTATTAGATTGAGCCTGACTATTATCAATAGATGATGATTGCTGTTTATTATTAGACATGGATTACCGCTCCTCAAGTGAATGAACGCTTATAATGCTTTATTAGGATGTTGAAAGCCTTCTATATTAGCACACATCTTAAAATAGCTGAAAAACCCACCTTTTAAGTGGGTAATCAAGTGTTCTTATACATTCATTTTATGAAAAGTAGAGTAAAGACCCAACACAATTCATACTAACTATTAAAGCCACGTATCAATCTCTAAATCAGACTTGCAATCGTTGTAGTCATTGGTTAAGATAAATGTATTCTGAAGTGTTGGCTAGTAGATGTTTATTCCCTGAGCCGATAATGCTTTACCAGGATGTGGTACCTACTGTCTCATTGTGTATGCCTGCACCGCTTGCGGTGTATCAGGAAACCTGCCGAGATAGTGACGCATCCGCCCTGAACTTCACGGTTCATGGGTCACCATCTTACGGCGGCACTTCGGTTGTTATATTCGGTTAGTAATTGCTTTGTTTATATTCAGTAGGTTCACTTCTAACTATTTAGTTTATAAAAAATTAATTATAACCACTAAAAAGCCCCTCTCGTCGATGACGCGAAGGGCTTTTTTTATGCCTAATCAATTCTGTGGTAATTACTCATCATTGGCAGATTTTGTAATCTTTTTCACATCTTTAGGGATGTTTTTGGCAGTGCCATCAACGGTTGTATGCTGTTTGAAGACATCACCGAAAGGATTTCGTTGCTGCTGCCCAAATGGGTTTTGACCATTCATACCACCTGCACCGCCAAATGGATTTTGCCCGCCCACACCACCAGCGCCGCCGAATGGATTTTGACCACCGCCCATTTGACCACCCATCTGCTTAGCCATCATTTCCATCATTTTTTGCTGATTGTTCATGACATAGTTATTGGCGACATCTTTTAGTTTCTTTTGTACTGGTGGCAGTACGACCAATAGCGCGATTAAATCGCTAAGCACGCCAGGGATAAGCAGTAGAATACCTGCGGCAGCCATTGCCACACTTTTTATCATGGTTGATTCTTGCGGACGCATCGCAGGGTTCATCATACCGCCAGCTTTCATTTGTTGCGCCATTGGATTGAGCGCCGCCATACCTTTACGTATGAGTGAAATACCGATGACAGCAGCGATAATAAACCAAATAAATACTAGCCAGCCACTTATGAACTGCGCAAGCAAATACCACAGCAGCATCTCGATAATAAACCAAACGATGGCAATACCAACTATCTGACCCATGAAGTGTCTTCCTATAAAATAAAAACTAAAAAATGAAGCGCCATGCAAATTAAAATGGCTAACATATGATGTATATGGGGATTGATTGCTATACTATCAAACTTACGGCTAATTTTTAAGCCATAAAACAAAATGTAAGCAAGACGGAATACTATGGCAATTATTATCGGGATTGATCCGGGTTCGCGTATGACAGGTTATGGCATCGTTCAACAAACGGGCGATAAACTGACCTATATCGATGCGGGTACGATTCGTACGGATACCAAAGAGATGCCAGAACGCCTGAAGAGGATTTTTAATGGCTTAACGCGTATCACTCAGCATCATCTAAAATATGCAGATGAGCCAATTTATACAGCGATTGAGCAAGTGTTTATGGCAGAAAACCCTGACTCTGCACTTAAGCTGGGGCAAGCACGGGGCGCGGCTATTGCTGCTATGGTCGCATTGGATTTGGAGGTATCAGAATATACCGCACGTCAAATCAAACAAGCCGTGTGTGGTTATGGCGCTGCCGCTAAAGAGCAAGTACAAGAAATGGTTTGTCGGATATTGTCACTAGATTTTGTGCCACAACAAGATGCTGCCGATGGTCTTGCTTGCGCAATATGTCACGCGCACTCCAGCCATTCAATGAATAAGTTGATACTGAACAGCGCCATGCGTGGACGCGGTGCTTCTAAGAAAAAAGGTCGTTGGCGTTTGACTGAAGAAGATCTTGGTAATTTGCGTTAATTTTAACAGCCATAAAAAAACACGCATCTGTTTGCGCGTGTTTAGGGGAAGTACTATTTAATTATGATAGAGCATATGTGACGGACGCCACCTTAACGGCTCTCTTCTACTATTGAGCTTTCAATCACAGCATCTAATACATAAGCATACGCTTCGCCTGAAGCATCAGCTTCCATCATTTTATTGTCTAACGGGTAACGCTGTAGACGTAATACCTCTTCATGCTTACCATCATGTTGATACCCTTCGATCATACCTGTGAATGGTGCCCAGTCGCCTTCGCTGACTTTTATACCTTGATCATCATAAGTCACAGGCTTAACTTGTAGACACGCCTGTGGTCCATCATCTAAGCACGGTATCATTTCAGCATTGACTGCCCAAAATACCGTTTCACCTTTGCTATTATATTTAGCTTGCGCCGTAATCCTACCTTCCCACACTAAGGTAATACTATCATTAGTCACTTGCGTCAATATTGGCCTATCATCTTTAGATGGGTCACTTTCCACTAACGCCAACTGACTGTCACCTTGCATTAGCTTGCTTAGACTATTTTCGGCCATATCCAGATCGCCACACGACATCTTAGTGCTCATGCTGTCTTCAATCGTCAAAGTCGCCTCTTGTAATTGATAAGAAGCACTTATAATATTGCAGCCAACACTATAATTTAAGGTGTTTTGACCTTGATACTCATTGAACGTCAAAGTTACTTGATCTTTAATTGCCATAAGCTTATTTAATGACTGAGCTTTATCACCCGTTACAGAGTTCAGCGTCCAACGGTAACGCGAAAGCGCGTTGATCCTTGCTTTTTCAGGACTGACATCATCTGCTCTTTCCCTATCAACGATAGCATCCGTACCAGACGCCATCGCACTATTATCTGTTTCGGTATTAAAACTATTCGCGACTTCTTGTACATTCTGCTCATTTGAGGAAAAAGAATCTTGGCAAGCGCTTAACGCAAGCACTGCTAACAGCATACTTGGATATATACTTGATCTAACGAACAACACTCTAAAAGATAATGTCATAACAGTCATGCCTTGTGGTTACACTTTTCTAAATTACCGCTTTTTTTATCACCCAAAAAGTATTTATTAGGCTTTTATAAAGCCTAATAAATCGACCACTATAGCGCTGCTGTTTATTGCTATTGTAACAAAATGTTTAATTTTATAGATTCATAGTAACGGCATTTTTTACATGCTTGAAAAACCTACTTTTTTATTCTTCTTTACTAGCGGGCTTAGCTTTTGCCATATTTTGAATACTAAAACGCTCATTCATCATTTGATAAAAACGGGCAAGATTTTTGCCTTGCTCATTAGGATTTACTTTCAGTATTTTGCCAAAATCCAGACCCAAATAAAGCACGATGTCCGCAAAACTTAACTGCTCACCCACCAAATACTCATGACCTTCCAATACAGTTTCGAAATAAGCCAAGGCTTTATCAGCACGTGCGATAGACGGTGCGACAAATTCTGGTACTTGTTCAACTCGCTGAGCTTTAGACGGATGGCTATGTTGAAATGCCAGCATAAAATTATATAGCACTTCAAACTCGGCAATGCGTCGCATCGAACAAACCTGCGCACGTTGTATCACATCATTGCCCATCACAGAACGCTCGCCATAAACGCGATCAAGATATTCGCACACTGCCTGTGAGTCATTAAGTATCGTGCCATCACCCAATTTCAACACTGGCACGGTCTGCATCGGATTCATTTTGGTAAATTCATCTGACATCTGCTCATTGGTCGCAAAGTCGATATCTACCACATCGATATCATCCATATCATCGACATCGATTCCTTTTGATGCCAATAAGATAAGGGCTTTACGTGGATTGGGGGCGGTGCGGGTTATATATAGTTTTTTCATGATAAACTCCTTGTAAGATGGGTTAAAAAGCGACTCAGCGCTGTTGAGATTTTATAATGGCTAAAAGGCATTGATGATTTTGACCAAACCATAACCTTTATTCTAGGTCAGATCGCTCGACCTGCTCTACTCATCATAGCAAAGTCTTACCGAGCTTGCCGCTCTAATAAAAAGCTGAATAGTAAAAAGCCCCATAACATTAAGTTATAGGGCTTTTTATTTTTAGTGACTCATCACATACGTTCCGATTATTTATTAGGAGCTGGTGTCGTACGTAAATAAGGTTTAATTTCTGTATGGCCTTTAGGATACTTAGCGGCGATATCTTCATTTTTCACACTGGGTGGAATGATAACGTCATCACCGTCTTTCCAATCCACTGGCGTTGCAACGTTATATTCATCAGACAATTGTAGCGCGTCAATAACGCGGATGATTTCATCAAAGTTACGACCACAGCTAGCAGGATACGTGAGCGTCAGACGAATCTTCTTATTTGGATCAATAATAAAGACACTACGGACGGTATGCGTACTGTCTGCATTTGGATGCATCATGTCATAAAGTTCAGCGACTTCTTTATTGGGATCAGCAATGATTGGGAAGTTCATTTCAGTTCCCTGCGTCTCACCGATGTCTTTTGCCCAAGCATGATGATCTTCTAAGCCGTCAACAGAGATACAAATTGGCTTGACATGACGCTTTTGAAATTCGCCATTGAGTGCTGCTGCTCGACCAAGCTCAGTCGTACATACTGGCGTAAAGTCTGCCGGATGTGAGAAAAAAACCACCCAGTTATCCGCTGCCCACTCATGGAAATTGATATCGCCTTCTGTGGTTGTGGCATTGAAATCGGGTGCAGTATCACCTAAACGTAAATGTGCCATGCTGTATTCCTTAGCTATGTTGATGAGCACTGATATAAAAGGTATTCATGCGCTCTATTATTATCATCGATATACTTATCTACTAAAAACACTATGAAGCATATCAGTAAAAACTGACTTTATCTTAACAAACTGGTTATGAATGTCTTGTGACGGATTGTAATGCGATCACCAAGAGATTATATAAAATTACTTATTAGATACCGATCTATATTGCGACAGATAATGCTGAATTTCACTCTTTTGTGGATGATTCTGTAGCCACAAAGCAAAGCGCTCTACTGTCTCAAAATCATCGCCCAGTTTTTGCTGATAAAGCTTATTAAAGGTTTGCTCACGGTCTTGATTACGCAATTGCTGCTGCCATGGCTCACTCATTACAGCTGTCAGCTTATCTTGCATCTTCAAATATTTGAGTAGAGGCCATTCACCGCGATCAAGCCATACATCATCACAAGTGTGGCAGACGTTGATAGTGTTCTTATGCTCATTATTGATGCGATACTTGAGCATAAATTTGCGGCAGCGCTGACACACCAGTGCGTTGTCGGTGTTTTTTAACTCGCTTGCATCAAACGTCTTTGATGATTGTTTATCTGATTCTGCCGCTTCGCTGTCCTCGCTTGTTTTGTGAGCAGCATGGCTCTCTAGCCATGAGCGGTACGTCAACAAATCAAGATAAATGCCCTGACATTTTTTACAAGACAACGCCGGTAAGGTGTCGTCTAACTTCGTAGGTAAAAGGGGTTCTGCTGTACAGTGATAACAATGCAAACTCATTATGCTCTCCTTTGAGCCTTTGATAATAGGTAGAGTTGGGTAATTAAATGTCAGGTCAGATTATGGTTTTTATATTGAGCCGACTGACTATGCGTTTGTTAAGTGGATTAAACTGTGCTTGTTTGTAGGTCATGTCTCCTTTTTCTATACTTTCAATAACGGCTAATTTAAAGCTTAAGGTGTAATATTTTTAACTACAATTAACGCTTTTATTTGCTATGTTTGACATAATATCGTCCTAAATGTGCCAACTTATTATAGGACGAAACATTGTTCACAAAAAAGCCCATCCCTAGCGTACTAGAAACGGGCTTATTTGCAAACTACTATTGTTCAGTATTATTTCAAAACATCATTTTTAGCAGTGATGTCCTTAATATATTGAACCAGAATTAAGCCGGCTTGTAGCTATCACGCAAGCTGACGATTTGGCTAAACACTGGCTTGTCGCTAGTATGATCTGCTGCATCAGAGATGAAATAACCTTCACGCTCAAACTGGAAGCGCGTGCCAGCATCTGCATTGACTAAAGATGGCTCGACCACTGCGTTTAGCTCAGTTAACGAGTTAGGGTTTAGCGCTTGATGCACATCAGCGACGCTACTTGGGTCTTCGACGCTAAATAGCTGCTCATACATGCGTACTATCGCAGGGATACCTTGGCTCGCCGATACCCAATGAATCACGCCTTTAACCTTGCGGCCTTCAGGGTTGTTCCCCAAAGTAGCAGGATCAATTGTCGCTTTTAGCTCAACGACATTGCCGCTGTCATCAGTAATATGCTCAGTTACCGCCAACACATAAGTATTACGCAAACGAATTTCTGGCTTTTCTGGTGATAGACGCTTGTAGCCTGCTGGTGGTTCAATCTCGTAATCACCTTGATCGATATACAAAGTTTCGGTAAATGGAATCTCACGCTCGCCCATATCGACGTTTGGATGGTTCGGCTGAGTCAACCACAAGGTTTGCGCGGTATCATCAAAACGCGCATTGACGCTATCAGCTTTTTGGGACTCCCAGCTACTTACTGCTTCCGTAAAATTAGTAATGGTTACTTTTAATGGCTTTAATACTGCCATGCCGCGCCCAGTTGTCGTCTCTAACGACTGACGGACACTAAACTCTAATAAGCGAAAATCAACCACGCTATCTGCTTTGGTCACGCCCACACGCTCACAAAAATCACGTAAACCTTCTGCTGTATAACCGCGGCGACGCATGCCAGCAACGGTCGGCATACGTGGATCATCCCAACCGCTGACGATACCCTCATCTACCAGCTGCTTGAGCTTACGCTTGCTAGTCAATGTGTGATCAACATTTAAGCGGCTAAACTCATACTGATGCGGCGGCACGTCAAAGCCAATTTTTTCGATAACCCAGTCATAAAATGGACGATGGTCTTCAAACTCAAGCGTACACAATGAATGAGTAATGCCTTCGATAGCATCAGAGAGGGGATGCGCAAAATCATACATCGGATAGACGCACCATTTGTCACCCGTTTGATGGTGCGCTTGATGCATAACGCGGTAAATAACAGGATCACGCAGATTCATGTTTGGGCTGGCCATATCGATCTTGGCTCGCAACACCGCTTTGCCTTCAGCGTATTTACCCGCTTTCATATCGTTAAAGAGCGCTAGATTTTCTGCGACACTGGCATCACGCTGCGGAGACGGCTTTCCTGCCTCATTAAACGAGCCACGGTTTTCTTTAATCTGCTCAGGCGTTTGCAAATCGACATACGCATCGCCTTGCTCAATCAACTGTATTGCCCATGCATGTAGCTGATCAAAATAACTTGAAGCATGGTAAGCCTCGCCTGCCCACTCAAAACCGAGCCATTTCACATCATTTTCAATATTATCAATGAAATCTTGCTTTTCTGCGGTTGGGTTGGTGTCATCAAAACGCAGATTACACACACCGCCGAATTCTTTTGCCACCCCAAAGTTTAGGCAGATAGACTTTACGTGACCTAAGTGCAAGTAACCATTAGGCTCAGGTGGAAAACGCGTTACAATTTGCTGGTATTTTTGCGCATTGACATCGTCACGAATGATATTACGAATAAAATCGTTTTTTTGTGCATTGTTGCTTGAGTGCTCACTCATCGGGCATTGCTCCTAACGCAAATTGTCGGTTCATAATGCGTGCCATCACGCATCATAAAACATTCAAACTAAAGTATGAAAATAGAACTAAGATAGTGCGATCGCATTATCAAAAATGGGTAAAGTTGCGTTATTCTATCAGCTTTTGCAAACGCATTAACAGCCTGATACATGACATAGGATAAAAAAGCCGTTAGACTACCCATGACTTTTTATCAACCAACTTTTTATCAACCACTTAACAGCGTCGTTTTAGGCGCTGCAATTAAAAAGGAACATCACATGGTAGACATGCCACCAGTAGTAGAGCTTAACACCAATATGGGTGCAATCGTTATCGAACTTAACGAAGAAAAAGCCCCAAAAACCGTAGAGAACTTTTTGAACTACGTAAAATCTGGTCAATATGACGGTACGATTTTCCATCGCATCATTGACGGCTTTATGATTCAAGGCGGCGGAATGGACGCTGAGATGAATGAAAAGCCAACCAATGCTCCAGTTGAGAACGAAGCTGACAACGGTCTAAAGAATGACAAAGGTACGATTGCTATGGCACGTACTCAAGATCCACATTCAGCGACTAGCCAGTTTTTTATTAACGTAAAAGACAATGACTTCCTAAACCATTCTGGCAAAAACATGCAAGGTTGGGGTTACACCGTATTTGGTAAAGTCACTAGCGGTATGGACGTTATCGAAAAAATGCGCGGCGTACCAACGGGTCGTTTCGGTATGCATGCTGATGTACCAAAAGAGCCTGTTGTTATCACTTCAGCGACTATCGTTTCTGAATAATGGTAAATTAGTGAGCATTACTCAATAAAATTTATTAAGCGACGTTCACTATACTATAAGTCACAAGGACAAAAATAAATGCAAAGTTTTACTCATTTAATCACGACCCGCCCTCATGAAGTGCGACAGGTATTGATTAGTGATTTGCATTTATCGCCGCAAGAGCCTGCCTTAGTGCAGGCTTTTTTGGCACTGCTCGATGATTGCCTTGCTCTTCCTGCACTCAAGCGTCTATACATCTTAGGCGATTGGTTCGAGGTATGGCTGGGTGATGATATGTATCTATCCCTATTAAAAGAGAAAAGACTAGAAGATGAGCGTCAAGCGCATTGGCTAACACCGCTTATCGTTAAGTTAAAAAAACTGCGAGTCGCTGGCTGTGAGATTTTAGTCATGCATGGCAACCGTGATTTTTTATTAGGTCAGCCATTTTGTAATCTATTTGGCGGCGAGCTTATTTATGAGCCATATAACTTAATTGTCGGTCAACAAAACTATCGTTTAGAGCACGGTGATGCACTATGTACTGATGATAAAAAGTATCAGTTTTTTCGTAAAATAATGCGCAACTCTCTAACTCAGTGGTATTTACTGAATAAGCCACTAGAAAAACGCTTGGCTATTGCCGATAGAATGCGGCAAAAAAGCCAGAAAAACAATGCCAATAAAGCAGCGCATATTATGGATGTGAATGATGTGGCGGTGCGTCAAGCAATCACTGCTAGCGATGCACTATTGCATGGACATACCCATCGTCCAGACATTCATCAAGCTACCACTGATAAAAAACGCTACGTGCTTGGCGATTGGCGATTGCTCGATAAAAACAAACGTCAACCAAAAGTGAGTGCGGTAATTGGTGCGGTGACTGAAAACGATGACGATGATGATGCGGAATTTAGTTTGGTTGAGTTTACTTGTAATATGATCTAATGAAGCTTGTGTTATTAAAAAAGGGTCTGTCGCATACGCAACAGACCCTTTTATTTTTAATATAGAAGCTTACTTTAAGGCATTAATTGAAAGAAATGCTGACGATAATGCTTAAGTTCACGAATAGAATCACGAATGTCATCTAATGCTAAATGGCTGCCACCTTTTTCAAAGTTTCGCAAGATATCAGGACGCCAGCGGAAACACAGCTCCTTAATTGACGACACATCAAGATTGCGATAATGAAAGAATTTTTCAAGTTCTGGCATTTGGCGCGCCATAAAACGGCGATCTTGACAGATTGAGTTGCCGCACATTGGCGACTTGCCACTATCGACCCATTTATTCAAAAATTTGATGGTCTCAGCTTCGGCTTCAGCCAAGGTGACGGTACTACGGCGTACACGATCCACCAACCCTGACTGTCCATGCTGCTTGGTATTCCAATCATCCATTTTGTTTAACGTTTGATCCGATACTTTTATGGCAAACACCGGCCCTTCGGCAAGTACGTTCAAATCTTCATCAGTGACCACGGTAGCAATCTCGATAATCTCATCAGTTAAGGTATCAAGTCCGGTCATTTCTAGGTCAATCCATATCAGCCCTTTTTTGCCTTGATTTTTGATTTTGATCTTGTTGGGATGATCGCCGGTAGTCATAAAATATCCTAATAATGGTTGAGCTGCTTTTATTTAAAATTAACGATACTGAGTAAAGTAGATATATAAAATTATGATACGAGACTGGCACAAATTTTTCTTGCTTGCTGTGCCGTTGCAGACAGAGGCTACAAAAAATTTATCCCAGTCTCGCTGTATCCCTTTATATTGGCTTAGCTATATATTACTACGCACCTGCTTGCTTATCTTACTTTAAAAATCCAAATTATTACAAAACCACTGTCTGGTACAGACGCTTTAGGCTGTATGTTAGCAAATTTTCACGCTACACTTAGCAATATTTTTTTAATAGGTCAAAACCCATGGCATTAATTCGGCAACGCAAGCTGACCAAACAACAGATTCGTCGCATCGACAAACAACAGCTGGCAAGTCAAGACAGCATCGATGAGAGTTTGATGGATGGCGTGGTCATGGCGCATTATGGCAAGCAACTAGAAGTACAAGTCACCAGCTTACCAGCCGTCATACCGATGCAACCGGAGTTTGCGCCCGATGACCCTGAACCATTTTGGCAAACATTGGCACTGGGCGATATTTGGCGTTGTCATGTGCGTACCAACTTGCCAATGCTGGCCGCTGGCGATCAAGTGCGCTGGAACGCCGACTCTAACACAGGTTTTGGCCGTATCGAATCAGTCAAACCGCGCACCTCTCTCATTTCACGTCCAGATCGTTATCATAAGCTCAAACCTGTGGCTGCCAATGTCGATATTCTGGCTATTGTGTTTGCGCCGTTGCCTGCCGCTGCCCCCACCTTGATCGATCGTTACTTGGTCGTTTGTCATCATGCTGGTGTAAAGCCGCTATTGGTACTCAATAAGACCGATCTGCTAGCACAAGAAAATGGCGTTGATACCAACGAGCTGTTGGCACAATATGCTGCCCTTGGCTATGAGAGCGTGTTGACCTCGGTAGACTGTCCCGAAAATATCGCTGATAGTGATGAGCAAGAAGGTCTGGATGAGCTAAAACGCTATATAGACAAAAAGCTGGTTATCTTTGCTGGTCAGTCTGGCGTTGGCAAAAGCAGTTTAATCAATGCCCTATTGCCAGCATCTGGTCAAAGTGTGAATATCATTTCTGAGAACTCTAAGCTTGGTCAGCACACGACGACGACTAGCCGTTTGCTACCCTTCAATCCAGCCGATTTAACCCAAGGCGGCATCGTCGATACACCAGGTATTCGTGAGTATGGCATTTGGCATTTGACTCCTGATGATATTATCTCAGGCTTCGTTGAACTTGCGCCACTAGCAGGTGACTGCCAATTCCGCGACTGTCGCCATACTCATAACAGTAAAGGCTGCGCATTATGGCAAGCAGTTGCTGACGGTGAGGTATTGCAGCGCCGTGTTGAAAATCTCGTCATCCTAAGAGAAGAGGCTGATACTAAACCTTATTAAGCACTGCCTTATTAACCGTTACGCACTAGGTTGACCATCGCACGTTTACTATGGGTGGTCTAATCGGTATAATAGCGCCTTGTTCAATATCGTTAGGCTGTTTTCTCAGGCTAACAGAACACTTATTTTTTTGGAGGTATGGTTTGGATCGTGCGCTGGAATTTGTGGGCAACCACCCGTTTTTATTTGGTATATTAGCCGTACTTGCCGTGCTATTTTTTACTATTGAAAACAAACGTAGTGGCAGAAAAATATCACCTAATACCTTAGGTATGATGGTCAACTCGCAAAATGCGCAGCTTATCGATATTCGCGCCAAAAAGAAATTTGAATCAGGGTATATTCAAGGCAGCCGCAACATACCTTTCACTGAACTCAAAGACCGCATAGAAGAAATCCGTGCGATTGAACAGCCAGTGATTATCATCTGTGATATGGGCGTACAAGCAGGCGCTGCCATTCAAATGATTGGTAAAGACAGTGTTTATCGCTTGGAAGGCGGTATTGGTGGCTGGCAAGGGGCTGGCATGCCATTGGTTGGGTTAAAAGACACCACGCCTAAAAAGAAAAGCAAAGCGAAACCGAGTCTGCACAAGTAATTCAACGCGATGTTAAGCCAATATTAATTGATGTCTGATTTATACTGGCGAACCAAAAGACACCTCTTTGTTAGGTGTCTTTTTTTGTGGGGCATTTATTACACTGTCAAACCTTTTATCGCTAAGCAACTTGAATTTACAACGCTTATCCCCACTTTAGTAGGAAGCATCATCAAATACACTTTCAATTTACTGGTTGGTAACGGATTATAATAATTTTTATTCAATGATTGCTTATAATACTCTTTATAATAAAACGGTTACCTTCTACACCTATAAATAAGGATTTATCATGACTGTATCTGTTAAAGTTTACACGACCCCTATCTGCCCATACTGCTCAAATGCCAAACAACTGCTTAAAACCAAAGGCGTTGATTATGAAGAAATCGGCATGCATGACATGAGCAGCGAAGAGCGCCAAGCATTAATGAAAAAAACCAATAACTACCGCACTGTGCCACAAATCTTTGTTGGTGAAACCTTTGTTGGCGGTTTTGACGAGCTTAACCAAATGAATCAACAAGGCAAACTAGACGAGCTATTGGCTGGTTAGTCTGCTACCTTTTGTCTCTGTCTGTCTTTGCCTGTGCAATGATAGACAGCGATAAAGATAAAAGAGAGTAATAAGAACATCAAGATTTTGTTTCGATTTATATTACAATGCATTTTTATTAAAATAACAGTTTTCCCAATCATTTGATTTAACTTTAGAGGAATTATCATGGCTGAAGAACAAGCTCAACCACAGTTGGCATTAGAACGCATTTATGTAAAAGACATGTCACTTGAAGTCCCAGGCGCTGGCGTATTCACCAAAGAGTGGAACCCAGAGCTTGATATCAACCTATCTAGCAACGCTGAAAAGCTGGATGATGAGCATTACCAAATCGTCTTAACCGTAAGTGTTACCGCTAAAAACGCTGACGAAGCGGCATTTATCGCTGAAGTTCATCAAGCAGGTATTTTTTTATTAAAAGACATTCCAGAAGATCAAATCGGTCAAATTCTAGGCGCATACTGCCCGAATGTATTGTTCCCATATGCTCGTGAAGTCATCAGCGACATCGTAACACGTGGTAGCTTCCCGCAATTGTTGCTAGCACCTGTTAATTTTGATCAAGCTTACGCGCAAAGTCAGCAACAAGCACAAGTTGATGCTCAAGGTAATGCATAAGCGTTAACTTGCTAAAGCGTCAGTATGGCTTTATTTAAAAACCGTTTATTTCATGAGAAGTAAACGGTTTTTTTATGTCGATTGCACCGCTTTCTTTAATGCAGTGAATGATAAGAGAGGTTTGTTTTTACCATAGAACACAAAAAACCCCGACTATATAAAGCCGAGGTCTTAGTTTTATAAGAACAGAGGGTTTATTAAAGCGATTAGCCTTTTAACGCAGACAAAATCTGTTGCTTAACGTCATCAATACCTTGCGTGCCATCAAATTTATTATACTTAGGTGCATCAGCACCCTCAGCGGCTTTGGCTTGATAAAAACCGACTAGGGTTGATGTTTGCTCATGATAAGTGGCTAAACGCTCACGGATAGTCGACTCTTTGTCGTCTTCACGCTGAATCAACGCTTCGCCAGTCACATCGTCGATGCCATCGACCTTAGAGGGATTGTGGTCAACATGATAAACGCGACCTGAGCCTGGATGCTGGCGACGACCAGATAAACGCTTGACGATTTCGTCATCAGGAACACTGATCTCAATCACATGGTTAATGGCAACATCGGCATCTGCTAGTGCTTGGGCTTGTGGAATAGTACGTGGAAAACCGTCAAAAATACAACCATTGGCACAGTCAGGCTTAGCGATGCGTTCTTTCACTAGGTTAATAATGAGGTCGTCAGAAACCAAACCACCAGCATTCATGATGTCTTTGGCTTGTTTGCCAAGCTCGCTGCCTTCTTTGATAGCTGCACGTAGCATGTCACCAGTTGATATCTGCGGAATATCATACTCTTTAGAAATAAACTGGGCTTGAGTACCTTTACCGGCGCCTGGTGGACCTAGCAAAATAATACGCATCATTACACGACTCTCCTGAATTAAATGGGATTTTAGGATTAATAAAACTTAGGGATTGGTTGTTTGCCAAGCTACCTTACCTTGTGACCTTGCAAACCTCAAGTATTTTCCTTATTGCTGTGCTAAGTTGCTATGACTTAGCTGTTCATACAAGGCTGTTGCGCGCTGCTGTATCTGGCAACAGCGCTCAAGGCTTAGGAGCTGATAGAGACGGATAACCATACTATGGAATTTGCTGATTGATTTCCACATTGACCTGATTTTGGTCAGCGTTAATTACAACAGGGTTACCTGACAGATCTCCCGACTCTGCGCTTGCAGTGCCACTATGGCTGATACGAGCAATAACTGCCAACTGGATTTTATCGGCTCGAGCAGACGCTAGAGTACGCTCAGGCATCATCGCATCAAGATCACTTAGGCTAATAACTGCTTCGCCTTGCTTAATAATGCTAATTGGTAAACGTTTGGCGGCAAATGGTGGGCCACCGTTCACATCACGTATTGCCACAAACAATACATCATCGGCTTTTACTAATGGCAATAGACTGGCGTTAATCCTTACGGTCACCTCAACGCCTTCAGACGCTTGCTGCTGCTGAGCAGTCACATTGGCACTTAACTCATCTAAACTCGCCAATGCTTGTGAATGATCGCCAGGTTTCGCAGCAATACTGGCACGTAAGCGCTTGATCCAGCCTTGTGCTTGCTCAAAATTATTACTGCGTGCCTCACCCATTGCCATGAGCATTTGCGCGCCTTCATGCTGTGGGTTCTTGGCCAAGACATCCTGTAGCACTCGGCGGCTACTGTCATCTAACTGACCTTTATTAGCAAAGAAGCTAATCTGTGCATAGGTAGTCGCAATTTCTTCGTTATCCGGCGATAAACGATAGGCACGTGATAAGGCTTCTAGTGCCGAATCGGTCGCTTCTAACGATAAAAACAGCTCCGATAGACGCATCCAGCGATTGGGGTCATCGGCGTGACGATACACATTGGTCTGCATCGCACTAATCAGTTGCGTACCATCTTCGATCGCCCACGCTGGCGGCTGATCAATTTTGCCTGTCAATAAATCATCGGCAACTTGACCCACTTTGTCTTCGCTTGCCCAAAGCTCAAACACTGGTGTGCGATCACCAACCATCAGATACGCCATCGCCGTCAATACAGGTACCCAAACCATAATAATCAATCGACTTTTAATACCAGGCGTGACCATAGGCGTGACTTCACGCTGCGCATCTAAAAGCTGACGCTCAAGCTCAAGCTTTTGATTTTGGTAGTGACTGTCATCAATAGTGCCACTGTCTTTATCCGTTTTTAGCTCTGCTAGACGCTCACGGAACACAGCAACATTGATATCTAATAGTTGATTGTCAACGGGTTTATGTTGCGAGCGCGAGGCTCGCAGCCATGGCATGATAGTAATAACAGCAAGTATTAAAGCCACAAGTAAGCTTAGAGCAATAAATAAGCCAGCAGTAGAAAATAGGGTCATTTTTTGTCCTCAAGGCTTGTGATTTCATGATCGTTTTTTTTGTCATTATCAGCGCGTGATAAGAGACGATCAAGTTCCGCTTGTTCGGCAACAGACAGGGCAGCAGTGTTATTGTCTACTTTTACCCCACTCTCACCACTGGCCACAAGCTGACGCCGTTTGCTTTGCCAAAACCATCCTATCAGCAAGACAATGAGCAGCAATGGTGGGAAAAACCATAAAATCCACGTGGATGGACGCACAGGTGGCTTATAACTAATAAAGTCGCCATAACGCTCTTGCATATAAGCACGAATCTCGCCATCACTACGGCCATCTTTTACCAAATCATAGGTTTTTTGCTTTAAATCTTGTGCAATTGGAGCATCAGATCCAGCTAGATTCTGATTTTGACATTTTGGGCAGCGCAGCTCTTCAATGAGACCACGATACTGAGCTTCTTGTTGTACAGAGTCAAAATCATAGACATCAATTGCAGCATAGCTTGCCGCACTTAATAGACAGGCCATAATTAAGCCTGCTAGCTGTATGGTAAAGGTCTTTATTTGATTGGCTATCATTGGCACGCCTCCGCAACTTGACTCGTATCTGGACTGACGTTGTTGTTACTGGCCTCATTAAGTACCATCAAGCAAGGCGCAATACGACTTTGCCAGTTACTTTCGTTAACCTCACCAATAATATGCTGACGAATAACCCCGTCACCATCAACAACGAAGGTTTCAGGTGCGCCCGTTAGACCTAAGTCTAGAGCAAACTGGCCAGATAAATCCTGAATAGACATGGAAAAGGGATCACCGCCTCGGTTCAAATATCCCAAGGCATCACCAATCTCGTCTTTGTAATTGACACCCACCAAATTGACACCGCGCTCTTCTAACTGCATCAAAAAAGGATGCTCAATGATACAAGTCGGACACCAAGAACCCCAGATGTTCATCAAAAAAGGCTTATCAGGCAAATTATCATTAGTCATGATACGGCTAGTGTCTGACAACAAAGGGAGCTCAAAAGCTGGCACTGGACGCTCAAGCGCCGTATTGGTCACGATGTCCGTTGGCTTACCCAACCGCATATATAGCATGATGATCAAGCCAATAAAAACAATCAGCGGAATTAAAAACCACAACTTAAGCTGCTTTTTTTTCATGGTTTTAGTGCCGCTTATTTTATCTTGCTTGTCATTCTGATCAGGGCCATTGTTTGATGTACTCATATCATTTGCCCCCTATCTTTGATGCTGGCATATCCAAATCGGTAGCCGCGCTAATGCCTGACTTTTTAGGGACAACTTGTGCAAGCGTCTTAGTCTTTTTAATACGATACCGATTATCAAGTATGCTCAGCAGTGCACCGAACGCCATAATAAGCGCGCCAAGCCATATCCAGCGAATCAGCGGTTTGACATAGATACGAAACGCCCATTCATTGCTGTCTTCGGCAATCGGCTCACCAAGCGCGACGTACACATCACGCATGAGACTGGCATCAATCGCCGCTTCTGTCATCGGCATCATGCTGATAATATAATTACGTTTTTCAGGGTACAAGGTAGTCACAACTTGACCGTCTTTGCTTATTTCTACTTCCGCTTGTGTGGCATCAAAATTACTGCCTTTAACTTCACGAAAGTCTTTAACAACAAAGTCATAACCTTGGACATTGACACTGTCATTGGGGCCCAGTGCCACATCACGCTCAATGCTCAACGTAGTGGTAAATGCAACACCAATAACCGCAATAATCACGCCGATATGGGCGGTTTGCTGACCCCAATAGCTCAGACGTAACTGACGTAAACCTTTCAGGCGACTCGGTGCATTTTTGGTTTTGTCAGTAAAATCAACAACCATCCATAAGAGCACCCAAAAACTGACCGCCAGAGTCACACCAATATTGAGCATCGCAGACGGACTAACGAAATACGTGATAATTGCTGCTAATACAAGGCTGCTTACAGCAATGACCATACCAACACCCAATAGCGGACGACTGTCTTTTTTCCAGCGAATATTGGAACCCATACCCATCGCTATTAATAGCAACCACGTCAATGGGACAAACAATGCATTGAAATAAGGAGGGCCGACGGACACCTGACCCAAATTAAAGGCATCTGCAATAACAGGATAGAGCGTGCCGAGTAATACGACCAACGTTGAAATCAAAATAATAACGTTATTAATGACTAAAAACGACTCGCGTGAGATCAATTGATACTGACTCTCGACCGTCAAACGCCAGCCACGTACAGCAAACATCAATAGCCCACCACCAATAATCACACCCAAAATGATGAGGATGACAAGACCACGCGTTGGGTCAGCAGCAAACGAATGTACTGAGGTAATAACACCTGAACGTACTAAGAACGTGCCTAATAGACTAAGAGCAAAAGCAAAAATCGCTAGCATGATCGTCCACGCTTTAAAGACCCCGCGTTTTTCAGTGACCGCAAGCGAATGTAGCAACGCCGTACCAGCCAACCATGGCATCAATGAAGCGTTCTCTACTGGATCCCAAAACCACCAACCGCCCCAGCCAAGCTCATAATAAGCCCACCAAGAGCCAAGCGCGATACCAACCGTTAAGAATCCCCAAGCAGCCAACGCCCATGGACGCGACCAACGTGTCCACACGGCATCTAAACGACCTTCCCATAGTGCGGCCATACAAAAAGCAAAGGGCACAACCAAGCCCACATAACCCATATAGAGCATGGGCGGATGAATAATCAAACCGAAATCTTGTAGAACAGGGTTTAGATCCGCACCATCTACAGGCAAATTAGGTAAGGTACGATCAAATGGCGATGAGGTAAAGATAAGCATCGCCAGCATCATCATTTGCACGCCAGCTAAAATCACCAGTACCCGTGCACGCATAGACAAGGGTAAACCACGGCTGAAATAAGAAACCAGCGCACACCAAGTCGCCATAATGGTCATCCAAAGCAACAATGACCCTTCATGACCGCCCCAAGTCGCCGACAACTTATAATACCAAGGCAGCAAGGTGTTGGAGTGCTGCGAGACATAGACGAGGCTAAAGTCATTATAGTAAAAGCCCGCCATCAATGCCGCAAACGATATACTCATTGCTGCAAACTGTGCCCATGCCAGACTTGGTGCCAGACGCTGCCAAGCAACGTGATCGCGCATAACACCAATGGTCGGTAATACTACCTGCAAAATCGCCAACATAAAGGCGGCTAGCAAGGCAAAATAACCCAATTCTGTGATTAACATACGGTCTAACCTTGTTTACCTTGATACGGTCATTGTTTATTTTATACGTTGAACTTTTAGGATGTTCAAAAGAGTCCAGTATTCGTAATTACTACGATTCACACTAGTATCGATCTCAGTCGGTAACGCTTACAGCATGGTACATTAGCGTCAACTTGTCACATTTTTGTATCTACTCTGTATGCGGTATGTATAAAGCGCGCAAAATCGTCTTTATTATTGAATTGCTGGAAAAAACACCAAAACCAAATGCAACCAGCCTGCCAAAAATCCCGTTAAACCACCCAAAACAATCAAGGTCATTTCATCTTCGCGGAAAGCAGGACGTAACAGGTTTTGAAACTCATTTGGCGTCAGCGCCCGAATCCGATCCCGGAACAGACCAAATATTTTACTGGCGCGACTTTCATTGAGTTCAGGATCACGTAATGGCACCATCGTTGCGACAATTGACTTATCAATAATAGTGTTCTTCAGTTGACCATACTCACGGCGACCCAAGCCTACACGCAATGTGGTGCTAATCACTGGCGACTCTAGCACTTTATACAGATGTGATTTCATCAACTCACGCGTTTGTGCAGCACGGTCGCCATACATCATCTCATTCATGATATTTTCAAGCGTTACCAAATCTTTTACGACAATCTCAGCGAACACCTCAGACACTTCCTCTTGACGCTTCATAAAGCCCCCTTGCAGGCGATATTGTGCGATATGGGGTAGCTGTAATTTGATAAAAGGAAAGCCACTTTGTACCGTAAAAAACTTCAAATACGGTATAAAACGCGGCTCTACTGGGTTAAACACCATCCAAATAGCAATCCAATTGGTGAGAAACCCCCAAATCGCTGCAAAAAATGGCACTGTCCAATGCTGCGGCACCAGCAAAAATATAAACATTTGGATAATACCAAAGATCAAACCAATCAAAGCACTGATATGCCAAATAAAATCGATCTCTTTTTGCCCTACTTTTAAAAACATATTAACCATCAAACGACGATCACTTTCCATCGTATTGACAATCATTTTACGCATATCAACCAAATTTTCGACATTATGAGTCAAGTCAGTCACCAAAGACTGCATAATATTGGGTAATTCTTGGTGTGCTTGGGCGTAGATACGGCGTTTTAGCGCATAAGGCAAATTGCCCCACAGCGCGGGCGAATGATCCAGCATGATTTCATCGATCAGTGGCTCAAGGTTTTTGTCCACCGTATCAGTGATGAATATCGCCATTTGCTCAGGCTCCATCGCCTTAAAAAACTCATCAAGCGAGCCGAGCTTTGATAGCGTCTGATCAACGATAACGCCGGATATTTTACCAGCCTTACGTGGGACGATACCTTGCCAGCCTATACCCGGTAATCCAAAAAACGGGAAATTCGGAATACGAATACCCCGAAACTTAATCGGATAAAACAGCATTTTGAGCGCCATCCACACGTGTATCCATGTGACAAATGCTGTCACCGGTGGAATGGTCAGCATGGCAAAAAATTCTGGGTGCTCAGCTATCGTCTGCCACAATGAAGTTGCATCCATCACTTATCTTGTCCCTGCCAGATTGATTGTTGTTGCTAATGCACGGCCCTTAGCAAATGAAAACGCATCATAGAACACGCTCTGCCCATAATTGTGTCTATAAAATAAAAAAATGACTGTAGAATAAATCGCCTGATTTTAGCATACTTGATGGTCATTAGCACACGTAGACCCTAGGCAAGTTGTGACTAGAGATGACACGTTTTGGCATGCATCTTCATTGATAAAAACCTTAATATGACCTACCAGCCCCATGGCGAATGACAGCGGCAAAATAAATGGCTGACTACTGCGTCCTCTCATTTGTTCTGTTATAATTTACGATAAAATTCCAGCAAGTATTGGTATGCAAGTAAATGCAGTGTCATTTTAAATCGTATCAACCTATGTGATTGAAATCCTTTGTATTATCCTTTATGCTCACCGCGCTTTGAACGAACCCGCCCATTTATCCTTTTTTATTGACTCACTGACCGTTTGGGCTCTGACTTTATATGAATAAACCGCTAACTCCCGATACCGAACAGGTCAACAGTGTTTTTACCAATCGTATTATTATCTTTGGGATTTTAATATTCATTGGTTTGGGTGGCTTGATAATGCGTTATGGTTACTTGCAAGTCTACGCCCACGATAAATACACGACACAGGCAGACAACAATCGTATCAAACTGATCTCTGCCCCACCAAGTCGTGGCTATATTTACGATCGCAATGGCATCATATTGGCAGACAATCAGCCTGTCTTTACAGCGATGTTAAGTCCTGACGAAGTTGAAAATCCCGAACGCACATTACGTTTGCTTGCACCTATTTTTGAGCTAACAGACGAAGACATCACAGATATCTTGGCGCGTCTGAGTAAAAGTAAAAACGATCCTGTGACTGTCAAGATTGATTTAACGGAAGCGCAATTGGCGCAGTTTAGTGAGCGCAAACCTTTCTTTCGCGGTGTGACCATTCAAAGCAAACTGACGCGTGCTTACCCTTATGACGAGCTATTTGCACACGTCATTGGTTATGTCGGCCGTATCAATGACAAAGAAACCAAACGCATTGATAAAGATCGCTACGCTGGAACCGATCTCATCGGTAAGATTGGTATCGAAGACTACTACGAAGACATACTATTGGGACAACCGGGTTACCAATCGGTAGAAACCGATGCTCATGGCAATATTTTGCGGCAATTAGATACCAAACCCCCGATCTCAGGCAATGACATTACGTTGAGCTTGGATTACGGCTTACAAACGATAGCCCAACAGCAGCTTGATGGACGCCGCGGCGCGATTGTCGCAATCGATCCTAGAAACGGTGATGTGCTGGCATTCGTCAGCAACCCAAGCTATGACCCCAACCCTTTTATCTCAGGCATCTCTTTTAAAGACTATGGGGCGCTACGAGAAGATCTCGATCAGCCATTATATAATAGAGCGTTACAAGGAACCTATCCGCCTGGCTCTACCATCAAACCATTTGAAGGTTTAGGTGCCATTCATTATGGTTTGCGCAACTGGGACACCACCATCTATGACCCTGGCTATTTTAGCTTACCGGGAGACACACATCGGTTCCGCGACTGGAAGCGCGGCGGGCACGGTACGGTAGACTTAAAAAAATCCATCGTGATGTCAGTTGATACTTACTATTATAAATTGGCTTATGAGATGGGCATTCAGCGCCTGCATGATTGGATGATACGTTTTGGTTTTGGTGAAGCGACAGGCATTGACTTACCGAACGAAAAATCAGGCATCATGCCGTCACCGAAATGGAAAAAAGACACTTACGATAAAGATTGGCTACCCGGCGAAACCATTTCGGTCAGTATTGGTCAAGGCTATTTCTTGGCCACACCACTACAGATTGCCAACGCTACAGCCATGACCGCTAACAAAGGTCATCATATTACTCCGCATTTGTTAAAAAGCAGCGATGGCGCAGCAGCAGTAAAAGTCATCACCAAGCCCGACGGTAAAATTGACTATAATGGCAAAGCATCTGACTGGACTCGCATGCACAATGCCATGGAAGAAACGGTAGAAAATGGTACTGGACGCGGCATTTATACGCCAAACTATCGCATCGCTGGTAAAACAGGTACTGCGCAGGTCAAGTCTATTGCACAAGGCAAACGCTATGATAAATCAGCGATAGACCAGCGTCACTGGGATCATGCTTGGTTCAACGGTTTTGCGCCAGTAGAAGATCCTCAAATCGCCCTTGCCGTATTGGTCGAAAACGGAGGCGGTGGTAGTGCTGTTGCTGCTCCGATTGGCCGCGCTTTATTTGATTACTGGGTAGTACAACGCAAAAAAGACCCTATTTTGCCACCCTCTGCTGATCAATTAAAAGTCATCAAACGCCAAAAAGCTTTTGAAAAGCTCATGCGTGATGCCTTACGTGAAAAAGAGGAAAAGGCGTTGGAAGCTCAAGACGCCGCCACTACAGCGACATCTGAATAAACATACCGTTAACGAGACATACCATGAAAAAATCACCGAATGGTCGCCAGTCTAAAAACAATAATCAGCTCAAAAATGTAGCCGCTGGTGATGTGCGCATTATCGGCGGCCAGTTTAAACGCCGTATTGTCAAATTTGTCGATGCAGAGGGTTTACGCCCCACACCAGATCGCTTACGAGAAACGTTATTTAACTGGTTATTGGCTGATATCCATGGTGCTCACGTACTCGATAGCTGTGCAGGTAGTGGTGTGTTAGGGTTTGAAGCATTGTCACGCGGCGCGGCGCACGCGACTTTTATCGAATTGAACCCTGCACAAAGCACCATGCTACACCAAAGCGCAGAGCAGTTACGTATCAGTTCAACTACTTACCAAATTGTTCAAGGTACAGCCGAGCAAGTACTAATTCAAAATCAGCTGACTCAGCGTCATTTTGATGTTGTATTCATCGATCCACCTTATGCCGAAGACTTATGGCAACCTATTTTAACCGCATTGATTACCCAGTCATTGATTGACACAAACACGCTGATTTATTTGGAAGCGGATAAAGATTTGGCACCACAACTTAAGCAGTTGGAAGAGACGCTTAATAAAAATCTAGAAACTCAATTAGGTAATGTTCAGCAAATAATCCGCTTTGAATGTCTAAAACAAACCAAAGTCGGTCAAGTTGTCGCTGGACTTTATCGGCTATCATCGTCATAATTGTCGGGTTAATGAAAGCTATTAACGACTTTTACAAATGTTTAGAACCGCTAAAAACTGGCCGACGCTGCAGTTTAATGTATATAAGGCGAAAATAAACCCCAATGCAGCTTGCAAGCGTAGGCGCTACTGCTTATAATGTGCAGTCTGTTTTTTGAGAGCCCCGTTCCCAGCTAAACTCTCAACGAATTCTAATTTTAAGGTTTTATCATGAAAACACTTAGTGCAAAACCAGCTGAAGTGACCCATGACTGGTATGTCGTAGATGCTGACGGCAAAACCCTTGGTCGCTTAGCCACTCAAATCGCTAGTCGCTTACGTGGCAAGCATAAGCCTTCTTTTACGCCGCACGTAGACACTGGTGATTTTATTGTCGTCATTAATGCTGACAAAATCACGGTAACGGGTAAAAAAGCACAAGACAAAAAGTACTATCGTCACAGTGGCTACCCAGGTGGTATTAAAGAAACTAACTTCAGTAAACTGCTTGCACATAAGCCTGAAGATGTTCTACACAAAGCAGTTAAGGGTATGCTTCCAAAAGGCCCTCTTGGCTATGCGATGATCAAGAAGCTAAAACTTTATGCGGGTACTGAACATCCACATGAAGCACAGCAACCTAAAGCACTAGACATCTAAGGATACACTTATGGAACGCAATTACGGAACTGGTCGTCGTAAGACTTCTACTGCTCGTGTCTTTTTATCAAAAGGTACTGGTAGTATCGTTGTAAACGGCAAGCCACTTGATGAATACTTCAGCCGCGAAACGTCACGCATGGTTGTTCGTCAGCCTCTAGAACTACTAGACTCTGCTAACGCATATGATTTGTATGTGACGGTTGCAGGCGGTGGTATTAGTGGTCAAGCGGGCGCAATCCGCCACGGTATTACACGTGCATTAATCGAAGCTGACGAAACGCTAAAACCTGCTCTAAAAGCAGCTGGCTTCGTTACTCGTGATTCACGTCAAGTTGAACGTAAGAAACTGGGTCTACGTAAAGCACGTAAACGTCCACAGTTCTCAAAACGTTAATCAAAGCTCTCTCTTATTTTTTTGCTGCTGTTGGCTTTTTCTCGGAGCCGCAGTATCAGCCTTAAATAAGCGTGTAGATTTGCAAAACCTTATAAGCTGGTCACAGCTTGTAAGGTTTTTTTGTGGTTATTTATTAAGCCTCTCATCATTAGACACTTCTCAACGACTGTAACTTCATGGAATCTATATATAGTTGATCCTAAATAAAAAAGGTACAACAATGATAACGCAATATATTTATTTTATAGTGAATTGACTGTAGGCTGGATTTTTCAAAAACAAGCTTGCAAACAGACTGCCTCTACCCCATCATAATACCAACCCCAACACCAAAAAATATGACTTGCTGTGTCAGGCTCATTTAGCCCATTGAGGGTAGTACTGACATTTGTTTTCCTTGCTACGCAAATTTTTGCCAATGGTATAACGGTTTAAATCATTAGCCTCCATGCTATAAGGTAGCTGCAACTCGATGCCATCTATAGTGCTGCAAAAGGATATTATGAAAGCGCCCGAACAATACGATCCCAGTAAACCCTCCTCAAAGATTGATATGCCAGCACCGACTCACACGCAGCATAGCAATGCCGTTAAATCGCCTGCAATACCTGAGGGCACACCCACGATTACGCAAACCCATAAACGCACAGCACGAGCGGATAAGAAACCTTTTCAGTGGCATTTTTTATTGCCAAAATATTGGGGGATCTGGCTGACGTTTCTGATGTTTTTACCCATGATATATCTGCCACTACGTTGGCAGTTTTGGCTCGGGCGTAAACTCGGTATATTGATCTACAATATTGCAGGCTCACGTCGCCGTGATACCTTAATCAACCTCAAGCTAGCCTTTCCAGAAAAAGCAGAAGCCGAGCGAGAGTTGATGGCAAAACAAGTTTTTGTCAATCAAGGGATTGGCGTGTTCGAAACTTTGTGTGCTTGGTTTCGCCCCAATGTATTTACCCGTACGGTTTCGATCTCAGGGTTACAGCATCTCATTAATGCTCAAAATGACAACCGTCCCGTTATTTTGTTGGGGGCACATTACACAATGCTTGATCTGGGTGGTTTATTTTGTACCCAATTCTTCCCTTTAGATTGTATGTATCGCACACAGAATAATCCACTGCTCGACTGGTTTATTTATAACGGTCGCACCAACATTTTTGGCAAGCAAATTTCTAGCCGCGATATGCGTAGCCTAGTTAGCTCCATCAAAGCTGGACACGTCATTTGGTACTCACCTGATCAAGACTATGGGCTAAAGCAAGGCGTCATGGCACCATTTTTTGGTGTGCAGGCTGCCACGATTACCGCCTCACGGCGCATGGCAAAATTGGGCAATAAAAATCACCCACCCGTTGTTATGGCACTACATACTTATCGGCAGACACCAGACAATCTACCGCGCGGTAAGCGCCCGCACTACCATTTAACGATTACGCCAGAGCTAGAGAACTATCCAAGCCATGATGAAGTCGCTGATGCTATCCGTGTCAATGAAGTACTAGAAGGACTCATTCGTATTGATCCTACTCAGTGGATGTGGTTTCATCGCCGTTTTAAACATGGGCCAAGCGGACGTACCGATATCTATAAGTAGGCCTTTATTCTCAAAAATACTGATAAAGTTTGCTATACTTTACGATTAGTATTTTGCCCCTTTTATCATGTATTTATAATAATTTGATACACAAAATAACGGATTTTTCATGAGTAATAACAGCACTTCTAACAACCAGACTCCTGACAACTCAACCGAAGCCAAGCGTATCTTAACGGGTATAAAACCTACAGGCATTCCACATTTGGGCAATTACGTTGGTGCGATTCGTCCAGCGATTGAGTCTATTCAAAATAGTGATCATGAAGCGTTTTTCTTTTTGGCAGATTATCATGGCATTATTGGCTGCTATGATCCTGCTATCATTCATGAGTCAACTAAGGCCATTGCCGCTACTTGGATTGCGTGCGGTCTCGATCCTGAGCGGGTAACGTTCTATCGCCAGTCTGATGTACCTGAAATTCCAGAATTGGCATGGATTTTGAATTGCTCATGCGCCAAAGGGTTAATGAACCGCGCCCATGCTTATAAGGCCGCAGTTGATATCAATACAGAAAAAACCGATGTCGATCCTGACCAAGGTGTCACGATGGGTCTGTTTGGCTATCCTGTACTGATGGCGGCTGATATCTTGATGTTTAATGCAACTCACGTGCCTGTTGGCCGCGATCAAGTACAGCACATTGAGATGGCGCGTGATATTGCTGGTACGTTTAACCATCGTTATAAAACGCTGTTCACGCTCCCATCAGCTGTCGTGGATACTGACATACCGCTGTTGACAGGGCTTGATGGTCGCAAAATGAGTAAAAGCTACAGCAACACCATTCCGTTATTTGGTGAACCTAATCCACAAGTCAGTCCTGAAAAACAGATGCATAAAGCTATCATGAAGATTGTCACCAACTCTCAGTTGCCTGATGAGCCAAAAGATCCTGATGACTCTGCACTCTTTGAGATTTATAAAGCCTTTGCCACTCCCGAAGAGATCGCGGATATGCGTGCGCGATATGCGTCAGGAATTGGCTGGGGAGATGCCAAGCAAGCCTTGTTTGATAAAATCAATGATGAGATTGCCCCATTCCGTGCACGTTATGAAGAACTGATGGCCAATCCAAAAGAGCTGGAAGAAATCTTACAAATGGGAGCAGAAAAAGCCCGTCGCCATAGCCGTAAACAGTTGGATAAGACCCGCCGCGCTATTGGTATCCGTCCACTTGCTAAACTTAAATAATAGAAAGAGTATTGGCGGATATTGTTAATGACAACGCACAAAAGCTTCGAACCTGATTATTTTCTGTCCTACTGTCAATCTTTGTATGATACTGACAAAGTGTACGATACTGAACAAACGAATCGATTTGATCGTCATCGTCATGTAGAGCCAGATTCTGCTGAGTTTCTGGCCGGCATTGCTATAATGAGAAACGCTAATAAAGTACTAGAAATTGGTACTTCAACGGGATTTTCTACCTTATGGCTTGCTTATGGTTTACGTTACCAGTCTGACATTAATTTTATCTCATTAGATATAGATAAAAGTCGAAGTGATACTGCTAAGAAGCATCTAAAAGCTGTGGGTTTATCGAGTTTGGTCGACGTAAAAGTACAAGATGCATTCGATTTTTTAAATCAAAATAGTGAGATTTTTGATTTGATTTTCTTAGATGCAGAGCGTCAGTTTTATTGCGATTATATCGAACAGTTACATAAAGCCTTAAGCCTTGGTAGTGTTCTTATCGTAGATAATGTCCTCTCTCATGATGATGAGGTTCGTGAGTTCTTAGCAGCATTTAAAAATAATTCCCGTTATATCTGTCGTACTTTAGATATTGGTGCAGGCTTATTTATGGCAGTATGTCAGGAACCTTAAGTACTATGGATATATTTGATACTGCTGCCATCCGCATTTACCAAACCCCCGTACAGCATTTGCCAGAAGATCTTTATGTGCCGCCGCAAGCGTTTGCGATTTGGTTAGAACAATTTGCTGGGCCATTGGATTTTTTATTGTATTTGGTCAAAAAAAACAACGTTGATTTGACACAGATGCCGATATTGCCGATCACTGAGCAATACTTGTCTTATATTGGCGAGCTGGACACAGAGCATTTTGAATTGGCAGGTGATTACTTACTGATGGCATCAACGTTGATTGCGATCAAAACTGAGTTGTTATTACCTAAGCCAGAAACACCTACCGATGAACGCGATCCAAAGGCAGAGTTAATTGAACGTTTGGAAGAATATGCACAAATCAAAGCGGCCAGCCAACGTTTAAACAATTTGGTACGTCTAGAGCGCGATGTGTTTTTGGCGATGGTGAGTATACCTAATCAAGACGCTATGAGTGCTGAAATGCCCAGTTACTCTCCAAACTTATTGCTTGATAGCTTGTTTAAAATGCAGCTGCAGCCAGACTATCAGATGCATACCATTAACGTCGATGCCGTACCACTTGCTGATCGTATCGCCAGCATCAGTCGGCAGCTCAGCACTGCTGGTTCGCGCTCTTTTTATCAGCTACTGGACAAAGCGCAAGGCAAAATCGGTGTGGTGGTCAGTTTCGTTGCTGTGCTTGAGTTGATGAAGCGGCATCTGATTGGTGTGGTACCTACTGAAGCAGACAGCAGCACCACATCTGACACTAATGGTACAGATCAACTCAGTTCAAACTATGACATTCCACCATTGACATTACAATGGCTGGTTTAACAACGACCAAATAAGTTCAATAACTTAGGCGTTATTGCAAACGTAATATTTAAAAAAGAGCACATTTCTCATGGTAGATGTTGATGACACAAGACAAGATGATAACGCACAAAAACCAATATCAGCAACTGTACCACCATTGACTGATGAACAGCAGCAGTCTCTTGAAAACATAAGCAAACATATTGAAGTGCTATTGCATGCCTCCGAAACACCATTGACTGCGAATGTACTCAAACAGCATTTGTCTTTGTCCAGCAAAGAGCTAAACCAGGCTTTAACACTATTGCAAGCACGCTTGGATACGGGCGTGTTAAGTTTGCACGAGACTGCCAGTGGTTATCGCTTACAAATCACAGACCGTTATAGCCCATTGATCCAGCGTGTCTTTCCGCAGCGTCAAGAACGCCTCAGCCAAGCATTACTCGAGACATTGAGTGTTATCGCCTACAAACAACCCGTGACACGTAGTGATATAGAGCAAGTACGCGGTGTGACACTATCTAGCAACCTATTACGGCAACTGTTCGATAAAGGTTGGATCGTCGAAAAAGGTTACAAAGATACTTTAGGCCGCCCTGCACTATTGCACACCACCGCCCAATTCTTAGATGCATTTGGATTGACACATTTAGATGAATTACCACCAATGCCAGATATAAAAGCCATTCAAGCCCTGTCTTAGCCTCATAAAAAAGGACAGACCTTAAGGGGTCTGTCCTTTTTTATTAAAACAATCTACATATAATCAGTTTGGAATAAAACAGATACGTTGTATTCCAACGCTGAACTGGTATATCGTTTTTATACTAAACTTACTAAAACGTATTACTGGTTAATCACATCGACACCTTTAGGCGGAGTAAACTTAAACTGGCTACTATTAATGCTTGGGTTTAGTTTGATATTGCTAAACTTGATCGATGTGGTCTGACCTAGACTGTCATTTAATACCATCATCACAGGCTTGCCACCACTAAAGCTCATTGATA
The DNA here is from genome assembly GCF_904846715.1 of Psychrobacter vallis. Taxonomy (GTDB): domain Bacteria; phylum Pseudomonadota; class Gammaproteobacteria; order Pseudomonadales; family Moraxellaceae; genus Psychrobacter; species Psychrobacter vallis. The sequence goes on from NZ_CAJHBU010000016.1 coordinate 58,570, forward strand.
AGCTTTTAAAGCTGGCGCTGTCTGATTTTGGATAAAGCACATAGTAGTTTTTGTTGGCATATGGCTGAGTAATTTTAAAATTTTGATCAATTCTACTTGGATCACCTGATAATAAAAGTGCAGGGGTATTACCAACTTGACTGTCGACATTTTGCTTAGTTGCTTGCTCTAGATCTTTATCGTAAATCCACATGGAGTTGCCATTAGCAACGATCAGCTGCTGTGATGGTGATTTTGTTTCCCAGCGGAAGTTATTTGGACGTTGTACACTCATACTACCTGTAAAACTACCACTGCTTGCGCCTTTAGTCGTCTGACTAAAATTGGCAGTCATACTTTTGGTATTGGTTAGCAATTTATTCAAACGTTTGGCAGCGGTTAAGTTGTCAGCAGGTGCTGCTGTCGCAGACTGGGTCAGTGCTATCATAGGCGCTGCAACACCAAGCGATGTCATCAATACACCTGTTAAAGCGCCACTCATTATTTTTTGTTTTAGGGTGGTCTGTTTGGTTAATAAAGTCATCATTAATCCTCTCTCAAAATGCATAATCGCTGAAAAAATAAAATATATCATTAAAATTCTTGTTGTCTATTATTGCTTAATGCACCAACATCAAACTGGTGTCAATAAGTAAGGAGGACAGTGTGCCAGTTTTTTCATTACGCGCCTAGTCATGATTTGCAATCATTACTACGCATGCCATACACGCTTGTAACCAATAAAGTTACAAGGCATTCTGCGTCATACTTCTTTTGATATTTTGGTGTATTTAAGGAAGACTGTGATGCAGTGTATTAGGGCGTGTTGAATATTCACAAATAGGCACTGCTGATTACTAAAACTGTTCCAGACAAGGCGCAAGTCGACGATAATGTTAATGCCTTAACTAGACTTGCAACGCCGTATGGGGCAGTTTTAGCATCAGCCTGAAAGGACAGGACTCTTTTTTGCCGCTTCATTGCTAAAAATAGACGTATAGAATAACTAGACTTACTATTTTACCTTCGAATCGCCTAAGAAACAGTCTTCGTCAGTGCCATGGTCGAATGTTCAACACGCCCTAAACAATAGATAAAAAAAGTCCCTACTACCACACGGTAATAGGGACTTTTTATTCATCAAATTATTTCATTAAAAGAAGTGAAATAATATAGATGGGCAATTATGCGTTTTCAACCGTCACATAACGACGGTTAAACTTGCCTTTGGTCGCAAACTTTACAACACCATCATTCAGTGCAAATAAAGTATGGTCACGACCCATGCCAACGCCTTCGCCTGCATGGAACTCTGTACCACGTTGACGAACGATGATGTTACCAGCTGTGATAGCTTGGCCACCAAAGATCTTTACGCCCAGCATTTTTGGGTTTGAATCACGACCGTTACGGCTCGAACCGGCAGCTTTTTTATGTGCCATGAGAAAATCTCCTTGTTAATGTGACTTACCGCTGATGCGATAACTCTTAAGCATTTAGTGCGCTATTTAGCGAAAATCGCTAAATGGGTAATTAGGCATTAATGGCTTTGATTTTTAACAAGGTGTACCATTGGCGGTGACCTTGCTCTTTGTGATAATGCTTACGGCGGTTGTGCTTGATGATACGGATTTTTTCGCCGCGACCATGCTCAACAACTTCAACTTCTACGCTAGCACCATCAACGACAGGTTGACCGATTTTGACGTTATCGCCGTCAACAACCATCAATACGTCTTCAAATTTGATTGTTTCGCCTTTTTCTGCTTTTAGTAGTTCAACTTTAAGCAATTCATCGACGACTACGCGGTGCTGTTTACCACCAGTTTTAATTACTGCGTACATTGTATGACTCCGTTTAACCCGTGTGCCGTGGCTGATATCATACCAACGCTTTTACGACGAACACGACAGGGAAAAATTAAAGGCAAGATTTTACGACTTTTTACTCATAAAAGCAAGCTGTCTATCTTACTTGTTTGGCTGGTTTTGTAAGGGATTTATACTAACAACCCTCGTTCATATTGCTATGTATACTGCTGGTTATGAAGGTGCCACAAAGGACAGTTTCGATAAAAACCTGCAAAATAGTCACTACGAATGAGGGTTAAAGCCCAACGATGGCTATTATAGCTTATGTAATCAGTTACTTACAGTCTTTTATTACCTTCTAAATTGACTATAAGGACATCAACTAGGTGAGGATTCATTTGGTTGCCATTGTAGCGGTTTTTTACTGCTCAAACCTCATTTTTGATACCTGATGCATCTAATATAAATAAAGACAACGACTCTGCTTTTGGCATGTTTTAACCAACAATTTAGCAGTATAGCTATGCTATTATAGATAAAACGTTGCCTTACCTAGATATCAAGCCAAGGCTATAAAAAATTCTTTCTATTCTTATTAATATGACTATTTATTATGACCAGCACTCCTTTAAATAATACCCATTCTCCCCTTCAATCAACGCACAGTTATGCTGATATTCAAAGTATTGTGGCTACTGATTTTGAGATTATGGATAAGCAAGTATTCGGTAGTCTTAATTCAAAAGTTAAACTGGTAATGAGCGTCTCGCAACATGTGATCAATGCGGGTGGTAAGCGGATGCGCCCACTGATTACTTTGTTATGTGCTCGTATGTTTGATGATAATCCATCAGAAAAAGCCATGCACTTAGCAGCAATCACTGAAATGCTACACACAGCGACCTTGGTTCATGACGATGTCATTGATGAGTCTGGCCAGCGTCGTGGCAAGCCTACAGCCAACGCTACATGGGACAATGCCACAGCCGTGTTGGTTGGTGATTATCTGATTGCCCGTGCCTTTAATCTACTGGTTGGCTTTCAAAGCTTGCCGCTATTACAAGTGTTTTCAGATGGTACATGCGATATCGCTGAAGGTGAGGTATTGCAATTGCAACATCAGCACAATCCCACTGCAACCGAAGATGACTACTTGCGTATTATCGATGGCAAAACGTCACGTTTATTTATGATGGCGACCCAAGGGGCAGCTATCTTACAAAATAGAACGGAACATATGCAGGCGCTGGGCGATTTTGGTCAACACTTTGGCAACGCTTTTCAGATCATTGATGATGTGCTTGATTACAGTGGTGATAGCGAACTCATGGGTAAAAATCTTGGTGATGACTTGGCAGAAGGTAAACCAACGTTGCCCACTATTAAAGCACTTGAACTATTAAAAGACAGTGATATTGAGGGCTATGAGCAACTACGTATCGCCGTTCAAACGGGAAAAACACCACACGCTGAGCAACTCATCGAATTGGTACGCCGCTCAGGTTCGCTTGACTATTGTAAACAGCGCGCGTTAGAAGAAACTAAATTGGCGCAACAAGCACTGAGTACTTTGCCTGATAACCGTTACCGTACAGGTTTATATCAGCTGACCGAACTTGCTAGCGCCCGCTTGCTATAACACAGCTGTCATTATCAACTGTTATTATTAATAAAATAATATTGAATGGCTATCGCTAAAGACTGTCACTTCAATGATCTGTTATTTTAATATACGTATTTAAGGGTTGCTAAAGTTGTTTTTTTGTATACAAAGCAATTTTAACAGGGTTTTAAGACCCTGTTAGTCATATGGTCTTGCTATTTTCACAAAAATTTACAATCGCTTTCAATTGAGTGTTGTATGCCTGCGCCTTAGCTGGTATTACAGGCGACGCTTACTATAACGGCATTTCATGTATTCATAAAAACCAATATTACCTTTCTTTGCGATAAATACCATTTTTAATCACTTGACTGTGGGGTTACCCCTATAGTTTATAATAACTCATTAAATTTACTGGCCAACTTTGTGGTCTTGCCAGCATTTGAATAGCAAAAGTCCTTACACCACTATTCAACATATATATTGCTATCAAACGTTCTAGTAGAGATTTTTTGCTGAGTAAGCTGATTAATCACTCATTTGGTAAAGACCTCATTTAGCAAGTTAACGTATGGGTGTTTAGAGCAAATACTAATTTTTATATTCAATACGCTAAGATTTATTGATCAATTTTATACTGTCATTATTTATTTTATACCTATTGCCGAGGACATTGATGAAGCACTCTACTCTTGCGCTTGTAATAGCATCTGTACTATCTGGAGCTGTACTGGTTGGCTGTGACAAAAACGAGGACGCCGCTGGCGCAGATGCCGCACAGCAGCAGATGCCGCCTGCGGTTGTCAACGTCCAGACTGTCACCCTCGATACCGTACCTCAAGTACAAACTTTTTCTGGACGTACGACGGCTTATCAAACTGCCGACGTTCGCCCACAGGTTAACGGCGTTATTGACGAAGTACTATTCCGTGAGGGAAGTAACGTCCAAAAAGGCCAACCCCTTTATCGTATTAATACGGACAACTATGCGTCTTCTGTAACGAGTGGACAGGCCGCAGTGCAACAAGCACAGGCAAACTATCAGACAGCGCAGGCAAATAACGCCAATGCAAAAGCTGAGCTAGCCAGCCGCCAAGCATTATTAGCACAAGCACAAAATGATCTGCAACGCTTGCAAGGCTTGGTCAGCATTGATGCCATCTCAAAGCAGCAATATGAGCAGGCACAAACGCAAGTACGTACCGCCCAAGCTGCGGTACAAAGCGCCGCGGCGGCTGTCGGACAGACACAGGCTGGTATAGAAAGTGCCCGTGCTGGCATCCAAACAGCGCAGGCCGGTTTGGATGCTAGTAACTTAGATCTTAACCGTACCATCGTCCGTGCCCCTCTTACTGGTCGCACGGATCGCTCTAGCGTAACTGCTGGTACACTCGTGAGCGCAGGTCAAGGTGATCCTTTGGTGACAATCTCCCGTTTAGATCCTATCTATGTCGATATCAGTCAATCATCATCTGAGCTATTAAAGCTGCGCCAACAAATAGCTGAAGGCACAGCACAGCCTGGCATGAATTCGGTTGAATTGATATTAGAAGATGGCTCGGTCTATCCTGTACGCGGCAGACTTGCTTTATCTGAAGCAAAGGTTGATGAGTCAACAGGTGCTGTGACCTTGCGTGCTGTCTTCCCGAACAGCAATAATATTTTGCTACCTGGCATGTATGTGACAGCCCGCTTGACCCAAAGCGTGATTACCAACGCTGCATTGGTACCGCAAAGTGCTGTTACCCGTACACCTAAAGGTGACACGCAAGTCTATATTGTTGATGCAAACAACAAAATCCAATTACGTCCAGTGACTATCAATGGCACTTATAATGGACAATGGGTCGTCACTGATGGCTTGATAGCAGGTGATAAAGTAGTGGTGATTGGTGGTAGTAAGGTCAAACCTGACCAAGAGGTGGTTGTCAAACCATTAGAAAACGCCAATCCAGCACCCTCTGCTCCTAATGCCAAAACGCCGCAGCAAGCTGCAAAAACAGTGGACAACAAGCCAGCTGGTAACGATGATTCTAACGAAAAATCTACAGAAGCCGCTGCTCAATAACTCCATTCAAAGATAGGAAGACTTAGGGATATACTATGTCACGTTTTTTTATTAATCGCCCTATTTTTGCATGGGTGCTGGCTATTTTGGTCATGCTCATCGGGGTGATATCGGTCATTAGCTTACCGATTGAACAGTATCCACGTATCGCGCCACCGACTATTTCAGTCAGTGCCAGCTATCCTGGTGCTAACGCGCAAACCGTCGAAAACTCAGTGGTACAGATCATTGAGCAACGCATGAAAGGCCTCGATGGTCTCATGTATATGTCATCATCAAGCTCCTCAAATGGTAGTGCTTCTGTCACCCTAACATTTGAAAACGGAACAGACTCTGATACTGCGCAGGTACAGGTGCAGAACAAACTGCAAGCGGCCATGAGCGCGCTACCTGAATCGGTACAGCGTCAAGGTGTCAACGTTAATAAGTCGTCTAGCAGCTTTTTAATGGTGCAAGCTTTTGTCTCTGAAGACGACAGTATGGATCGCAGCGATATCGCTGATTATGTCAGCTCCAACGTGGTCGATCAGATCAGCCGTGTCGAAGGTGTGGGTGAAGTTCAAGTATTTGGCTCTACTTATGCCATGCGTATTTGGTTAGATCCTTCTCGCTTGCGTAGCTACAACATGGTGCCATCTGATGTGGTCAATGCGGTACGTGCACAAAATGCACAGGTCTCTGCCGGTCAATTGGGTCAAGCACCTGCTGACACTGAACAGCAGGTTATCAATGCCACCGTCACCGTACAGAGCTATCTACAAACCCCAGAAGAATTCAAAAACATTTTATTAAAGACAGACACTTCGGGTGCACAAGTGCGTTTGGGTGATGTCGCTGATGTTGAGATTGGTAGTGAAAACTACAGTGTTGTCTCCTTATACAACGGTCAACAAGCAGCTGGTTTAGGTATTTCATTGGCTGGTGGCGCCAATGCGCTTGAGACTCGTGAAGCAGTCGGCGCACGGATGGCAGAGCTAGAATCAAATTTCCCAGCTGGTCTAGCAGCTGTCGTGCCTTATGACACCACCCCGTTTGTTCGTTTGTCTATCGAACAAGTCGTGATGACGCTAATTGAAGCAATCATACTCGTATTTATCGTCATGTTTATTTTCCTACAAAACTGGCGTGCAACGATTATTCCGACGCTTGCCGTACCTATCGTGCTACTTGGTACTTTTGCTGTACTCTACGTCGCCGGTTTTAGTATCAACGTGCTCACTATGTTTGCGATGGTATTATCCATCGGTCTACTGGTCGATGATGCGATCGTCGTCGTCGAAAACGTCGAGCGTATCTTGGAGGAAGATCCCCATATCTCCATCAAGGACGCCACCATACAGTCCATGGGTGAAATTAGTAAAATCGTTATCGGTATTGCGTTGATTCTATCGGCTGTATTTGTACCGATGGCCTTCTTTGGTGGCTCAACGGGTGTGATTTATCGTCAGTTCTCTATCACATTGATTACCAGTATGGTGCTATCGGCTTTAGTGGCCCTTATCTTTACTCCTGCCTTATGTGTGACCTTACTCAAACGTAGTAAGAGTCATGATAAAAGCAGTATCGAAGAGCAAAAAGGCTTCTTTGGCTGGTTCAACCGCGGCTTCTTTAAGCTTAGCCGCTCATATGAAAACTTCGTCGGTAAAAGTATTCGTTTTAAATGGCTATATCTGATTGGCTATGCCGCCATCATCGGGCTTATGGCAGTCGTATTTTTGCGTATTCCAGGGTCATTTTTACCAGAAGAAGATCAAGGTCTTATGTTTACCTTGGTTCAGCTTCCTGCTGGTTCGACGCTGGATCAAACGCAAGATGTACTCGATAAAGTCAGTAATTATTACGAAACACAAGAGACGGATAATATTGCCTCTGTCTTTACGATCGCAGGATTTAGTTTTGCGGGTCAAGGCCAAAACATGGGACTGGCTTTCGTCCGTTTGTCAGACTGGGAGAACCGTTCTGGGGCAGAAAACACCGCGCAGGCGGTTGCTGGTCGCGCCATGGGCTACTTCTTTACTCAGTTAAACGAAGCACAAGTATTTGCCATTGTACCGCCAGCAATTACTGAACTTGGTAATGCCAGTGGTTTTGACTTAATGCTTCAGGACACAAGTAATCTTGGGCATGAAGGGCTACTTGAAGCCCGTAATATGCTCTTAGGCATGGCGGCACAAAGTGATCAAGTCGCTGATGTTCGTCCAAACGGTCAAGAAGATGCACCGCAATTAAAAGTGAATATCAATCAAGAACAAGCCGCGGCTTATGGCTTGTCATTGGCCAATATTAATAGCGTTATCTCCACGGCGTGGGGTTCAAGTTATATCAATGACTTCGTCGATCGTGGTCGTATTAAGCGCGTTTATATTCAAGGTGAACCGAGCAGCCGTACCAATCCTGATGATATCAGTAAATGGTATGTGCGTAATGACACTAATGAGATGATCTCATTTGATGCGTTCTCGAGCAGTGTATGGGAATCTGGGTCACCACGTTTGACTCGTTATAACAGCTTACCGTCAATGAACATCCAAGGTGCCGCAGCGCCCGGTTTGAGTACTGGTGAAGCGATGAGCGCGATGGAGACGATGATAGAAAATCTACCTGAAGGCGTGGGTTACGAGTGGACAGGTATGTCACTTGAAGAGCAAAAATCAGGTGCGCAAGCGCCAATGCTATACGCGCTTTCAATTTTGGTCGTTTTCTTGTGTCTAGCAGCCTTGTATGAGAGTTGGTCTATTCCTTTCTCAGTGCTGTTGGTTATCCCACTTGGGGTATTAGGTGCCGTAATCTTTACTTGGTTACGCGGCTTTAGCAATGATATTTATTTGCAAGTAGGTCTGCTCACCGTGGTTGGTCTATCGGCCAAAAACGCCATCTTGATTATCGAGTTTGCAAAAGAGCACCAAGAGGAAGGTTACAGTCTCACCGAAGCGGTCATGACAGCAGCACGCCAACGTTTGCGTCCAATTATCATGACTTCACTTGCCTTTGGACTGGGTGTTGTGCCATTATTTATCGCCACAGGTCCTGGCTCAGGCAGTCAAAACGCCATCGGTACCAGTGTGCTTGGTGGGGTTGTTACCGCGACTTTCTTAGGTATCTTCTTTATTCCTATGTTCTATATCTGGGTGCGTAGTTTATTCCCGCACAAATATGAGAATAACAAGCCAAATGATAGAGATGGTGGTAATGGTACGCCCGGCCCACAAAACCCAACGCCTTCTGAGAGTTATCAGCCTGCAAGCTTTGGAGATAATACACAATGAGTGCTCAAAAAACATGCACCAACCATTCAACAGCGGTAGCAAATTTTGCTACTGCTACACAACCAGCGTTATCACGAATGCGTAAAACTGGCGGTCGTCTCCTAGGCTTAACCGCCTTTGCAATAAGCATGGCCGCTTGTAATACCATTCCAAAAGCAGATATGAGTCCTGTCCTTGCAGAGCCTAATATTCCTATCGGCCAAACCTATGGCGCATTCGATAAGGATACCGTCAGTACGGCTGAGCAACCGAGTGTGGCCAGTCAACGCTGGCAGAACTTTTATAGCGATGAACGCTTAAAAGGTCTGATTGCCTTGGGTCTTGAAAACAATAAAGACTTCGAAAATGCCCGTCTAGCGATTGAAAAGGCACGTGCCCAATATCGTATTACCGATATTAATGACTTGCCCAGTATCGATGGTAGCGCTGGCTACTCTCGTCAACGCCAAAGAAGTCTCACTAGTGATGGTTACAACGTCAATCTAGGTCTCGCTAACTACGAGCTCGACTTTTGGGGTAAAATTGCCAGCTTAAAAGATCAAGCGCTACAGAATTTTTTAGCCACAACGGCTGCGAAAGATGCGACTCAAATCAGTTTGATTAGTAATATTGCGCAGAGTTATGCCAATTTAAGCTACAGCTTAGCGCAGCTAAAACTGGCAGAAGCGACGGTTGAGAGCCGTGAACAATCGCTGTTTATCGCCAGCAAACGCTTTGAAGCAGGTATTGATCCTAGATTGCCTTCTCTACAAGCAAGTGCTTCGTTAGAGACGGCCAAACTTGCTGTATTACGGGCACAGAGCAGTATTTTGACCTCACGTAATGCCCTGCAATTTTTGGTTGGTGGCCCCATTCCAACCAATCTGATTCCAACGCCAGCCGTCAGCAACATCACAAATCAGCAGATATTCAATGCTGGATTGCCGAGTGAATTGCTGCGCTATCGTCCAGATGTGCTACAAGCGGAATATAATTTAAAAGCCGCTGGTGCCAATATTGCAGTAGCACGTGCGTCTTACTTCCCTTCTATCAGCTTAGCAAGCAGCATTGGTGTTAGTAGCGATAGTTTAGACAACTTATTCAATAGTGGCGCAGTTGGCTGGTCATTTGGACCGAGCATCAGTGTGCCTATTTTTGATGCTGGTCGCTTGGATGCCAATTATGACGTGGCCAAAATTGAGCGTGAGCAAACACTTACAGGTTACGAGCAATCTATACAGGTCGCTTTCCGCGAAGTCTCAGATGTATTAGCAACTCGCGCAACACTTGGCGAGCAGCTCGAAGCGCAATATCGTTTGCAAGACAATTTTGAGCAGACGTATCAAATTTCTGATGCGCGATTTAAAGCGGGTATTGACAATTACTTGGACGTGCTCGATGCGCAGCGTTCGCTATTTTCAACGCAGCAGGGTATTTTGGACTTAGAGCTACAAAAAATCGTCAGCCAAATTGAGCTATACCAAGTACTGGGTGGCGGTGCCAATCTGGATGTACCGACCATCATTCCTGTGCCGCAGTACACCAACTTGGCACAAGTCGTCAATCTACCAGCCAATAGCAAAAAAGCAAAAGCAGTCAATGCGATTGATGCTGCCAGCTCAGCACGTGTGGTATCTGCGCAAGAAGCCGCTGCTATAAAGCAAGCGCAAGCCAAAGAAGTGACTACCTTTGAACCGACTGCTACCGTTGATATCAATAATGACGGTAGAACGGATGCCGCTGTAGGCGTCATCACTGAAACAACGATGTCTAATGAAGAAAGTGTTGAGCAAGTACCTGTCACCCAGATCATTGAGCCTTAACTTATATAAAGTTATTATTCTGTGAGGTAATTTCAACCTCACATTGACCGTCGATGAGTACAATCAGCCCTACCGACTTGGTGGGGCTTTTTGCTTTTGTAACCCGCTATTGGTTATAGTAGCGATACTAAATTTTTTTAATAGCACCACTGTATAAAAACACCTTATGCAAGGAAAGATTATGACTTATACTTTTAACCGCCAATTCCCTGAAACTCGCCTGCGTCGCTTGCGTTATAACGATAATGTACGAGCAATGATTCGTGAAGTGGAGCTACACCCCAAGCACTTCATCGCCCCTGTTTTTGTATTAGAAGGCAGCAATAGACGTGAAGCTATCGCTAGCATGCCAGGTGTTGAACGCCTATCCATTGATTTGCTCATTGATTATGCCAAAGAGTTATTGGCAGAAGGCGTCACTACGATCGACATTTTCCCAGTCGTTGATAATTCATTGAAAACACCAGATGGCAAAGCAGCCTACGATGAAAATGGCCTTGCGGCACGTGCGGTCAAGGCTGTCAAAGATGCCCTTCCAGAAATGGTAGTAATGACTGATGTGGCGTTGGACCCTTATACCTCACATGGTCAAGATGGCTTACTCGATGAGAGTGGTTATGTCGTCAATGACGAAACTGTTGAAGTGTTGGTGAAGCAGGCTTTGGTGCATGCCCGCGCTGGTGCTGACATCATCTCCCCTAGCGATATGATGGATGGCCGTATCAAAGCCATGCGTGATGCCTTTGAAGCTGAGGGCTTTGTCAATACTGCCATTATGGCCTACTCAGCCAAATATGCGTCGGCATACTACGGTCCATTCCGTGATGCCGTGGGTAGTGCTGGCAATTTAAAAGGTGGGCATAAAAAGCAATACCAAATGGACTTTGGTAACCGTGCTGAAGCGCTGCATGAAGTGGCAATGGATATCAATGAAGGCGCTGACATGGTAATGATTAAACCAGGGCAGCCTTACTTAGATCTCATCCGCGAAGTCAAGAACACCTTTGGTGTGCCGACTTTTGCTTATCAGGTCTCTGGTGAGTATGCCATGCATATGGCGGCCATTCAAAATGGTTGGCTAAGCGATGCGGTGATTTTGGAATCGTTGATTGGCTTCCGCCGTGCTGGTGCTGATGGCATTTTGACGTATTTTGCGCTAGAAGCAGCAAGACAGTTAAATAATGCTTAACTTTATTCAATTTTCTTTTGTCTAGGGTAAATCTATGACGCCAGCTGATACTCATCAGCTGGCGTCATTTTTTATACTCGTATCATTCACAGTAGGGCGTGTTTGATATTACAAAAGATCGCGGTCATGCGCTTCATTAAAGTCAATATCAGGCCCAGCTGGTATAATCCGAGTTGGATTAATATTGGCGTGGCTGGTGTAATAATGTGCTTTGATATGTCTCATATTTATGGTCTCTACGACACCAGACACTTGATATAGATCACGCAGATAGCCCCAAAGATTTGGATAATCTACAATACGGCGGATATTACATTTAAAGTGCCCGACATATACGGCATCAAAACGTACCAATGTGGTAAATAGACGCCAGTCAGCTTCTGTTATTATCCTGTCTCCCATCAAGTAGCGACGCTGTACCAAACGTGCCTCTAGCGTATCTAGCGCCTCAAACAGTTCAGTCACTGGTTCCTCATAAGCTTCTTGAGTGGTCGCAAAACCTGCTTTGTACACCCCGTTATTTACGGCAGAATAAACAAATGCATTTATTTCATCAATTTCTGCCAATAGCTCGGACGGCAAAAAGCCCCCTGCTGTTGCCCCTACTTCATCAAAGGCTGAATTAAACATACGAATGATTTCAGAGGACTCATTACTCACGATGGTGTTGGTTTTTTTGTCCCACAAAATAGGAACTGTCACGCGGCCTGTATAGTCTGATTTGGCTGCAATATAAATCTCATATAGGTAGTCAGCGTTAAATAACGGGTCGGCAATAACGCCTTCACCATCTAAAAACGTCCAGCCTTTATCTCCCATAAATGGATGTACCACAGACATCGAAATCATGTCCTCCAAGCCTTTTAACTTGCGGTAGATTGTGGTTCGGTGTGCCCAAGGACAAGCCAACGACACGTATAAATGGTAGCGATTGGCTTCGGCTTTAAATCCACCTTCACCTGTTGGGCCTGCACTCCCGTCTACGGTTACCCAATTTCTAAAACCGGCATCTTCACGCTTAAAACTTCCACCATTGGCGTCCGTGTCATACCACTTGTCTTGCCATTGACCATCGACTAATAAGCCCATATTGTTATCCTCCTATTTTGGTTTTATTTAATAATTGCTGTCTGTCAGTATTAATCTTAAGCATTCATAATAACATCTCTATCTTGCCCTTTCCTCAAACCTTCGTTGCAAGCTTGGCAAAGTTGTGTGGTATTAGTCATTTAGCTCTTATATGTCCTCATACTGAGTTTAATAAGCGATATAGAGACCAAATCCTAAGTATTTTTCCAATAACTGAATATTGGTATAAAAAAGACTTGCAAAGTCTGTAAAACTTGCTAAAATGCTCAACCTAAATAGGCGTATAGCTCAGTTGGTTAGAGCGCTACCTTGACATGGTAGAGGTCAGCAGTTCGAGTCTGCTTATGCCTACCAAATTTAGAAAGCCCCAGTTTAACGACTGGGGCTTTTTTTTGGCTGTAAAATATGGGCTGTAGAGGAAAAGGAAACTATGTGTTGATTCAAATTTCCTATTTTAGCACTCTCATCGAGCGTCATCAAAAACGTGTGTGCCCGATATACACGACGTGTGGTGGGCTTTGCCGTATCAGACTCACCCGACAGCGTACTGACCGCTAAAGCGCTACAGATGGCGTATCAGACGCGCTTAAAGCCAAGTGAGGTGTTGTTTCATTCTGATCAAGGCATGCATTACACCAGTAAGACATTCGCTGAATCCGTGGCCAATCGTGATGGTATGACGCAAAGCATGAGTCGAAAAGCTAACTGTTGGCATAATGCCCCAACCGAACGATTCTTTAGAAGCTTTAAGACGGAGTAGATGCCAAAGGGCGGTTATGAGAATATCGCTGAGGCTAAAAGTGCCATTATTGATTATATCTGGCGTTACTATCAAACCGTGAGACCGCATAGCTTCAATGATTATTTGCCACCAGCAGAGAAAGAGAAACGTTACTTTAATCAAAACCTCTTATCAGCTGTCCTAAATTAGTTGATCACTACAGAACAATCTGATTGACAATTTTCAGACTAATGACTTTATCAATATGACCTACTGCTCCATTGCTGTTCGGACCATATAAGGCACTGCTAAAATTAACTATTATTCGTCAGAACAGCTAAATATCTTCTTGAAAAATTTATCATAATCTATATCTTCGTCTTCATCACTCCAATAATCATTACTCCAAAAAACGTAATCACTCCATAGAGGGTCTGGGCACAGACTGTCTAACTCTAAACCTATATCTTCTTCAGTTAAATTAGTTGTATTCCCATGTACGAGCTGGGTTAACAAAAATTTAATTCTTTTTTCTAACTCATTATACATTTTCCTCTTTATTTCCTCACTTGTTTTAGAAATATGATTTTTAGGATCTCTAATCACAATATTACCAAAATCATAAACTAACCCGTTATCTTGAATTTCAATATTATGATCTAACTCGAAAGATTTTCTACCACCCACTTGTTGGTCTTGCGGTGCAAATGGAGCATCTCCTTTTCTCATACGAGTAAGGTTAGCTTTACTAAATTGTTTACTCAAAACAGGATCATTAGCTGCTGCTTTCCAAAAATCGTTTCTAAACTCATTAAAATTATTATAGCTTCTCCCAGACATTTTATCGGCGATTTGTTTTGGAAAGGTTGCTTCACCCGTAGTGCCTATCCATCTTTCTCCCTCTTTAATCTCGTTTAACGGTTTTGAAGAATATGCCTTACCTGGACTATATCTCTTTTTTGCAGCGGTACTTGGGGAAGGTAATGAAAGTACAGGCTTTACTTTCTCACTACTCTCAGCTTTCTTAATAATCTGAGAACCTGTGGCTTCGCTAGCTTTACCTTGAGATTTTAAAATATCCACACCTTCTTGTGTGGCTTCTTTCATACCTTGGACATTCCCAGCTGCCTTTGCTTCTTCATACTTGTCTTCAGCTTTTTTGGCTTTATGAGCTTTTTGTAATAGATCACCACCCCAAGGGATTAAGCCTACCGCAGCAAAGATATAATCACCAGCACCTTCAGCTTCTTCTACTCCCTTAATATCACCTATTACTGGTAAGAAGTCCGTTCCAATCAAAATATATTTTTGATTTTTATTTAAGAATTTACCAATAGGCCCATTGTTCATCTCCCATGTTTCTTTCATGAGCTCAGCTTTCGACTGACCATAAGTCTGAGGCCCACCGTCATTATTCTCAGCTGCAACCTTACTCGTCTCCGCTGCATTGGCCGCATCACTTGCATTACCTGTTGTTGCACCAATACCAGCACCGAGAGCGCTAACAATACTACTAATCGTATCCTTTTGTTCAGCCGTTAGCTTATCGGTGTCTTTTTCGTACAGCAGCTGAGATAATAATGGTGCAGCTGCTTCTCCTGTACCAGCAGATACACCGCCAGTAAGTACATCATTTCCTGTAGCATAGCTGACGGCTGCCCCTAGTAAGGTATGAGCTAAAATATGACCTGCTTGCTGTCCACCAGTGAGTTTATTATCCTGATTAGCTTCAAGCTCTTTATAATACTGTCCAACTTTAAAAGACACCGCTGGACTGATAGCCTTAACCACATAACCCGTCGCGCCATTACTGTTTGGTCCATATATTGCACCTGCGACGGCATCAAATAGCAGACCTTGGTTTACAAGCTTATCTGCCGCATCAAATTTTTCTCGTGCTGTCTCATAGTCTCCAGCATTACTTGCTTCTTCTGCCTCATCCCTTAACTTCTTCTCTTTGGCATTTATATCAGTCTTAACCTTACGGCGCTCTTGGTCAAAGGCTTGCGTAATCTCCGTCTGCGCCCCCAGCTCCTCATTCACTGTCTCTGCATCAAACACATCATCAAGTTTTCCAGCAAGCGATTCCCGATTGTCCGTGGTGAAGAAGCCCTCTTTATCATTGTAGCCACTGACCCCGCCTTTGGTGATACTGCTGTCACTATCACTGTCTGTGCCATAACCTAGGCCGTTCATACTTGCTTGTGGTTTATTATTGGTATTACCAACACTGACACCGGCTTGGATGGCATCGCCCTCATAGCTGGTGGTGTTCTTGATGTCTTGCGTCTCTATACCGCCAAGACTTTCGTAGTTATTACGTCCTGCGTCACGAGCGGCTTCGGTCGTGGTAATCGCTCCGCCGATGAGCGTGGTTTTACCGCCAGCAGTAAGATCAATACCACCATCCCCTGTAAAGATGCCAGATTGCTCTCCAACAGCTTTGTAGTCAGAATTAAGATTGGTTTTGCCGCCATTGACGGAGAGGCTGGAACCTGCACCACCACCTGCTATGTCGATATCAGCGCTAAAGCCCATGTTCTTTTGTTTGCTGTCATAAGTAGCCGTGTCTTGTAGCGACTCTATGTTGACGTCGCCACCGATAGTCCCCTGTGTTAATGACTCCGCCTTTGATGTTGACATTATTTCTAGGAAAATAAAAAAGCTAAGATATATATAATCTCTTAGCTTTAAGATGCACTCATATTATTTTTAATTTTCACAATATTTTTCTAGTTTATGCACTAGACACCCATTCCTATTTGGAAACCTTTATAAAAATCATAGGCTAAGAAAATAAATAAAAGAAACAAAAGCGTAAAAAATACAATTAATAGGTTTTTTTTGTTCTTCATACTATTTCTTCTCCTTTTCGAAATCTCTTAAAGCCTCATTGATATATTTCTGAATCGTATCGTTAGCAATACTTCCTTCCATACCAACGACAGGAGGTAATTCTCCAAGTATAACTTCGGTAGGTAATACGTCAGCTATTGGAACATTTCTTCTATCATTTAAAATTGTTTTATCTCCTTTACCACTACCAAAATCTATATATAAGTCAACATCATAATCCTTATAGAGATTTCTTTTTATTGACGTCATAGTTAGCATAGTCTATACACTAATAGATATTGTGTCGTAAGTATTTATAAATGAATTTAGAATAAATAACAGTAAGATTATTACGATTATTATCAATAGATACTTTAATTTTTTATTCATGCTATTTACTCGAATTATTGAAACTCTCAGTAGCTTTATGTGTTATTTTATCAATTTTTTTATCGTTAAATCCTTTACCTAAAATTGAATCATGGCTGTCATTTTTTCGTGGAAGTTCACCAAATATATAATCACTATTCATTAATGAATTAATTGGGACATTTTTTCTATCTTCTAAACTAGTTCGGTCACCTTTTCCACTACCAAAATCTATATAGGGATCTACATCAAAGTCTTTATGACCAATCGCATTTATGGGGTTTTTCTTGATAGAATCAGGCTTATAATAATTATAGGGGCTGTAGTAGATAAGCACCATGCTAGACTACTAAAATGAAGATAACCCGTTGTAAATTAAGTAAAAAAGAGCAG
>NZ_CAJHBU010000017.1 GCF_904846715.1 Psychrobacter vallis
CCGCTCTTTTTTACTTAGTTTACAACGGGTTATCTTCATAAAAGTAGTCTAGCATAGTGCTTATCTACTACAGCCCCTATTTTTATATTCATGGAATAGCTCATTTGTTTTATCGTTATACCGTTGAGTAGCTTCAGGAATATATTCTGATGCACATTCTTCAATATCCATAATTCTATGTAAGAAAATGTCAATTACTTCGCCAACCTCATATATTTCCTTCTTAAGAGCTACTTTATCCTCTATGATTTGTTCATTAGTATTAGAATTTTTGGTATTTAATTCATCCATATTAAAAATCCCTATATTTTAGGTATTATGAGTTTTACTATTTGAAGATGTTAACATTATATAAAAATATTAAATTATCTTTTAGACTCTATCTGGGCTTAAGTGATCAACTCATGAATCTTAACACACAAGCATCATAGTCAGAGCGTGGTTTCGCTTCCTGCTCCTTTTCCCATGCTCGTTTAGGTTTTTCGTTTAGATATCTCTGTAGATTGTCTTGCTCAAAACTACTCATAAATATCACCACTTTTCATTATCCAAAAAAAACGGTACTGAAATCAGCACCGTTTTATCAGTCGTGACAGTGTAAAAGCTAACCACGACTTCTCAAATACTGAATCACCAAAATCAATCCCAGCTTAAAATTACCTTACCGCATTGTCCACTTTCCATGATATCAAAGCCTTCTTGGAAGTCATCGATGTGCATGCGATGGGTAATGATTGGCGATAGATCAATACCGCTGATCAGCATTTGCTCCATCTGATACCACGTCTCCCACATCTCACGCCCATAGATACCTTTTAGGGTTAACGCCTTAAAGATAATTTTGCTCCAATCCACCGTGGTGGTGTTGGGTAAAATGCCCAAGAGAGAGATTTTAGAGCCGTTATACATGTTACTAATCATCGAATCAAAGGCCTGAGGTGAACCTGACATCTCAAGCCCAATGTCAAAGCCGTGCATTTTTAACGTATCGATAGCGCCTTCGATGGTTTCACCTTTGGCTGGGTTGATGGTCATCGTCGCACCCATTTTTTTGGCAAGCTCTAGGCGATAATCACTGATATCGCTGACCACAATATTACGCGCCCCAGCAAAGCGGCAAATTGCCGTTGCCATTGACCCAATCAGTCCTGCACCCGTAATCAGCACATCTTCACCCAGTACAGGAAAGGAAAGGGCAGTATGAGTGGCATTGCCAAAGGGGTCCATAATGGCGGCCATCTCATCGCTGATACGCTCATCGAGTTTGATGACATTATCAGCAGGTATCACCAAATATTCGGCAAACGCGCCATCGCGGTCGACGCCCACACCGATGGTGTTTTCGCACACATGTAGCTTACCACGGCGGCAGTTGCGGCAATGCCCGCAAGCGATATGACCTTCGCCTGTGACTCGGTCACCCACCTCAAGATGCTTGACGCCATCGCCCATTTCACTAATGACACCGACGTATTCATGTCCGATAATCATCGGCGTCTTGATGGTGTTTTGTGACCACTCATCCCACTTATAAATGTGCAAATCTGTACCACAGATAGCGGTTTTTTTAATTTTGATTTTAACGTCATTAATGCCAACCGTTGGTTCTGGCATGTCTTGCATCCAGATGCCTTTTCTATCATGGGCTTTAACCAGTGCTTTCATACTTTTCTCTTATTTAACTGTGTTGCATTTCAATGTTGAATCTAGATAAATACCGAACGACGCTTAATCAATCACTTTCATTTGCTTGGCGACCTTAATAAAGGCGGCGATACACTGGTCGAGCTGCTCGCGAGTATGGGCAGCAGAGAGCTGGACACGAATGCGAGCTTGGTCTTTGGGTACGACAGGGTAGAAGAAGCCAATCACATAAATGCCTTCATCAAGCAGCGCCTCTGCCATTTGTTGCGAGACAGTGGCGTCATAAAGCATCACCGCACAAATGGCCGATTCGGTGGGCTTGATATCGAAGCCCGCATCTTGCATTTTCTTCACAAAATAAGCGGTATTTTCATGCAATTTGTCTTGTAGGGTATTGTTTTGCGCTAGCATCTCAAACGCTTTTAATCCAGCGGCCGCGATCATGGGCGGAATGGAGTTTGAAAACAGATACGGGCGTGAGCGTTGACGCAGCATCTCAATTATTTCTTTTTTACCCGTCGTAAAGCCGCCAATCGCACCGCCAAATGCCTTGCCCAAGGTACCCGTGATCAGCTCAATATCACCACGTAGATCAAACAATTCAGTCACGCCGCCACCCGTGCGACCGACGACGCCTGCTGAATGACACTCGTCAATCATGACCATGGCATCATATTTTTGTGCCAACGCATAGATCTCATCCATCGGTGCCACATTACCATCCATTGAAAACACGGCATCGGTGACAATTAAGCGAAAACGTTGTGCTTGTGCCGCTTGCAGCTGAGCCTCTAAGTCTTGCATATCCGCATTGGCATAGCGATAACGCGCGGCTTTACACAGGCGCACACCATCGATGATTGAAGCATGGTTTAACGAATCAGAAATAATGGCGTCGTCGCTGGTCAGTAGTGGCTCAAAGACACCGCCATTGGCATCGAAACAGGCCGCATAAAGAATCGTATCTTCAGTATTAAAAAATTGAGAAATCGCCGCCTCTAACTGCTTGTGCAAATCTTGCGTACCACAAATAAAACGCACCGATGACATGCCATAACCTGAGTCTTCAATGGCCTCGGTAGCCGCCTTTTTAATCTCAGGGTGGTCAGACAATCCAAGGTAATTATTGGCACAGAAGTTAAGCATTTCACGGCCATCGGCGATCGTGATGAGCGCATCTTGCGGAGAGGTGATAACGCGCTCGTTTTTATACAGGCCTGCGTCGCGGATATCGCTGATTTCTTGTTGTAGATGCTTCTGAAAGGCGTGATACATAATGATTCCTTTTTTAATATTATTGGCGTTTGCTTAGGATTTGTTGATAGAGCCAAACTGTTTGCTCATTGATGCGGGCTAAGCACAGATGTCTAAATACTGACGCACCACATTATCCATGCCCTGCTCTAGTGACTCAATCGTAAACGCATGACCGATAGACACCTCAGCGATGTTACCAAGACTGAGCAATTGGGCTAAGTTCTCTAAATTCAAATCATGACCCGCATTGACGCGAATGCCGTTATCACTGGCGAGGTTGATACAGTCGCTAAAGCGTTGTTTGACCTCATTGAAATCAATATTGCCATCGCTCTTATCATTACTGTAGGCGCGCGCCCATTCTTCGGTATACATCTCTATCGTTTGCACGTCGCTGTCGATAACGGCTTTGAGTTGCTCGATATCAGGATCGATAAATACCGCGCAGCGTGTGCCAAAACCTTGCAACTCATGACTCAGCGCTGACAGCATGTCTTTGTGTTTGATGATATCGAAACCATGATCGGAGGTCAGTTGGTCTTCGCTGTCGGGCACGAGGGTACATTGATGCGGTTTGACTTCACGAATCAGGGATAAAAACTGCTCGTTCGGGTTGCCCTCGATATTGAACTCGATGTCTTTATAGTCTTTTAAAAACGCACTGATATCATAGACATCTTGGTATCTGATATGACGCTCATCAGGTCGCGGATGCACAGTAAAGCCTTTGACGCCCAGATCAATCAGTTTCTTCACGAAGTACAGTAGATTGGGATAATCTGTGCCTCTTGAGTTTCTGATTAAGGCGAGTTTATTCAAATTGACACTAAATAGGGTGCTCATAATATGTCCTTTTTCATTGTTGTTATGGATAAATAGATAGGTTGTTAATGGCTAATATCTAATTTTAGTAGAAGTCATCGCGACCAGCATACTTCATATTTAGCGCCTGCAATATCGCATAGGTCTCGCTATCCATATTACCGGTTGGCTGCTGCGGTCTGAAATGCAATTGAAACGCATAGATGACATCGCGACTGGGCTTGTCCCATTCGTCGCTATTATTGATTTGATAGCCATATTTGTGAAAAGCTTGCTTGATCTCCTGCACGCTTGGCGCGACCAAGGTACGCCGACTCATAATTTCTTGCTTGTCCGCTTCATCATACCAAGCGCCGATACCATACTCTTTATACAGTCGCTCCCAAGGGAATTTTGCACCCGGGTCGATTTTGCGCGAGGGCGCCATATCTGAGTGACCGATGATGTTTTTGGGTAAGATGTCATAGCGTGTGGCGATATCTTGCACCAATTGCGCGACTTTTTTAATCTGCAATTCATCAAACGCCACATAATGCTCATAAGGATGGTAATCCATATTGCCATTCTTTAGCGCGTCTCGATATTCAGGCTTGATCCCTGCGTTGACGATTTCGATACCAATAGAGGTATCGTTGAGGATGGTTCGTCCTGAAAAGCCACCATCGCCTGCATGCCACGCGCGCTCAGACTCTGGCACTAGGTTATAGATTTTATCATCGTTACTATCTAAGACCAGATAGTGCGCGCTCACATTGCCCGTGGTCAATGTTTTGATTGAGCGCTCATTGTCTGAGACCGTATAGTGCAAGACGATGGTTTTGATGCGCTGGCTTTTGCCCGTAGATTGATAGGTATCGCTGTCAACGACATAGTTGTTTGTGGTTGCCACTGGTGAGGTCGTGGTCACGCAACCAATCAAAGGCAGAGTTAAGCCAAGTGTTAAGAAGATGTTTTTTACCATGAAATGCTCTGTTTAGGAATGATAATATAAAATACGCTATAGTTTCTTATATTAAATTTGATAGCTATAAGATTATCTTTTAATTTAGTGAACCGGATTCAATTATGTCTATAAGTATAGAGAGCTTAGATTGCTGGGATTTAACTTGGTTTGCTTCTGATAAGGAAGGTAAATTAGGCGTATTCTTTAGCAATGGTACGACCTCGGTTTTGGTCAATAATATTCTAAAAGAGCAAAATTATGAGAACTGTTATGACTATTTTAACCGTCTAGAAGACAATGGTAGCATTGGTAGTTTTTGTATAGAACATCAAGATGTATTTGTTAGTAATACTAATCTTGAAGAATTTATTTTTTATACAAAAAAAGGGCTATATGTATATGATACTGATGATTTAACTCAGCCATATTATAGTTTAGTAGCTAAGCCTTCTGTCCCATTGCTAGTGAGCAATATTGATAAAAAAATGGTTAAAATTATCGAAAATTATAAATATGTTTTTTTAGATGCTATTAGAATTGAGCCTGTTTAAAGGTAGAATAATAAACAGTTCTATTGTCACGGCTCATAGAAGGTTACTACAGGATAAAAACTTTCCCCTACAATCTCAACTATGAAATGTCTATTAGGATATTTTTTCATCAGATGATACTCCCAATTATGCTTTATAAGCTCTGCCACATTCATTATTGTTTCATTACTAGATCTATCAGCTGTATTAAAGAAAACATCGTCTACTACTAATCTGTTCATACTTTCCTGAGCTTCAACTTTGCTAGCCATGTTTGGCAAACCTTCATCATACATCTCACTGATTTCTTTCTCGTAGATACCTTCGATATTGAGTAAAATAATTCCTTTATATTCAAAAGTAATTGGCAACAAGATTGTTGATATTATCTCTATATCTTCAGGATAAATTTCATAATTTATATATAGGGGAACGTTATAATCAGTATTGTAGGGAGATTCTTTCATCTCATTCTCCCACTTTTTGTATTTCCAATTCCTTACATCATTCATATTCAACCCTTCCGAATCTTTTTAGCCAATACTTTCTTCCAACTCTCTTCCAAACACTCAATCTCCAGCCAAGGCTCAATCATATCGGCATCAAACTTTTCTTTCGAATTAGACAGCTGCCAAAGTGTCTCAAGCGTGGAAAATGGGTAAGGGCGCTCGATCAGATATACGGGCAAGTCAGCATTAATCACGCCATCACGAACCACTTGAAAATACCAACCCGATATACCTTGCTTACTGACCCAAGACGCAATATTCGGCACTTTGGTAAATTGTCCGATTTGATCATTGATTTTGTAGCAGGGGCGGCGCGGTTGGACGATACGCAGTTGCACGCTATCTTCACCGTTTATTTTGTTCTCACCATATTGATAAATGTCACCAATACAAACCGTAGACCCATCCATCTCTGGTAGACCGTTAACCGCTTCGGTCGTGAGGTTTTCGCCGAGTGTACCGACACGCACTTTTAGATCAAACTCAGCGTTAATCTTGTCGTAAGTGGCGATGGGTAATTGATGCACTGCTTTTAAGGGGCCGCCATGATGTTTGCGATCGGCTTGCTCATCCGTGGTCAAGCCCATAAAGTTGACAGCGACAGGCGCGTCGATTGGTTTTTTATCGATGGCACTCATTTGCTCACGGGTGAACGGCATGGCTTTTCCTGCGCGTACGCATACTAAGTTGGCCACGTGTATGGGTAAAGTCAGTTCAAGGTTTGGGTTGTGTTTAGCAGACATGGCCGATCCTTAATGATACTTGAGAAATAGTACAAAACTTGGTCAGGAGTAGTGGTAATGATGATAGCAATCTATCCGACAATTATCTATTTTAATGAGTGCTTATCATTGCAGACATATCCAAATATGGGCACAAAAAAAGACCAGAATAGTAATTCTGGTCTTTTTGGTCTAACAAGATCATTGTACGTAATAATCTTATTTGTTTTTGTTGCGACGACCCGCAGTTTTCTTTTCACGTGGTACAGCGACCAGTTCAGCTAATTGTTCAGGTGATGACCATAGGCCTTCTAAGTCATAGAACTCACGTGCTTGTGGCGTCATCATATGAACGACGACCGCGCCCAAATCAATCAACGTCCAGTCAGAGTCGAGGCCGCCTTCACGGCCAAGTGGCATAAAGCCGCCTTGCTTCGCTTCAGCACCAACACTATCAGCCATCGCACGCACATGGCGCTTTGACGTACCGTCAGCGATGACGATGCGTTCTGTGACGTCGGTCAAGTCTTCTACATTTAGTACAGTGATGTTCTTAGCTTTCATATCTTCTAGCGCGCTTTGGACAAGGTTTAAGCACACGGTTAAGCGTTCTTCAGTCATGGTGTTGATCATAAATTTTAATCTCTTGAATCGTCAATATATAAAATAAAAAGGTAAATCATTGATGGGTATTGTCCAACTGACCGGATATCACCAATCACGTATAAAGACAAAATAGAAAAAATGATAAAGTGATTTTAACGGAATTGCGCCGCGGAATATAGCTGATGGGCAATAATATAATGATAAACAGCAGGATTTAGCCATTTAACGAATGGATTGGATGTAGTATTGCTAATGATAGCATTTATTGGCGTTACAGAGGTAATTTGCGTTTCGGCTGGCGCTGTCGTATTTGAGCAATTTGTCATTGACTGTAATTGCTGACGTAGCTCAGTACTTGAGATGGCCGTTACAGGACGATTGTCTATATAAATGTGGCCTTTATAAGCATTTTTCAAGGCGCTGCTATCTGCAAGCGTTTGAGAAGTGGGCAAGAGCAACTCAGTCGGTACATCGATGACTAGGTTTTGTAGCGGTGTCGGCAGCTGAGCTTGTAGTACCGCCGTCTCTTGCTTCGTTAAATTTTCCTCAACAAGGTTATCCGCTCTAACATCGTTATAAACGTCAGACACGCTATTCATACCGTGACGACTAAAAATCCAAAGATTGACATAATCCGTCAGCCTGAGTCCGTCTTTCCATTGATCCAAACTACGGGCGCTATCCATACCCATGATAAATATCAAACAGTCATTAGGATAGCGCTGTCTTAAGGTACGCACACTATCGATGGTATAGACAGGCGGCGTTTGCCATAATTCCAGCTCGTTAATTTGTAAGGGTGTATTGCGCGTTGCCAGTTTTAACATGGCCAAACGATGGGCAGGGTCGGTGCTGTGTGTTTTGAATGGCGAACGGGCGTTTGGCAATAATGACACGCGCAGATCGCGCTGTTGTAGCGTCGCTATCGGTAACAAACAGTGATAAACGGTCATTGCCATTTGTACATGACCGCTGTGCACGGGGTCAAATGAGCCGCCTAGATAAGCGCGAATGGTGGGCGCAGAATGTTTGTCGTGACGGTCATTGGTAATAGTGGGCATAAATAAATGAGCAAAAAGCGAGAGAGAAGAGCGTTATTGTAGAGGGCACGGCGGCGGCTGTCATCAAAAGCTCGCAAAAGTCATAACATTTTCAATAAAAACCCTTAAGAAAAAACCGACTATCATGACGATAGTCGGTGATAAAACGTATGGTTTTTAGGCAAACGTGACAACGATTAAATCAAATCGCTATACGCTTGGATGGCGGTCAGGGCGATGGTATACACAATATCATCGACCAAAGCACCGCGTGATAAATCGTTTACAGGCTTATTCAAACCTTGCAACATCGGGCCCACGCTGATGACATTGGCACTACGCTGTACGGCTTTGTAAGTGGTGTTACCGGTATTGAGGTCTGGGAAAATAAAGACATTGGCTTGTCCCGCAACAGGTGAGTCAGGGGCTTTTTGTTTACCGACGCTCATGACCGAGGCAGCATCATACTGTAGTGGACCATCGACCTTGAGATTTGGTTCGCGTTCGCGGACGATTTGGGTGGCACGAGTGACTTTTTCGACGTCTGCGCCTGCGCCTGATGAGCCAGTAGAATAGCTAATCATGGCAACTTTTGGATCAATACCGAAGGCAGCGGCAGATTGCGCCGATTGAATGGCAATCTCGGCCAGCTCTTCTGCCGTTGGGTCAGGGTTGATGGCACAGTCACCATAGACAACCACTTGCTCAGGCAACAGCATAAAGAATACCGACGATACCAAAGAGTACTGCGGGGCGGTCTTAATCAACTGAAATGCTGGGCGAACGGTGTTGGCAGTGGTGTGAATCGCGCCAGAGACCAAGCCATCGACTTCGTCCATTTGTAGCATGGTAGTGCCCAAATACACGGTATCTTTTAGGTATTCTGCCGCGACATCTTCGCTGGTTTTGCCTTTACGGCGCTCAACGACCGCTGCGATATATTTGCTCATATCTAGGTCGTCAGGATCGATGATTTCCAGACCTTCTGGTAAGGTCAAATCACGGTTTTTGGCCACTTGTTCGACATCAGAACGCTTCGCGAGTAGGACACAATTAGCGATACCGCGGCTTTGACAGATACAAGCTGCTTCCACAGTACGCGGCTCCGAGCCTTCTGGCAGCACGATGCGTTTTTTGGCGTGCTGGGCTTTTTTGACCAACTGATGGCGAAAGGCAGAAGGTGACAAACGCGGCTCATAATCGCGGCTGAAATATTCTTTAATCCAGTCCAAGTTTAAATGCGCCGCTACGTAACGCGCCACTTCTTCAGCGCGTGCGGTATCATCACTTGGAATTTCAGAACTCATATGCACCAAATTCTGTACGGTCTCATAACTGTCACTTTCGACACTCATCACCGGAATGCCCGTCTTGAGTGCTGACTGCCACAGCTCAGCAACCGTGGCACTTGGCTCGACACCGCCAGTTAAGACCAAACCTGCCAGTGGAATACCGTTGATACAGGCCAATCCAGCTGCCAATAATAAGTCATCACGATCCCCTGGGACGACGATAAGAGTGCCGCGTTTGAACACTTCATCGACGCGCGCAACGGAGCGTGCCGTTAGGCTAATACGGTTGATACGGCGCGTTTTTGCGTCACCGACATTGAGCCATTTGGCATCAAGCTCAGTGGCAATATCCCAAGTACGCGGCACGGATAATGAGTCGCTAAATGGCACCACACCGATCAAGCGAAACACCTCAGTATCGAAATGTGGTGACAAGCGCTGGACTTCTTGCATGAACGTTTTGTCCAAGCTAACCATTGCCTCACCAGGAGCGACAGGCTGGTTCTCAAAAGTATTGGGAACATCGTGCACACGCATCAAAATCACGCCGAGTGTACGGGCATTGGCGATACCGCCAAACTCACGAGCGTGAACATCGAGCTTGTCGGCCAGATAAGCAGGTTTGCTGGTATCAGCGGTACTGACAAAAATAATTTTGGCATCGAGTGCATGAGCGATAGCACGGTTGATTTGCGAGGCATAAGAGGTCTCGGTAGTCGGTACCAGTCCCTCGCAGATGACCACATCATGACCATCACCAATCGTATGATAATTGACGACCACCTCTTCTAACAAGTCATCAATATTGCCATCGCCAAGCATGCGCTCCACGCGTTGACGACTGATAGATTTGGGCGGATTTAGACCAAAAGCATGCATGGTTAAGGCACTTGAGCTGTCTAAGCTGCGCTGCTTATCCAAAGTGTCATCTTGCAAAAATGGCTTCATAAAGCCCGCTTTTATACCATTATAGTCAAAAGCACGAATCAGACCCAGCGCGGCTGATGTGACACCAATACCGCGGCTGATGGGAACAAGTAAAATGGTTTGCATAGTGTATCCTACGGTTTATTATATTTTTAAAGCTCAAGTCATCTTTGCTGAAATGAGCAAAACGTCACACTTCTCATCATTGACTCATAAGAAGCGCTGGGTAAAAAACACCCAAAGACTATCGAGCCTAGACTAAGTTCAAAGCTTCACGCGTTTCTTGAGCGATACGACCTTCTTCATCTGTTGGTATGACCCATAGCTCAAGGCTACTATCGCTGCTATGGAAGCTGCCTTCATTGCCACCGACTAAGTTTGCGTTTTTGTCCGCATCTACTTTGATACCGAAATGACGCATCACTTCTAGGATACGGGTACGCGTGGTGACAGAATTTTCACCGATACCGCCTGTGAAGACAATACCAGTAAGCTCAGGCAACGCACAGCTCAAGCTGGCAAGGTATTTACCCACACGGTAACAGAACATCTCAATGGCAAGCTCTGCGTCTTTATGACCTTCGCTAGCCGCTTGTTCGATAGTACGCAAGTCATTAGACAATCCTGAGATACCGAGCAAACCGCTTTCTTTATTGAGCATGGTGTCGATATCTTCTAAGCTCATGTCGAGCTGGCGCTTTAGATGTATGTGCAGACTTGGATCCACATCGCCACTGCGCGTGCCCATCATCAGGCCTTCAAGTGGAGTTAGACCCATGCTGGTATCGAGACTTTTGCCATCATAAACGGCAGTCGCTGAGCAGCCGTTGCCCAGATGCGCGGTCAGCCAACCATGCGTGCCGCTCGCATCCGTGATTTCCGTTGCTCGCTCTGAGACGTAGGCATGAGACGTACCATGAAAGCCATAACGGCGGATTTTGTGCTCTTCATACAGCGCTTTTGGTAATGGATAGCGAAAAGCAACGGGTGGCATGGTTTGGTGAAAGGCGGTATCAAAAACGACCACTTGCGGCATATCAGGATAAATGGCTTGGACGGCTTCGATGCCCAAGGCATTTGCTGGGTTGTGTAGCGGTGCCAATACTTTTAGACGCTTGACTTCGTCGAGCACATGCTCATCGACACTAACGGCTTCTGAGTACTCACGGCCGCCATGAACCACGCGATGACCGACCGCGATGAAATGATACTGCTCTAATAGCTCAAGGATTTTTTGTAGCGCTAACTTATGACGGCCACCTGGGATAGAAATCTCAAGCTTTTCCCCGTTGAGCGTGGTGTGTTTGATACGGGCAGTATCCAGTCCTAGGTTTTCGGCCAAACCAGTGATACGAGTAGCATTGTCATCGCTAATCAGTGCGTATTTGATGGAGGAAGAACCGCAGTTAAGGACTAAGGTAGGGTTGGTCAGGGTTGATGTGTCAGTATTATTGTCATCAAAAGTGGTGGTTGGGCTGGCGCTCATACTCTATCCTTAGATTGTATTTTATAAATGGTGATTCATCATCGATGAATACCGGTTAAATAAATAAAAATCAGCCACATCCATGCTGATATACGTTGAGCAAGTATATTGCTGATTTCGATCGCGTTTGGGCTGGCACTATTAATATAAGTGTTAGCTAAGTCGCATACTAGCGCCTTAGTACAGCCACAAGGTTGAGCATAATGTAACATATTTTTGTGGTTATACCACGATAACTAAAAGGGTTATAGCGACAGACGATTGCTTATCGAATACAACTGTACACCGATTGTAGCTAGGGTTGCTCAGGCACTAAAGCAAAAAATCAGCGATGATAAAAATTGTAAGAAAATTTTTCTAAATGAATATAAATCCTTTTAATGAGTGCCGCTATGTATGGATTTTTTTAGCAACGACCGCTTATTACAGTAAAACAATAAGTCTTAGTAAGGCCAAGTGTTCACCTTCTCTAAATTTATTGGTTAGTCGTATTCAGTATGCGCACAGCTTTATATAATAATGCTATTATTCAAGGCAGCCATCTGTGCCGTTTTTTGATGACGGCTTTTATTATATTTGGTTATTTCTATATTCTGTATGCGTCGCCTTTTTTCTATTATACTTATACCATTACAAGGTTACAGGTTATCTACTTTATGCTTACTATACGCCATTCTTTAAAAACCGAGCACGCTAATGCCGCCCGTGTCAGTCGTCGTGTTCTCTCTACTTTTATTATGGGTAGTGTTGTGATGCTAGGTATATCAGGATGTGGACAAAAAGGCGCTCTATATTTGACAGATGCTAGCGGTCAAACGGTTCAAGAAAGCACGGCGGTGTTAGCGAGTACTAGCCAGCCACAAGACGCCGCTTTTGCTGGTATCGATGATGATCAACAAATCTCCGATTTTGAGCTGCCAGAACCCAGCAACGATTCCAACGATTATTAGGGCGTGTTGAACATTCACAAATAGGCACTGCTGATTGCTAAAATTGTTCCAGACAAGGCGCAAGTCGATGATAATGTTAATACCTTAGCGAGACTTGCAACACAGTATGGGACAGTTTTAGCATCAGCCCCAATCATGAAAGCAGGGGACAGGACTCTTTTTTGCCGCTTCATTGCTAAAAATATACGTATAGAATGACTATACTTACGATTTTTACCTGCGAATCGCCTAAAAAATAGTCTCTGTCAGTGCCATGGTCGAATGTTCAACACGCCCTAAGGCGTGTTCTAAATATTTACTTTTTAGAGCGTTTTACCGATTTTCTTAAAACGTCACTTTCAATCTTGTTACCCTGAATAAATTAGAGATGTGTATATGAGTCATTCTGAGCCAAAAACTGGCGAGTCCGTAACTATCCAAACCGAGCAAGGACGATACATTGACCCTGCCGCCTTAACTGCCCATTTGCCAGCGTTGCATTATCATGATGATGCGCTGTATATGGAACAAGTCAGCATTGAGGCTATCGCCAAACAATACGGTACGCCATGCTATGTCTACTCAAAACAGGCGATATTGGACGTGTATCACGCATATACTGATAGCTTTGCCAGTTTGAATCATCAGATATGTTATGCCGTAAAAGCCAATTCTAATTTGGCAGTGCTTGGCGTATTGGTGCAAGCAGGTGCAGGATTCGATATTGTCTCACGTGGTGAGCTGATGCGGGTATTGGCTGCTGGTGGCGCCGCGTCGCGCGTGGTGTTTTCAGGCGTTGGCAAGACTTACAGCGATATTGAGTATGCACTCACGCAAGGTATTGGCTGCTTTAATGTTGAGTCGATCAGCGAGCTGACGTTAATCAACGAAGTGGCAAAAACGCTGGACAAACCTGCACCCATCTCATTACGTGTCAATCCAAACGTCGATGCCAAGACCCATCCTTATATCTCGACTGGCTTAAAAGACAATAAATTTGGTATTGCCCACGAAGACGCGCTCGCGGTCTATCAGCAAGCAGCGACATTGTCTCATATCGATATCGTCGGTATCGATTGTCATATTGGCTCGCAGTTGACGGAAGTCGAGCCATTTGTCGCGGCGTTGGATAAAGTCATCGAATTGATACACAGCTTACGTGATAACGGTATTGAGCTGCGTCATATTGATTTGGGTGGCGGTTTGGGCGTGCGTTATATCGATGAAACTCCGGTGTCTATTGATGTGTTTTCTGCTGCTTTATTACCGAAGCTTAGCGAGCTTGGCTTGACGGTGTTTTTTGAGCCGGGTCGCAGTATTGTGGCCAATGCTGGCATTTTGCTGACTCAAGTTGATGTACTAAAACCTACTGAGCACAAGAATTTTGCCATCGTGGATGCTGCCATGAACGACTTGATTCGCCCTGCATTGTATCAAGCTGACATGGCTGTGATTCCTGAAACGTTGCCGAATAACGGTATCAATACTGAAGGTACAAAAGCGTGGGATATCGTTGGCGCGATTTGTGAGACAGGGGACTTTTTGGCCAAAGACCGCTTGTTATCCTTAGCCGCAGGAGATATTTTGGCCATTACGGGTGCGGGTGCTTATGGCTTTACCATGAGCAGTAACTACAATTCACGTCCGCGTGCCAGCGAAGTCATGGTGGCGGATGATCGTCACCAGCTGATTCGTAAGCGCGAAACGATGGAAGCTTTATATGCTGATGAAACCTTGTGGCAAGGTTAAATGTAGCATAAAAAACAGCCCAAATATCCGCTGATTTTAACCGTTTAGACAAAACCCATTGTTATGATGACGATGGGTTTTTTATGGCAGATTTTTAGCAAAGATATAGTGATTTCAGTATAAAAACGAGTCAGCGAAACTGGAATACTTATCTTTAAACGAGAAGTTTCGCAGCCTCTGGCAGCAACGGCACAGCAAGCCAGAAAAATTGGTAACAGTCTCGCGTTATCATGCCCGATATCAGTTTTATTTAGTATCGACTATAACTTATCTTTGCATACAGTGATAATTATGATTGTAACTGACAGCGTGCTAATATAAGGCATACATAAAAATAGGATAGGATATCAAGGATATGCTAATAGAATTTACTAAGATGCATGGTCTGGGCAATGATTTTATGGTTATCGATTTGGTGACTCAGCGCTTAGATTTGACCAAGGATTTGGTGCAGTTATTGGGTGATCGTCATTTAGGCATTGGTTTCGATCAATTGCTCGTGGTCGAGCCACCGATGCGCCCTGATGTGGATTTCAGTTATCGCATTTTTAATACCGATGGCACGGAAGTCGAGCAATGCGGCAATGGCGCGCGTTGTTTCGCGCGTTTTGTGCAAGCGCGCAAGCTGTCATTTAAGCAGCGCCTACGCGTTGAAACCGCCAGCGGTATTATTTCGTTGACCACTGACCGTTATGGTTGGGTAGAGGTTGACATGGGTAAACCCAAGTTTGAGCCCAATGAGATTCCTTTTACCCCCAGAGCCACGACTAAGATTCAAAACGCCTATCATTTGGATGTAAATGGGACGCCAGTACAATTATACGTCGCCAATATGGGCAACCCACATGCCGTTATCAAAGTCGATAATGTACTCGATGCAGAAGTCGAAACCTTGGGCAAAGCCATCGAATCGCATCCCGCCTTTCCAGATCGTGTCAATGTTGGTTTTATGCAAGTGATGAACCAGCGTCACATTCGTTTGCGTGTGTATGAGCGCGGTGTTGGTGAGACACAAGCGTGCGGTACAGGTGCTTGTGCAGCGGTTGCCGTTGGGATACGTGAAGGCTGGCTCGATGAAGGCGAAGATGTACGCGCGCAGCTCTATGGTGGCAGTATGATTATCAAGTGGCAGCCGGGGTATTCTGTGATGATGACGGGACCCACGGCCTTTGTCTACGAAGGCGTGTTTAGCCCAGATGGGTTGATGGCGCAAGCAGGCATCAAGACCAATCCAGAAGACTAACCGTGCGTCGAAATGATAAGTGGCATATAGTCGTTGAAAAGTAATATCGATAAAATACGTACTGCTGGTGCAAATTTTTCTTGCTTGCTGTGCCGTTGCTGCCAGAGGCTGCAAAAAATTTACACTAGCAATACTGTAGCGACTTTAAAGTATTTCAACTATATATTTGCGATTAGGCCAATAATAGGGTTGTGTCTCATATGGTGATGTCTCATAAAAATGACCCTTCTATAAAATCAGAGCGATTGTTATCAGCAGGATTGGCAGTCACGATAGAGTCAGATGCTTCGCTGCGTGAGCTGTTATTACCTGTCCATCGCTGGCTACATACTTTGTCCGTGCGTAATCATTCGGAGCACACACTGACGGCTTATTTTGCTGGGTTAACTCAATTGGCGCTGTTTTTGCGTGGCAAACGCCTGACATGGACGCGCTGTGATAAGCGTCAGCTGGCACAACATATTGGTCAGCGTATAGATGAGGACAAGCTAGCACTGGCGAGTGTCCAGCAAGAGTTATCGGCTATTCGTCATTTTTATGGCTGGTTGATCGAAGAGAACTTGGCACGCATCAATCCAACGACTGGTTATCAGCTAAAGCGTAGTCCCAGACCCTTACCGTCCATCGCCGATGTGGATTTATTGACGCAATTGCTCGATCAAGAGATGCCGGATACACCAGAACAAGCCCGCTTATGGTTACGTGACAAAGCTATGTTTGAATTGCTCTATAGCAGTGGTCTGCGCGTCGGTGAGCTGGTCGCGCTAGATATGGTGGATGTGGATTTGTCCGATCTGCGGGTGCGAGTGACAGGTAAGGGTAATAAAACACGCTTGGTGCCATTGGGTGTCAAGGCTGCAGAGGCGATTACGCGCTATCTCCCGCATCGTCATCTTTGGGTAGAGCAGATGGACAGGGCGTTGTTTATCAGTGAAAAACTGGGGACTCGCTTATCCACGCGGGCGGTACAACAGCGTTTAAAAGTCGCTGCAACTCGTGCAGGCATCGCACAAAATATGTATCCGCATCTACTGCGCCATTGTTTTGCGTCACACATGCTGTCAGGCAGTGGTGACTTGCGTGCTGTTCAAGAGATGCTCGGGCACAGTGACATCAGTACCACCCAAATTTACACCCATGTGGATTTTGCCAAGCTAACGCAAGTCTACGACCGCGCCCATCCGCGTGCGACTCATGCGCAGAGTGACAGCGACGCTCCTTAAACTTTGATAGTTTGAGTGATACCTTAGGGGCTGATGCTATGCCAAACGATGACAGTCAAAAATCGGCAGTTTTTGTCGGCTTTGTTCTTGTGATTGTTTGTCAAATGCCGCCGTGACGAGGGCATAATTTTTGTTTGTCTCGCTAGCAGCAGTGTTATTAAGCGTGTCATTGAGTGTACTGTCATCATAGCTATTTATAACGGTACCATCATAAGCGGTAATCGCTGTGTGTCCCCATGTCTGACGGATATTGCCGTTCTTATAAACATGATCGCCACCTTGTGCCGCACCAATCACCATACATTGACTGTCCAAAGCACGCGCGCGCAATAATAATGCCCAATGCGCTTGCCCAGTCAGATAGGTAAAAGCAGAAGGTGCGCTCAATATATCAGCACCAGCTTGACGCAGACGCTGTGCCAATGCAGGAAACCGCAAATCAAAGCACACCATCATACCCAACTGGTACACCGCATTCTCTGTTTCTATTGGTGCAATCACTGTTTGTGTGCCCGGCTCAAAAGTCGCCGCTTCATTATAACTGCCTTGTTTGTCTGCCACCGTTGCCGTAAATAAATGGATTTTGTCATAGCGCGCGACCCGTGTGCCATCGGGTGCAAATAGTTGACTGACTTGTCGTAATCTACCATCTGGTACAATCACACCATCAGGGCGATAGGAGCAGGGTAGTGAGCCTGCGAGGACATACACGCCGTAAGTGTTTGCATAGTCGGCAATCGTCGCTGATAACTCATCAAAACGCTCAGCGGTGGCAAATTGCTCACCCATACTGCAACAATTTTCGGGCAACACCACAAGCTTAGTGCCTTGTTGGCACGCCTCACTAATAGCGGCTTTTATGTCCGTCAAGTTTTGCTCTACGTCTTGTTGGCTATTCATCTGAATGGCAGCAGTGGTAAATTGATGGTTATTTGTCTTTTCATACATAGTTGGATTCTCAGTTGATTTTTAGAATTTTTCAACACACCCTAGTCATTGCATTGATAAATGGCTTAGCATTATGAACAGATTTGTTATATGGGTTTTGGATTCGATTATTGGCGTATATCTAGGTCATTTAGTATCGACTGTAACCAGCTTATCTGGACAGGGTATAAATTATCATAGCAAAATTGTGGCAAAAAATGCTATCGTCTGTGTCCTGACAAAATTAAATCATTGCTTTCACCAGCAATCTATACGGAACATCACCACTACCGGAGTGTAATAAGTCCCCTATGAGTATGTCGTTTGGATTGGCGACCACGCTAAGTACTTCACAAAAACTGACTCCGCAGATGCAGCAGGCTATTAAGTTGCTGCAGCTCTCTAGTTTGGAGCTTGCGCAAGAAGTTCAGGCCAAGCTGGATAGTAATCCCTTGCTTGAGCGCATCGAGGATGAAGAGGAATACGAGTATGATGCGAATGATAAGGCCGCTGACTTAAATACCTCATTGACATTAGACAGTTGGAACCAAGGCATTAATGCTGATCCATTTAATGGGGAATCTGGCAATAATGAATCGCCCTCTGACTATGCCTCTGAATATAATGAGGACTTTAGTGATAGCTTGGATAAATTGCAGCAAGCAAGTATGGATGATGGGGCGATGGACAATGCTGCTACGGATAGCGATGACTATGGCCATTTTGACGTCGATAACGCTGAGTTTAGCGATTTTGATAGCAGCAACGCCGCATCTGCGGCTAAAAGCTCTAATAACAAAAGCAATGAAGATTTTGATGCCTATCAAGGCGGTACTTCTGCAACCATCCAAGACCACGTACGCTGGCAACTGAATTTTAAGCGCCTTTCAGAGACGGACACATTAATCGCCACTTATCTGATGGACTCTATGGATGATAGGGGCTTTATTCAGCTTGATATTGATGAGCTGTTACAAAGCTTTGATACTATGGCGAGCTTTTATCAGTGGGACGAGCGCGTTGAGCATGACGAAATAATGGCGGTGCTACGCATGATTCAATCTTGCGACCCGCTTGGTGTGGGTGCGCGCAACCTGAGTGAATGCCTCGCGATTCAGTTATCCAAGCTTGATGCTGACACTGAATATTTAAGACAAGCAAAAGCGTTACTATCAGCAGGCGAGCATTTGGTCAGTAATAATATCAAAGCACTCACTGCGCGGACAGGACTGGCAGCTGAGGATATTACACCAGCACTGACCCTACTGCGTACCTTAAACCCTTCACCGGCGTTGCTGTTTCAGAGCAATCAGCCCGACTATACGCGACCGACTCCTAGCTATGATATTCCTGATGTGCTCGTCACACCTATCCGCCACCGTGATGGCCATTCAGACAAAAAAGATGAGGGCTGGCATGTGCGTCTTAATCCTGACACCCTACCAAAGCTGCGAGTCAATCAAGAATATGCCAACTTAGTCAAACGCGGTGATGACAGCCCTGATAATCAATATCTGCGGGAAAACCTCACCGACGCCCGCTTGTTTATTCGCAGTATCGAAGAGCGCAATCAAAACCTGCTAAAAGTAGCAACCAGCATTGTGCGCTATCAGCAAGACTTTCTCCAGCATGGTGCTAAGGCCATGCAACCGCTTATCTTAAAAGTGATCGCAGAAGAAGTAGACTTACACGAATCTACCGTGTCGCGTTTAACCACCAGCAAAACTATTTTGACGCCGCAAGGGTTGTTTTCGCTAAAGCACTTTTTTTCCTCACATGTTAGCAGTAGTGATGGCGACATCTCATCAACTGCCATCAGTGCCATGATTAAGCAGCTAATCGCCGATGAAGATCCTAAAAAACCATTGTCAGACAGTCTTATAAAGGATCTTTTGTTAGCAGAAGGTATTGATATTGCTCGCAGAACGGTGGCCAAATATCGTGAAGCCATGCATATCGGTTCGTCTACCCAGCGCAAACAAAAGTATTAGTTGTTATCATTCAAGGAGTTATCAGGAGTTTTCTAAGCGCTTTAAAATTAATTCATCAAATATAAAAAATAAAATTTTTTGATTATATAGAAACATTCAGGAAACAACAGATTTAATTACATTTAATTACAATATACTGTCTTGCTACAATTCGCTTTTCATGACAAATTAGAGTCATACCAACAACGTTACCTCAGTTATTTATCTACGTTAATAATAGAGGCGACCGTAAAAGGATAGGTTTCTCTGTTATTAAAAATACTCAGGCAGTTATTGGTAAGGCAGGATGATAAAGGCAGGAATGCTATCTCATCTGTTGATTGTAAGTAATAGTGTCAGTAATAATAAAAGGACAATAATATGAATGTTTCTATCAGTGGTCACCATATCAGTGTTACCGAAGCTATGGACACAGCGGTTCGTGAAAAGCTTGTCAAAGTAGAGCGTCACTTTGATCAGATACAAAGTATTCAAGTGATCTTGTCATTAGACAACAGCGGCGCAAACGATGGTGGTAAAAAAAGCCATAAAGCTGAAGCGATCTTGCGAGTCTCGGGTCAAGAAATGTTTGTCCAAGCGTGTGAGGATGATATGTATAAGGCCATTAATGAGATGGCAGACAAACTTGATAGACAAGTGCGGAAATATAAAACCCGTCAAGAGCGTAAAAAGACGCAGGGTGCTGGACGTGAGGGGCGCTATGAAGACCTAACAGTCGACGATGTGGTGCCAGCCGTTTAGTTTTATTGAAGTGTAGAGAGCATAAGGTTTGATAAATATTGGCTAACAGAATAACAAAGGGATAAGTGGCCATATTACTAGCTTTCGATGCTCTCAAATTTCAATATATAAAAAGGAAAAAGACTTCAAACGTTCGATACGTTGAAGTCTTTTTTATTGTCTGTGCTAAACGGGTTTAAGGCAGCTAATTGTATTTTTTGGGTGTGATATTCAATCAACCACCACCAACTGCCTGTACCACTTCGATAGCCATGCCTTCGATGATACGCAGTTGCGCAAGCTCACTTTTTGGTATCAGTTCACCATCGACCTCTACGGCGTAACGACCTTGGCTAAGTCCAAGCTCATTGATGACCAACTGTACAGTCTGATGGGTGGTTTGTAGAGTCTGACCATTGACACTAATGGTACTCATAAAACATGCTCCTGAATGGTTTGATATTGCTGCTTCATCAATCTATATCTACTTTATGTATGCTTACTTATTGCAGGGCCAATCAAGTTTTTACCTGACCCAAACGAAAGGTCGATACAGCAAGCCATAGCCAACCTGTAAGCATCAAAACACCACCGATAGGGGTAATCGCGCCAAACCAACGCGGTGCGCCGAGTGTCATCGCATATAGGCTACCCGCAAATATAAGAATGCCAATCTGTAGTAGCCATGCTGTAGTTTGGGTGGCAGATTTGAGTCGAATCAATACGCCCACCAGCAATAAGCCGAGCGCATGCACAAACCAGTACAGTGTTGCCGTCTGCCACCATTCGAGCTGCTGGGCGCTGACCATATTTTTTAGGCCATGCGCACCGAATGCGCCTAACGCGACAGCGATGGCCATATTGATGGCGGCAATACCTATCCAATTTAACATGGCAAACTCATACTCTCTAAAAGCGATGGCTATTGAAGATCATCTGGCAAAATAACGCTATCGATAGTCATTGCCTCACGGATTTTATCCATCGCATTTTTTTCGATTTGGCGTACACGCTCGGCAGAGATAGAATAGACGGCTGCCAACTCATGCAAGGTTGATTTTTGTTCCGAAAGCCAGCGCTGCTCGACGATATCACGTGAGCGCTCGTCGAGCGTACCCATCGCCGCCAACAATGCTGATGAGTTGTTTTCTTCCCAATCTGCTTCTTCTAACTGCTCAGCAGGATCGATGCCGTCCTCTAAAAACAATTGCGGCGCATAACGCCCATCGTCATCATCACTCGATTGCGCTTCAAACGATGCATCATAAGAGGTCAGGCGCGATTCCATTTCTAGCACTTGCTTGCGGGTGACATTCAAGTCAGCAGCAATGGCATCTGCTTCTTCTAAGGTTAGTTGATTATTGGTCTTTTTGAGACTTCGCAAATTAAAGAATAGCTTGCGATGGGCTTTGGTTGTCGCCACTTTGACAATACGCCAGTTGCGGATGACGAACTCATGAATTTCAGCTTTGATCCAATGCACCGCAAACGATACCAAACGGACGCCTTTATTTGGATCAAAACGTTTCACCGCCTTCATTAACCCTAGGTTACCCTCTTGGATCAAATCGGCCTGTGGTAACCCATAACCCGAATAGCTGCGTGCGATATGAATCACAAAACGTAGATGCGACATAACAAGCAGCCGCGCCGCTTCAACATCGCCTTCGTCATAATAGCGATGTGCCAGCTCTTGCTCTTGTATCGGTGTCAAGATTGGGATTTGGTGGACAGTATTGATATAGGCACCCAAATTGACGCCCGGTGCTGACAAATGCGTGGGCATCGCGGGCACCAAGTCCCGAGTACTGGTTTTACCAAGTGCACTAGCGTCATAAGGTGGACGCTGAGCCGCCGCTTTGAGCGCTGCATCACGGGCTTCGTTTTTTATAGGTGCTGCATCGTCTTTTTTACTCGTTTTCGCAGCATCATTAGAGATAGTAGCCATATTCTTGACCTTGTTTACATGGTTAAGCAAATAGTCAGATAAAAATCTTTATGGTTGTAATTGTAAAGGATAGCGACACTTAGTTGCTATCAGTTTTGGTAATGATGAAGTGATATATTGTATCGAAACGCTGTGATGAGCTGCTAGCTGCTGGTTGTTGCTTAGTGACGCTATTCACCGCCAATAGCAATCGGTTTGCCGTGTTCGTTTGCTGGTTCTGTCGACAAAAGGCCGTGATATCTGCTTGAGAGTTGGCGTCAGTGGCGACCACGTATAACGATTCACCGATAGCAACATCACGTAGCGCCACTTTGGTTTTTAATAGCGGCATCGGACAAGCCAGTCCGTGACCGTCGATGAAGCGTTTGATATTAAGTGTCAGGTGTCGGGTATCTATGTCGCTATTTGTATTAGTATTCTCAGCCAGCAATAAGTTTAATAAATGTTTTGCCTGTTGCTGCTCAGCGTCAGACAAGGTCGCTGATAAGCTGATAGCATAAGGGGCGCGTACGATGATCGACTGACGGTCAGCAGACATAAGATAAACCTTTCAAATATCAGTATTTTAATTTGTCCTGTTAAAGATATGAATGACAGTTAACGTTATAATTTTGCGATCAAGTTTTTTGACACACCAACTTCTCAGTTGATTGTGATGCAAGTCTACCATCATGGACTATCGTTACAGTCTGTCATTATACCAAATAGTGGCTATGTATTAGCAGTTGAATATAGTCAACACAATATTCGGTTCATTAGAATTACACAGGCATGTTGCACAATAGTGACACGTGACTTGGTTATTGGTAGTCAAATACATACTAGAATTGACCTTGTATCCGCAAGCTCGTATAGTCAAAAAGACGTTGTTATTAATCACATGCATAGGATACGCCCTTGTCACACTCTCATAGACAGTTGATGCGTGATAGCGCGCGCATGAATTCATTGAATAAATACTTGATAGCCAAGCGTTCGCTCATGGCAGAATCGCCATTAATGACGCGGCCTAACAGTTGTCTATGTCTGTCTGCCGCGAGCGCTATGAAATTAGGGTTATCAGTGGCATTGCTGACAATGACTACAGTGGCCAACAGCAGCGATAGTGTCAGCAGCCAAGAAGCAGCACCGTTTGCTTATAATTCATGGCAAATGCCGGATTCTGAAGCATTGGATTTGCCCAACCTGCGCGGGCAAGGGTTGAGCTTCGCTGAGCAATATCAAAATAAATTGCTTGGCGAATGGTCGCTACGAAACGTCAATGGTAGCGTCAAGATGGAGCATGACCCTTGGATTCAAGAAACCCTGAAAGACATGACGTGGCGTCTGAATGCGCAAGCACGGCAGCAAGCACTCATGGGTTTGGTCGTTATTGATAACCCAAGCATCAACGCCTTTGCCGCACCAGGCGGTGTCATTGGTCTCAATACAGGAACGATATTGGCCGCCAATAGCATGGACGAGCTGGCCAGTGTGGTGGCACATGAAGTGGCACATCTTAGCCAACATCATTATGAAAACGGCGCTGATGAACGCAAAAAAGCCCTATTGATGCAGATAGGCGGTATGCTGGCAGCGATTGCAGCGTCAGCTGTTGATGGTGATGCCGCTGCGGCAGTGATGATGGGCAGTCAGACGGCAACGATGAATAGTAGTATGGCTTTTAGTCGAAGTAATGAGCGCGAAGCTGATCGAGTTGGCATGCAAATCATGACTCAAGCTGGCTATGATCCGAGAGCCATGCCACGATTTTTTGCTACGATGAATCAACAAAGCCAGCTGAACCAAGTTGAAAACCAATTTTTGCCAAGCTTTGTCCGCTCGCATCCTCTCAGTAACGAGCGTTTGAGTGAGTCGCAGAGTCGCGCGCAGCATTATCCTTCGTTGTCACTAAACCAGCAACAACGGCATCAGGCGATGTTTGATTTGCTCTATTGGCGTGTGCAAAGCGCTGGCAAGCGTGCCTCTGAGACTGTATTGACAACGGCCGCTAAAAACAGCGTCGGGGCTAAATTGGCCTTGATGCACTGGTACGGCGAACAGCAACGCTTTAAAGAAGCCAACGAGGTCATGGCTGAAATTACGGCATTGCCAGCGCCGCAGCGCCAGAGACTAGAGCCTTTGCTGTCTATTACGCATAGCCATATTCTCAGTGAACAAGGAGAGTGGTCACAAGCGGCTGACATTTTGGAAAGTCAACAGCGTGTTTATCCTGAGCGTCGCGACCTGCGTCTTTATTTGGCTGAAGCATTGACCAACAGCAATCAGCCAACCAAGGCACAAGCGCTGCTCAAGCCATTAACTGAGCAACAGCCAAGCGACCGTTATGCGTGGCAAAGTCTACAGCTGGCCAACGAAAAACTTGCCAAAACCACGACATCCCAGCAGCTTGCCAGTATTGCCACAATCAATGCCTTACGCTATCGCAGTCACGACCAGCTATGGAGCGGACGCTATGAGAGTGCGCTAACGTCGCTTACCCAAGCCAAAAAACTGACAGAAAAATTGCAAACTACCGCTCAAGCCAGTAGTGCTCGTCCGCTGTTAGCCAATATTAATGCAGAAATAAAAGCCGTAAAAACCGCCAAAGACTTTGAGCCTTAGGCGGTTATTTTATGTCATCATTTTGAATGTGATAGTGTTATAGTCACGTTAATATAAAAAGAGTCAGCGAGCTAGGCAAAATCTATCACTTAATAGTCATGGTTAACCTTGTAGTGCGTCTTTAACCAATTTAGAAATCAGCGCAGGATCAGCACGGCCAGCGGTTTTGTTTTTCAATACACCCATCACATTACCCATATCACGCATTGACGTGGCGCCTTGTTCGGCGATTTCAGCATTAACTAATGCACTGATTTCCTCATCGCTCATTTGTTTGGGCATAAATTCGTTGATAATATCAATCTCAAACTGCTCTTTGGTCGCTAAGTCATCACGGTTATTTTCTGTAAAAATAGTCAGGGATTCGTGGCGCTGTTTTAGCTGCTTTTGTAGCACTTCCAACACTTGGGCATCATCAAGCTCTATTTGACGATCAATCTCAATTTGTTTGACGACCGATTGCACATTGCGCAACACTTTAACGCGCTCAAGCTCACGGGCTTTCATAGAAGTTTTGATGGTGTCTGATAAAGTCTGTTTGAGTTGGCTCATTGTTATTATCCTTGTCTAGTAAGTGTCATTCGTTAAATTTTTAAGTAAAAACTTGCCGATGCGGTTTTTAGTAAAAACCATATTAGCAACAATAACAAAAATTGTAGCATAAAAAACGCCACTGATATCGATGGATAACAGTGGCGTTAGTGTAGCGCTTGTACTTAGCTAATCGACTTATCGATTAGTACATACGAGTGGTACGAATGGTTTCGCGTTGTAATTTTTTCTTATAACGCTTTACAGCAGCGGCTTTTTTACGCTTACGTACTTGCGTTGGTTTTTCATAAAACTCACGCTTACGCACGTCTGATAATACACCAGCTTTTTCACAAGCACGCTTGAAACGACGGATAGCAATATCAACTGGTTCGTTTTCTTTAACCTTAACTGCAGGCATGAAGACTCCTCGATTAGGATGAGATATAAGGGCATTAGTTTGGCTGTGTATTAGTATTTAGCCGTAATATCTCAAGATTACAGGCATCAGCTCAAACTAGGATAATCTTGCGCATGAGCACAAGGGCGACTATTTTAATAAAAAATTCCAATAAAGTCAATGGTTTTAGCGCATGAATGCTTATTTGTTATTAGGTTGTGTGGGGCGATAGACAATTGTGAAATACAAGCATGGATAGTCATGGCTACTGGTTAAACATCCCAAAAATACAGTCTTACGTCAATAAAAAACCCTACTGTCTATAACGGTTTAGCTTGAGTTTATGCTATGATAATTTCCATAAAATATAGTCAATCTAGAATCGAAATGGTGCAACCGTTAATCGTTTTCTACTGGTATAAATTTTCCTCGCTGGCTGTTCGCAAGCGTGACAGATGCTTCATAAAATTTATACCAGCAGAACGGTAACCTTTCTAAAGTGGATCAACTATACTAAACACATTAACCGTTTTATGGGCATTTTATTGAGGATGTTGGAATGAGAAAATCAGTATTAAATACGGCACTAAGCACAGCGTTTATCGTGGCTCTTGGCTTTGGTGTTAGCGCTTGTAGTGGTGATAAAGAAGAGTCACATGAAGTGTTGGCAGTAGATCGGGTTGATGAAGCCGCTGCGCTTGCGCGTGCAAATGCACCTGCAGCCGAAGAGATGGATTTTCCAGAAACCGCACCGATGCCAGTGGCTGCTGCTGATGGCACCGCAGTAGAAGGCGCAGCAACAACAACTGACACAACAATGACCGATGCAGCAACAGCGACAGCGGGCGCTGAAACAGCAGAGACGGCTACTACTGATGGCACGGAAGCGAGTGTAGATGCTACTGCTACTGCTGATGCCGCACCAGCAACTGACGAAGCTGCTGCTCAATAAGCGTTTGCTTAGACTGAGTGAACGATCGATTCATAGTAGTTAGAGCAGGTACGTGAGTGACAAGAATGATGAGTTTCTAGGCTGTCATAAGTGGCAGCCAACATGAAGTATCGCGTATAGGTGTGATCATGATGAACAAAAAACAGCGTATGAATAAATTCACTTTATCTGCTATTGGCGTGAGCGTGTTACTGGTACTCAGTGCTTGTAGTGGCGATAATGCCGCCGAAGAAACAGTTGTTAACGAGCCTACTGAAACAGCCGTGGTAGAAGAAGCGCCAGTCATCGAGACCGAAGAGGTTACCGCTGAACCTGAAGCAGTGTCTACCGAGACGACTGCCATTCAAAAAGAAACTGTGCCAGAAGTCGCGGCTGAGCCTGAGGTATTGGCGGCAGATGCAGGCGCCAAACTGTATGAGTCAAACTGCAAAGTGTGTCACGCAGCTGGTTTGCTCGATGCGCCAAAATATGGAGATACTGCGGCTTGGACGGCTCGTCTGACCAAAGACAAAGAAACTTTATATATGCATTCGGCCAAAGGCTTCAATAAAATGCCAGCTCAAGCAGTAAATGGCGTAACTGAAGCACAAGTAAAGGCCGCTGTGGATTATATATTAGCGTCAGTAAGCTGATATAAGTGATTGAAATTTGCTAAACTGACCGTCATTGTGACTGACAATGGCGGTTTTTTTCTGCCTGTTTTTCTAGTACCAATTTCAAGAAATATGTTTCGCTGTCCCAAGCGAATTTAGCGCGCTAGATGTAGTGCTTGCATTCGTTTTTTTGCGACTCAATTTTTTGAAAATGGTATAAAACGAAAAACGCGGCAAAAAATAGTACGAAAAC
Source organism: Psychrobacter vallis (assembly GCF_904846715.1). GTDB lineage: Bacteria > Pseudomonadota > Gammaproteobacteria > Pseudomonadales > Moraxellaceae > Psychrobacter > Psychrobacter vallis. The sequence continues at coordinate 27,842 of NZ_CAJHBU010000017.1, forward strand.
ATAGGTATAAAGGCAAACGTATGAAGGTATTGGGTTTAGAAACCTCTTGTGATGAGACGGGATTAGCGATTTTTGATAGTGAGCAGATAGACAGTGACAATCAAGGCTTGCTCGGCCAAGTATTGTATTCACAAATAGAGCTGCATGCGCTCTATGGCGGTGTGGTGCCTGAGCTTGCCAGTCGCGATCACATACGTAAGCTTGTGCCTTTGTTTAATGAGCTGCTCGATCAATGCGGTATTCGCAAAAATGAGATTGACGCTATCGCATATACCAAAGGGCCGGGGCTGATTGGTGCTTTGATGACGGGTGCGTTATTTGGGCGCAGTTTGGCGTATGGCTTAGATATTCCAGCGATTGGTATTCATCATATGGAAGGGCATCTATTGGCACCGCTCATGGGTGCAAACCCGCCAGCGTTTCCTTTTGTCTCATTATTAGTGTCTGGCGGGCATACCTTGCTGATAGCGGCTCGTGGTGTGGGTCAATATGAGATATTGGGTGAATCGATAGATGATGCAGCGGGCGAATGCTTTGACAAAGCTGCCAAAATGCTGGGCTTACCTTATCCTGGTGGGCCTAATATCGCCAAATTGGCTGAAACTGGCAATCCAAATGCCTATTCATTACCAAGACCTATGTTACATAGAGGGTTGGACTTTTCTTTTAGTGGGATGAAAACAGCCGTACACAACCTAATTAAAGACACGGACGGTTCGGGCAATGGCTCTGACAGCGATCCACAAGTTCGCGCTGATATCGCCGCCAGTTTTCAGCATGCGGTGGTCGATACACTAGTAAAAAAATGCGTCAAAGCGTTGAAGCAAGCGGATATGAGCCGACTGGTGATTGCGGGCGGGGTGAGTGCCAATACCCATTTGCGCGAAACGTTAGAGGCTGAACTGACCAAAATAAACGCCACTGTCCATTATGCGCCGCCAGCATTGTGTACCGATAATGGCGCAATGATTGCGTATGCGGGTTACGAGCGCTTGCAAGCTGGGCAGTCTGACGACTTGGCAGTCAGCTGCGTGCCGCGTTGGCCGATGACGGAATTGCCTGCGGTGTAAATTTTTTTCTTCGTTATTGTATAGTCGATTTTAAATAAAACAGATACATTCCAACGTTGAAATGGTAGAAACTTTTCTGGCTTGCTGTGCCTTCGCAGCTCGATGCGGCGAAACTTCTCGTTTAAAGATAAGCATTCCAGTCCCGCTGTATTACTTTTATATTGGACTCACTACATCCATTAAACTCTAGCTGAATTAAGGATAGTCTATGCAGTGGCTGGCCATTGGTTTAGGAGCAGCATTCGGTGCTTGTTTGCGAGCGTGGTTGTCGCGTTTTAACGCGTCGCACAGTTGGATACCACTCGGTACGCTGAGCGCCAATATCTTGGGTGGATTGCTCATTGGACTGGCGTTGGTGTGGTTTGAGCGTATGGCTGATGGTCTGTCTGATAATGTTCGCGTGTTCGTGATTACTGGATTTTTAGGCGGATTAACCACGTTTAGTACGTTTAGTGCTGAGGTGTTTGGCTTTCTTCATGACGGGCGGTTGCTGGCAGGTTTGACACTGATAGGATTGCATGTGGGACTGACATTAATGGCAACGGCGGTTGGTTTTTATTTCTTTAAGTGCGTGCTTTGAGCTTCTATGATATTACCTGCTTAATTAGTGATCTAATTTAAGTAGTTCCGAAAATGTAGTCTATTTTAAGTGGTCTATTAATAGGTTTGAAGGCTGAAATAGCTGGTTCCTATGGGGTATACCCATATAAACTATTAATAAAAATTGAGTACTAAAATGAATGATAACTACAAAGTATACTTAGGTAGTTCGGGTGGTAGAGACTATTTTAAAAGTGTTGAGCATGTCATGGGCAGAGCTAATTACGTGCTTTGTAATAATCAACATTACATTGATGATATTGAACAGCTATTAGAGATTATTCGTACGTCAGTTGGAAACCCGTTATATTGCATGTATAGCTTAGGTACTTACTACGAAGCAAAAGCCTCCTCTGACTTATTATTACATGCTGATGTTAAAGCTTTTAAACAAGCCGCTTATGTAGCAGCCAAACTGCAAATAATGGGCAAAGAAGAAATTTATTGGGCATACAATGGTTACAATACCAATAACTTCTTTGCAGCCATCATGTCTGATAATCCTGACTTAATCAGATTTTTAATTGAGCACCGAGATAAAATTGTTGAAGTTAATGAGTCTTATGATCGTAAAGACACACGTTCCTATTTTAATAAGAATACATTGCTTGCATTAGCAGGAGATTGGAAGCCTCTAAAAGAGCGAAGTCTAATATTTTTAAAAGATGAGAAAAAAGACAAATTCGATGTCAAGCGAATACCTGATCATAAGTTTTATATTGCGCTGTGTGACAAAAATATAGAAGCAATGCAAGTATCGTTAAATAAGCTACTTGAACCCAAATCGGCAAAAAAAGCGGCATATGATGGAAACGTTTGGTTTGACTTTTATCTTCAGATACAAGCGGTATTGTACGCCAAAATTGCAGCAATACATGGCTATGACTTGGGTGTAGACAGCCCAATGGCACCGAAAGAGCTCATAGCATTTGAGCCATTAGAAAAATACACTGAACCTTACGATTTTATGCAAGAGTTTGATTACAATCAACCGCAGCAAGAATGGATTGATATGTGGCAAGAACGTATGAGAGTAGCTAGTGAGAAAAAGAAGAAAAAGGGCTTATTTTCTTGGCTAAAGAGATAATTTGCTTATAGCAAGCGTAGAGATCAATTTGCGAAATCATCCCATATTCTGTGTATTTGTTCCTGCCGAGGAAAGAAGCACAAGCCTAACCGTTAAAAAAAACCTATGCTTATTACATTTCTCTACTCTTAATGAACTCAGACATAGAGGTTATTGAAAAATCTAGTATATGTACACCATGAAGTACACTGGAGCTATTTCAGCAAGTTAAAATTTTGACATCATTAGCCTACAGCCTAATATTCAATTCCTCACTAGGGAACCAGTATTTACCCCAACGCCTATCATAACGTAAGAAAGCGGACGATATTTCACAACCAAAAAATGTAATAAACAGTGGAATATTAAACTGGCTTAACAATCCCTTCTAATAAATTTGCAAACCCTTGCATGTAAGCCGTATCTTGGCTAGCGGTGCGCGTCGCGGCATACAACTGACAACGCACGCCAGCGCCTAGCGGACGCGAGACGACCCAACCTTTCCTCTCATATTCAGCCACTACCCAGTCGGGCAATGCTGCCACACCGCGCTCACTAGCGACCAATTGAATGAGCATCGCTGTCAATTCCGTCGTACGAATACTCTGAAAGCTCACTTGCGCTGGTGTCATAAAATTGGCAATGATATCCAGCCGCTTGGCCTCAACGGGATAAGCAATTAACGTCTCTTCAGTCAAATCCTTTGGTTCAATACAGGCTTGTGCTGCTAAATCATGTGTGGGTGATAGCACCAAGCGACTTTCATATTCAAATAACGGCTGGTAGCTGATCCCTTCTATGGGCAAATCACTGGTGGTAATCAACAGATCAATATCACCTTCCATCAATAAATGATGCGGCTCAGGCTCAAACCCTGTGGCAAAGTCCAGCTCCACATCTGACCATTCGCGGCGATAATGATTGAGTATCGGCATGAGCCAGTCAAAGCAGCTATGACATTCAGAAGCTAGGCGCAATCTGCCGGCTTGACCATGTGCCAAGCGTTTCAGATTGGATTTGGTACGGGTTACTTGTGGCATGATACTGTCTGCCAATGCCAGTAACGTTTTGCCAGCTGGCGTAAAAGTGAGCGGCCGTGTTCGGCGATTTACCAAGCTAATATCGTAATAATTCTCCAACTCTTTTAGCTGGTGTGAGACAGCAGAGGCGGTGACGTGTAGCTCATCGGCCGCCGACGCTAGTGAGCCGTGCGCCCGTAGTGCGGTTAACGTATTGAGATGACGAAGCTCTAGCATAATATAACCTAACCGCTAAGGTGAGAAAAATTCATTATAATCAATCTAGCGCTGATTTTCATTCAAAGTTTATCAATTGATGATGGATATAGTGAGTTCAGTATAAAAATGAGTCAGCGGAACTGGAATGCTTATCTTTAACCGAGAAGTTTCGCAGCCTCTGGCAGCAAAGGCAAAGCAAGCAAGAAAAATTTATCCCAGTTCTGCGTTGCGATATGATAGTTCTGTTTTATTTAAAATGGACGATAACTAACGCCGACGTAACAACAGCTGTGAGATGATGACCAATATTAAGGAAGCAACCAGTAGCAACGTACCGATGGCATTGACTTCTGGCTTGAGTCCGACCCGCACCATAGAATAAATACGCAGTGGTAGAATCTCATAACTGGGACCTGTGACAAAGGTAGACACCACCACATCATCTAGCGATAAGGTAAAGGCGAGCAACCAGCCAGCCATCACTGCTGGCAAAATAACGGGGATCAATACCGTGCGCACCATCGTTGATTCATTGGCACCCAAGTCGCGGGCGGCTTCCATCAAGCGTTCGTCTAAACTACTCAAGCGGGCAAAAACCGTGATAACCACGAATGGCAGACAAAAAGTAATGTGCGCCAGTAGCAGCGAGACAAAGCCCAATTGCAGACCAATTAATAAAAACAGCGCCAATAACGAGATAGCAAGAACAATCTCAGGCGACATCATCAATACAAATAACAGCCCATTGAGCAAGCCTTTACCACGGAATTTGTAGCGATGTAGGGCAAGGGCGGTCAGCGTGCCAATCAAGGTCGAGACAGTGGCAGCGACCAAGCCCAGCACAATAGAATGCCAGAATGCATCGAGCATGGCTTGGTTATTAAATAGCGATTCATACCACTTTAAGCTGAATCCGCCCCAGTTGTAGCCGATTTTTGATTTATTAAATGACATGACCACCAAGACAATAATGGGTATATACAACAGTGCGTATATCAGTCCAAGATAGCCTTTAGCCACGACACTGCCCATCTTAATAGAGCGTTTGTGCTTGGATGGTGCTTGATTCAATAAACGATTTGATGAGTGGTTCGGTGGATGATTGGACATTATGCCACCTCGTTAAAATCAGTCTTGCCAATACGGCGACTACTGGCACGGTAAGCGAGTAATAGCACCGCCATCGCTAGCGTCAATAATACACTGGCTGCCGCCCCAAACGGCCAATCTCGCGCATCCAAAAATTGGTTTTTGATAATATTACCGACCAACAAGTTGCGTGAACCGCCTAAGATATCGGCCACATAAAACATACCCATCGCTGGTAATAGCACCAGCAGTACGCCCGAGATAATTCCAGGTGTCGTCAATGGCAATACCACATGCCAAAAGGTTTGTGCCCTTGAAGCACCCAAATCCTGTGAGGCCAGCAGCATGTCAGTACGCAAATCCGTAAACACCGCATACAACGGCAATACCATAAACGGGAATAATAAATAAGTGAGACCAGCAATCACCGCCCCTTGAGTATATAAAATATCAATGGGTGCATCGATGATACCGACTGCTAATAGTGACTTATTAATCAAACCGTTATTGGCAAACAACAATTTGAGCGCATAAGTCCGCACCAAAGAGTTGGTCCAAAATGGCAGTATCAATAGCATCATCAGCAGTGGCTGCCAGCGTACTTGCGCCTTAGAGACCAGCCACGCAAAAGGGTAGCCAAGGAGGAGGCAAATAACGGTTGTAATACCTGCCATCCATAATGAATGGACAAACACCTCAAAATACAGCGGATCAATCATACGCACATAGCTATCGAGGCTGACCGGCAAGCTGACAAAGGCGCTACTATCTCGGGTCAAAAAGCTAACGGCGATGACCAGTATATTAGGCAACAGGGCAAATATTAGTAACCAACTCCAAATCAGCCAAAGGGTCGCCGTACGAAAAGGGCTTTTGCTACTCAAGCTATGACGTGCCATCAGCTGTCATCCTTTTGCGCAGTGCTGTCTTGTGCTGCCATAGGGTCTTCTGGCAATACCCATTCCCAGCCATCAACCCATGAAACTTTGACCGCTTCATTTAACTTATAATCAAAGCTGGGATCATCTTCATCAAAAAACTCAGAGGCTTTGATGACGTGACCATTTACTAACTCAATAATGGAATCTAAGGTACTGCCTTTATAGTTACTTTCAATGACGCGGCCAAGTAGTCCCTGATGATCCATATCTTTGGGATCATAAATCCGTAAATCTTCAGGGCGTAGTAGTAGATTAACGATATCACCCACTTGCACATCATTGGCAAAATCAGGACGACGTAAATTGCGTAACGTCGTTGGCCCATCTTGCGCTTGCGCCTCACAGACTTCGACCTCAATGCGCCCATTGGTTACTCGCCCATCACGATCTGGCTGGTCTGGATAAACCCCTTTCACTTCCGCCCTAAATAGATTGGTCTCACCAATAAATTTGGCAGTAAACAAATTGGCAGGGGTTTCATAGATCTCGATAGGCGTGCCAATTTGCTGAAACCTGCCGTCTTTCATCACCGCAATGCGATCTGACATGGACAGCGCTTCTTCTTGGTCATGAGTGACAAAAACAAAAGTAATGCCAAGCTCACGTTGTAGGCGTTTGAGCTCAGATTGCATTTGCAAACGCAGTTTGTGATCGAGTGCCGACAGTGGTTCATCGAGCAACAGTAGTTTGGGGCGATTAATCACCGCGCGGGCAATCGCAACGCGCTGCTGCTGACCACCAGACAAATCTTGCGGCTTACGATTGGCCAAATGCTCTAACTGCACCATGGCGAGCATCTCACGCACACGAGTATTTATCTCGTCTTTGGGCACTTTTTTGAGCTTTAGCCCATACGCGACGTTTTGTGCGACGCTCATGTGTGGAAACAAAGCATACTGCTGAAAGACCGTATTGACCGGACGTTTATCAGCTGGCAAACCCGCCATTTGTATTCCATCCAAATATATCGCCCCAGCGTTTGGCTGCTCAAAACCAGCAATGAGGCGCAGTAAGGTCGTCTTGCCGCAGCCCGACGGTCCAAGCAATGTTATAAACTCACCATGCTTGATGTCGAGATTGATGTCTTTGAGCACGTCAGTTTGATCGTAGGTTTTTTTGAGACCTGTCAGTTGCAACAGTACTTCTTCGTTGTGAGGTGACGCAACGCTACTATTTGTGGTTGGCGATGAGTTGGTCATAATATGTGTTCCTAGGTGTCCAACACCTCAGTACGGCTGTTTATTTAAGACACTGTTGTCAAGGTGGCTTGGGATGAGTATCAGCGCTGAATATAAACCAGTCTGGTCGCTGGGTATTATAACAAACCCTCGATATAAATCCGTGCAAGTTCGCTATGAATTACGCGATTGGCAGCCTGTGGTACGGTGAATGTTTAGCAACAACCTTTGTTTTTAGTTTTTAATGATAGTAGCGACGCTTTTAACGGTTTTTCTCGATCTTATCGTTTTGCGCTATCGGTAATAGTTGCCTGTCTATAACGACATGAATTTTTTTATCATTTTTTGACCCTGATTCCTATACAATTACTCTGTGGCTGACAAGTATAATGAGCCTGAACGCTTAGTAATGGCTACCACACTTTTCAGCCAATCTGCACTCGCATCAACAGGTTTTGAGCAGTTTATAACTCTAACATTATCAATGATAAAGGATTTTTTATGTCTCATGGTACACGCCCAAAAACAGGTCAAGAAGCGCTTGAACTTTTGAAAGAAGGCAATGCCCGCTACGTTGATAGCATCACCAGTACTGATGAGTTGATGCAAAGGCGACCAGAGCTGGTCAGAGATCAAGACCCTTTGGCTATTATTTTGGGTTGTTCAGATGCACGAGTTCCGGTCGAGATTGTATTTGATCAAGGGTTGGGTGATTTATTTGTCATTCGAGTCGCAGGCAATGTGGTTGCACCGTCACAGATTGGCTCAATTGAGTTTGCTGCAGAAAAATTCGGCACCAAATTGGTTGTGGTGCTCGGCCATTCGCATTGCGGCGCTGTCACGGCTTGTGTAGAAACACTTATCAATCCTGAGCAAAATTACTCTCCCAACTTGCAGTCAATCGTTGATCGTATCCGTCCCAGCGTTTATAACTTGCACGAACTGGCGACCGCCAATGGCCAAGACGTCGATGCAGACGAGTTGGTCGATCGTGCTATCCGTGCCAATGTACGTATGTCGGTGAGTCAGCTCAAACACGGCTCGCGGGCATTAGAGGATTTGACCAATAGTGGTCAATTACTCGTCGTTGGCGCAGAGTATGATTTAGAGACAGGAAAGGTACGATTCTTAGACAGCTAGTCTGTGTTTTAAACTCACTCTATCGAGCGTCCGTTCTTAAAAAACCCTCTCAATTATTGAGCCAATTTTTATTATTGTGAAAGGGTCAAGCGAGTCACCACAGTCGTCACTCGCTTGTTTTTGACTTTATATTCCGTAAAAAATAGGATAACTATTATTATGTCTACTTCAAACGCTAATGCCACGACCGATACTAATCAATCACTCAGCAATCAGCCTGCTAGCAGCGTCAGTAACGAAGGCGTTCAGCCCATCTCAGCTCAGACGACAGGCTTTACGTTTAATCACACCATGCTAAGAGTAAAAGACCCTGTCAAATCATTGGCATTTTATACAGGTGTGCTCGGTATGACTTTGCTGGCGCTCAAAAAATTCCCTGATATGGGTTTTGATCTATACTTTTTAGCCAAGCTTACTGATAGTGAGCGAGAAAACTTGCCTGCTGGTGATGAGTTGGAAATATTTGCCTTTCGTCAGCGCGGTATTTTAGAGCTGACTCATAATTATGGTACTGAGACAAAAGCAGACTTTAGCTATCATGATGGCAATCAAGATCCACAAGGTTTTGGTCATATTTGCTTTAGTGTGCCCAATCTAGAAGAAGCGGTCGCTTGGTTTGACAAAAATGAGGTCGAATTCAAAAAACGGCCAGAAGAAGGCAGTATGAAAAATATTGCCTTTATCAAAGACGTAGATGGCTACTGGATTGAAATCGTACAAGCTGATTTGATGGGTTAGGGCTGTATAGAGTTTTATACAATCTCCAAGTGTTAAAAGCAAAAACCGCCATATCATTCAATGTGGCGGTTTTTTATACTTACTCGTTTTTTTACTTACTCAAAGTATAGAGGGTTAGTCGTTTTTCGCTCTAAATTCCGTATGGCAGGATTTACAGCTTGCACCAACTTCACCAAAGGCTGGCATGACATCATCGATACTAGTGGCATTTTGTGCCGCCGCGTTTAGTTCCGTAGTCACTTTTTGGAAGTTCTCTGCTTCAGCACTGAAACTATCAGCATTAGACCAAACCGCTTCAGTGGCATTACCCATGGCTTCTTGATTTTCAAAATGACTCCAAGGTGAGGCCGCATCTTCTGCTAAAAATGCCGCTTGCTCTTTGAACACAGCAGCATCAAACGTATCAGGTGCTTTAGCCATATCACCCATGACACCCATAGCATTACCCCAGCTTTTCATGCTGTCTTGTCGCGCTTTAATATCAGAATCATCAGCTGGACCGCTACAAGCCGTCAAACCTAGTGCCGCTGCCATTAAGGTGATGCTAAAAAGAGACTTTAAAGATTTGTTGGTATGAACCTGTGCCATGTGAATTACTCCTTTAAATGTGGCGAATAGTAGGCTGATAAATGCTAGCCTTATATAATATTATTATAAAAATACCGCTTAAACCGAATCTAGAAGCGCAGACACTTCTAAACCACTTTTCGAAAAATATATGTCATTGTAACCATTATTTACGCAACAATAGTTAAGATAGTTGTTATATCCTCGTAAAACTTGCATCAGTTATAGATTTATCGAGATTATTTCAAGCTGATTAGGGCGTGTTTAACACTCAGCAGTGCCTATTTGTGAATATCAAACACGCCCTATCAACGCTGACATAAAAAAGGCCAGCAATGATAGCTGACCTTCCAAACAGTCTCTAACGCAAGTAGACTTATACGCAGTAAATTCACAACACTATCGCGCCTATAAAACTATAGCGCCAACCAATCACGTGGTTTTAGATAATAGTCTGTCAATTCAAATTCAGGGGTTCCCTCAGCGGGTTCTAAACGATAATGCCAGCTGGCAAGTGGTGGCATACTGACTAAGATAGACTCGATACGGCCGTTGCTTTGAAGTCCAAATAGCGTGCCGCGGTCGTAGACAAGGTTGTACTCGACATAGCGGCCCCGACGATACAGCTGAAACTCACGTTGCTCATCGGTGTAAGGCGTGTTTTTACGTTGCTCAAAAATAGGCATGATAGCATCAAGGTAACCGTTACCCACCGCTTTCATAAAGTTAAAGCAAGTCTCAAAGTCCCAGCCGCGGCTTTCTGTATTGACATCATCATAAAATAAGCCACCAATACCGCGCTGCTCATCGCGATGGCGCAGGTGGAAATACTCATCGCACCACTGTTTGAAGTCATGATAGACATTGTCACCAAAAGGGGCGCAAAGATCATGGCAGACTTGATGCCAATGGATGCAGTCCGCGAGTACCGGATAAAACGGTGTTAAATCAAAACCGCCGCCAAACCACCAAATAGGATCTTCGCCGGGCGCTTCTGCCACGAACAAGCGCACATTCGCATGGCTGGTAGGGACATTTGGGTTGGTAGGATGCACCACCAATGAGACACCCATGGCCTGTGCTTTACGGCCCGCGATATTAGGGTGGCGCGCAGTGGCTGACGCAGGCAAATTGTGTACATGAATATGGCTGAACATCACGCCCGCTTTTTCAACTACTTTGCCATTGGCCAATACGCACGAGCGCCCACCGCCGCCTTCAGGACGTTCCCAATCATCAGGCACAAAGGTTGCATCGCCGCCACCGTCACGCTCCTCGGCTTCTAATGCTTGGCAGATGCGCGCCTGCAAATCGACTAAGAACTCACGTACTCTCATGATGTCGTTATTGGTCGGTGTTACCGTTGACTGACTTTTTTGATTGTCTAAAGTTGGAATACTCATAAAATATCTATTTATTACTTATTAAGGTGTATGGCTGTATTGAAGTCTTTATCGAGATTAATATCTTTGTCCAAGAGATGCCCCATACGGTCGCGCTTGGTCGCCAGATACTCAGCATTCATATCGTTGACCCCAACCAAGAGTGGCACACGCTCAATGACATTAATACCGTGTTCAGTCAAATAAGCCACTTTGTCTGGGTTATTGGTAATGAGCCTCACCGCATCCACACCGACATGAGCGAGCATTGGTCCGCACATGTCGTAGATACGTGCATCGGCAGGCAAGCCTAACAGCAGATTGGCGTCTAAGGTATCATGACCTTGGTCTTGGAGGGCGTAAGCGCGAATCTTATTGGTCAACCCAATGCCGCGACCTTCTTGGCGCAAATACAAAATAGCACCGCAGCCTGTTTCTTGGATCGCTTGCATCGCCGTATTGAGCTGTGGCCCACAGTCGCACTTTAATGAGCTAAAAGCATCGCCCGTTAGGCACTCTGAATGAATACGAATCAATGGAATCGGTCGCTCTGCTAGCGTGTCATCGTTTTGGTTTGATGCCACGTCATTTAAGTGCGGCGCAGTAGCAACATCTATATTCTGATCGACCACAGAGAGACCGACGGTTAGCATCACATGCTCTTGACCGTCGTCGTTCTCAAAGATATGAATATCAAACTCGCCATGACGAGTCGGTAGTTTGGCGCTAGTGATAAATTGATATGACATTAATGTCCTACATAAGGCGATAATCGTATCGGTAGAGAATTTGTTATAACCATTTTAAATGAGTTATGTGATCTCAGACACGTTATTAGAGTTAGAATGTTACCAGTATAACCTGTTCATACATAGGGGGAGTATGCCGATTGTCTTTATAATAAAAACACACAAAGTTCACAAACGACGCACGATGATTAAAGCGATAATTAAAAAAAAATGCTATTATGCCATACTATTTTGACGGATACAGTGACAAGTCTATGTCCTTACATTACTATGTCGTCACTAACATTCGATATTGATGCACGATAATAAGGCATAATATTCACCCTCGGCATTGAAGCGTCACGCTCTAAAATAACATTTTGTCAGCAGATTGGTAGGTATTTTACGGTTTATGCAGCAGTCACCTCATTCCTCCCCACAGTCTCATTCCATATCTGCGTCAGTCTCCGATTCTGCTGCCCAGCTGTCGAATTTACAGCAGACGTATACGACGATTCCACGCGCGCGTCCTCAGACGCCTTTGCTTGATAGTATCACTGCGCCAACTGATCTGAACACATTAACAAGCGCTCAGTTGATTACCTTAGCCGATGAGCTGCGCTTGTTTTTATTGTATTCAGCAGGCCAAAGCGGTGGGCATTTCGGTGCCAATTTGGGTGTGGTCGAATTGACCATTGCCCTACATTATTTATTGGACACCCCAAACGACCAGATCGTCTGGGATGTGGGTCATCAAGCGTATGCTCATAAAGTATTAACTGGTCGCCGTGACCAGATTGGTACTATTCGCTCAAAAGATGGCTTGACCGCCTTTCCTGAGCGAGCAGAATCTGTTTATGATACTTTTGGGGTTGGTCATTCATCGACCTCAATATCAGCGGGTTTGGGCATGAGTCTTGCGCTGCGTTATCAAGGTCGGGCGCAAACGGTTGCTTGCATTATTGGTGATGGCGCAATGACCGGTGGTATGGCATTTGAGGCTATGAACGACGCAGTACAGCAAGATGCTGACCTGTTGGTGATTTTAAATGACAATGATATGTCGATATCATGTTCTATCGGTGGCTTTTCGCGGCACTTGGCGATGCTTTGGGAGTCAGGGTATCAGGTGGATATCTCTGATACAGGTGAGCCGATCCTATGTCAGCGTCCTGATATGCAAACGTTCGATCGCCGCAAACGTCATAAAGAGATGCGCGATGTGCCGCAGCTAGAAGACAATATATTTAAAGCGATTGGTTTTACTTATTTTGGTCCATTTGATGGTCACAATATCCCTGAGCTATTGCGCGTATTGTCACTGGCCAAGCAAATCAAAGGCCCTGTTTTAATCCATATTTATACGACTAAAGGTAAAGGCTTTGCGCCTGCTGAGCTGGATCCAGTCGGCTATCATGCAATCAGTAAGTTGCCAGCAGAAATTCAGCGTGAAATCCAGAACATAGCCGCAGAAGAATCACAGCCAAGTGCCAAACCTGCCTTAAAATTCTCACAAGTGTTCGGGCAGTTCTTATGCGATAAAGCGTCTGTGAGCGACGAGCTACTCGCGATTACACCTGCTATGGAAGAAGGCTCAGGGATGATCGACTTTGCTCGTCGTTTTCCAGAGCGCTTCTTTGATGTGGCGATCGCCGAACAACATGCGGTCACGCTAGCCGCTGGCATGGCGACGCAAGGTGTTAAGCCGATTGTGGCGATTTATTCGACGTTTTTGCAGCGCGGTTATGACCAGCTGATTCACGATGTGGCTTTGCAAAACCTTGATGTGATGTTTGCCATCGATCGCGCAGGGTTGGTGGGTGAAGATGGCGCGACGCATGCGGGCGTATTTGACTTTGCGTTTTTGCGCTGTGTGCCTAATATGCTGATTGCCGCACCAAAAGATGAAAACGAGTGTTACCATTTGCTCAATACCTGCTATGAGTATCAAGGGTGCACGGCTGTACGTTATCCACGAGGTGTTGGGACAGGTGCTGTGATTGAGCAGCCCGCGCAAATGTACAACATCGGTGAGGCAATCGTAGAGTCAGTTTTAGGCAACGAGGCCGCTCCCAAAAAGCTTGTACTATTGGCATTTGGTACGATGGTTGCAACTGCTCAGCAAGCCGCAGAACGCTTAACCAGTGACGAAGCATTAGATTGTCAGGTACATGTCGTCAATATGCGTTGGGTGAAGCCTTTAGACTCTGCGTTGTTAGAGAGACTATTGGTGCAAGGCATTACTCATATTGCGACCTTAGAAGAGCATATGATTATGGGCGGCGCGGGCAGTGCGGTGAATGAGTATTTGCTCAATGAGTCGGTCGCTTTTAAACGCAATCGTCCAGCCATCTGTAATATTGGTATTTCTGATCGCTTTATCGCGCATGGTTCGCAAGCCGAGCAAATGGCGGATTGTGGTTTAGACGTCAATGGTGTGGTCACACAGCTTCAGCAGCTACTGTCGTAAGTCATATGTTTAAAAGTATACCGTGTTTATGGACATAAAATACTGATTTAAATAGATAAAAGCTTTATACATAATATAGTCAATTCATTTTACAAATGCTACAGCGCTGCTGGGATAAATTTTTAGTAGCCTCTGTCGGCGTAGGCACAGCAAGCAAGCAAAATTTATCCCAGCAGAGTGCTATTTTTGCTGAATTTTTTATCCTGAACTGACTATAGATCGATAAATAGAACAAACGCCTGCTAGCCGTAGGTGCTGACTTTTTTACAACTTGTGCAGTGTGATGGCCACCAAAATGAGAATTGGTTTGGTGAGCGTAATGGTTTTTCGATTTTTTGGTACGGACTATATTGAACAATTTTAGTATAATGCGGTTGTCGTTGTTAAGCAGCACGTTTTTTAATCGCATATTTTGAACCGCATAGATATAGTGTGTGTTAGGTACGATGTGATACAGCGGCGAATTGGCATGCTGTGGGCACAGATTCTGTCTTAGTATTTTTTATATTCATTCATCAAGCAAATAGGTTATTTATGGAACCCATGGTCGTCATCGCAGCGCGTACTGCTGAAAAAGTTGGTAAAGAGATTTTATATGCGCATCAAAACCGCCACAAAATTGAACTAGATATCGAGTCTAAAGGGCTTGATGGATTGGTCACGCGTATTGATCGTTTTAGTGAAGAGCTCACTATTGAGACACTCAAAGCCAGCTATCCAAACCACTCGTACTTGGGTGAAGAGTTTGGTATGCAAGAAGGCCGCGGCGAAGATGCTGACTGGTGCTGGATTATCGATCCGCTAGATGGCACCAAAAACTTCGTTCATGGTGTGCCGCAGTTTTGTGTCTCTATCGCTGTACAGCATAAAGGCGTGACCCAACATGGCGTGATCTATGATCCAGTTCGTGATGAGATGTTCTCTGCTAGTCGTGGTAAAGGCGCACGTTTAAACCAACGCCGTATCAATGTGAGCGAACGCAAAACCATTGACGGTGGTTTATTTACTACTGGTCATCCGCTTGAGCGTAAACGTAATGGTGAAGTTATTTCTTATGCCAAGCAGCATTTTGAAAGCTTACAAAAGATTTCTGAAGCGGGCGGTCAAGTTCGTCGTTTAGGCTCAGCGGCACTTGATTTATGCTATGTGGCGGCAGGTCGTTTTGACGGTTATTTTGAGATGTCTATTAAGCCTTGGGATATCGCAGCGGGTGAGCTTATCGTGACCGAAGCACGGGGTGTGGTGGTTGATCATACTGGCGCACATAACTCTATGACTTCAGGCTCTATCTTTGCCTGTAATGTCAAATTACTGAAACCATTGATGCAAGTAGTTGTACCGTCATGGGGCGATGCTATATAAGCATTAGTTTTTAGAAGCGCCAATATTAAAAAGCGTTAATATTAAAAAGCTGGTTCCATTATGGAGTCAGCTTTTTTGTTTTTTTAGCGCATTTATCTTCAACAGTTATACCTTGAAATGCCAGCTCTTTACTGGTCTTTTCTAATAGCGTTAGCTCTTCTTCTATCAGCATCAGCATATCTTGTACATGTGGCAGTGCTTTACTACAAGCGGTAATACAAAACTCAATCTTATCCAAATAACTGGCTAAGGTTATATTCATCGCTTGCCCATTGAACACGATAGAGGCAGGGTACAAGGACTGCAAGCGTGCACCATTCCAATAAAGCGGCTTTTCGGAGCCAGGAACGTTAGAAATAATCAGGTTAAAGGCTTGTTTTTTAGGGAATAAGCCAGTGGCTAAGTTGATACCTTCCCAAGCGTAAGCGATCACGCTGTAGTTGATGACTTGTGCTTGGTTCATCCGGCGAAATCGGCGCTTACCATTATTCATACTACGATGAATCAATTCGATCCTACGTAATGGGCTGTCTAAATGCGTGCCCAAATTGGCCAATACAAAGGACAACTGATTGCCCGATATACTATTGTCAGTACGCAGCGACATCGGTACAAAAGCAATCAATGGCTTGCTAGGTAGCGCGTCCATTGATAATAAATAACGACGAATCGCACCACCACAAACCGCCAGCACCACATCATTTTTGCTGATTTTTAGTCTTTCGGCGATATCGTTAAAGCGCTGTATGTCATAAGACTGTGCTGCTATCCGCCGTGATGCTGAAATGCGCTTATTCAAAATACTCATTGGCGCATCAAAAGTACCGACGTACCCATCATCACCATAATTTTTGAAATTATCCAGCAATTCTGTGAACACAGGTTTGATGGTAGATATTTGCTCTTTAATGATGCGCCTGACAGACCTTTCAGCAGGCAGGATGGCATTGACATGATTACGATGGCGCGTCATTAATGACCAGACGGGCAACGTGACTGGCTCATTTGGTGACTGTGATAAGGATTTTTGTACGAGGCGCATGGCAGCAATGCCATCAACCAAAGAGTGATGAATCTTAAAATATAAGGCAAAACGCTCAGGGCTATTGTCAGTTTCTGGTTCAATGCCTTCAATCACGTGACATTCCCACAAAGGCATGGCGCGATCTAACAGACGCCCATGCTCTCTTGAGATGTACATCAGTAGTTCACGAACCCGTGCAGGATTGGGCAAAGCCACATGATGAAAGTGATGTTCGACATCAAAGTTTTTGTCTTTTTTCCAAAATATCAAATGTTCTAGAACTTGATTAAAAGGAAAGCTTGGCGGTACGTCAGAGTCTTGCATTTGCTTAACCAGCTGATAGACAAAATCGCTCTCTGCCGCCTCTGGCAACTCAAATAAAAACAAGCCTCCGACATGCATGGGCTGTTTGCGCGTCTCCAGAAGTAAAAACAACTGGTCGACTGCTGTGAGAAGTCGCATAATAAATCCTTTTATAGTCAGTTCAGATTTTTTCTTATTATTTTATTGTTGAGTGCCATAGCGACATAAATCTACTGAAAAAAGTAGCCAGTTTGCGGTGAGCTGGCCGTGGCCATCTTGCGCATCGGCATACGACCTGCCAAAAATGCCTCACGGCCTGCCCAAACGCCATGTTTCATTGCGTGTGCCATCATGACTGGGTTTTGGGCATTGGCAATCGCTGAATTCATCAGGACACCATCACAACCAAGCTCCATGGCAATCGCTGCATCCGAAGCAGTACCAACGCCAGCATCCACCAATACGGGTACGTTGGCATTTTCAATGATTAAGCTGAGCGTGTGACGATTGAGCACACCGAGACCTGAACCAATCAAGCTGCCAAGTGGCATAATTGCGACGCAGCCCATGCTCTCTAACTCTTGGGCGACGATAGGATCATCTGAGGTATAAACCATGACTTCAAAGCCATCATCAATCAATACTTGAGCTGCTTTTAAGGTTTCAGTCACATTGGGATAAAGGGTTTTTTCATCACCCAATACTTCAAGCTTAACCAAATTGTGTCCACCCAATAGCTCGCGAGCAAGCTTGCAGGTACGAATCGCAGTTTCTGCGTCAAAACAGCCAGCTGTATTGGGCAATATAGTGTATTTATCAGGAGAAATGACATCAAGCAAATTGGGCTCATTGCGATTTTGGCCAATATTGGTACGACGAATGGCGACCGTGACAATCTCTGCTCCTGAAGCTGCAATGGCTTCGCCAGTTTCAGTCATATCCTTGTATTTGCCCGTACCCACCAACAGTCGCGATGAAAAGGTGCGGCTGCCTACGGTAAAAGTATCTTGTAAAAGTGGTGTCGGATGAGTAGTAGTGCTGGCGTTCTCTGACATAACTGAAAATCCTAATAGCAAGCGAGCAAGGTGGATAAAAAAGATAATGGGCTGTCTGAGTAATATTAAAAAAGCGAGATAGACAATCATAGCGTACTGTCAGCAAAATAAGAAATCGTATGTGGCATTGGCTATATATACTGTAAAAATAGGCGAGTGGTGCTATGCAAAAAACGCCAGCCACATAAAATAATACGTGTCTAAAACAAAATGCTATTATAACAAACTCGTGCAATCTTACTTGTACTCTTTTTTGAGCTAGCCAGCCAAGCACAATGCATTTGCTCTGCTTGTATATCGCTTGGTCATGATTCTCTTTTTGACGTTATCTTCATTTATCAGGCCGTCTTTATGCTGCAATTGCCGTACAGTTTTGCGAAACGCCATCAAATTTTGGTCATACTTGCGATTGATCCTGAGCTGCCACCGACTTTGGTGCTGACCAAAGCCACACCATTATCAGCGATTAATGAGGCAGTGCGCTTTTTGCAGCAGCAAGGCGTGCGTGCTGTACCGACCTATGAAAGCGTCAATTCCGATGACTTTGAAAGACGCATGAATGCCGCTTATGCTGGTAACACGGGCGAATCACAGCACATCGCCGCAGGTCTTGAAGATCATCCTGACCTTGATAGTTTGGCCGATAGTGTGCCTGAAACTGAGGACTTGATGGATCAACAAGATGACGCACCCATCATTCGTCTGATTAATGCGCTTTTGTCCGAAGCGATACGTTTAAGTGCGTCAGACATCCATATCGAAACGTTTGAAAAGCGATTGGTCGTCCGTTTTCGCGTCGATGGCGAGTTGAAAGAAATCATCACGCCAAAACGCCAGTTAGCACCCCTTTTGGTGTCGCGTATCAAGGTCATGGCCAAATTGGATATCGCCGAAAAACGCGTGCCGCAAGATGGGCGTATTAGTTTAAGATTGGCGGGGCGTGAGGTCGATGTGCGGGTATCGACATTGCCTTCAAGCTTTGGTGAGCGAGTCGTCATGCGTTTATTAGACAAGCAAGCAGGTCGATTGAACATGACTTATTTGGGGCTGTCTGATAATGATTATAGTGAGCTTAAGCGTTTGATTCATCGCCCACATGGCATTATTTTGGTGACAGGGCCGACCGGCTCTGGTAAGACCACCACGCTGTATTCGGCATTGACGGACTTAAACGATCAAACCCGCAATATCTTGACGGCCGAAGATCCGATTGAGTTTCAGCTTGATGGCATTGGCCAAACGCAGGTCAATAACAAAGTTGAGATGACCTTTGCCAAAAGCTTGCGGGCAATGTTGCGTCAAGATCCAGATGTGGTGATGGTGGGGGAAATTCGTGATTTAGAAACGGCCGAAATTGCCGTCCAAGCATCTTTAACAGGACACTTGGTGTTGTCAACGTTGCATACTAATACCGCTATTGGTGCGGTCACTCGCTTACAAGACATGGGCGTTGAGCCGTTTTTATTGTCGTCGTCGCTCATTGGTGTGGTGGCGCAGCGTTTGGTACGAACGCTATGCTCGCATTGTCATAGCTGGCAAGCGGCTGATAGCGAACAAGCCAAATTGTTTACGGAGATTGGTATCGCGTTAGGGGCTGAGAAGGGGACAGGTAACGCTATTCAATTACCCAAGCCAGTCGGCTGTGATAAGTGTAATCAATCAGGGTTTAAAGGGCGTACAGCGATCTATGAGGTGGTGCCTATTGATGACACTTTACGGCGCATGATTCATAGTAATACTGCCGAATATGAGCTAGAAGAGTACGCCCGCCAGCAGACGCCGTCGATTCGTGCTGATGGTTTACGCAAGGTAATCGAGGGGCGGACGACATTAGAAGAAGTGTTACGAGTGACCAAAGAAAGTACTCTGACAGATGACGCTATTATTGGTTAATCACAAAGGTTTAAGCACTGTAAATGGTTTAATCGCTGAATGAATGCGTGAGCGGCTCTGGGTTTATTTGGTTTGTTCAGTTTCAGAGCCACTGTCATTATAGTGAGTTCAGTATAAAAACGACATAGCGGGACTGGAGTGCTTATCTTTAAATGAGAAGTTTCGCAGCATCGAGCTGCGAAGGCACAGCAAGCCAGAAAAATTTGTGCCAGTCTCGGATCATAATGTCGTGTATCTGTTTTATTTAGAATCGACTATATCAAGATTGGCGTCAGTAGATTTTCTGCTGGCTTTGCCTTGACGACGCGCCTCTAATTCAGATTTCGGTATCCACGCCCACGTCATCTCTACCACAATAGGAGCGCGCTCACTATCAGAGTCACGGTCATCAATGACGCAAGGAATGACCATCTCGCCTTTTGGGGTATTTAAAATATCTAAACGCTGCTCATCAGATAAGCTTGCAATGGCGGCCACTTGGCCTTTGTTGATGGGGCGATAAAAATTAACCGAATAAGATTTAATCAGTAGCACGCGATCAGAGGGCAAGTTTAGACCCAAAATAAAACCTGTCGCTGTCTCAGCCAGTAACGTAATGGCAACGGCATGGATAGAACCGATATGATTTTGCACCGTTTTGCTGTTGTTTAAACTGACCACCACTTGGTTGGGTTCGACCGTTTCATAATACACGCCCGTCGTGCCCACGTAAGGCACTACTTTGCCAAAAGCTTTGGATAAGATGCTTGAGCGGGCACTGGCAGGCAAATATTTAGTGACAGATAACAGCTTGGTGAATTGATTGCTGATGGGCTTTAGCGTAGTGCTTGGTTTTGCGACTGGCGATCTTGTGTTGTCAGCCACTTTGGTTGGCGATTTTTTAGCCAGTTTGATCGGCAGTTTTTTTAAGAGTCCTGACATACAAAATTCCTTGAATGAAATGGGATTTACAAGATTGGTGACTTGATATGGTCGATACCAAATAAGATGGATACACGATATTAAGATGCGTAACTGGTAACAGTTTTGTTGACGCTATTTTACGTGGGCCCAACTATAGCTAAAAGTAACAGGCGTTTTTTGCTGGCGCTGGTTTACTAAAATGTATGCGATATATGGATAACCTCATGTGCTTTATCCTAGCAGCTAGTTTAACTATGGTACATCAACGGATGGGTTACTACTGTTATTATGATGAACTGCTGCGCTTATAATTTAGCGTGCCTTATTTATTTCTCATGCGATTGTTATTGCTGAATAATTACTGCTGGATAATGCTATGCCTGATATGTTTCATCACAAGCCGATCAATATCATTTATACCGGTGTCGCGGGTACGGGTAAAACCTATCAATTGCTACAAATCGCTAAAGCGTATACCGATTATTTGCCTAAAACTAACGACGAGGATTTTCTGGGACAGCTGTTGCAAACGTTGAGCTGGCGCGAAGTTGTGTGTTTGATATTTTTGGATTTTCAGGCCAAAAAACAAGAGTTGGTCAAAGTACCTGAAATGGTCAGTCATGAGTTTTTTGTCACAAAAGCTGCGCAAAATGCACGTGAGAATCATTTGAGCAATACGGCGTGGGCAGTACTACAAACACACAGTCCTACCGATTCAACAACGGTCATTTCCAAAAATCGCGCCAGCCAAGCTTATTTTGATAAGGACAATACTGGGGCATGGTATTTATTACCCGAAAGCCTACCGCTATTGAGTGAATTAATGCAGCAGTTGACCGAGTTTCAGCAGGCGCAGCATGATAATAATGCTGGTCAGACGCAAGGATTTAGCCAGCAGCGCTTTAGTATGGTCAGCTTTCATCAAGCGTATGGCTATGAAGAGTTTGTGGAAGGGATTCGTCCGGTTATGGCAGCTGCTACTCATGCCAGCAATGGTCACGCTAATCATAGGCAGGCAAATAATAGCGAGACAAATAACAGTCCGTCGCAGATGAGCTATGCCATTCAAAACGGCGCATTTTTAACATTGTGTCAGCGCGCTGCCCGCGATCCTGAACAGCGTTATGCGATGCTGATTGACGAGATCAATCGTGCCAATGTTTCCCGAGTATTTGGCGAGTTATTGAGTTTGATTGAGCCAGACAAACGGGCTGGCATGGCAAACACGATGACGGTAAATTTGGCGTATTCTGGTCGGCCTTTTAGTGTTCCTGCCAATGTCGATATTTATGCGACTATGAATACCCAAGACCATTCTTTGGCACCCTTAGATATGGCGTTGCGGCGTCGTTTTCGCTTTATTGAGTGTTCACCGCAGCCCGAGCTATTACCTATTATCAGTCTTAGTACAGAATCAGAAGCTGACGATACAACAGAGACGATAGATTTGGCCAAATTATTGATGGGACTCAATCACCGTATTACCCAAATGCTAGGCGCGGATGTGCAGTTGGGTCATGCGTTTTTATGGTCAGTCAATAATCTTGAGCAACTACAATTGGTGCTGATTGAACAGATTATTCCGCAATTGGCGCAAGCGGCTGGTGGTCAGCTTGCCATGTTGCAGTATATTTTTAAAGATGAGCAGCAGCCACTCAGCGCTCAATTTATTCAAGACAGCCAAGCACTATTGGATAATGACTCAAATAATCAGCTGCACAATCAGCCTCATACCGCAATGCACAACTCGATGTTGTCAGGACAGAATCCATTTTTTGACCCATCTATGAGTACAGGCAGCTATCGAATTAATAGCGATCTCCTTAACAAGACTGGCGCGTTTGCTGAACCTTCTGTCTATCAGCGTTTGTATCGATAAGGGTATTAAACGGTGATGAATAGCGATGAAAAAAATCCAAGTAATATGACCAATCGTGCAAATAGTATTTATACGACCGCGCCTGCTGCTAAGGTAATCACTGTATTTGAGCATCAACGTTTAACAGCACCTGATTTTGTGCACGTCTCTGATTTTCATTGGCTAATGGCGCAAGAATTTGCCGTGTTTACCATCAAACGAAAGCAACGACAGTGGCAACTAAAGATTGGCCATTATATTGGCGTCATTTTACTGCCTAGTGGCATAACGCTTGAGATATTGCCAAAGCCAATCGCTCGTGATGAAAGCACTCATTCGCAGCCGCAACGGCATTCTCACAAGCTCAATCAAAACAGCGATCTAGAACAAACCCGTCAATGGGTGCAACATATGCTGTCAGATCTCATCAATAGTCATGACAATGAACATAACAAACTGCCCAATACCAAAAACTTAGGTCAATTCAGTCATCAGCTGACATCGCTAACAATAGCCACAGCGCCCACATTACCATTGTCAGATTGGCTACTCAGGCAGTTTTTGCAGCGCTTGAATCATCATCAGCCGACCAAACATTATCAACCGCAAATCCGCAACCAAGCAGCGCTACAAGGCCGCCTGCTCATCAAAGAACAACTTCGCTATAACTGCATGCAGCCACATAAGTTTTTCTGTGAGAGCAGTATTCTCAGTCAAGACATGCTGGGCAATCGGTTGATTAAAAAAGCGCTGACTTTATTGACGCCCTTATTGCCTGAATTGATTTCTCCCAAATCGTTACAAGCGTGGCAGCAAGTGCCGACGCTCACGCATCATGAGATGCAGCAATTAGACGCGATTTATCATCAAGCAAAGCGTCAGTTAGCGATTCAACCACTGCAAGCGCAAAAACGGCAAGTAGCCCAGCAATTAGTAGACATGGCTTATTGGCTACTGCGCCAATCAACTGCTGCAACGGGTCATAGTATCGATCCACAAAAATCATTTAAACAAAACTCAACCCAACTGCGCTTATGTCTGCTGATTGATATGAATCAGGCGTTTGAGCAATGGGCAAGTCAGCGCATCGCATCGATGTTTACGCAAGTAAGTGGCAAATATCGTCCACTGTACCAAACGCAACGGGTTTGGCTTAGCGATACACAAGGGCAGGCGCGCTTGTCCATACGTCCTGATTTACTCATATATAAAGCAGCGACAGACGATGATAGCCATCACTATCCGCATACTACATCGATGCTGGGTGGCCCTTACGTATCAGGCAGATACAGTCATGTCATTGATATTAAATGGAAGCATCTGTCTCATGCTGCTGCTATCAGTGCCAGCGACGCTTATCAGTTGACCAGTTATGCACAAGCCTACCAAGCAGGGCAGGTTTGGTTGGTCTATCCGGTACAAGATGACGAGAGGCCGCCAATAGCACTGATACAACAAACTGAGAGTGCCAACAACGCTGATAATGAGCCAAAGCACGCTCAGCTTTGGCTTGTACCGTTTAATGTTATGACTGGCACAATAAACAGTGGCTTGCTTAGAGAATTGAATGTAGTATAATCACGCTATCGGCGATAGCCCAAATAGTGGGTAGCACTTTTCGTCCCAGCCTTTCTATAAAAGGTGCCTGTTTTTAAAATGCTTATTTTAAAGTGCTAGTTTTTAAAATGCTTGTTTTTAAAACGATTTGGCAATTATTTTAAATTAATCAAAAATAGGTGTTGACACAATCGGCTTTTCCCCTTAATATGTGCACCTCGATAGCGAGGAACATTAATGAGTTAGCGGCTTGACCAATAACAAATTAATCGACAAACTATCGTGATAATAGAGAATTTCGGAGTGTGGCGCAGTTTGGTAGCGCATCTGGTTTGGGACCAGAGGGTCGTAGGTTCGAATCCTATCACTCCGACCATCTATTTTAAGAGCCTTACAGGCTTTTTTTTATGTATAATGGTTTAGTTTCTGATAAACTTGAGACTAGATTTGATATATAAAAGTCCTCTAAGAGCGCCTGTAGCTCAGCTGGATAGAGCATCTCCCTTCTAAGGAGGTGGCCGCAGGTTCGAATCCTGCCAGGCGCACCATTTAGCCTGCATGTTTTGCCAGTCCTTGGCAGTAGTTATGGCGGTTGTAGCTCAGTTGGTAGAGCCCCGGGTTGTGATCTCGGTTGTCGTGGGTTCGAGTCCCATCAGTCGCCCCATTTTATTTATACTACCTTCCTTAATATCTATACATCTCTTGTTATAAAAACCTTATATATATCTTATATGAACAATAGTATCTGCCAATTTTGGCATTTTTGTGTGTCTGTCTGATTATTTTTATATTGAATGACTTACATTCATAAATATAAACTTATTGGATATTTATTTATTTGCCTTTTGGTTGGCCTTTTTGATACCTTACTCTTGATAGGGGCTTTTCTATCAGCTTTTTGTCTAACGGTTACCACGTACTGCTAAATAGTTTTTTACTAACTATGCCATTCCTGACAAGCGTTGCCGATAAGCGTTGCTAAAATTTATTCTAGGGCGTGTTTTCATTTCAAAAATGGTGCCAATATAAGAACAATAATGAGATAAATTGCCGTCAAACAAGCAAAGTAGCGCAAATAATATCGAGATATTGATAAGCTATTTGACGATGTTTGGCAAAATTTAGCCATTTTTAGCCCATTTAGAGGATAACCGATTGAATTGAGGACACACCCTAGCAGTCGTGCCTATTTATAAAGGTTCGACACCATATACTCCTTAAGAAATTTTAATTATTAAGAAATGATCGTCATTAAGAAATTGGTTGCTCATTATAAAAGCAGGAATGATTTAATCAGCCAAAAGTATATCAAATACATTAGGTAAGTTTAAGGTTGCAGTAGGTAGGTGTGTTTGTTTTTTCAAGATAAGCGACTACTGAATTTGTATTGTTGAGGAAGTGAGGGATGGACGCATTAAGCGTATTGTTGCAGAACGTGCATTTGTTTGATACCAAGTATTATCGTTTGAATGGTGCTGGGAATTGGTCCTATTCCCTTACGAGAAAAGACACTATTTTATTTTACTTGGTAATGTCTGGTAGTTTTTGTATTGATGTTGGTAATGGTTTGCGTCAGGCACATGCGGGCGACATGATTATGATCCCCAATGTGCACAAACATGTCAGTTATGCGCTAAATCATAATGGCGATGATGCCAAACCGATAGATGAGTTACTGACTGATTGTAAAGAGCGTACGCTTGATATTGATGGCAATGGTGATGCCAATTCGTCTTTGATATTGATTGAATGCAAGTATGATAAAGAGATGATTCGCCCTCTATTGTCTGTGCTACCCTCCATATTACCTGAAATCAATGAGAAGTCGGATGCTCGGTTTGAGGTCATTGATGTAGAGATTAAGCTGCTGACGCTAGAATCTGAGCGTGAGCGCATGGGAAAAACCGCCATTATCAATCATTGGGCAAGTATTATGATGATTGAGAGTTTGCGTGTCTACATTGAAAGTCTGCCCGAAGCCACAGAAAGCTGGCTAAAAGCCATGAAAGATCCGTTTTTGACCAAGGCACTCGCTGCGATGCACGAGGCACCCAATAAAAATTGGACGATTCATAAGCTCGCTGAGACAGCAGGCATGTCGCGCTCAAGCTTTGCGCAGCGTTTCAAAGACACCGTTGGCATGCCACCCCTGACGTATCTCATTGATTACCGCTTGCGTTTGGCGGCGCGGTATTTACGATTACAGCAAAACAGTATCAGTCGTATCAGTGAGCTGGTCGGTTATGCCTCAGACTCAACTTTCAGTCAGGCATTCAAGCGCGTGTACGGCGTATCGCCAAAAGCCTACCGCCAGCAGTATCAAAAACAAAACATCGCCTAGCTTATACCTGTGCTACTGTCTTTTTTTTATATTGATCTGACGATAGTATTTTGCTGATACCCAGCTGACAATGTGCTTGTGTTCAGGTACTATGGAGTAACGAGTCATCTAGGCACAAGCGTTTTTTTAGCGCACTATATTTTACTGTGTAACAGTCATATAGTATGGTCTAGAAGATGTTTATTTTTGCTGCTGATGGTATGTTATGACTGAACCGACCGCAAAGCCAAGCGCACAAGCCGATAGCCAAAAAGGCTCTGTTGCGTCTGCCAAAAAATCAAATAATTCTGGCAAAAACAATGCCAAAGTCACGGCTCACGATAGCCAACACTTTATAGAAAATGTGCCAAAAAACCATGTCGCTGAGACACCTGACAAAGCGGCGTTGTTGGCACTCTTTACTTTATCAAGTGTTGAAGAAGTCGCCGGAGAGATAAAAGATGGGGACGATACCGCGTCTGCTACACCCACCGAAAGCAGTATTGCTGAGCTGCGTGTGGCGCTGTATCATGCCCAGCATGAGCGCACTCGGTTATTGTATATGGCCTCTGCTACCGTACGTCCCACTTATTTGGTACAAACGCTCAAATCGCAGTTCGTAGAGTATCAGCAATATCTACTCGCGCAGCAGCTCGATAAGCGCGGTCTCATGGATACAGATGGACTGGAACGTCTTTGGCAGCAGTTGCATGTGGTCGATGATATCATCGAAGATATCGTGCGTCACATGCCAGCGCAGCAGCCAGCAGGGTGGCAGCTGACCACTCAAGATGGACGAAACCCACTGTGCTTTGCTACTGTCGGTAAATTAAAAAATGGCAAACCAATTCGGGATCAAGGCAGTCTCAACAGCTATGTACTCGGTCACTTTGGTGTCAGTAGCTTTACCTATGATCGTGGCTATTATATCGGGCATGTGGTCGGCTATTTATTCAGTTGTTATTTTTGCGCACACTTGTCTATCAGTTATGGCGTCACCGCGCTGGGTCAGCAAGTGGTTTCGGATTATGAGTATGCCAGTCTTGAAACCCCATATATGGTGAGGTTATTACAAGGTTTGGATGGCTATTGTAAAAAGCGTATTTATCAACTGGCGGTCATCTGTGCACGCTTGAGTGTTTTTGCCAGTGACAAGCGCATCGAGAGAATGCTGATAGCTGAAGTGAATGACTTCGATAAAAAATTGCAGCAACAGCATTTAGATGTTTTATTATTAAACGGCTTAATGCCAGATAGTAGTGACTCTACGCCTTTGTTTTAAGTCCTGTTGTCTAATAGTCAATTTAATATGAAAAAGAGTCAGCGGGACTGGGATGCTTATCTTTAACGAGAAGTTTCGTAGCATCGAGCTGCAACGGCACAGCAAGCAAGAAAAATTTGTACCAGTCTCGCATTATAATATAGCGTATCCACTTTATTTAGTATCAACTATAAGCACTTGATTTATAATCCTCTATCTTTGATTACCTTAGGATATATGCTGCCATGCCCGCTTATCATTTCAAAGCGCTCGACGATCATGGTGGCGTCCAAAAAGGCGTGCTCGAAGGTGACTCTGCGCGGCAAGTACGCCAGCAACTGCGTGACAAACAATGGACGCCCGTTGAAGTCAGCGCAGTCAACGATCGACAAAGTCAAAACAAAAGCCGCTACAAAAAACCATCTGCCTATGAGTTGGCGTTACTCACGCGCCAGTTGTCTGTATTACTTGCCGCTGGCATTCCGCTAGAGGAAACATTAGCAGCGGTTGCCAAACAATCCCCGAAAACTCACATCAAATCTTTAATGCTTGCCGTGCGCTCACACGTCCTAGAAGGATTAAGTTTAGCACGCGCTTTACAGCAAGCCGCCAGTTTTCCGCCTCTTTATATTGCGACGATTGCGGCGGGGGAGAAGTCAGGACATTTAGACTTAATCCTTAACCAGTTGGCAGATTACACCGAAAACCGCTTTGCGCTACAAAAGAAAATCCAAGGTGCAATGGTCTATCCCATTGTGCTGATGGTGATGGCAGTCGCGGTGATTATGGGCTTGATGAGTTTTGTCGTGCCCAAAATCGTTAAGGTATTTGAGCAATCGGAGCAAGCACTACCGCTGATTACCCAAATCGTGCTTGCTTTGTCAAATCTCATTACCCAGTGGTGGTGGTTGATGCTGTTGGTATTAGCAGGGACAGCGTTATTATTTTATCGCTTTGCTCAGACCAATGCAGGCAAATTGGCAATAGACAGTATGGTGCTTAAATTACCCATATTGGCACGATTGTCTAAAGGACTAAATGCCGCACGCTTTGCCAGCACACTTGCCATCTTAGTACGCTCAGGCGTGCCTTTGATTGAGGCGTTGCATATTGGCGCTGCAGTGGCGACCAATTTACACATCAAGCAAACCATCATTACCGCTGCCGATCGAGTGACGGAAGGTTCAAGCTTGTCTAGCCAACTTGAAAAATCTACCTACTTTCCACCAATGATGGTACAAATGATTAAAAGTGGTGAGAACTCAGGCGAGCTTGAAAACATGCTTAGCCGAGCCGCCAACATGCAAGAAGCAGAAGCCACCAATTTCATCAGTACGTTGCTGTCATTACTTGAGCCTTTGATGCTCGTGTTGATGGGGGTGGTGGTAATGATTATTGTGATGGCGGTAATGCTGCCCATTGTCAATATGAATGATTTGGCTGGCTAGCTGATAGTTCGTAAATACTTTATATAGCCAGTTCAAAATAAATACATCCTACATGGCACTTTGCTGAGATAAATTTTCCTCGCTTACTGTGCCTTCGCAGACAGAGGCTTTATAAAATTTGCCTCAGCCGCGCCACATTATTTTTAAGCTAGATCGGATATATGTGATAGCAATCCCAAAATTAGAATTGTCTACCGTATCTTACCTCCTTCTATAACACCTATCTTGCTAAACCTTGCGCTAGCTTTCTTAAGATTTGCTTACTGTAGTAGATTTTTGACTGGATCGCTTTTTTACTATGTCACGCACAACCATCACGCTATAGTAAGCGCTAATCAAAACCTACATTTCTAAAAGTTGCCTTTCATAATTATCATAAACGTTAACGCCTGTTGAATATGGACATCGCTAACAATCTATTGGCATCGCTGGATAAAAATAAAACCATGGTTTATAGTGATCATCGCTTTAATACTTATTAATAGGTCGCTGCTGAATGCGACATAAACGCCACTTTTACTATTTACATAACCGTGATGACAAAAGCGATGACTATGATTGACACAATTTCAGTAAATACGATGCCAAAAAGCAGTATTAATCATGCCAAACTTCAGGCAAATAACGTGATTCCCAACAACGCGAGTCGCTGTAAAGCAGTTCCTGTGCAGCGCCGATCAGTAGGCCAAGCTAGCCAGTCAGGATTTACCCTCATTGAGATTATGGTGGTCATTGTAATTTTGGCTATCCTAGCAGGTTTGGTTGTACCAAAAGTCGTGGGACAAAGTGATAAGGCTCGCGTTAAAACCACTGAGACCGCGCTTGCTACCGTGTCAAACGCGCTTGATATGTACAAGGTAGATAATTCACGTTATCCAAACACTACTCAAGGTCTTGAAGCATTGACTACGCCGCCTGCCGATGCCAAAAACTATCCGGACGGTGGTTACATTAAAGGTGGCTATCCCACAGATGGTTGGGAAAATGAGATGCAATATGTGGCACCAGGTAGCGAAGGTCGACCTTATGATTTATTTTCATTAGGAGCGGATGGTCAGCAAGGCGGTGAAGGCCAAGATGCTGATATATATGCACAATTATAAGCGTCGGTTTTATGAGTCATGAATCCATGAGTCATGACTGGGTGTTTGATATATAGAATTTTTGTCAATAAAAGCCCTGCTATTCATCGTTAATTATCAACCAATAAATGCTTTATTGGTTGATATTTTTTATCAATAAATAAAAACAATCAAGAGGCAGTCACTCATGTTTATTAAAATGCTCATATCAAAATCAGCCGTGCTCAATAAACGCGCTAGCAAAAAGTCTTGTGTGCTTGCATTTGTCATGATGAATGCCTCGTTGCTGACGGGTTTATCCATGATTCCTATCAGTGCCCAAGCGGCAGGGTTGAACGAACTGTTTGGCAATAAGGGCGCTGGGCAGTCAAAGTTTTTACCAGTCGATGAAGCGTTTCAAGTGAGCAGCATCACCAGAGCGACGGCTAAAGGCACGCAGCTATTGATTACCTTTAACATTACGCCCGGTCATTATGTCTATAAAGATCAGCTTACTTTACGTTTCCCTAAGGGTTTGAAGGCCAGTCCATTTACGTTCAGTCAGTCGCCCGTCTCCATTAATGACCCGACCTTTGGGCAAGTGCCTGTTTTTACCCAAAGAAATGTAGTAGCCACCACCACACTGACTACTAATAATGGCAAAGGCGCAAAGAATGCTCCGATTGTGATTGGTTGGCAAGGCTGTGCAAAAGCAGGACTGTGCTATCCACCAGAGAAAATCAAAACCACGGTTAACATCGCTGCAACACGCAAATAAACACTATGGTCAGATCAATATAAAAAAGAGTCAGCGGGACTGGAATGCTTAACTTTAAACGAGACGTTTCGCCGCTTCTGGCAGCAAAGGCACAGCAAGCCAGAAAAATTTATATCAGTTCAGTGTCGGAATATAATGTATCCACTTTATTTAGTGTCGACTAGAAATAAATCGACTCGAATATCCGTACTACATAGAATGTTAGCAATAAATAGGTAGCCCTTTATGTCCATTCAGCCAATAGAAAAAATCTCCTCGCTAACGGTCAATCGTCGTTCTAAAAATTCTTATCTATTGGCACTTGCTTTGACTGGCAGCTCGTTGCTACCAGCATTGGTCGCTACAGGAGTGATGGCCACGTCAATGACGACGCAGGCAGCAGGATTAGGCGATCTGTTTGGTAACGATCAAAGCACCGCGCAAACAAAATTTTTGCCAGTAGATAAAGCGTTTCAAGTTAGTACTAGCAGCAAGGCCACCACGTCGGGTACGCGCTTAGCCATTAACTTTGATATTACACCTGAGCATTATGTTTATAAAAATCAGCTCAAGCTGACTTTGCCAGCTGGCGTGACAGCAGCGCCTTTTACGTTTAGTCAGTCGCCAGTATCCATTGATGACCCAACCTTTGGGCAAGTACCGGTGTTTGGCCAAAGGAATATGGTTGCAACCACCACGTTGACCAATCGCAGTAGTCAAAGCATGGACAATGTCGCGGTGGTCATCGGTTGGCAAGGTTGTGCCAAAGCCGGACTCTGCTATCCGCCTGAAAAAATTAATACCACGGTCAATATCGCTGCTACCTCGCAACCCCTTGCGGCAAATACTGCCAGTGATGCTGCTCAAAACTCTATGTCTCAAAACTCTGTCACTAGCGACGACACGCTGGTCAATAATCCTCAGTCTGCTACAAGTACTGCGACGACATCAGCTGCGAACGATCTCGCGTCTGAAACACAGCCAGCAGAATCAGATGACGAGGTGATTGATTATGCCTTGATAGATGACGACTCGATTGTTACCAATACGATTTCTGGAGCAAGTGCTACGGCAGTAGGTGATACTGCGACCAATGAAGTTGCCGCTGCCAATAATGTCGTCGATAGTGATCCATTTGGCTTGGCATCACATCCTTGGCTGGCATTGGTATTGTTGTTTTTGGCAGGGTTGGGCTTAGCGTTGACACCATGCGTATTACCGATGCTGCCGATCGTTGCCAACATCGTTGCCCGTGAAAAAAACCCAACGGTGAAACGCGGTGTTATTTTAACCACCAGCTATGCCATCGGTGTTGCTACCGCTTATGGTATTTTGGGCGCTGTCATTGCGGTGTTTGGTGAGTCACTAGGCATTATTGGTTGGTTGCAAAACCCTATTATCCTCATCAGCTTTGCCATCGTTTTTGTGCTACTGGCATTATATATGCTGGGGGTATTTAGTGTCCATTTGCCCCGCGCCATCAGCAGTAGAATGCAAGGCCTGAGCCAAGCGGGTGATAGCAAGCTGGGTAGTACAGGCGGTAGTTTAATCGCTGGTTTCTTGTCAGCGTTGGTGGTATCACCTTGTGTCTCTGCGCCATTATTTGGGGCACTGCTGGCAGTATCGACGATTGGCAGTCCGTTGCTAGGTTTTGCTGCATTATTCATGCTTGGTTTTGGTCTATCAGCGCCGCTTATTTTGATTGGTGCTACCCAAGGCAAGATCATGCCCAAAGCAGGCGAGTGGATGAATTGGGTCAAGCAAGGGTTTGCCTTATTGCTGTTTGCCGTTGCGCTACTATTGATTGAACGGGTCTTTATCTCACCCGTGATGCTGATGGTATGGGCGCTATGGTTTATGGTCGTTGCCATATGGGCATGGAGCTGGCTGGGCAAAGGTCGTATGCTTACCCAAGCGTTAGGTCTTATCGCAGGTATTTGGGCAGTGTGTTTGATCGTGGGAGCGGCACTGGGTAATGATGACAGTCTACATCCGCTCGCGTCATTGAGCGCCGCACCGATGGTGCAATCGACTAATGGCCAGCCGATAACAAATAGTAGTGCCACAGATAAAAACATCACCACGCTTGCCGAGCTAGATGCTATTGTCGCTGAAAACCCGAAAGTGATTGTCGATTTGACCGCTGACTGGTGTGTTGAATGCCGTATCATGGATAAGAATTTATTTCATAATCGTCCGGCACAAATGCAGGATTGGCAATTAGTGAAACTTGATATCACAGAAACGACCGCCGATTCAAAAGCCATCTTAGCGCGCTATCAGTTATTTGGGCCACCAGCGTTGCTGTATTACCAAAACGGTCAACTGGTTGCCCAACAAGTAGGTGAAATCGGGCGTTCAGAGTTTGAGCAGACGTTGACAACACTTAATAACTGAGACGTAACGAAACAATCAGTTTGTCGCACTATATTGTTTTAAAGTGGATTGCCTATCATGCTGTAAAAGAGCCAACGTACTATAACAGTAGTACGTTGGCTCTTTTAGTTTCACTAAACTCTATTTATAGTCTCTGTACTAAGCACTTGCTCTAACATTACTTATGTTCATTTTCGTTGGTATTATATAGCGATAACGCTAGTATCCTACGCATATTTTCATTACAATAAAGCAACAATGTTGAAGACGCATTACCCACGGTAATGACTGCCTTTTATGTCTAAATGTCATTGATTTTATTTGAGCTTTTATCCTATTTTAGCAATGGCGTTACTGGTCATATTCATTAGCCTACATACTCTGCTGACAATGATGTCAGTTAGACAAAGGACATCTATGCTTTCCCATATTGCTCTACAGCGCCCGTCTACTCCGCTTATCGAAGCGCACCGAAAAACCATCTTACCTCAAATGAATAAGCATTACTTGACGATCGCCGTTGGGATAGCTTTGACTTGTTTTATGGGACAAGCTCAAGCTGCTAATAATGCCCAGACTTATAATGAATTGCCTGTACCAGACGCTGCGTTTGAGTATGAAAGTGATGATGCGGCACTGGCTATTAACGAGCCGTCAGTAAATGTTAATACAGCCGTTAATAGAGCGGCAAAAAAGCCTCAAATGGTTAATGAAAATTTTGTTGCCGAACAAGCAAGATTGTTTTTTGAGTGTACGCAAGTGCAGACCAGTGCTGCGCGTTTGGCTTGCTTTGATAAAGTCGCTGCTCAAGATGAGATACCAAGTTATACAGCGCCCAAGCAGTCGGTAGATTTGGCAAAAACATTTAGAACGACCATAACGGGCAATCCTCAAGTGGTTTTTGTAGATGAGAGTAGCACTATTGTCAGTGCTGATGATACCGCGACGGGCTCGGCTGCAAGTCAACCAGCAGATACTGAACGTTTAGACACGATTGGGCTGACCCAAAGAGAAGCGCAGGTATTAGAAGATATCGGTGTTACTCAGGCGGATATTGAAAAATATACACCGCTTAGTTTGGCCTATGATCTTGATAAAAACAGTGAGCGCGGGACTTGGACGGTAAGACCTTATCGCCCGACCTATATATTGCCATTGTTTTATACTTTTGATCCCAATTTAGATCCCAGTTCACCGTCACAAGAAACGGAGTCTTTTGATTCTAATGACATACGTAATACTGAGCTGAAATTTCAGCTGTCGTTAAAGACTAAAGTGGCAGAAGATTTGTTTGATACCAGTGCCGATTTGTGGTTTGGTTATACGCAAGAGTCGCATTGGCAGGTGTATAACGAAGATAAATCACGTCCATTCCGTGCGACCGACTACCAGCCCGAAATATTTTTGACGCAGCCTGTGTCGGCAGACCTACCCTTTGGTGGTCGCTTGCGTATGTTGGGTGCAGGGGCGATTCATCATTCTAACGGACAAAGTGATCCATTATCACGTTCATGGAACCGTGCCTATCTGATGGCAGGTGCGGAGTGGGGCAAGCTATCAGTGATACCGCGTCTGTGGGCTCGAGTCAATAACGAAAGTAGTGACAGTGAGGACAACCCAGATATCGAAGATTATATGGGATATGGTGACGTCAAATTCTTGTATGACCTGCCAAATCAAAAAAGCCTGAGCGGCACGTTGCGTTATAATCCCGGTACCAATAAAGGCGCGGCGCAAATTGATTATGTGTATCCTTTGACAGAAAACGTTAATGGTTATGTGCAGTTGTTCCAAGGTTATGGCGAATCAATCATTGATTATAACCACGAAAACACATCTATCGGCTTCGGTATTGTCTTAAATGATTTTAAGGGCTTTTAATCGTCTTAACACGTCAAATATATGATGCGCCGTTTAGCTCCTTATCAAACCGGATTGTGGCTGGCAGAGTATGTCGATATACGCTGCCAGCTGTGCCGTGTCTTTCGTAGCATGTCTCACTCTCAGATTTTGCCAGCTCACCATTTACGATTCCTTAATATTCGCCAAAAAATCGCTCAACGTCTAAATAGCGGGCTGCTCTGTGCGCACTGCCACCATAGTATTGCATGGCTTCCAGAAGCCTTTGAGGTCGATATTGCTGCTGGCACGGCTCTGTCTATTCAGGCCGCTACCTATTACGACTATCCAATACGTCAAGCCACTCGCGCGTTTAAACACCATGAAGATATGACTAAGCTGCCATTGTTGCTACATGTCTTACGCCAATTACCACGTCCTCATGGCTGCCACTCTGATAACAGTGTCATTATCGCTATGCCGACCACCGAGCAACGATTGGTCAAACGCGGATTCGATCCTGTCAGTATTTTAGCCGTGCAGCTATCTAAGCATTGGCAGATTCCACTTTGGCATGGCGTAAAACGTATTGATAACACCCTCAGCCAGCAAGGACTGACCCGTGCCGAACGTTTACGTAATTTAGATAATGCGTTTGCGTTGGTCGAAAAACCACCCGTCAAGCGCTTGCTACTATTCGACGACGTTGCAACGACAGGCGCGAGTTTACAAGCGTTGTCGCGTGCTCTATATGGCGAATCTACTGGCTCGCTCACGACTGACCATCATGTCTCGCATCAATATCTGTTGTCTGCCTATGCATTGGCGCATGGTAGCCAGTCATAATATCTAGCTTTGTCGGTTAGCAATCATTATTATGTTGCTAACGTGTTACCTTAACGCTATATTGTTAAAATGACATATATCAATTTATTAGCGCCTAAAAAATAGTTTACCAAATGATAAAAAATCAGTAGAAATACATGGTTCTAGAGAGTGAGTATTATTTTGATGTAGCTGTTATTTTCGCATGAAGAGGTTGATAAATAGCATGGAACAAAAATTGCATGGTATTCAAGACATATAGGTAAAAATGCGGTTCAATGATCTGAAAATACAAGATATTCATTATGATTTTTAAATCAATACTAGACAGACAATGGCAGTTATCAATAGGGATCTGATGTGAACGCATCTGTAAATAATTTACCACTCAAGTTACGCATGACCAGCGCAGGATTTACCCTGATAGAGCTGATGGTAACGATTGCTGTACTTGCCATTATTGTCAGTATTGCCGCGCCCAATATTAGTACACAATTGGCCAATCAGCGCGTGAAGTCGACAGCTGCAATGCTTGCTAATGCGCTAAAAGAAGCCAAGGTAGAGAGCATCATTCGTCGTCAAAATGTCGAAGTTATATATAATGCCACTACGACACCTAAGACATTAACGCTACGAGCCAATAGTAACAATATAGCTAGTTACAATATCAATAATAAAAGCGGTGTTACCCAAACCATTTCCCCATCTGGTGTCAATAGTATTGTCTTTCGACCTGATAAAACAATAGCTAATGGTGCAACAGTACTCTATGCCATCTGCGATAGTGGTTCTAATAACGAGACACCTAGACAAGTGAGTCTTAGTCGTATTGGCAATGTTGATACGACAAATGCGGGGAGCTGTTGATGAAGCTTAAAACCACACAGGAAGGTGTAGGTCTCATAGAAGTAATGGTTGCATTACTATTGCTTGCGGTTGCAGTACTAGGGTTTAGTGCTATGCAAATGACCGCCATAAAAGCGACAGACGAGAGCTTAATGCGCACTCGTTCTTTGACTATTATGAGAGGAGGGGCGGAGGCGATACGCGCCAACCCTACAGGCAGTAATGCTTTTAGAACAGCGCTAAATGGAGATTCAAGCTCTGTCACTATCGATGGCAATGCCATTACAAAAGACAGCTGTGTGCAGAATACAAATGCAGCCCCTGCGGCAGCAGCAAGCTGTACAATCAACCAGTTGGCGACACGTGATGGGCTACTGATAAAGTCGTATGGCGCTGCTAATGATATTAATATGGGCATGATACCTAATGGCTGTCCAGGTACATCGGATCGACGTCAGTGTTTTGTTGCAAGTTGGGGTAACACAACAGTTCAATTAGACGATACGGCACCAAATGCTTGTGCCAATGCAGATGGTACTTATAAAAATGGCGCAGAGTGCTTTATTATGGAGGCGTACTGATGTCATCTAATAACCCGTATAGATGTAGTGCTAACTACCAAGCAGGTTTTACACTCATAGAACTCATGATTTCTTTGGTGCTTGGTTTGATCGTGTCTGCTGCTGTTATCCAAGTCTACTTAATTAACGTAAAGACCAGTAGTATTCAAGCCAGTGGTAGTGAGTTGCAGGATGCCAGTGTCTTTGGTTTGCAGCAGCTAGAAAGAAAAGTACGCTTAGCAAATCTTGGTAATCCTAGCACGCAAATTGATAGCACCACAGTCAACGGAGGCATTGTGTTAACAGGTCCTAATATTGGCGTTCCAGTGACACCTACTCCTTACCCAAATACAGGCTATCTGACAAGACGAGCAGGAGATACCTCGGTTGGCTCTAATGGATGGTCAGGTATATCAAACACCAATACCAATAGCGATCAGCTGACTATCCAATATACCAATATTACAGGCGCTCCAATAAGAGATTGCGAAGGAGCAGAGGCCGCTGTCAACGATATTATTATTGAGCGTTATTTTTTACGTCAAGTAACAGGCGATACAGGTGCTGGTGCGATAAAAAGTCTAGTATTGGCCTGTGACGCCGGACGTGTCAATAGAGCGGGTGGAATAGACAATACAATGCCAGCAACGGATTCACGTCAATTTGGGCAGGCAGGTCAAGAGCTGATAGTCAATGCGGATCAGTTTAAAGTGCTATTGGGCGTACAGTATACTAGAGGTGCTAGTGTAGGAAGAACCATGTATTTACCAAGTAGTGCTTATCTTGCTATCACTGCTGATAGACCAGCTATCACGGCTGTGAAGATGGGATTAATTGTCCATGGGTCAACGCCTGTTATCGGTAGTGAGGATCAAACCTCATTCACTCTACTAGGTCAGAGCAACGTATTAAAAACGGATACCAGTCGCAGCAAACAGGTGCGTACGAGTTATGAGACTACCACATTACTGCGTAATGCCCGTGTGGTAAGCGTGAGTACTAGCTTATCACCTTAAGTAAGGAGACTACAGATGATTCACTACCGATATCTATCAAGCCAAGCAAAAAAAATTGTTAGTATCAATCAGGCATATCGAAGCACTGAGCAAGGTGCAACTCTGATAGTGGTCTTACTATTTTTAGTGCTCATTATGTTGGCAGGCGCCATAGCGGTTAGACAAAGTAACACAGATCTAAAGATTGCTACTAGTGATCAGATTAATACTGTCTTATTACAATCCTCAGACAGTGCCAATCAAAGGTTAGAGATGATGATTAATGGAAATCCGTCATCTAAAGAGTATGAAGATGCAACCAGCTTCTCAGGTGTGTTTGGTCATTTTTTATTAGATGAAAAGAGTGCAACTAACGAATTTATCTACTGCTTTAATCCGCGTACCCAAACGTACGTGAAAGCAAATGCAACAGTAAAAGATGTTTCAGGTGGTTATATTGATAGTCTAAATAATGGCATTTGCGATTATACCAATGCAAATGGCTATACAAGCGCTAGACAGACTGTCATGACGCAAATGAGTGTCAGCCTTACGCCGCCTGATCCTAATGCAGAAAGATTCGGACATATGGTTATTGGTAAAGAGATTGAAGATAGAACCAGTAAAAAATATAAGTTTGACGTTCGAGCAACCTCTGCTCTGCCTGCTTACAATGAACCTAAAGTAGGTAGTACCAAATGCTTTGAACAAACCAGCATAAAATCGAATGTGTTAACAGGCAACCAATCATTGAGTGAGTGTCTATTGCAAGCAAGTACACCCAGTAAAATGCTATATGAGCAAGCGGAAGTTGAAAACGTTTCTTCTACCACTATCTGTATTCCTTTTGGTAAAGGTCCGATAAATCCACAATGCATGTTTTCACCATCAACACCTTAAAAGCTTGCTGATTATTTTTATCTCATATAAGGACAGATGTCATGAGACGTTTTGACAATGTATTACCAACCACTCATAAAGTTGGCGTCCCACTAAAACATTTAGTTGTCATCATGGCATCAGTAATAGCCACAACCATGGCACAGGCCGATGTGGCTGGTAAAAGAATCGGTGATTTAGAAATTTATAAAGCAGCTGAAGGTGGTAAGACGACGATCACCATGATGTTAGATACGTCTGGCAGTATGGCAGCCAATGTTACGACAGGGGCTTGCGACTTACCTTCAGGTGTTTCTTCTAATGGAGTAGGTACTGAGAAATCTTTAACGACACCTAGTTACGATAGAAGATATTGTGAAACAAGAAAGTTTTTTTATCGGCTAACCGATAATCGATGGTATCGCTGCGGCGCGAGTGATGGTTCAGGAAGTTTTAATTTCGGAACGACAGAGTGTGCTACTGAGATAGCAAGACCAACAACCACTGGATTGCAAGCTGGGACGAATAGCGGTAATACTTATTATTTTACAGAAAACGCTAAATCTTATGATCGCCTGACAAGACTAAAAGACGCCATTTTTTCGCTAATGGACAATCCTAAACTAGACCCCAAAAAAGTCGCCATTGGTATTGGGCAATTTTCAACACAAAGCAATAATAGTAATACCTATATAGGGGCTGATGGTACTAGTGGTAAGATCGTTGTACCCGCTAAGTTAGTTGATCCGACACAGCGCGCTGATATTAGACGAGCGGTCGCGGCATTAACAGGCGAGAATGGCACACCGACAGCCAATGCTTATGCAGAAGTCGGTGCCTATATGTTAGGCAAGAATACCTCTACTTCTATTACACGTCCAAGAGAATCATTTGTAAACGTGGGAACCAACTCATATCGCGTGTGTAATTCTTGGAATGAGACTACCGATATATCTAGATGTAGCGGGCTTACGAGCACTACTATAACGATGTCTTCAAGTGGCTATACGACTAGAAGATGTGGCATATACACTAATAACAACTGTCTAGTAAGAGATTTAACCCAAAGTGCAGAAGCGTGGGGCTTTAGTGGTTTTGCCAATTCTATATCAAATGCAAAATCTGGTAGCAATTATGTTAGCCCTTTGTCATCAGCTTCTAGCTGCGACGGTCGGGGGATCTATTTCTTGACCGATGGTGAGCCAAACAGCTCTCCTACTCCTTTACCCTTAATGAGATCGGCTTTAGGTTCTTCATCATTCAGCGTACCATCTACAACCTTACCGAATGGGAGTCAAGCTAGTAGTGGTATGCCAGAAGTAGGCGCTTTTGCTAAAGCCCTACGTGATCCGACAATTAATCCATTAGGAACAGACAAAGAAGTCTATACCGCTGTGGTTGGTTTTGGTTCAATATTTGACGTCAATAGAACGATAGATGCTGATAAGCCTGTAGGGAATCGAATCATTCGTAACCTACCTTATACTAATCCAAAAACCGGTGTTACGGCCAATCGTGATTTTTATAACTGTGCAAATATCTCGAATATTGATGCTAGAAATGCCTGTAATTGGGGTGAAAAAGCAACAACGGAATTGCCAGGGGTAGGCGGCTTCGGTGAAGGCGGCTTCTATTCAGCGCAGTCCACGGAAGACATCGTCAATAGTATCATCACCTTTGTTAGTGATTTGAATCAAACGTTACCGTCTACGCCTTCAGGTACTATCATCATTCCAGATGATCCTTATCGTGCTGACAGTCAGCTTGCTGTCGCTTATTATCCAACATTACAACCTAAAGTCGCTGAAAATTCAGTGATTTGGGAGGGTAATATGAAAAAGTATCGCCTCAATGACAGGACTCTCTTTGGTAGAAATAATACAAGGCTCTTTAGAAACGTAGCAGGCGAGCTAAATCCAGCTGCACAAGACTTTTGGTCAGATCAAAACTATCCCGGAGCTAATGATAAGGTAGAGTCTGGTGGGTTCTACTCGCAATTAAATACGCCTGACACTGGCACTGGCGTTAATTCAACTAGAGTCTTGTTTGTAGAAGATTGGAGAAGTAAAACGGATCAATCTCCTGTTTTAAGAAGAGTGAGCGTGAGTGGTGCAGGTAAAGTATTGGTAAACAACCAGGCATTAACTGATACTTCTTTTAATGATACGGCCACATATAATCAAGCAACCCTAAGAAAGCTATTGAATTTTTTAGGGTTTGAAAACTTGCCAGCATCAACGGTAAGTGTCAAAGATATGACGCTTACCAGTGCCAACGCCACTCAACCTATTAAAGTGCTCGGTGCTACGATACACTCTACCCCTGCCTCGGTATCGTATTCGGCTACGTTAGATGATGATGGCCGAGTCACTGCAGCGCGTGATGATTATGTGTTATTTGGCTCGACAGAGGGTGGACTACATCTGGTCAATGCTTCTGATTCTGGTGCTAATAATGGCGGCAGAGAAAGATTCGTTATTATTCCTAGAGAAATGCTTAGAAATAGTAGTCAGTCAGAGGCACTCGTTAAAGAGGCAACCAAACCCGAAATAGGGTCGCCAGAATTTGGTATTGACGCACCTTGGTTGGTCAGCGCTGACTATAGGTATGATTTTGCTAATAGGCGAGTAAATATCGATACATCAGGTAACCAAGGTATTTATGCTTATGGTGGTCTACGTATGGGTGGTGAGGCTTTTTATGGTCTCAACCTCAATGATCCTGACAACCCTAACATGATGTTTACTATTACGCCGGCGACTACTGGATTTGCACGTATGGGACAAATTTGGTCACAGCCTACTAAAGCCAAAATAAAAACCAGGTCAACTGATACTGGGACCGATGTATTGATATTCGGTGGTGGCTATGATATGTGTTATGAAAATGAAGGTTTTCAAGTTGGGGTGACAGACACGGCACTTGGCGCTTGTTCAAATATATCGTCAACCAGAGGCAACGCGGTGTATATTATCAATGCTCAGGATGGCAGTCTAATCTGGTCAGCATCTGGTGCTTCTGGTGCATCAAGGACAGTCCCTACGATGACCAACAGTATCGTTGCGGGTGTTACTACGCTAGATCGTGATAACGATGGCTTTA
This sequence comes from Psychrobacter vallis, assembly GCF_904846715.1. Classification (GTDB taxonomy): domain Bacteria; phylum Pseudomonadota; class Gammaproteobacteria; order Pseudomonadales; family Moraxellaceae; genus Psychrobacter; species Psychrobacter vallis. The sequence goes on from NZ_CAJHBU010000017.1 coordinate 70,273, forward strand.
TGGATCACATCTATTTTGCAGACTTGGGCGGTCAGTTGTTCCGTGCAGATTTTACCAATGCAGGCTTCGTTATGCCTTCAGCGACAGCAACACCATCATCGCCTCAAACTTCCTTTACCAATACCAGAGTGACTCGAGTTCTCCAAGGTGCCTATACTGGCGCTGATACCAAGTATAATCATCGTTTTTATGAGCGCCCTGTAGTGAGTTTTTATCGTAATACAATAACCAATACTTTGTTTGCGATGGTCAATGTGATTTCAGGCGATCGTAGCTCGCCTTTGTCAAAGGTACGCGATCTCAGTAAAGCAGATAGACTCTATGGCATTATTGACAGCGATGTAACCAGACCTGACAATGTGTTTTACGCCCCCAACTTCACCGATTCAACCAATATTAATGGTCAGAGAATAGTAAATTTAACAGCGAATAATACAGCAAGCAGTAATCTGGCTGAATTACCATCCGCTATCGGCACTTTGACGAATGCAGGATATACGAGAGCCCAAAAAAATACTGTCATCGATACGATGAAAGCAGGCACAAAACAAGGATGGTATTATCCTCTTACACGGTTTGACGGTTATGGTAATGTCAGATATACCAAAGGTATTGGCAAATCTGAGGTTATTGATAGCTTTTTATACACCACTGCCTACAATCCAGACATGAACTATGGCGCTGTTGACTCTTGTTCTGCCAGAATCACTGGCGGGTCAGAGCGACAACTGTACTGTCTACCTTACGGTATCTGTTTGGATGATGTAGGTACTGGCGAATCCAAGAATGGTACAGCTGGTTTTGTTAGAGCAGGTAAAGGTATTCAAGAGCTGACGCTTGGACCAGCTAGCTCCAGTCTTTCCAATCTACGCGTGCTCATTGGTACACGAACCTTGTCAGAACTGCAGAATGATCGAGTGTACTTTGGCACTGATGGTGACAAAGGTATCTATGATCCTAGTAAACAAGATTCGAAAGGTGTGTCACAAAATCTGACAGCTGCTGATCAAATCCTTGGTAGTGGTTCTGCCCCTAGTTTGGTACACAATGACCGTTTTACGCTACAGCCAAAAACGTGGTACGAAGCAGACTGATGGGATAGCCATATGAGAATACAGAGTTTTAAGCAACAGTCAGGTTTCACACTCATTGAATTGATGGTGGTCATTATGATAGTGGCAATTTTGGCAGCTATTGCAGTGCCATCTTATCGTCAGTTTGTGGTACGTAATGCTGAGTCACAAGCGCAGGCAAGCATGCAGCAACTAGAGATAGAACTCAATCGCTGGCGTGCTAGTGCGTTGACTTATAAAGGCTTTAGGCCTAAAAAGCTGGCATCTGACGGGACTGCCACTTATGCTTATGATGCGGCAGACAACAAGACCATTTACGTCCCAAAAGGCAGTAATAATACCAATTTTAGTTATCTGATTACGTTAGTAGATGGCAATACAGGCAATACCTTAGCACCAGCAGGGACGGGCTATTCTACAGCAGGTAATTCGTGGCGTATATTGGCACAGCCAAATGCTTCCCTTGAAGGATCAAACGCCTCTATCTTGATGACCAGCAGTACAGGCGTACAGTGCAAGAGCAAAGACCGAACGGTTACTATCGCTTCTACTGATTGTGGTATTGGAAAGGAGAACTGGTAATGACAGTCTTTACCAAAAGATCGAAAGCATTACACACGAAGCAGGAAGGGTTTACTTTAATAGAAGTGATGATTGTTGTCGCCATCATCGGTGTGCTTGCCGCAATTGCTTATCCCAGTTATCAACAGTACGTCATCAAGACCAAACGTACCGATATGATGAGTGAGATGCAAAACATTGCCAGTCAAATTGAAAGCCGAAAATTGGCACAAGGCAGTTATAGTAATATCAGTGCAACAGTGAAAACTGACTTTGCTAAAGCATATCCTCCTCAAGGGCAAGCACTCTATGACATTACGATTACTGATCCACTCGTTGCTAAATGGACAATTACTGCCACGCCACAATCGGGCAGTCAAATGAATGGCGACGGCAACCTCACCCTAAATTATCAAGGCGTTAAGTGTCGTGCCAGCGTTTGCGGTAGTGGTGATGAGTGGAATAACTGATAGAAAGAGTTTAAATAAAAGATATTGACAAAAATTGTCATAAGCAATTACTTTATGTCATCAAAAAAACCAAACTGACAAATTTTAGTAGCTTAAGTGTAACATTGACTGCTTTTGATAACAAAAAAAGGTGGGAGTAGACTTTTAATGACAGATTTTAGTATTGATTGAAGGATTCTTAAGTTAAATGACATTGATTTTAGTGTTGGCACATTATATGCAGCATTTAGGTTAAGAGAAAAAACACATTTATCACTGTCAGTCAGCTACTTACGCTACTGTCATATTATCTAAAGGATCAGTCTATGAATGCTCAAAAAGGTTTTACCTTAATCGAACTCATGATCGTTGTTGCTATTATCGGTATTCTAGCGGCAATTGCTATTCCCCAATATCAGACTTACATTGCTAAATCACAAGTCAGCCGTGTAGTAGGCGAGGCTGGTAACCTAAAGACAGCGGTAGAAGATTGTTATAATAGTGGTCGTACAGCTAGCATCATTAACACTGGTGATCCTGCTAACTCTACTGAATGTTCATTAGGTGTGACTGCTTCTAATCTACAAGGCACCGCTGTAACAAACACACCTGATACTGGTATGCCAACGGTTAGTATGGATGCGGCTACCAACGAAGCCTCTATCGTAGCTGAATTTGGTCAAAGTGCTTCTGGTGCTATCGCTGGTGAGACTGTAACTTGGGCACGTAGTGGAGAAGGTACTTGGACATGTACTACTACAGTCGAACCTAAATATGAATCAAATGGTTGCCCTGCTGCTACTACTACTTCATAATTGTTTGTAATTCAAAAGATTAGTTGAGCTAATGTTAGAATAAAAAAGAGACTTTGATAGTCTCTTTTTTTTATTCTAATTTTTATATATTGTTATCTTTATTTAAAGAATATCAACCATGTTTCAAAATTTAAATAAATATGATTTTTTATTGATTGTTACTTTACTATTTGTGGTGGTAGTAAGTGGCTATTACTATGCTAACCCGCAAGCACGTAGCTTACTTTGGTTAAAAACTTATCCAATACGCGCTGAGTTATCTGTTCACCAAATAAGTTGTAGTGATAATAGTCCAGCATGGCTAGCAGATATTTTAAAATATCAGACTCGCAATAATAATGCCCCTGCCAATCAAATTGCTTATATTGATCCGCAAGGTCAGCTTCATCACTGTGAGAATGGCTATGTCGGACAGTATCCATTGATATCGGACACTGTGACTGAGGATACGCGCTTTCGCTATGCCAGTGTGACTAAGTTATGGACAGCAGATGCCATTCTATCGTTAGTTAGAGATGGTAAACTATCACTAGATACCAAGCTGGCTGATGTCATAACTGATATTAATAATCCAAAAGATGCACGTATTAGCGATATTACCATTCGCCAATTACTATCGCATCGTGCAGGATTTGACCGTTATAGTGTGTTTGGTAACGATATGTTTGGCATTGGCAAGGATATTTGCCCCAATCATTTACAGGCGCTTAATAACATTACCCTTGGTTTTACTCCTGATAGCAAAACCAGTTATTCTAATCTAGGATATTGCTTATTGGGAGAAGTGATTAGTCGACTGAATGGGGATAAACCCTATACCGATATCATTGCGCAACAATACGATTTTGCAGATACTGATTTACGCTTTGTATCGAATGCGGCAATGGCTGATGAGGTATTCTATAACTATGTTGAAACTGGCATTACTGGCGTTGCTAATATTTATACAGCATTTGATTATGAAGGTTTAGCTTCGGCAGCAGGTTTATCTGGGAATGCTGTTGAGCTTGCTCAGCAAGCCCATAAAATGGTTACCAAGTCATCACCAAACGTATTATCTATAGACAAAAAAGCACAGTGCGATTTTACCAAAATAGCAGAGTGCTATGGATATGCCATGATACCTTATCAGGCAAATTCAACATTGCCAATGGTCTATTATAGAGATGGTAATTTATTGGGATTGTCTTCATTGGTCGCGATAAGTGACAACGGTAGCGTCGTGGGGTTATTGAGCAATGGCACCTCAAATGAGGGAGTAGATGGCAGCAACAAAGTAAAAATGATGTTATATAAGCAGATAAGTGACTGAATAATAAGCTACCCAACCATTCATCTCATTAAAAAAGCCATCTGTCATGGTTGGTTTTTTTGATGGTATTTACAGTTATGATGGCATAGTCTGTGCACCATTAGCTTTATATTAATAATTTGAAATCACAACTATGTCCTCTCTCAAAGCGAACCAAAATCGTCACTTGATGCGGCAATCGGGCTTTACTCTTATTGAGATAATGGTGGTTATCACTATTATGGGAGTTTTAGCAGCGTTTGCGATACCTCAGTATCAGATTTACATTGGCAAAACACAAGCTACGAGAGTGATAAATGAGTTAGGGCAGCTGAGATTATCAGTAGAAGAGTGTTTGCAGACGGGTAGGCCAGTGATTGGATTAGGAACTGATGAGTGTGATCCACGCGCATCAGCTTCCAACCTTATAGTGGGTGGTTCACAAGTAGGGGTAGTTTTGCCTAATAATATGGGCGTGGCACAGATGAGTAACCCGTTAACATTGACAACTAGTATCACCGCGACAATATCGACACAAGTGCACCCAAAATTGGCAGGTAAAAAGATTGAGTGGCTGCGTGCTAGTGCAGGATCATGGAGCTGCGGTAGTAATATAGAGGCTGTTTATTTGCCACAATCATGTACTTATAACGACAGTCTTTAAGCTTATTTTTAGTCAATAAAAAACCACCCAAATGAACTGACCCCCATAAGTTGGACACAACTTATGGGGTATTTTTATGCGTTACAACATAGACTTTAAACTCAAGATCATCGCATACTACAGGCGAGGACATACTGGCGTCGCGACAGCAAAGAAGTTTAAACTTGATAAAAAGATAGTATCTAAGTGGATTTACCAATACCAAAGCGGTGGTATAGATGCCATCAAGCCGAAGACAAGCAAAGCTAACTATAGTAGCGAGTTTAAATACCAAGTGATTATAGCCATGTTAGCGCAAGGATTAAGTCAGTCTGAGACGGCACTCAAATTTAACATCAGCTCACCTGCGCTCATCAGCCACTGGCACAAAGCGTATAGACTTCATGGTATGTCTGGACTCATTCCCAAACATAAAGGTAGAGGCGCCATGAGCAAGCCCATGATCACAAACAAACCAGATAATGAAAAGACCCTAGCAGAATTAAAGCGCGAGAATGAATACTTGCGTGCGGAGGTTGC
>NZ_CAJHBU010000018.1 GCF_904846715.1 Psychrobacter vallis
AAAATAATATAAAAGAGTAAGAATAAATAGAATAATAAGAAATATTAAATAATAAAAACTATAAAAATTATTAGACAAAAAAATAAATATAATGATTGTCAAATATGAATATAACTAAAAGAAGTAATATTTTCTATACATAATAATTATAAATAAAAAATAATCAGAAGAATTAACCCATTTACTAATAATTCATTAATAGAAGAAGATATATTATGAAAACGATCGCTTTTTTATTACACAATAACTTTGAACAAGCAGAATATGAAGACGTTAATAACCAGTTAAAAGAGAAAGGTTATAAGACTATTCTCATCACTACCAATAAAGAAAAAGAAGTTCAGGCAATGAAGCAAGATGTAGATAAAGGCGATACCTTTACTGCTGATATCTTTGCAACAGAGGCCAATGTTAATAGTTATGACGCGTTAGTATTACCGGGTGGCACTGTCAATGCTGATACAATTCGCGGTAATGAGCAGGCACATAATATTGTTAAGGCTATTTACGAAGCAGGCAAACCACTGGCTGCGATATGCCATGCGCCTTGGATACTTATCAATACGGGAATTGCCAAAGACAAAACATTGACTGCCTATAACTCTCTCCAAACTGATTTAGAAAACGCTGGGGCAAATTTTGTGGATAAGACTGTACAAGTTGATGGTAATTTAATTACTTCACGTAATCCAGACGATATCAAAAACTTCGTTGAAGCTATCGACAAAGCTTTATCGTAAATTTTTAATATTTTTCAACCAATAAATTAGCATATCAACGCAATTTATTTATAACTAAAACTAAGGACAATATCATGGCAAACTCTAATCCAAACGATACCAAAATTGAACAACAGCGTTCTGAGTCAGCAAAAGCTGCACTGAAGAGTCAAACTGAAAACAATCACACAGAAGATTCTGATGCAGCAGCAGATCGCCTTGCTGATAATCTAGAAAATGCAAAAAAAGATAAGTAACGTATTTTGTGAAAGAGTAGTTTTAACTCTTTATTAGTGTGGTTTTCTATCAAGGCCACACATTTATATTGGTTATATAAATAGTAGTAACCAATATGAGAATTAAATAAAAATAGGAATTACTATGAGCAATGTATCGAACAATAAAGACGAACAAGAACAAAAGATCGAGACACTTGTAGAAGATATCAATCCTAGTGAGGATGCCACTCCTGATAGTCTGGCTGAAGCAACGACAGCCCCTCTTGCTGACGATGCGCTTGGTGGTAATGCCAATGAAGATAATGTCAAAAAATAAATCATTATGTGTGGCATTGAAATTAAAATCTTTGATAAGCGCTGATGACATCTATAAAACTATTACGAAAAACTGCTGCTAGTTCAGCAGTTTTTTGTTATAATGCCGTCACCTTTAAATTGGATTTTAGATTAAGCGTTTTAGTTAATTTCATGGCATCAATCAGATGAGTTAATAGATATTTCGCGTGTCTCTGTCCTATTTTTAAGTAATTGTTTTTTAAATGATTGTTACAACAACTGATTAAGCTTGGCGTACACTAGGTCAACTCTAGTAATGCAGGGTTGTCCTGAATGACGTCTAAGTTACTCTATTTATTATTCTACTGTTTTTAAGGCTACTCATTTGGGTATCCCTTAGAGCTTTTAGCATTGCCGGAGATATTTATGCTAACTAATACCGATCGTGAACAAATCATTTCTCAATACCAGCGCGGCGAGAACGACACTGGTTCTCCAGAAGTTCAAGTGGCTCTATTGAGTGCTCGTATCAATGATTTGCAGAACCATTTTAAAGCGCACAAAGCGGATCATCATAGCCGTCGCGGTCTTATCCGTATGGTTAACACCCGTCGTAAATTGCTTGATTACCTAAAAGGTAAAGACCTTGGTCGTTATACCACTCTTATTAGCCAGTTAGGTCTACGTCGTTAATTTAGCGGCAATAGTGCGAGTGGTTGTTGAAACAAAAAATGCCATCATATGGCATTATCTCGGAGTTTTTGCTAGACCACTTGGAACTTGCTTGCTGATATTGAGAAAATAGATTTCTTCTAAAAACGGTGTGGAATAGTTTCACGCCGTTTTTTTATGCTTATTAATATTGACGCTGATTTCCCTAAAACCAAATGCTAGGGGTTGATATAGCAGTGATTGGTAATTCATTGGTCAACGCTTGCAAATCACTGTAAAATAATATCTCGTGATTTTTACAGCAAGGTCATTGTTTAGATAATGATTAACTATGAAGTGGTAGTGATAAATACCACTATTTTTAGACGTCAGAGACACCGTATATTTATGACTTTCCCCATCTGATAGATGTATAGTAAAGCCGATATTGAGCGATTAAGTACATACAATAGATAGTAAGATACTTTTTATAGAGAAAAAGCTACAGAGAAAAAGATAAATCATAAGATTGATCGTAATTGACATGATTTTTAGCAGAAAGCGTATCGATTCGCGATTATATACAAAGAATTTTAATGACAGATATCAGCTTTTTTTGATGCTGATATTACTTTTGTCAGTCAACATTAGGAATATTATATGACAATGTTTAATACCATCAAGCGTGAATTTCAATATGGCAATCAGCAGGTTGTTATCGAAACAGGCCGTATCGCTCGTCAAGCCAATTCTATTTTAGTACATATGGGCGGTGTAACGGTGCTAGTAGCGGCTGTTGTAAAATCAGACGCCAAAGAAGGCCAAAATTTTTTTCCGCTAACCGTAAACTATCAAGAAAAAATGTACGCTGCTGGTAAAATTCCAGGTGCCTATGGCAAACGTGAAGGCCGTGCGAGTGAGTTTGAAACTTTGACCTCACGCTTGATTGACCGTCCGATTCGTCCGCTGTTTCCTGAAGGCTATGTTAATGAAATCCAAATTACTGCGACAGTTGTGTCATCAGACAAGACTCAGTCTGCAGATATCGCGGCACTCATTGGTGCCTCAGCAGCATTGGCTATCTCTGATGCGCCATTCAATGGTCCAGTCGCAGCTGCCCGTGTTGGCTTCCTCAATGGCGAGTACGTCCTGAACCCAACGATTGAGCAGCTTAAAGAGAGTGACCTTGACTTGGTTGTGGCTGGTACTAAGTCTGCCGTACTAATGGTTGAATCTGAAGCGGCAGAGCTATCAGAAGATCAAATGCTAGGTGCCGTACTATATGGTCATCAGCAACAGCAAATCGTTATTGATAACATTGCTTCGATGGCAGCAGAAATCGGTACCGCTAAGCAGCAGTATAATGCCCCTGAGCGTGATCAAGCGCTTACCAGCAGCATGAAAGAGCAGTTCGGTGCGCAAGTGGCTGATGCTTATACTACTACCAATAAGCAAGAACGCTACACTAAGCTTGACGAGATTAAGCAATCAATTATCGATGCGCTTGCTGGTGATGCAGAGGCAGAAAATTATGCTGATACCGTATCTGAGCTTAAAGAAATCTATAACGACCTTAAATATCGTACCGTTCGTGACAATATCTTGTCAGGTAAGCCGCGTATTGATGGACGTGATCTTGAGACCGTTCGTGCCCTTGATGTACAAGTTGGTGTATTGCCATATACGCATGGTTCAGCATTGTTCACACGCGGTGAGACGCAAGCATTGGTTACGACCACGCTTGGTAACAGCCGCGACGTCAACATGATTGACTCACTAGGTGGCACTATCCGTGACCATTTCATGCTGCATTATAACTTCCCGCATTTCTCAGTTGGCGAAACAGGTCGTGAAGGTATTCCAAAACGTCGTGAAATCGGCCATGGTCGTCTAGCACGCCGCGGTGTACAAGCGATGCTACCGGATAGCGAACGCTTCCCGTATGTCATCCGTGTGGTATCAGAGATTACTGAATCAAATGGTTCATCTTCTATGGCGTCTGTTTGTGGTGCAAGCTTGGCATTGATGGATGCTGGTGTACCATTAAAAGCACCAGTTGCTGGTATCGCGATGGGTCTGGTTAAAGAAGGCGAGCGTTTTGCGGTATTGTCAGATATCTTGGGTGATGAAGATCATCTTGGCGATATGGACTTTAAAGTTGCTGGTTCTAAAGACGGTATTACTGCGCTGCAGATGGACATCAAAATCGAAGGCATTACGCCTGATATCATGGAGCAAGCGCTTAAGCAAGCCCATGCTGGCCGTATCCATATCTTAGATGCGATGAACAAAGTATTGCCATCAAGCCGTACTGAAATTAATGCCCATGCTCCTAACTATGCCGTTATCGAAATCAATCCGGACAAAATCCGTGACGTAATCGGTAAAGGCGGTGCAATGATTCGCCAGCTAACAGAAGAAACTGGTGCGGTTATCGATATCGATGATGGTGGCACGATTCGTATCTTTGGTGAAAACAAAGCGGCGACTAAAGCGGCTATTGGCAGAATCGAAGCATTAACGGCGGAAGTTGAAGTCGGCAAAACTTATGAAGGTACCGTCGCTCGTATCGTAGACTTCGGCGCTTTTGTTAACGTTTTACCGAACACTGATGGCCTAGTACATATTTCACAAATCGCAGAAGAGCGCGTAGAAAATGTATCAGACTATCTAAAAGAAGGTCAGATCGTGAAAGTATTCGTTCAAGACGTCGACAACCGTGGTCGCATTAAGTTGACTATGAAAGGTATCGAGCAAAACTAATTTTTATCTATTAGTTTGGTCTAGATATGAAAAAACCGCTTTGAGACGCTCATTATGAGTGCTCAAGGCGGTTTTTTTATGCACTAAAAAAAGTCGAAATAAGCGCTTGGTTTATATAGTTAGGTCAATATAAAACAGAGTCAGCGAAACTGGGATAAATTTTGCTTGCTTGCTGTGCCTACGTAGCTCGATGCTACAAATTTATCCCAGTCTCACATTATAATGTCGTGTATCTATTTTATTTAGTATCGACTATATATTGATGTCTTTAGGAAGGTGAATATCGATATGAAGCTTGGGTACGTCTTGTAGCTGCTGTGTCAACAAAGGTAAGACGTCAACATACCAATCTAAAGGAACCAATTTTGCTGTTGTATTGGCAGTATCGTTGGCATTGTTTTGCGCATTATGCAAAATAAGTGGGCGCGCGAGTAGGGCGGCTCTGCGGATACCTTGATAGCGAATGAGTGGGACAAGTTGTTGTTGCAAATCCATTAAAGCGCTACTAAGCCCGCGTAATCGTACTGGATGATAAGGATGATCTGAGACAACAAGATTGGCAATATAAATTGGTTGGTTGCCATTACCACTGATACCAAGGCCTGCTCGTTCAAGCGCGCGTTTATGCAATAAACAACTGCCCACGTTTAGACTGCCATCACGACAAGCGCGATAATAACGTTGATAATTATCAGGAAATAAAGTCTTAGCGCGTATCAGCACAGCATCTAGAACCACGCCTGCGGTATTAACTGGTAGGATAAGCAGCTGTGCGCTACTATTTAATATAGGGGTGTGTGTTAGTTGCAGAGTTGCCATCACTAGCCCCTTTATAAAAAATGATACGTTTATTCTACGGAAGTCTCGTCAGTATTATTCGTTTCTAGTTGTGCAATTTGTTTTTCGAGTAAGGCAATTTGTTCGGCCTTCATATTAGTCAATTCTTTATTCATAGCCAATTGTTCAGCCGCCAATTTTTCTTGTTCGGCCAAGCGCTTACGCTCATCTTCTAAGCGATCAATTTCTTCTTTAGCTAGGCTGTCTGTTTCTGGCAAAGGAGCATTTAGGATGGCCTTAGGATCTAGTGTCTGAGTGCTTGAAGCAGTCAAAGGATCTGTGCCCTCGTTTAATGCATTTTCATTTAACGCGCTTTGATTGAATGCCGCATCATTTGTCTCATTATTTAATGGCACCGAAGCAGATGGTTCGGCAGTGATTGGTTCTGTTATCGTTGCTGGGTTTTCGGTAGCACGAGTCTCCGTGTCAGGGGAGATACTTCTCCAAACCAAGTAACCAATCAATATCGCTGCCAAAATAACAGCTAACCACCATTTTTGGTGGAATTTCGCAGACTGCTTTTTTGATGATTTGGTGGATAAAGGACGCATTTTTTTACGATTCATACGAGGGTCAATTTATGTCAGAAATATAAGTAGACATACTATAACAAACTCAAAATAAAAAGCCTATCTATTGATAGATAGGCTTTCTTTTGGATAAGTGACATTACTGCATTTTAGGGTTTGAATTTTACGGTACCACTGGTGCCAGTAATCATCGCGTCACGAATCAGTTCATCCTCAAGATGGTTTTTTGCACTGATTGCATCAGGGTCAGGGCGATGCTCTGTATGTCCACACTGGGTACATTTTATATATTCATCAGGCGCTGGCGTGGCAATATTCACTTGCACTACTGCATCCATCGTTTGACATTTGGGGCAGCGAACCCCTGCTAAGAATTGCCGCTTGGGACGTGACGACTGATAACGCATTTAAATCACCTCATGCGTCGTTTGCGCATTTGCTGCATCGATCTTTTTAGTATTAGCAAAACCACTGTGGCGCAATAGGGCATCGATACTGGCACTACGACCACGGAAGTTCTCAAAGTTGGTTTTGGCTGGGAAGCTACCACCAACTGAGAGAATAGTGTCACGGAACGCTTTACCCGTTACTGGATTAAAAATACCGTCTTCTTCAAACTTACTAAAGGCGTCTGCCGAGAGCAGCTCTGCCCATTTATAAGAGTAATAACCTGCGGCATAACCACCGGCAAAGATATGGCTAAAACCATTGGCAAAGCGGTTATAGTCGGGCGTCTGCATAATGGCGATGTCGCTACGTACTGTGTTTAAGGTCGCTAAAATACCTTCGTAATCAAGTGCTGGCGTATGCGCGTGAATTAATAAATCAAACAATGCGAGCTCGATTTGACGCAGCGTTTGCATGCCACTTTGGAAATTTTTCACTGCCAATAGTGCATCGAGCTTGTCTTTAGGCAATGCCTCACCAGTTTCGACATGACTGCTGATAAGCGCAATACCTTCGGCATCCCACGCCCAGTTTTCCATAAATTGACTCGGTAACTCGACCGCATCCCACTCAACACCATTGACACCAGCGACATCACCGACGGTCACTTGCGTCAGTAAATGATGCAGACCGTGACCAAATTCATGGAACAAGGTCAGCACTTCATCATGGGTTAATAAGCTGGGTTTGCCATCCAGTGCTGGCGTAAAGTTGCCAACCATAAAGCAAACAGGCAGTTGCTGATGCGCTTGTTCGTCATAACTATAACGCGACTGAAAGCCATTCATCCATGCGCCGCCCCGTTTACCACTACGGGCAAATAAATCAAAGTAAAAACCACCGAGCAGGTTGTCGTCAGCATCAAATAATTGATAAAAGCGTACGTCGTCATGCCAGCGCGATAGCTCTCTATCATCGTTGGTTTGTTCTTTCACCTTGATATCGTATAGACGCTCTACAATCGCAAACAAGCCATTAATGACTGTTGGCAAGGGAAAGTAAGGACGGATTTCTTCTTGCGACAAGTTAAATTTACTTTGCTTTACTTTTTCAGCGATATAAGCGCTATCCCACGGTTGTAATTCATCGATGCCGTAAGCATCCGCATACTGTTTCAGTTGCGCCAAATCTTGCTCAGCTGTGGGCGTTGCTTGCGCTGCTAAATCACGCAAAAAGGTTTCAACCTCTGCCACGCTATCTGCCATTTTTTTCGAGAGTGATACGGCTGCATAAGCAGTAAAACCTAATAGCTTGGCTTTTTGCTCACGCAATTGCAGGATTTTGCTCATGATATTGGCGTTGTTTAATGACTCACCTTTGGCATTGGTATGCGTATCGAACTCAGAAGCACGGGTGACATAGGCTCGGTACAGTGTCTCACGCAGATTGCGATCGTCTGCATAGGTCATGATAGCCAAATAAACAGGGATATTTAAACTGGCGACATAATAAGGAGTCGATAATGCATCAATGTCTTCTTGCGTGAGTGTGCCGCTGGCAAGCATGCGCGCTTTGTATTGTGCGCCTGCATCTGCTAAGAGCGCCAGACCACTTTCTGTCAAACCTGCCAGTTGTTCATCTTTCAGCGGTAACGCATAGGCTTGGGTGGCATCCAAAATATGATCAGAAAAAGTCGCTGATAAGGTAGACAGCTCGCTTTGAATCGCTGCAAATTTTTCTTGTTCAGTTTTGGCTAATGCCACGCCCGACAGCTCAAAGCTTCGTAGCGCAAGCTCAATAGCACGTGCCCGCGCAGGTTCGAGTGCGGCAAAAAATGCCTCATCATTTACGACAGCTTGGTACCGACTAAAAAGCGGCTGATATTGTCCCACTCGCGTGCCATAAGCGGAGAGCTTAGGCAGCAGTTCATGATGGACATGACGAATCTCATCGTTGCTCGTTACGCTATTTAAATGCGACAAAACACCCCAGCTACGATCCAGTGCCAAGTTCATATGGTCAAACGCCATGACATCTGCCAAGGCTTGTTCGGCGCTCATGTCAACAGAATGATCATCCTTGTTTGTCGTTCTGGTCATGTCATCCAAAAATGCATTGGCAGTATTGATAGCGTTCAGAACTTCGTTCTGTAAGGTGCTTGGCGATGCACTGGCAAAGTCAATAAGGTGTAAGTCTGGAGAAATAGAGGTCATAAAGATATCCAATTTGAATGAATGATGGGTGGGCAAGTGAGGCGATCTACAGAGCACTAGCGTGCCGCTGAAACAGACGATTTAGGGTAATGTTAATGTTTTAAGTATTTTATGGTTTATATGGGATATCTAAAAGATGGGTTCATTTGGTAAAAATGCAACCTGATTTATGACTATCTGGTGATAGAGTGATTGTTCTAGTAAACTCAGAAAAGATAAAACGACTTTTTAGCAATATAAAGTGTTTTACTTACAAAGCGCTATCATTTGCTTGCAAATTAACCCTACAGCAGGTTAGGTTCAACTGATAGCATCATTGTAATGGAATAGAGAAATTTTTCTGTAAATCGACAGTTTCTCTAGTATTAAATCCATAATTAACTTGCTGATGCTAAAAATAAAAAAGATAACAGGGGTTAGTTTTTTTAATAAACCAATTAATTAGCAAATGCCAAATTAATAGTGAATGATAATAAAACAAGGAGCAATCTATGAAAGCGACTCTCAAAAGTTTACGCCAAACCAAAGCCAATCCTGCGGTCAGTATTTTTGTTAAAACACATCGTGCGCATCCCGCTAACGATCAAGATCCCATTGCCCTAAAAAACCAATTAAAAGTAGCCGAAGAACGCTTAACCAATGAATATGATAAGCGTACCGCGACCACTATTTTGGACAATATTCACGCCAAGACCAATGAGCTTAATCATAATTATAATCTTGATACCTTAGCGATATTTGCTAGTACTGACGACGTACAGATCATTCGTATGCCAATTGATACGACCGAACGTGTGGTTATCTCAACAAGCTTTGCGACTCGTGATTTGGTTCGTGATATGGCAAGTGCGGTGCATTATTATACGGTAGTGCTTACCCGTGAGAACGCTCGTTTGATCGAAGCTTCTAATGATCGTGTCATCAAAGAATTCGATAAAGATGATGATGGCCAAAACAATATGGACAATATTCCTTTCCCTATCGAAAATAACGGTCTGTATATGACTGGTGATGGTGGTTCGGATCGTTCATCGAACAATGAAAGCAGTTATCTAAACGAGTTCTTTAACCAAGTAGACAAAAGTGTCCAAGAGCTGTGGGGTGAGCATAAAATGCCTCTGGTTATCGTGGGTGATGCTAAAAATATTGGCTACTACAAAGAAGTCTGTGATCGTCCAGATAACATCATTGCGACAGTCTCAAATGCGACCAATCTAGAAGATGGTAGTGCCCAGCATATTATTGATAGTGTTCAAGAGGCGGTAGAAGAGTATCGCACGTCGCTACATAAAGCAGCCATGGGTGAGATTGATAAAGCGCGCGGTGCCAATATGTTGCAGACCGATTTACAAGAAGTCTATCGCAGTGCCTTCCAAGGTGCAGGTGAAACGCTTTATGTCCGCCGTGGATATATCCAATCTGCCAAGATTGATGAAAAAGCGCAGACATTGAGTCTTGCGGATGATGCTGCCGTAGAAGGAGTCACCGATGACGCCATTGGCGAAATCATTGAGCATGTGATTCATAATGGCGGTGAAGCGGTATTTATGCCACAAGACATCATGGGCGAAGATCAGCCGATTGCTTTGGTGACTCGCTACTGATTGATGAATGCTGTCTGTTGATCATAGTCATTTACAGACGAGGCATTAATAGAAAATAGTGAGACATACTGTAAAAGCATTGATTCGATAAGAATCAATGCTTTTTTTTGGTTATTCATATTTGGTTATAAAAATATGATGCACAGTTAGCAATATTGAGTGGTTTAGAATAGGGCAGTATTTATCATTGTGGTGCATGGTGTTCTACGATAGTGCGCGTGCCAATTCGATTAATCGCCACTTCAGAAGTTACTTGTATGGCTGTGACATGCCCTAGCGGTAGTCGGTGTTAAGAGAGATACTGGTTTTATTGAAAGTCACTACAGCCTATGCCTATCGGTAGATGTAGTGAATGATGCAATTATCTTTTATAAAGAACTAAACGACTACTATCATTGCCACTTTTACGGGCAGATTTTATTTTTAGCGAAGCGTAGGCCATAAATTGATCGTAATAATTTTTGGCTGGCATAAGGCTTGCACAATGATTAGTACACGGTTAACTACCGTCATATTACTAATCTAAGAGCTAAAAAATGCCGTCTAGGGTTCCGATATAGTAAGGGAATAATACTTTCCAACACTATATGACTGGTCCGAGAGATGGCGGTTCGAAAGAACTACACGGAGGGATAAAAGCCCGGGAGACTCTAAGTGACACTGCTCACTTAAGCTCATAACTGTGGAGTTTTTTTATGTCATCATTTCCAATCACTACATCAGACAGCTCGTCTTCAGCCCATTTCAGCATACCTTTATCCGGTGGTCACCATTGGTGCGGTCGAATCAACAAACATCATGTGCTAACCCTCAAGTCACTCGCCGCCAATGCCAATGCTAGTCTATATGTGGTCAATGCTGATGAGAAGCTTGAACGCTTCAACATGCCAGACAGCCTAAAAGCGCAACACACATTATACCTGTCCAAAGGTCACGTGCTCTATTCCGATATGGGCCGAGTATTGGCTTCTATCATCAGTGATGACCATGGCTGGAATGATGCCATTTGTGGCCCTAGTAATGCTGCTATGATCAGCAGTCAGTACGGCAAAAAAACCTTTCAAGATGCTCGCAATGATCGCTATCAAAACGGTCTTGATGGGTTACTCACCGAAATGTCGAAGTTTGCTCTAAATACGAGTGATCTGACCGCAACCCTGAATCTATTCTCTAAAGTCACCCCTGATGTCCAAGGACAGCTGTCTTATGTGACTGCCGACAATACCGACCAATCTGTTTCCTTACGCTTTGAGATGAATTGCTTAGTGTTCATTTGCAATGCGCCGCATCCGCTTGACCCATCAGACGTTTATGATCCGGCTGACATTGAGCTAACCGTTCAGGCTGCAGCGCCGATGGTGCCAAAGACTGAGTTTGATGTCTGCCGCGATTCTTGTGAGCAAAACCAGCGCGGCTTTGAGAACAATGCTCGCTATTTTGGTGACTACGCAAACGTATAAATAACGTTTGATCGTCGCAGATGCTTATCAAGAGATGCCTCATTTTAATCAAGGGAACCAGATCATGACTATTAATAACGAAATTCAAAAAAAAGATAACTATGTAGATAATGTAGAGAGTGTAGAGAGTGTAGATGCAATCGATTCTAAGAATATTCAGCTGCGCGAGATATGTGCCGCTGGAGAGGGATGGATGGCAGAGGTCAAAAAAGGTCAGACGTTACGCATTATAGATAGTGAAGGCAATCAGGCAGTCGACACCTTGTTTATAAGCTGTGCTGACATTGCCGAACGTTATAGCGCCACCGATACATTGGCGCAGAATCAGAAGTTATTTTTGGAAATGGGCAGCCAGCTTTTTACGAATAAAGGCCGCGTCATCGCTACTATCACAGAAGATACTTGTGGTCGCCATGACACGTTGGGCGGTGCGTGCTCATGCGAGAGCAATACCGTACGTTACGCTCACGATACCTATCCCATGCACAGCTGTCGAAACAACTTTATGCATACCCTAGCGACCCATCCGATTGCTCAAAAGCATGGTCTGACGCTACGCAATATCGGACCAAATATCAATTTCTTTATGAATGTGCCCATCACCCCTGATGGCAGCTTGGCCTTCGACGATGGTATCTCAGCCCCTGGTAAATATGTCGATATCACCGCTCAAATGGACATGATTGTGCTCATTTCAAACTGTCCTCAGCTCAATAATCCCTGCAATGGCTACAACCCAACGCCAATTGAGCTTGTGATCTATGAGTGAGTGCGACGTTTGCAGATAAGACGACACGATCTATTAATAAGAAAGCTGAGGAAATTGTGATGTTCAAAAAAGTATTGATTGCCAATCGTGGTGCTATTGCTTGTCGAATTATACGTACCTTAAAACAAATGGGTGTGGCTTCAGTTGCCGTTTATACCGATGTGGATCGCGGATCCTTGCACGTCAGTGAGGCTGATGAAGCCATAAAAATAGGCACTGGTCCTGCCAGTGACAGCTATCTGAATATGGACAAAGTGCTGCAAGCAGCTATTGATTCAGGTGCTGAGGCGATTCATCCGGGTTATGGGTTTTTGTCAGAAAACGCAGCATTCTGTGATCGCTGTGCGGCAGCTGGTATTGCCTTTATTGGACCAACCTCAGAGCAGTTGCTCAGCTTTGGACTCAAACACACAGCTCGTAAACTGGCCATTGAAAGCCAAGTGCCATTATTACCCGGTAGCGATCTACTACAGGACGTTGATGAGGCATTAGGTGAGGCTGAGCGTATTGGCTACCCTGTCATGCTAAAAAGTACGGCGGGCGGCGGCGGTATTGGTATGCGTCTCGTCTGGAACGAAGGTGAGCTTAAAGACGCTTACGAATCCGTGCATCATTTGGCACAAAGTAACTTTAGCGACGCAGGTCTTTATCTTGAGAAATTTGTAGAGCATGCCCGCCATATCGAAGTTCAAGTCTTCGGTGATGGTATGGGTAATATCATTACCTTAGGGGAGCGCGATTGCTCTATCCAGCGGCGCAATCAGAAGGTGATCGAAGAGACGCCAGCACCGCTACTATCAGATGCTCAACGACAGAATCTGCAACAGGTGGCTACTCAGTTGATGCAACAGGTTAACTATCGCTCTGCGGGTACGGTTGAGTTTGTGATGGATGTCTCGACACAGGCGTTTTATTTCTTGGAGGTCAATACGCGCTTACAAGTGGAGCATGGCGTCACCGAAGAGATTTACCAAGTAGATTTGGTGCGCTGGATGATTGAGCTGGCCGCAGGGGAGTTTGTATTACCAGCGTTGCCACTACAGGCATCAGGTCATTCGATTCAGGTTCGTTTATATGCTGAAGATCCGGTCAAAAGCTTCCAGCCAAGTACTGGCATTTTAACGGATGCCTATTTTGATAAAGAAGCGCGCATTGAGACTTGGATAGAAACAGGCAGCGAGATATCTGCTTTTTATGATCCGATGCTGGCGAAAATTATCGTCACTGCCCCTGACCGTACTCAAGCATTGGCAAAGATGAGCAAAAGCTTGGCAGTGTCTCGCATGGCAGGTCTGGAAACCAACCTCGAATATTTACAGCAAATAGTGGCCTCAGATACGTTTCATAAAGGCGCGCAGACCACAAGGTTTTTGAATACCTTCACGTGGCTCAGTCAAAAGATTGAAGTGATACAGTCAGGTGTGCAGACTGCGGTACAAGATGTACTCGGTCGACAAGGCTATTGGGATGTGGGGGTGCCGCCATCGGGTGCGATAGATGGTTTGAGTCTCAATACCGCCAATCAGCTGTTGGGCAATCCATTCAACACAGCAGGTCTTGAGTGTGTGGTCACTGGACCGACGTTACTGTTTCATTGTGACAGTCAGATTGCCATCACTGGCGGCACAATGAGTTGCCTGTTGGATGGTGAAGCGCAACCAATGTGGCAAACCATCACCGTACGTAAAGGTCAGACACTTGCGTGTGGCAATATCACATCGGGCTGTCGCAGCTATATTGCCATCAAAGGTGGAATAGATGTGCCTGAGTATTTAGGCAGTCAAGCAACCTTTAGCTTAGGGCAGTTTGGTGGTCACGCTGGTCGTAATTTGCTAATCGGGGACATGCTACCGATTGAGCGATGTGATACACCTAGCGCGACCAAAACCTTACCCGTGGCACAGCGTCCAGAGTTTAGCGGGTTATGGCAAATAGCCGTCATGTATGGACCACATGGTGCGCCAGATTTCTTCACGGACAATGACGTATCGCAGTTCTTTGGGCACGAGTGGGACGTTCATCATAATTCTAGCCGTACTGGCATCCGCCTGGTTGGCCCCAAGCCTGAATGGGCGCGTGAAGATGGCGGCGAAGCAGGTCTACATCCTTCAAACATCCATGACAATGCTTATGCCGTTGGCGCGATCGATTTCACTGGTGACATGCCAATTATTTTGGGGCCAGATGGACCAAGCTTAGGCGGCTTTGTTTGCTTGAGTGTCATCGTCGCAGGTGAGCGTTGGAAAATGGGACAGCTCAAAGCGGGTGATCGAGTTCAGTTCGTACCTGTCAGCTACGAGCAAGCCGCGCAATTACATCAGCGCTACGATGACATGCTGCGAGCTGATGACTGTCGTTTGATTGATTACCGCTTACCAGTCACTACCGATAAGGCTACTTTGCAGAGCGCCATACTAGAGTCACTACCTATCAATGATATCCGTCCAAAAGTGGTATATCGCCCCGCAGGAGATAGCTATATATTGATTGAATACGGCGAGCAGGTGCTGGATTTGCAACTGCGCTTTCGTGTTCAGGCATTGATGGAGTGGCTACAAACGCAGCAGATCGATGCCATTATCGATTTGACACCCGGTATTCGCTCGTTATTAGTCCACTATCATTCATTAAAGCTATCACAGCCAACCCTGCTAGCGATGCTCAAGCAAGCGGAAAGCGCCTTGCCTGATATTAAAAACATGCAAGTACCTTCTAGAATTGTCCATCTACCAATGGCATGGGCGGATTCGCAAACCAAGCTCGCGACAGAAAAGTATCAGCAGTTGGTACGCCCCGATGCGCCGTGGTGTCCTGATAATATCGAATTTATCAGACGTATCAATGGTTTGGCTTCGGCTCAAGCGGTCAAAGACATTGTCTATGATGCCAGTTATTTGGTCATGGGACTGGGTGATGTGTATTTGGGCGCGCCCGTTGCCACGCCACTCGATCCCAGACATCGTCTCGTCACCACCAAATACAATCCTGCCAGAACATGGACACCAGAGAATGCCGTGGGCATCGGCGGCGCTTACATGTGCATCTATGGTATGGAAGGCCCAGGCGGTTATCAATTCGTGGGCAGAACGCTACAAATATGGAACCGCTATCGCTCGCATCCAAGCTTTGAAGCTGAAAAACCATGGCTGCTACGATTCTTTGATCAAATTCGTTTTTATGAAGTCAGTGAAGAAGAACTGTTATTGATGCGAACCGCCTTTAAAGCGGGTGAGCTATCGATTGAGGTTGAAGATAGTGTGTTAAACCTCGCTGAGTATTACGACATGCTAAGTGAGAACAAAGACAGTATTCAGACGTTCAAAGATCAGCAACAAGCCAGTTTTGAGGCTGAACGTCAGCGTTGGAAGCAGCAAGGGATTGATCAATACGTTGGTGAAAATATTGAGGCGGTAGAGGTTTCATCAGACGTCACTGTACCTGAGGGCGGCATAGTCGTCAAAGCTCATATGATGGGTAGTGTCTGGAAAATCGCTTGTGCCGTAGGCGATGTGGTCGATGAAGGACAGACGCTAGCGATTATAGAAGCAATGAAAATTGAAATACCCATTATGTCGCCAGTGGCGATGCAGGTGGTGAGTATTGAGATTGAAACTGGCATGACAGTGAAATCTGAGCAGCCTTTATTCGTACTGGCACCGATCACCGTTAGCGAATCAACGACGACAATAAAGTAAAAAATCAATATCACAACATCAGGTCATTAGACGCTTTTATTAGCGCATGACTTTTATTAGCGCATGATTTTATTTTAAAAATGGTGATAAAAACGATAGGGAGAGCGATTATGCAGATGAATTGGACGATCAAAGATTGGCAACGTACTTACGCTGAGGGAGATATTCAGCTCAATGATCTACTGGATTACGTTGCGGGTATCAGCAATGACAACAATGCTTGGATTGAGATTGCTACTTCTGAACAAGTAACCCAACAACTCGAAATCATCAACGCCCAAAACCCCGAAGACTTACCTTTATATGGCATACCGTTTGCGGTGAAAGACAATATCGATGTGGCAGGCTTCCATACCACAGCGGCTTGTTCAGCCCCTTTATATTTGGCTGAAACAGACGCGCATGTGATTGCCAAGCTCAAGTCAGCTGGGGCTGTGGTCATTGGTAAAACCAATCTCGACCAATTTGCGACAGGACTGGTGGGAACGCGATCGCCTTATGGCGCGGTGACCAATAGTTTCAATCCCGATTATATCAGTGGCGGCTCAAGCTCAGGCTCTGCGGTCAGTGTTGCCAATGGCACGGTGCCGTTTGCGCTTGGGACAGATACAGCAGGATCTGGGCGAGTGCCTGCTTCACATAACAATATAGTGGGTTTGAAGCCGACGAAAGGGTGGCTATCCACCACGGGTCTCATTCCTGCTTGCCGTCTGCATGACGTGATTTCTATTTTTGCGCTTGGTGTTGATGAGGCGTGGCAAGTGGCTCAGGTAATGAAAGGCTATGATGCAAAAGATGATTACAGTCGCGCTCATCCGAACACCGCACCAGTTGCCTTTAGTCTTGGCAAAATCGCTATCCCTGATACCTTGGAATTTTATGGTGATACCCAATCAGAACGGGCTTTTGAGGTGGCACTTACACAACTTGAGGCTATGGGCTATGACGTCACACCGATAGATTTTACAGTTTTTAACGAGTTAGCCGATGCGCTCTATAACGACAGCTGGGTCAGTGAGCGTGCTTTTGCGATTGACCAGTTTGTCAGTCGTGATGAGCTTTTGTCCATTACCCGCCAAATTATTAGCCAAGCTGACAATTATAGTGCCGTCGATGCGATGAGCGCGGAGTATACACGCGCCGCATTCAGCCGTCATATTCAACAAGTGCTATCTGAGTTTGATGCGTTGATGGTACCAACAGCACCGACCATTTACACCATTGACGCTGTCAATGCCGACCCATTGACCAAAAACAGTCACATGGGCGCGTATACCAATTTTGTGAATTTAGCAGATTTGTCCGCATTGGCCTTACCAAATGTAATCGCTGATGATGGCTTACCGCGCGGCGTGACCTTTATTGCCATGACTTGGCACGATGAAGCCTTGGCCAATTTTGGTCATCAATGGCAAGCCGCTTTGAAAACACCAATGGGAACGTCACAGCATCATTATCAATCTGACAAATCACAATCACTGATTCCTCTTAGTACCAAATTTGATAATGATAGTAGCGTTGAGCTGGCTGTGGTTGGTGCGCATTTAAGTGGTATGCCGCTCAATTATCAGCTGACGGATCGAGGTGGCGTATTGTCTGAAAAAACTCAAACGGCCGCGACCTATCAGCTCTTTGCATTGGCAGGA
Organism: Psychrobacter vallis; assembly: GCF_904846715.1. Classification (GTDB taxonomy): domain Bacteria; phylum Pseudomonadota; class Gammaproteobacteria; order Pseudomonadales; family Moraxellaceae; genus Psychrobacter; species Psychrobacter vallis. The sequence continues at coordinate 17,790 of NZ_CAJHBU010000018.1, forward strand.
TCAACACCAGCCAAACCCGGGCTTAAACGCCAGAGTGGCGGGCGCGCTATTGCGGTAGAAGTCTGGCGTATTCCTAAAGCAAGATTTGGTGAAATCGTTAATGAGGTGCCGTCCCCATTAGGCATTGGCAATGTTGAATTGGCAGATGGGCGCTGGGTTAAGAGCTTTATTTGCGAAGAGTATGGGTTTGCAGACAGTACAGATGTCACACATTTTGGTGGCTGGAAAGCGTACATAGACTCGCAATCAGCGCCAGTCACTGCTGCCACATAAATTGACTCACTACTTAAAACAGTAATACAAGCAACGCCATTTTATCTCATCGCACTACATCACCCTCATCAGCAGGCATTTCCATAGGGGAACTGTCTTTATTCAAGGAGTAAGACTCATGAATCGACGCTTATTTACTTTTGCGATTTTTTCAAGCTTTATGCTGTTTGGCTGTGACAATACCGCCACAGTCCCGATGCCTGAAGGGGAGGCGACAACAGACAAAGCCGCGGCTGCAAACGATGAGCCAATCTCTATCGGTTACAGTGATTGGCCGGGCTGGGTGGCTTGGCAGATTGCGATTGACAAAGGCTGGTTTGAGGAAGCAGGTGTGAATGTCGAGTTTAAGTGGTTTGACTATTCTGCGTCCTTATCTGCTTTTGCTTCCAATCAATTAGATGCCATTTCTGTGACGAATGGCGACAATTTGGTCAACGCTGCGGGCGGTAGTGAAGGCATCATTATTTTGGTCAATGATTATTCTGCAGGAAACGATCAAATCATTGCCAAGCCCGGTATGACTAGTGTCGCGGATTTAAAAGGCAAGTCGATTGGGGTCGAAAAAGGACTGGTCGATCATCTTTTGCTCAATAGTGCGCTGGCTGATAACGGCTTGAGCGAAGCGGATGTGACCTTGGTAAATGCCACCACCAATGAGCTGCCGCAAGTGTTTACCAATGATAGCATTGACGCCGTTGCTATTTGGCAACCCAATGCCAACCAAGCTTTAAAAAATGTGCCCAGTGCAAAAGCCATTTATACCTCAGCGGACAAACCCGGTCTGATTTATGACACGTTAGCTGTCAGTCCTGCCAGCCTATCTGCTCACAAGGCCGAGTATGCCAAAATCATTCAAGTTTGGGGCAAAGTCGTCAACTACATCAATGATCCTGCGACTCGAGACGATGCCATTAGCATCATGTCCAATAAGGTAAACGTCCCCGCAGATCAATACAGTACTTTTTTGAATGGCACCAAATTGATGAGTTTAGAAGACAACAAAAAGGTCTTTGCCAAATCTGATGAGCTGAGCTCTATTTATGGGTCGAGCTACCATGTCAATCGGTTCAATATCGACAATCAAATTTATACGCAAACAATTGATATCGATAAATTAATCTACCCTGATTTGATTACTCAGAACGATTAATAGCGACTGTGTTCATTGCAAAGACAAAGGTTGTAGCGTCTTTATCACCATTTTATAGAGAAGCCTATGAGTCATATCAATCAGTATTTAACCAAAAAGACCACCATTGGGTTAAATGTACTTTCATTTTTGATTCCGATCTTAATATGGTGTGCGGTGAGCTATCTGCCTTTTATTTGGCATCCACAAGTTGAGATTACCGATGCAGGAAGCAGTACGTATCTACAAGAAGGCAGTCGCATTGAAAAGGCGGTATTTTACCAAGAAGCACAGGATGCTATGGCATCAAATGCTGTACCGCCGCAAGGAAAACTGGTCAATCCAATCTACTTGCCAGCGCCTGATGAGGTGGCGACAGCGATGGTCACCGCTTTTGTCACACCGCCTGCGCAAGCTGATGGCCCATGGTTGCACGAGAGTCTGTGGCAAAGCGTTCGCACGGTATTTATTGCTTTCTTTATCTCATCGATTATCGGTATACCGCTAGGATTATTATGCGGATTTTCTCAAAAAATCGCGCAAATTACGCAGCCGTTTGTGGAGTTTTTTCGTTACTTACCCGCGCCAGCCTTTGGCCCTTTGGTTGTGGCGGTACTGGGTATTTATGATGGGCCAAAAATTGCCATTATCGTGATTGGTACTTTGTTTCAACAAATTCTAATCATTGCCAATACCACGCGCACGATGGATTTAGGACTTATTGAGGCAGGATATACTTTAGGCACTAATAAGCTCAAAAGCTTCTTTTATGTGTTGTTGCCTGCTGTCTTGCCCGATGTCTATCGAGATTTGCGGGTTTTATTGGGCTGGGCATGGACATATTTGATTGTTGCTGAACTCATCGGCACCACCTCAGGCATCACTTGGTTTATTGTGCAACAAGCCCGTTACCAGCATTTTGATAATGTCTACGCTGGGATTCTTCTCATTGGGTTTATCGGGTTGGGGACAGATATCTTACTGTACCAGCTGGGTAAAAAACTCTTTAAATGGAAAGCGAGTATTTAAATGATGACTCATGATATTGCCTCTTCAGTCGCTGTAAACAGTGCTCATACCAACCATCAGCAAGTCATTGATGATTACTTCAAAGCACTGTATCAACGAAATGTGGTGCTAAAAGTGGATAATTTGACACAATCGTTTGACCAAGGCGGTAGCCGAAAAGTCATACTAAAAGAGGTCAGCCTACAAATTCATGAACGCGAGTTTGTCTGTGTGATCGGGCCGTCTGGTTGCGGAAAATCGACATTGGGACGTATTATTGCTGGTTTAGATGCTTATCCGAGCGGTGAGGTCATCGTTGATAACGAACGAGTGAAAGGCCCAAGTGCCAGTCGCGGCATGGTTTTTCAGGGCTATACTTTGTTTCCTTGGAAAACCGTCAAAGAAAACGTCATGTTTGGTCCCATCATGGAAGGTCGTAGTAAGTCGAATGCTGAGCGTAGCGCCCGTGAGTGGCTCGATATCGTCGGTCTTACCAAATACGAAAACCATTATCCGCATCAGCTGTCAGGTGGCATGAAGCAGCGGGTAGCCATTGCAAGAGCACTGATTAATGAACCCAAAGTATTGATTATGGATGAACCCTTTGGCGCGCTTGATCCTTATACCCGTCAAAAAATGCAAAAGCATTTGCTGGATTTGTGGCGCAATATTGACATCACTATTGTGTTTATTACGCACGATATGGATGAGGCGGTACTGCTCTCAGACCGCATCGTCGTTCTCAAAGCCAATCCTGGTGAGGTTCAAGATATTATTGAAGTGCCACTTGCACGGCCTCGTCATCCTGACATCGTGACGGACAGTCAGTTTTTGCAATTAAAAGCGCGCATCAATAGTATCGTTCACAACCCACAACCTGAGATTGATCCTGCCTTGGTTGAGATGCCAGACATTCCACGTATGACACCTTTAGACACCTATAAATAAATATCTAATCATCAATAAAAGAGAGTCAGTAAGACTGGTACAAATTTTTCGTAGCTTGTTTTCCGTAACTTCTTTTTCGTAGCCGCTAGTAGTAACGGCACAGCAAGCACCGAAAATTTTTACCAGTCCCACGCCTCATAACGTGTCAATCTTCTGCCCTTCATATCACACCCATTACCGATTAAATGCTGCTGATAAATACGACTGCTGTTATACTCAATAGCGTATTCCTCTGTATACCGATCTTTTTATGACTAATAAAATTATGACCACCTCTTCTTTTGTTCTGACCAGCTATAACATTCATAAAGGTATGTCGCCTTTAAATCGCCAAGTAAAAATGCAGGGTATTGCCCAAGCACTCGATATCATTGGCTCAGACGTGCTGTGTCTGCAAGAAGTACAAGGTCAAAATCTCAAGCGCAATTTGCAGTATAACGAATACCCCGACCAATCACAGCATGAGTGGTTTGGCGAATATCTACAGCTGCAAAACAGTTATGGCAAAAACTCAGAATATGAAAATGGGCATCATGGCAATGCGGTACTTAGCCGATTTCCACTGGATCCAAAACACAATGTGAATATTACGGTCAATAAACTTGAGCAGCGCGGCGTGTTGCACTGCGAAGTACAGCCAGCAGGTTGGGAGATGCCCGTTGTCGTGTTATGCGCCCATCTGAACTTGTTTGAGCGCGATCGTATCAAACAATACGAAGCGATCGCTAATTATGTTCGCAATGAAATTGCCTCCGATCAACCATTGATTTTGGCGGGTGATTTTAATGATTGGAAAAAAATGTCTTGTGACAAGCTTGCTACCAGTTTAGGTATGATTGAGGCCTTTAAGCACTTCCACGGCAAGCTGATGCCAACGTTCCCAGCCAAAATGCCTGTGCTCAGTTTAGATCGTATTTATGTACGTAATTTAAAGATTAAAGACGCTTGGGTACATACGGGCAAACCATGGTCAACATTATCAGATCATTTGCCCATCAGTGCAGAGCTGATGTTGCCGTGATATATTGACCACTACAAGTGAGTAATCAACCAAATATAAGGATATTCTACTATGGTGATGTCATCTACTACTGCTCAGACTGAGCAAGCCACTGCCCAACTGCCAACTGCCCAACATGCTGTCCTCATACGCGAATTTGGCGAACCTGAAGTAATGAAATATCAGGATGGGGTCGATATGCCCAAGTTACAGGACGATCAGGTATTGGTAAAAGTTGCCTACGCTGGCATCAATCCTGTCGATTACAAAACCCGTCAGGGCAAAGGCTGGGGCGCAGAAAATATTCGTAAAGAAAAATTCGACAACGACCAACCAGCAATTTTGGGGTTTGACGTATCCGGTGAAGTGGTCGCCAGTCATAGCGATCAATTTGCTATTGGTGATAATGTCGCGGCTTTGACTTTTAATGGCGGCTGCTATGCAGAGTACGTGGTGGTCGATGCCAAACTGCTGGCGAAAGTGCCAGCGGCTGTTACTTTAGAGCAGGCAGGGGCGTTGCCTTGTATCGGACAAACCGCGATCCAGTTTGCGGAGTTTGCCGATATTAAAGAGGGCGAGCATGTGGTCATCAATGCGCCAGCGGGCGGTGTCGGTCACTTATTGATTCAGCTATTAATGAAGAAAGTAACAGCAAATAATATCAAGGTAACGGTTATTTGTTCGCCAGAAAAATATGCCAAGCTCGATGAGCTGATAGATATCAGTAAACTGGCTGGTTGGATTGATTATACCAAAGATGAGGATTTTACTGAGCTGCAAGCCGATGTGTTGCTTGATTTGGTTGGAGATGAAGCGGGCGTACGCGCGCTGAGTGTACTCAAATCTGGTGGGCGAGTAAATGTGCTACCCACTATTTGGGTTGATAAACTAAAAGAAGCAGGCGAGCAAAAAAGCTTGGAAGTAGCCGGTTATAAAGCGCAGCGTAGTGGTGAAGACATGGCGCGAGTTTTACAGCTCGTGGCTGATGGCGAGCTGACTTTACGTATTCAGCAGACATACCCATTAGCAGAAGTGGTTGCTGCGCATCATGAGCTACAAAAAGGCGATGCTTTTGGTAAGATTGTTTTAAAAGTAAGCTAACAGGCGTTAATTGGCTGGCATGTGCCGAAACGTTAGGCTAATGCGCCCATCTGAGATGGTTTTCGTCTTAGTGATGGTATGTTTCCAAAAGGTTTGTGTGTCGCCATGCATGACAACAAGCTGACCTGACTCAAGATAAAGCGCGACTTTATCTTGAGTTTTTTTGTGTTTGAAGACAAACTTTCGTGTGGCACCGAGCGAGAGGGAGGCGATGATTGGCTGATGCCCAAGCTCTTTTTCATCGTCAGCGTGATAGCCCATACCGTCAGCGCCAGACGGATAGTAATTGAGCAAGCAAGTATTGAAATCAACGATGATGCCGATACTTTTCAACGCTAGCTCGACAGATTGTTTCACGTGAAACACCGCATCTGACCATGGAATAGCCTGACGCGTCTGTCCTGAATAGTGGTAGGGAGTATTGTTTTCACCCATCCAGACGATCTGGCGAGTAGTGATGTGAGTTTGTCCAAACAGCGTCACGATATCAGACTGCCAAGGTAGCTCTGCGAAAAGGGTTTCGTACTGTTCATTAGGGTTATCAATAATGATACCCAAGTCATTCACCTTACCATCGTAAGGCAATAAATTATCTGTAGGCGCTGGGGCGAAGAGATCGGTCATGGTTGCGCCTATTTATTTAACTGTCTTCACCCAAGAATCCACCACTTTGACGATGCCACAATCTTGCATAGACGCCATGTAGTGCCAGTAGTTCGTCATGGCTGCCTTGTTCGATAATCTGACCTCGATCCATGACCACCAAGCGATCTAGTGCTGCAATGGTAGAGAGGCGATGCGCAATTGCGATGACGGTTTTGCCTGTCATGATGTCATTCAAGCTTTCTGTAATGGCAAACTCAATCTCTGAGTCAAGCGCACTGGTTGCTTCGTCTAATAGCAAAATGGGCGCATTTTTTAGCATGACACGTGAGATAGCGATACGCTGACGTTGCCCGCCAGAGAGCTTGACGCCGCGCTCACCCACTTGCGTGTCAAGACCTTTATTGCCTTTATCATCATACAAGTCTTTGATAAAGTCCCACGCTTGCGCTTGCTTCGCCGCCGTCATAATCTCTTCATCGGTAGCATTTGGGCGACCGTATGCGATATTCTCACGTACCGTACGATGTAATAAAGAAGTGTCTTGGGTCACCATACCGATCTGTTGGCGTAAAGACTCTTGCGTAACGTCGTCAATGGCTTGTCCATCAATCAAGATTTTGCCGCTATCCACATCAAAAAAGCGTAATAACAAGTTCACTAAGGTTGATTTACCTGCACCTGAGCGCCCAACCAAGCCTATTTTTTCGCCCGGCTTGATATCTAAATAGAAGTCATCGAGCAGTTTGATGGTAGAAGGTGCTGGCGCGTTTATTTCGTCTATATTTTTACCTTCAATATCGTCGTTATCATTTTCATAGCTAAAATCAACATGATCGAATATGATACGTCCTTCGGTAACTTTTAAGGCAGGGGCATTTGGTTTATCAATGATCTTTTGCGGCGCTGATAACGTGCGCATACCGTCTTGTACCGTACCGATACTTTCAAATAGACTGGCAGTTTGCCACATAATCCAGTGAGTCAGACCATTTAAACGCAGTGCCATCGCGGTTGCAGCAGCAATTGCACCAACACCAACGGCGCCTTGTTGCCATAAATACAAACCTATACCAGCCGTGCTACTGACTAAAATAATACTAATAAGATGAGTCGATACTTCTAAATAGCTGACCCAGCGCATTTGCGCGTGTACTGTACCCAAAAATTGACCCATGGCGTTTTTGGCATAGCTCAGCTCACGGCGCGAATGGCTGAACAGCTTGACGGTCATGATATTGGCGTAAGCGTCTGTAATGCGGCCCGTCATGAGCGCCCGTGCATCCGCTTGTACAACGGCCGTTAGTTTGAGTTTGGGAATAAAGTACCAAATGGCCAGTGTAACCAAGACCAGCCAAATAACAAATGGAATCAGCAATAGGCTGTCTAGGTTAAATAGAATAATACCTGAGGTTATAAAATAAACGGCGACATACATAAACATGTCGGTGACGGTCATGACGGTATCACGCACTGCCAGCGCAGTTTGCATCACCTTTGCAGAGACGCGTCCTGAAAACTCATCTTGATAAAACTGCATCGATTGCCCAAGCATGCGTTGATGAAAGCGCCAGCGCATTTGCATCGGAAACACGCCTTGCAACGTCTGAAAATGAACAAGCGATGACAGCGCAATCCATACGGGACTCACTATCATGACTGCCAGCATTAAGAGCAGCATGTCGCCCTTTTCTAACCATAAATTCTCTGGCGTATAAACGCCCAACCAATCGACGATATTGCCAATCCAAGCAAACAGCATGGCCTCGTAGATACCGATGCCTGCTGATAGAATCATAAACAGTAGCAACCAGCCGCGCAGACCATAGGTACACGCCCACATAAATTTAAGCATGCCATCACGTGGTGAGGGCAGCGGCATAGGCGTCTCAGGAAAAGCGGGTAGGCGAGTTTCGAAAAAGCGAAATAGAGCATTCATAGGCAGTCATAAAACATCAATAGCAGTACGCCAAAACCAACGATATCACTCGTTATTTTGAATCTTTACTGTTGTTATTAGGAGTGCGCACTATTTTAACAAACTTCACCATGAGAGCTGCATGCTAATTGTAATTTCACCGTCACAGGGGCTATTTGTTATATAGTCAATCTCAAATGAAACAGACCTATTATGTTGCAACGCGGAACTGGTATAAATTTTTCTGGCTTGCTGTGGCTTCGCAGTCTCGATGCGGCGAAACTTCTCGTTTAAAGATAAGCATTCCAGTCACGCTGGCTCTTTTTTATGCTGAACTCACTATATTATTGATCTATCATAAAGCCATTTAATTTCTTATTTTTGCTGTATAAATAACAGTCATATAAAAGTCGCAAGCTAAAAAGGTAAACGTGCATGATGTATTTAACGATCGCGGTGCTTTGTAGTGTCGCCGTTTCAGTATTGCTCAAGGTATTACGACAAAAAAATATAGACATTCGCCAAACCATCGTTGCTGGTTATCCCGTGGCATTTTTGCTGACTTGGGTTTTGCTAAAGCCAGAGATCAGTGAAGTGAGTACGCTCAATGACGAATGGGGAATCATTATCGCGCTTGGTGTGCTCTTACCAGCCGTATTTATCCTACTTGGGCGTGCCATTGAAGCGGTCGGTATGGTCGCCACCGATGCCGCGCAGCGTTTGTCATTAATCATTCCGATTGTCGCCGCTTTTTTATTATTCGGTGAAGTGCTAACGGGTATGCGCATATTCGGATTGGCATTGGGATTTTTGGCATTGGCGGCTTTAATTTATCGTCCACAGCACACTGACGTTAGCAAACAAACCCAGCTGACGCCTCTTTGGTTATTTGGTGTGTGGGTAGGTTATGGCATTATCGACATCTTATTTAAGCAAGTGGCCAAACATGGTACTGCCTTTCCACTCACGCTATTTGTCAGTTTTGGTTTGGCAGGATTGTTGTTATTTATCTATCTGCTGGTCACGCGAGTGCGCTGGCAGGGCAATGCGCTGATGGCAGGATTGTTATTGGGTGCGCTGAATATGGGAAATATCTATGCGTATGTGCGCGCGCATCAAGTGTTATCAGACTCGCCAAGTATTGTCTTTACGGGTATGAATGTCGGCGTCATCGCTGTTGCCACATTGATCGGGGTCGGTGTGTTCAAAGAGTCACTTAATCGCATGAATATATTGGGTTTATTATTAGCGATTGGTTGTGTGGCAGTGTTGTTTTTGACGTGAGTTTTTGACCAAAAGAGTGACGTGTAATGAGAATTTACAAAAGCTTTAACGTATTGTATATAGGCAGGTCAAGTCTCCTATGATAAGGTTATCCACGAGCAGCAACGCTTATATAGTAGATTCTAAATAAAACAGAACCATTATATTGCAACGCGGAACTGGTATAAATTTTTCTGGCTTGCTGTGCCTTCGCAGATCGATGCGGCGAAACTTCTCGTTTAAAGATCAGCATTCCAGTCCCGCTGATTCGTTTTATACTGAACGCACTATATAAACGAGTAAAAAGCGATTTACTTTGTGATATTTGACTTTAATAAATAAAAATAGGAAGCCCTTTCAATGGAATACAACAAGCAATTACAACGCATAAAAAACAGTTCAGGTTTCATTGCCGCATTGGATCAAAGTGGTGGTAGTACGCCAAAAGCATTAGAGAACTATGGCATTTATGCAGATGACTATGACAGTGATGAAGCCATGTTTGATTTGGTGCATGAGATGCGTGCGCGTATCATGACTTGTGAGGCTTTTGATAGTGAGCGGGTGCTGGGAGCGATTTTATTTGAAGACACAATGGAACGTGAGGTCAATGGAAAATCTACAGCCAACTATCTTTGGGAAGACAAAAATATTGTCCCATTTTTGAAAGTAGATAAGGGTTTGGCGGAGCAAATGAGCGGTGTGCAAGTCATGCGTCCCATTCCAGATTTAGATGTGTTATTAGATAAGGCAAAAAACTATCCCGTATTTGGCACCAAAATGCGCTCCGTTATTTATGAGCCAAACGTCGATGGTATCGAGTTGGTTGTACAGCAGCAGTTTGATGTAGCAAAACAAATACTCTCAAAAGGTTTGATGCCTATCGTCGAGCCAGAAGTGGATATCAATAGTGCTCAAAAGCATGAGTGTGAGCTGATACTCAAAACCAGTATTTTGCATAATTTGGATCGTTTAACTGACGATCAGCAAGTGATGCTAAAACTGACCTTGCCAGAAGAGGCAGGCTTTTATCAAGAACTGATTGATCATCCAAAAGTGCTAAAAGTAGTCGCATTATCCGGCGGTTATAGTCGTAACGAAGCGTGCGCTAAACTCAAACAAAACCCAGGTATGATTGCAAGCTTCTCACGCGCCTTTACCGAAGGCTTGAGTCGTCAGCAGAGCGATAAAGAATTTGCTGATATGATTGATACGTCAATCCAAGAGATTTATGAGGCGTCGAAGGTTTGAGGTTTAGAGTATTATAGGGTTAGTTTATGATCTCAGCGGGCTTGTTGCTTACTGAGATTTTTTAATGATATACATGAAATTTTTGCTGTTACTTGTCAAGGTGCACTATGCTCTCTATTAACTCTAAGCTCATTAAAGTAGCCTTAGTAACATCTCTATATATTCCTTGCACACTTAATGCTAGTGTCCATGAGCCAATATCCAATCCATTTACTAGAGAGCTTGCAAGTATTAACTTAGCGACAATTAATTATGAATTACTACAAGCTAACTTTATGTATTTTACCATTAATGCTTTTGTTAATAGCTGTGAAAAAAATGCTCCAGATTTGAGTCATGAAATAGCTGCCACTGGAGAAGAAATTTTCGAAAATAACCCTAAATTAACTGAAAGTTTAGAGATAACGAAAGAACTTTGGAGGGAGGTTAGCTTAAGTGATGATGCAGGTCACTTGAACGCTCAACAAATAGATACTTTGAATATGATTAGTGGAGCAAATATGATATTACGCGGTGACAATAGTCAAATACCTGCAAAAGAATGCTTAGGATTTTTGAAGAATATTCAAAATGTACCCAATCGGGAACAATTCTGGGATAACTACCTACGTCAAGCAATCCCTGTAATTATAGAGTCTTCGTAATTCTAATAGAAAATCAACTTAAAAAAGCCTAGCAACTATTAATAGCACTAGGCTTTTTTATGAGAATAATCAGGCAGTTTTTAAACCTCTTTACTCTCCAAGCCCTTGGCATACTCACGCACATTTTGCGTAATTTTCATTGAACAAAATTTTGGCCCACACATGGAGCAAAAGTGGGCGGACTTGTGCGCGTCTTTTGGCAGCGTTTCGTCATGAAATTCACGTGCTGTATCAGGATCAAGCGCCAGATTGAATTGATCGTCCCAGCGGAATTCAAAACGCGCTTTGGATAAGGCATTATCACGTGCCTGCGCACCGGGATGTCCTTTGGCAAGGTCGGCGGCGTGGGCGGCAATTTTATAAGTGATGATACCGTCTTTGACGTCTTTTTTATTGGGCAAACCCAAATGTTCTTTTGGCGTGACATAACAGAGCATCGCTGTACCAAACCAGCCAATCATCGCCGCACCAATCGCACTGGTAATGTGGTCATAACCGGGAGCGATATCGGTCGTCAAAGGCCCCAACGTATAAAATGGCGCGTCCGCACATAGCTCAAGCTGTAAGTCCATGTTTTCTTTAATGCGGTTCATCGCCACGTGTCCAGGTCCTTCAATCATCACCTGCACATCGTGTTGCCAAGCCACTTGCGTCAACTCACCAAGTGTACGTAGCTCCCCAAATTGCGCTTCATCATTGGCATCTTGCAAGCAACCGGGACGCAAACCGTCGCCTAAGCTAAACGCCACATCATACTGCTTCATAATCTCACAGATGTCTTCGAAATGTGTGTATAAAAAGCTTTCTTTATGATGCGCAAGACACCACTGCGCCATGATAGAGCCACCACGGGACACGATGCCCGTCAAACGCTTCGCAGTCAGTGGTACATAGCGCAGCAATACACCGGCGTGAATGGTGAAGTAATCCACACCTTGTTCGGCTTGCTCAATCAAGGTGTCGCGGAAGATCTCCCACGTTAGATCTTCTGCGACGCCATCGACTTTTTCTAGTGCTTGATAAATCGGTACGGTACCGATCGGCACAGGCGAGTTACGAATCAACCATTCGCGTGTTTCGTGGATATGATTGCCCGTTGATAAATCCATGATGGTATCACCGCCCCAACGTGTGGCCCACGTCATCTTGGATACTTCTTCATCAATAGAAGAGCCTAATGCTGAGTTTCCGATATTGGCATTGATTTTTACCAAAAAGTTACGACCGATAATCATCGGTTCGGACTCAGGGTGATTGATGTTGTTAGGAATGATGGCGCGTCCAGCAGCAACTTCACTGCGCACAAATTCAGGCGTGATGATTATTGGTGTATTAGCGCCAAAATTTTCACCTTCATGTTGGCGTATATCTGTCAGCTCATGCTGCTTTTGTGTTTCACGAATGGCGATATATTCCATCTCAGGGGTGATGATACCGCGACGCGCATAATGCATTTGCGTGACATTTCCTGAGAAACCATTGCCCGACTTAGCGCGACGTGGCTTATCGATATGAGCAAATCTGAGATTGGCAGTACTGATATCGCGGGCGCGCGCTTGTCCGTATGAGCTGGACAGGCCGCTTAGTTGCTCGGTATCACCACGCTCAGCGATCCAGTTTTCACGCAATTTTGGCAGTCCGCGTGTGAGGTCGATATCGACATTGGGGTCGGTATAAACGCCTGAAGTGTCATAAACATAAAATGGCGGATTTTGTTCCCAGTCTGCTTCATCGACCCCTTGAATAGGCGTGTTTGCTAAACTGATTTCGCGCATCGGTACTTGAATATCAGCGCGCGAGCCTTCGATATAGACTTTTTTGGAAGCGGGAAGGATACGATGTAGGTCACGAGCGTCTTCTTCAAAACGCGCGTCACCTGCTGCACGGTGGGCAGGGGTTTTTAGAGCCTCTGATTTTTTGTCCGCTTTACTGCTCGTTGTATCAGCAGATTTTGGAATAGCAGGCGTGTCATTATCTGGAGTATAGGTTTGGGTGGTTTGTACGTTTGAGATGGTCATATGCTGTCCTAGCGTGTTGGTTTTTGAATAAAATCAACACCGCCAGTAGCTGCGGGGGTGGCACTATGAGATACGAACAAATGCAATTATAAAGCAGACGAGCTATCGCTATTGAAAGTGATAAATCATCTTTAAATGATTGCTGGGCACAGCTAATTATTAAAGCAATATATCCGCAGACAAAAAGTCTGCAAGACGTTGGCAATTATAAAAAGGCATTTCTGCGCGCCCTTTGTAAATAAACATAGGCTCAAGACTTCCCTGCGTCGGTACTAACCGCATCAGGTTCGGCGGGTGATCTCTCAGCGAATGTATCAAAGCGACTACTTTAAAAAAGTAAGTCAATAATACACCGCACCCCGAGTCTGTCAGTGTTGTAAATCTTCTTTATACTAGCAAAATTCTACACTGACGGCTAACGATATTTCGGCATGAGTAGCACGTTTTAAAGATGATGGTTGTATGCACTCCGCTTTTTTTCAAAATAATTCGTTAGCAGTCGTTGAAAACGAAAGATTAAGAGTGCTGTCATTAAACTGTCATAAAAACTTGTCAATATAGCTCGCATGTCACAAACAATGTTTTTTGTATCGTTGTTAAACTTCAGGAGTCTTACATGCGTTATTCGTTATTAGCAGTGGCCGTCAGCTGTACCTTAGTACTTACGGCGTGTAATAAATCGACCGACACGGCAGAGCCAGCTGCGGATAGCAGTAGCGCTGTCACAACTACTGAAACAGCCGGTAATGCTACTACCAGTACCACCCCTGCTGCTGGCACAGGTTTTACCTCTGCTGAAAATATCGCCATGAACATCACTGGTGCCGGCTCTTCATTTGCACAGCCTATCTATGCTAAGTGGTCTGCTGATTACAATGCTGACACTGGTGGTCAAGTCAACTACCAATCAATCGGTTCTTCTGGTGGTATCAAACAGATTCAGTCAAAAACTGTAGACTTTGGTGCGTCTGATGCGCCTTTGACACCTGAAGAGCTTGAAGAATCTGGTCTTATTCAGTTTCCGACTATCATCGGCGGCGTCGTACCTATTGTCAACATTGACGGTATCGAGCCAGGTGCGTTGAAATTGGATGGTGAAACCTTAGCCAACATTTATTTAGGTAAAATCAACAACTGGAACGATCCTGCTATCAAAGCAATGAATCCAGACTTGACTCTACCTGATGCCCAAATCACCACCGTATTCCGCTCAGACGGTTCAGGTACTACTTTTAACTTCACAGATTATCTAGCTAAAGTGTCAACTGACTGGAAAGATACAGTTGGTGTTGATAAAACCGTTAAATGGCCAACGTCTGCCACTGGTGCAGGTGGTAAAGGTAATGAAGGCGTTTCAAGCTACGTTAACCGTATGAAAAACTCTATCGGCTATGTTGAATACGCTTACGCTAAACAGAACGAAATGTCGCATACCGCACTTAAGAACGCGGCTGGTAACTTCGTACAGCCTTCTGCAGAGACATTTGCCGCGGCAGGTGACATCGACTGGTCACAGCAAGAAGGTTTTTACAAAGTTATTACTGACTCTGAGACTGAGCAAGCATGGCCAATCGCTGCTACTACCTTCGTTTTAATACATAAGCAGCCAGAGAATCCTCAGCAAGTGGCTGGCGTATTGAACTTCTTTGACTGGGCTTATAGCCAAGGTGATGAAGATGCGATGGCACTAGACTACGTCCCTTTCTCTGATAAAGCAGTGGCATTATTCAAAGAAAAATGGAAGGAAGTAAAAGGTAGCGATGGACAACCTGTTTATAAGCCTGCGCAGTAATTGGTTTATTTCAGCCACTGATTAGTCGTTTTCCAATTACCCTCTCAAATCACTATTCTCCGGTAGTGGTTTGAGAGGTTTTATCACAACAAATTTAAAGGTCATTTTAAGTTTGTTGTGATGAAACCGCATTCACGCTTCTAATATTTTGACTTGATTCTATTCAACGCTGAGACACTTATGAATGATTTAAGGTCCCAACTGGCTAAACAAAAACGTTACGACATGCTGTTTGTTAATGCAACCAAGGCTTTTGCCATCCTTGTGCTTCTGTCCTTGGGCGGTATTTTGGTTTCTTTAACCATCGGGGCTTGGCCAAGCATCCAAGAATTTGGTTGGAGCTTTTATACCAGTAATAACTGGGATACAGTAGGCAATGAATACGGTGCGCTAGCGCCTATCTACGGCACGCTAGTGACATCGTTTATTGCCATTATGATTGCCGTACCAATCAGTTTTGGTATCGCGATATTTTTGACTGAGATGTGTCCAAAGTTTTTAAAGAAGCCACTTGGCATCGCCATCGAATTGTTGGCGGGCATTCCCTCTATCATTTATGGTATGTGGGGATTGTTTGTGTTTGCGCCTTTTTTTGGTGATCACATTCAGCCATGGTTTATTGAGCATGTGGGCCCTTTACCTATTATCGGTAAACTGTTTACGGGTGCGCCAATGGGGCTGGGTATGTTTACAGCCTCGCTGGTACTTGCCATCATGATTATCCCTTTCATCGCTGCTACCATGCGAGATGTTTTTTCCGTTGTGCCAGATTTGCTGAAAGAATCGGCTTACGGTATGGGCGCTACGACATGGGAAGTCATGTTTAAGATCATCTTGCCTTATACCAAAGCGGGTGTCGTCGGTGGTGTCATCTTGGGGTTAGGTCGCGCACTGGGTGAGACGATGGCGGTTACTTTCTTAATCGGTAACGCCTTTAATATTAGTCCAAGTCTATTTACGTCTGGCGTTACGATTACCTCGGCCTTAGCCAATGAATTTGCAGAAGCTTCTAATGAGCTACATCTGTCTTCTTTATTACATTTAGGCTTAATCCTATTTGTCATTACTTTCATTGTGTTATCTCTGGCTAAGCTGATGCTGATGCGTATGGATCAAAAAGCAGGCAATCGATAGCTGTTCGGTTACCTCGGTAAATTTTGATGGTTATGGGTACTGATAAAAATACGGGAAACAAGTTTTATGCCTTCTAACAATGCTACCAACGCAATCAATGCGCCGTTACCAGCGAAGACGAACTTTGAAGGTCGTTATAACCAAAGCCTATATAACAAGCGCCGCTGGGCCAATAAGCTTGGCCTAGGGTTTGCGATGTCAGCGATGGTTTTTGGTTTGTTTTGGTTGTTTTGGATTTTGTTTACACTGTTTATCGAAGGCTTCCAAGGCATCGTGCAACTGCCTGTATTTACGGCCGATACACCACCGCCTATGAGCGTAGGTGGTTTGCGAAATGCGATTGTCGGTTCGGTGATGTTGGCATTTTCAGGATTATTTATCGGAGCGCCCATCGGTCTGATGACGGGTATTTACTTGTCTGAGTTCTCTCAGGGTAGTATGCTTGGTAAAGTAACACGTTTTTTGAATGACATTTTGCTGTCTGCACCATCGATTGTTATTGGTCTATTTATTTATGCGCTGATGGTAAAAGGTGAAAGCTTCTCTGGTTGGGCGGGCGCGTTGGCTTTGGCATTAATTGTTATTCCTGTGGTTGTGCGTACGACAGAAAATATGCTCAATCTGGTTCCCAATAGTATTCGCGAAGCCGCCTACGCATTAGGTACGCCTAAGTGGAAAATGGTGACGCAAGTAACTATTAAGGCGGCAAAAGCGGGGCTTACGACAGGGGTGTTATTGGCATTTGCTAGAATCACAGGTGAGACGGCACCGTTGCTATTTACGGCGCTGAACAATCAGTACTTCAGTACCGATATGAGTCAACCAATTGCTAACTTACCCAATACCATCTATCAGTTTGCGATGAGCCCTTATGATAACTGGCATGCCCTGGCATGGGCCGCGGCACTTCTTATCACTAGCTCTGTTCTGGTATTGAATATTTTGGCCAGATTCATTGGCGGTAGAGGTCAGCCCAAATAAGGGCTGACGTCAAAGCACATCACATCACATCAAGCGTTTACTTAAACGCACATGAATTTTAATTAAGCTAGGTTGGATAACACTATGAATGACGTTATAAGCAAAGTCCGCAAGAAAAAGACTGTTGATAACTTCAAAGAGACCACAGATAGTCTATTGAATAGACCTATGTCTACTAGCACGCAGATGGGACAACCAGATACTGCTACTCTGACCAAGCAAACGCGCGATGATATTCCTAAAAACATGCCAGCGGCAAAAATGGAAATTCGCGACCTAAGTTTTTATTATGGTGATTTTCAGGCGTTGAAGAATATCAATATTGATATCCCTGATAAAAAAGTCACCGCTTTTATCGGTCCTTCAGGGTGCGGAAAATCTACACTACTGCGTACGTTTAATCGTATGTACGATCTGTATCCCGGTATGCGTGCAGAAGGCAATATCAACCTCGATGGCAAAAACATCTTGGGCAAAGACATCGATGTCAATTTGCTCCGCGCCCAAGTCGGTATGGTATTCCAAAAACCCACGCCGTTTCCGATGTCGATTTATGACAATGTCGCTTTTGGTGTACGTTTGTATGAAAAAATGTCCAAAGCAGAGCTTGATAACCGTGTGGAATGGGCGCTAAAAAAAGCGGCGTTGTGGCCAGAAGTGAAAGACAAGTTAAAAGCATCTGGATTGTCGTTGTCAGGTGGACAGCAGCAGCGTCTTTGTATCGCGCGTAGTGTCGCAACCAAGCCTGAAGTACTGCTACTTGATGAGCCAACCTCAGCACTTGATCCTATCTCAACGGGCGCTATCGAAGATTTGATTGAAGATTTAAAAAACGACTATACCATTGCGATTGTCACGCATAACATGCAGCAAGCAGCACGAGTATCAGACTATACCGTTTATATGTATTTGGGCGATATGATTGAGATGGGCGAGACGGATCAGATATTTACCAAGCCTTTGCAAACCGCGACGGAAGACTATATTACGGGTCGTTATGGTTAACGCAACATTTGAGCAGGCACGGAATGCTCGATACGTTTCATAATATATCATGAGCTGATTCGTTCGGCTCACACAGCACACCGCGCTACCAAAATATGGATTTTAGGGAATTACTCTTATGCCAAGCGATAAGCATATCTCCAAAAGTTTCGATCAAGATCTTGACGAAGCCATCCGCCTATTTTTACACATGGGTGATAGTGCCGCCAATCAAGTTGCCAAAGCCATCCATGCGCTTATTGATAAAAATGAAGAACTGGCGCAAGAGGTCATTGATCTGGACTTCGAAATCAATCGAATGGAAGTAGAGCTGGACGAGCATATTTTATTGTTGGTTGCCAAACGCCAGCCAACGGCCAATGATTTACGTCTGGTCATGTCCATTAGTAAAGGCGTGGTTGATTTAGAGCGTATCGGAGATGAAGCCGTCAAAATTGCTCAGATGGCCAATAAAATTGCGGCACAAGGCAAGTTGTCTTATGGCTATGCAGAAGTTCAGCATCTAAGCAATCAGGTGCGTCTGATGTTACATAATGCGCTAGAAGCTTTTAGTCAATCGAACGCTGAGCAAGCGTTTGAAGTCATACGCAATGATAGCGTGGTTAATGATGAATACCAATCGGCCATTCGTGCTTTGATGACCTATATTATGGAAGATTCACGGCACGTGTCAAAAGTGATTAATATCATGTGGGTATTGCGAGCACTTGAGCGTATTGGCGATCATGCCCAAAACGTGGCCGAGCTAGTGATTAACTATATCAGTGGTCAAGACGTTCGCCATTCAGACTATACGTTGGTTGAAAAAGCAGTACAAAAAGCCAATGACCGTATGGCAGCTCGTCAGGTTAGCACTATGTCAGTCACTGATTTTGAATCATCCGACAGCGGTGAAGGTTGATAAAAACCAAAAACCGATTATCAATAAAAACGCGCTATATTGACATAGCGCGTTTTTATTAAGTGTTAGACAAAGAAAAATGACGACTAGGCTTCGGGCGTCCAGCCTTGTGCACGCTCATAGTCTTCGTTATCCAAAAACTTATCACGCTGCTCGGTTAAGAACTTTTTGGCGGCAGGATCCATCATGCTCAAGTGGTTTTCATTAATGAGCATGGTTTGTTGTTCAATCCACTCTTTCCACGCTTTATCAGAGACCGTTTCTTGCAGCTCTTGACCTTTTTTGTTCGGGAAAGGCGGATGCGGCATTTTTGGCAATTCTTGCTGATATTTACGGCAAAACACCGTATTGGCTTGCGGGTTAAATGTCTCAGTCATAAAGCGTTCCTCATTTATTATATTAAGGTGTCAAATCGAATGGTTGTATTCACCTATGATAACGGTCTTGGCAGATTTAGCAAAGGGTATCTGGTATAACCTGTGATAGCGTGACTGCCAATAAAAAAACATCCGCTACTGAAACGGATGTTTTTTATACAAAGATAGAGCAGACTGCATGATCAATATTTTAAGCAAACGCTTTTAAGCGCGTGCGACCATTAGCCACCGCTTGCTTGACTTGGTTGGGGGCAGTGCCGCCTAAATGGTCACGTGCTGCCAATGAGCCTTCGAGGGTTAGATAATCAAAGACATCATCACCAATGGCATCGCTGAACTGTTTTAGCTGTGCCAAAGACAAATCGCTTAAATCAACGCCCTCGGCGATACCTAGCGCGACAGCGTTGCCTACCACTTCATGTGCATCACGGAAAGCAACGCCTTGGCGCACCAGATAATCTGCTAAGTCGGTCGCAGTGGCATAGCCTTTCATCGTGGCGGCACGCATGTTTTCTTTATTAGGCGTGATATTCGGTAGCATATCAGCGAAGGCAAGTAGCGAGCCTGTCAAGGTATCGACGCAATCAAATAGTGGCTCTTTGTCTTCTTGGTTGTCTTTGTTATACGCCAGTGGCTGGCTTTTCATCAGGCTGAGCAAGGTCATGAGTTGACCAAATACACGTGCCGCTTTACCGCGTACCAGTTCAGGCACATCAGGGTTTTTCTTTTGCGGCATTATCGATGAGCCAGTACAGAAGCGATCGGGTATCTGCACAAAGTTAAACTGTGCTGACATCCAAAGAATAATCTCTTCGCTCATGCGTGACATGTGCATCATAAGAATAGAGGCGGCTGAGGTAAACTCAATGGCAAAGTCACGGTCTGAGACCGCGTCGAGTGAGTTTTGGCAAATACCTTCAAAACCCAGTAGCTCAGCGGTGATGGTGCGATCGATTGGGAACGTCGTGCCAGCCAGTGCTGCGCTACCAAGCGGCATCTGATTGATACGGCGACGTGCGTCAACCAGACGTTCGGTATCACGATACAGCATCTCAAACCACGCCATCACATGATGACCAAAACTGACAGGTTGCGCGGTTTGCAAATGGGTAAATCCTGGCATGATAGTATCAGTATGTTGGTCAGCCAGATCAAGTAAGCCGCTTTGTAAACGTACCAATAGTGCGATGATATTATCTGTCTCTTCACGTAGCCATAGACGAATATCAGTCGCTACCTGATCGTTACGACTACGACCGGTATGAAGCTTTTTACCAACCGCACCTATGATATCAGTCAGGCGGGATTCGACGTTCATATGCACGTCTTCAAGCGCGATTGACCAATTGAATTCGCCTGCTTCAATTTCGAGCAACACTTGCTGAAGACCATCGACGATAGTGGCAACTTCATCAGCAGTTAAAATGTCACACTTTTCAAGCATGGTCGCATGAGCAATCGAGCCTTGAATGTCATGACGGGCAAAACGTTGATCGAAACCAACTGATGCAGTAAAAGCAGCAACGAAACTATCGGTTGCTTCACTAAATCGTCCACCCCACATCTGCTGACCCTGACTACTTGTCGGGCTGTTTTGTGAAGCATGGTTTATCAAAGCATCTGTGCTAGAATCAGAGGCAGATGAATTCATATTTGATTCGGGATTACTAGGGTTTGAAAAATTGGCATTCATATCGGCACAAGACAAGTCAGGAGAATAAGAGCTCAAGTATAGCAAAGGATGAGGTTGCCTTACTAGCGGAGCGCTTAGAGTTTTTTATACCCAAGCTCATGGAAGTCCTGAAGCCTTGGCAGTGGATGTTGTACATTTTTTTTTGGTCGTTGTTTTTGACGGTGATGGAGCGCCACGGCTTAGCAACTTGGCCAGAATTTCTGATTCGGTTCTTAAGCAGCTTTGTCCAAAACACGCTTATCGTTATCCCCTCATTGTATCTGGTCGATTATCTACGCCCTATTTTTAAAAACGCCAGCATCCCAAGTGTAAGCGTGCATATCGTACTGCTGATGATGTTTGCTTCGATTATCTCTTTGACTCTGGTGATGCTTATCATGGTCAATTTTGGCTGGATTGAGTACGACCATCACGCGTTTGTGGCAGACTTACTGTTTGATACGTTGATGACTGCTGGTTTTACGCTGGTATTTTTACTGTATTTTTTGCGTCATCATCGCGAGCTCAATGCCCTTAAATCATCGTTTGAGTATAAGTTAACGGCAGAAAACGATATGATCAAGGCGCGTATGGCTCCGCATTTTTTCTTTAATACTCTGAATACGCTTGTCTCACTTATTGAGTCCAATCCGCCAAAAGCCGCCTCTTTATTGCAGCACATTTCCGCGCTATTTCGTGCCAGTTTTAATGGTGCGCATGAAATTAGTTTTGAAGAAGAGATTGCGCTTTGTGAGCATTACTTGGCAATTGAGACCAGTCGTCTAGCAGACAAGCTTGAGGTGAGTTGGCAGCTCCCTGACGAAGATATCATGTATGACATGGTGATTACTGCTTTCACTTTACAAAGCGTGTTGGAGAGGATGCTACTGAATGTGGTTGAGATGACCACTGAAACGATCCATGTCACTATCAAAGTGACTTGGCAACAGCATTGGGTAGCGATTACCCTTACTATTGAGCTTCCTAAAAATACTTTGATAATCAATCATGATTTGCGTCAGCATATGGATTTCCATGTTCAAGCGGAGCGTTTACGAGCCTATTTTGGGCAAAGCGCTGATATTAAAAGTAAAGTGACCCGTACTCAGGCTGTGACTATCATTCATTACTCACTTTATGATGCGGGTTTATGACGGCTTTTTTGTCATCGTAAGCTTTTCCTATTTATCGTATTATTTCTGCTCACTTTTTTAAATACAGAAGCATGGCATACTTATTGCATTCTACTAAAAATATATCAAGTCTGTCCTAACATGGGAGTTCGCATGCGTATTGTAGTTTGTGATGATGAGCCACTCGCACGCGAGCGTTTGGTCAGAATTGTACAAGAATCAGGTCATCAAGTAGTGGCGCAAGCGACAACAGGCGCAGAAGCCATTGTCGCTGTACAAATGCAGCAGCCAGATATTATTTTGTTAGACATTCGGATGCCTGAGATGGATGGGGTACGCTGTGCCCAAGAGCTTGCCAAACTTGAGCATCCACCAGCGATTATATTTGTTACCGCTTATGACCACTATGCGATAGCAGCGCTAAAGGCCAACGCGATTGGCTATTTATTGAAGCCTGCCAATAAAGATGAGTTATTGGAAGCACTAGATAAAGCGAAAAACCTAAACGCCGCGCAGTTAAATGAGATCCGTAAGCTTGAAGATCCGACCGCTCGGCCAGTACGCGAACACATCGCTGCTCGTACACACCGGGGTGTCGAGCTGATTAAACTCAAAGACATCTATTATTTTACGGCAGATCAAAAGTATGTCAAAGTACGTCACAAAGATGGCATTGTACTTATCGATGACACACTAAAAGAGCTGGAGCAAGAGTTTGGCGATCGTCTCTTTCGTGTGCATCGTAATGCCATCATCAACCTCAGTTTTCTAGACTTTTTAGAGACGCTAGATGCTGGACAGTATCAGGTACGTTTTAAAGGTATCAATGAGATATTGGCAGTTAGCCGTCGTCACTTGCCAGCATTACGTGATAAGATTCAAAGTATGTAACCTGCTGTGTCGTGCCAAACGCAAAATAATCACGCCATATCATCAAACCCTTATTTATGCTTAAATAGGGGTATTTTTTTGCGTCAGCATGGACTATATGTCATTTGTATCGACCATTTCTTATGGTAAATCCACTATGAAACAAAGACAGTGCTGCGAGGATAAATTTTCGTAGCATCGAGACGGCGCAGGCACAGCACGCAAGAAACTATTATCCTAGCAGTACGTTATTATGGTTGTACCGCTTTTATTTAGGATCAACTATATCAAACACAGTATTGAACTTATCGAGGCCTTTTATGAGCAATCTGCAGCAACCTGCTTTGACTACTTTAACCATCGCCACGCGTCAGAGTCCTTTGGCGCTATGGCAAGCTGAACATATTCGTGCTCGCCTACTGGATCTCTATCCTGAATTGACGATTCACTTACTAAAAATTGTCACTAAAGGTGACAAGATTTTGGACACACCTTTGGCAAAAATCGGTGGTAAAGGGTTGTTTGTTAAAGAACTTGAGCAGGCGCTGTATGACAAACAAGCAGACATTGCGGTACATTCATTGAAAGATGTACCGATGCAATTGCCGGAAGGTTTGACGCTTGGCGTTTATTGCAAACGCGCTGCACCGACGGATGCTTTTGTCTCTAATACGTATCATAGTATGGATGAGTTGCCTCAAGGCGCGGTCGTTGGAACCTCAAGTCTACGCCGTCAGTGCCAAATCAAAGCGTATCGCCCAGATCTACAAATCAAAACCTTGCGCGGCAACGTTGGCACTCGTTTGGGTAAGCTGGATGCGGATGAGTATGATGCCATTATTTTGGCGACCAGTGGGCTACAGCGTATTGAGCTGGATGCGCGCATACGCGGTGAGCTGGATATTAATGCTTGTTTACCAGCGGTTGGCCAAGGCGCATTGGCGATCGAATGCCGTGAAGGCGATGATGAGGTATTAAAGTTATTGGCACCGCTCAATGATGATAAAGCGCGTATTCGTCTCATCGCTGAGCGTGCCCTAAACCGTCACTTAGACGGTGGTTGCCAAGTGCCTATCGCTGCCTATGCCGTTTTGCAAATGGCGGATGAAACAGAAACCAATAATGACAACAACGGCGACCATGGCAATAACGATAATGGCAACGTCTTATGGCTACGTGGCCGAGTGGGTCAAGCCGATGGTAGCAAGCTGTTAAAAGCAGAAAAACGGGTGACGTTGCTTGGCACACAAGATGAAAAAGAAGCACAGGCCAATCAGCTTGGTATTGATGTTGCAAAAATGCTGTTAGCCAATGGTGCGGGTGCTATTTTAGCTGCGATTTATCATCCTGAATAATGCAAGAGCGGTAAAATTATTTGGGTAATAAAGCAATAGCTACCCATATTCATCTATCACTCA
This sequence comes from Psychrobacter vallis, assembly GCF_904846715.1. Taxonomy (GTDB): domain Bacteria; phylum Pseudomonadota; class Gammaproteobacteria; order Pseudomonadales; family Moraxellaceae; genus Psychrobacter; species Psychrobacter vallis. Next base: position 42,229 of record NZ_CAJHBU010000018.1, read on the forward strand.
GCCAGCTTATAAGCCTTTTGCCATGGTAATACTATGTCATCATCGATAGATTTTAACGCGACTGATAAAAATCAACCTGAGGGCAATGGTGCCTCACTACCGCAAATCGTCATCAATACTCGGCCAGTAGAGCGCGCCGCGCCGCTAACGCAGCATCTACAAGCAGCAGGTCTGACAGTAGTTGAGATGCCAATGTTGTCACTACAATCACGGCAAGTGACTGACGCTGACAGGGTATTGATGCGGCAATGGCTAGCAGGTGATTATAAGGCGCTGGTAATCGTTAGCCCAACCGCTGCCGCTTCAGGCTTGGCAGTCTGGCAAGCGCTTGCGCGTAAGCATGAAGCACAGGACAGTAATAATGAGCAAACAGAAACAGTATTTGAGATTTTGGCGGCACCAAGCCCGCTTATTGCGGTTGGTGAAGCGACCGCAGCGGTATTGAATAATGCAAAGACAGCAGCAGCCTGCTATCAAGTATGTCAGCCCAAAACGGCCAATAATGAAGGTATGCTAGCAATGCCTGAAATTGAGCGTTTGCAAGCAGGTGATAAGTTACTGATCTGGCGCGGCCTTGGTGGGCGACGATTGTTGGTCGACACGTTACAAGCGCGCGGTGTGCATATCGACAGTATTGCTTGGTACGAGCGCACAATGCCCAGCGATGCACTGGCGCAGTATCAGCAATGGCTAAAAGGTTTTTTAGCACAAAATACCACTTGGAACAAAACAGCTTCAAAGCCGTCAAAACCCATTGTTGTGATCAGTAGCGGCGCGGCTTTTGAGCATTGGACGAATATCGTCAAAGAAGTATCAAAGCAAACCTCAACGCTCTCAATGCCAATGAAAACGAAAATGGCAGATAGTTTGACAGCGAGCAAGATAAACCATCCCATAACGCTTATGTTGTCAGATTTTGCCTATGTCGTATTGGGTGAACGCTTAACCAATATGGTGGCAGAGCAGCAGCTAAACTACTGGCGTGTGGATGACTTGGCACCCGAAACCATTCTTGCTGCTATTGGCTCGAAAAATTAATATAGCTAGGTCAATATAAACAAGAGTCAGCGAGATGGTACAAATTTTTCTTACTTACTATGTTCAAACCTACCAATAATGGTAATGTCTTATGTCAATAAATTCTGAATCATTATCTGAAGGCCCTTCTACTATTCAGCAGCGCCGACAAGCAACAGTGTTTTTGTTGCGGCTGCAGTGGCTGGTGATTTTTTTGCTTATCGCCGCATTATTATGGCTGTATGTCAGTCAGCAGCGGTTTCAGCATCACGTTAACGAGCGTTTGCAAAGCCATGAGCAAGTCGTTAGCCGACTGGATGAGATGGACGATCGCTTATTTGCGCTGAGTCAACAAACGCTACCAGAGTCTAGCGCTGCCGCCAGTAGCCAAAGCCAAGCCCAAAACCAGCTGGATTTATTGCGTATTCAAATGCAAGCGGCTGACAGGTTGTTGGCAGACAATAATGATAGCGCAGCCATTGATTTGTTACGAGGTCTACATTGGCAGCTGTCACAAAGCAGCAATGAGATTGCCCCAGCACTTACTCTCGTGATTAAGCAAAGCTTGGTGAAAGACATTGAACGCTTGCAGGCAAGAAGCGCTCAGCCCAGTCCTTGGCAGCTACAAAACTTGGCCATTCAAAACATTCAAGATTTTTTGCACAGCCATGAGCAGGCCATGAATGCTAGCGAACAGAGCAACAATACCAGTTTAACGCGTAGACAACTTGCGATTCACGAAGTCATCATGACATTGAATCTAGCGAGCCAAGCCAGCAACATGCGTGAGCAAGAGCAATTGATTGGTTATTTGAGACAAGCACGAAAACAGCTGCAAACCCTTACACCTCAAACATTGTCACCGCAGACATTGGCACCACAAGAGTCAGCATCACCAGCTGCCACAGCACAAACGTCTAACGACAATAATGTACAAACCAAATCCTCTCCTACAAACATACCAGAAGTCATAGACCGGCTAGATCGATTGATTACCAATGCACCAAAACCCACGCCACTGTTAACCACTCAGGTTTTAGATAGTTCTCAACGTTAATGACCGTTGTTTGAAAGATTTATTGATCCAAAAAATAAGAGAAATGAAGTTATGGATAGTTCGAGTCAACCATCAAATTTAACACCTGCTATCTCAGATACCATGCACCCTGACGCATTGGCTAGCTATCCCATTATTCATCATCAGCCGATTCATTGGGGTGAGATGGATGCCTTCAATCACTTAAACAATGTGGTTTATTATCGTTATGCTGAGTCAGCGCGAATTGGCTATTTGCAGGCATTAGGAATGTTTGATGGCAGTATGGTCACGGTATTGGCGCAATCAAGCTGCCAATACTTACGTCCAGTGACTTATCCTGACACCCTGTTATTAGGCGTGCGTTGCCAGCGTTTGGGTAATACTAGTATCGTTATGGAGTACAGCTATTATAGCACCGCACAAAAAGCCATTGTCGCGGCGGCCGAAGCAGTGGTGGTACGTTTAGCCAGTAATGGCAAAGAAAAACTGCCGTGGACAGAGGAAGAACGTGAACGCCTGTTGGCATTAGAAGCAAAAGTGGCTCACGTGCCTAAATGGTGAGCATGACGGACGTTTCTTTAGTCAAGGTTAGCTATAATTTGTGTTAAAAAAGAGGCACGCTAACATGATGTTGGCGTGCCTCTTTTATGATGTGCTTATGACGGTTTCTTTGAAGCCGTTGCGCAAACAGATATCAGTCTTGCGTTGGCGCATGAACAAAATCGACAACATTTAGCTCAAAACCTGATAACGCATAAAATTTCATCGGTGATGACAATAAGTGCATATCTCGCACGCCTAGATGACGTAGTATCTGAGCGCCCACACCGATGCTGCGGTATGGCTGCTGGGTAATGGTCGATAGCGACTGATTGTCGGAGGCTTTATCCAGCGCATCGCCCAAATCTACTGGCTGATGACTGCCAATCCAGACCAAGACCCCACGATCTGCGGCGCTAATCTCTTTTAATGCTGATTGCACGCTCCAGCCGCCACGCCCAGTGGTGTCATTTTTGGCAGCAAATAAATCGCGCAAGGGATGGAAGCCATGGACACGTACGGTACTGACACCTTCGCTCACATCACCTTTTACCAACGCCAAATGCGTTTCCTCAGCGCCAAACTCACGGAAACGATGCAGGGTAAAAGTCCCGTATTCTGTCTCAAAAGGACGCGTTTCAATCTCTTCTACCGTTTGCTCATTGGCAATACGATAGTTAATAAGATCAGCAATCGTACCCATTTTGATACCATGTTCTTTTGCAAATATCTCAAGATCATCACGGCGCGCCATTGTGCCATCAGCATTGATGATTTCTACGATAACTGCTGCTGGCTCAAGGCCTGCCAGTCGTGCCAAATCGCAACCAGCTTCGGTGTGACCGGCACGGTGAAGGACACCGCCATTTTGTGCCATGATAGGAAAAATATGCCCCGGCTGCACAATGTCTTCTGGTTTTGCTGAAGCAGAAACCGCTGCTTGAATGGTACGAGCACGATCGGCGGCAGAGATACCCGTAGTAACACCTTCAGCAGCTTCGATAGATACCGTAAAGTTAGTACTGAATTTTGCTTCATTGCGATCTGACATCAGCGGCAGTGCCAGTTGTTGGCAACGCGCCTGTGACAAAGTTAGGCATACTAAACCGCGAGCGTGGGTAATCATAAAATTAATATCATCAGGGCGGACATGGGTCGCTGCCATGATGATATCGCCTTCATTTTCGCGGTCTTCATCATCCATCAAGATGACCATTTTGCCAGCACGAATGTCTTCTATAATCTCAGGAATGGTGTTTAAACTCATAGTAAGTCTCAATATTTTATTATTTATAGATAAGTGTCATTTGGAATATAACGCATTATTTACCTATTGTAGCAGCAGATGGTACGAAGCGTTGTTGTGGTTAAGCAAAATGTACTCTGATCAAAGCAAGCAACTGCAATAACCAGCGTTATAAATTATTCGCTTATTGCTCGTATATATCATGATGGGGATATTTTAACGCTTTTCACTCAACTATGCTGCCTCATCTCTACACTATAGAGATTAGTCTTTCAAAAACAGGCATAAGTTTTATCAATGATCCGTGCGGCTGTCTTTGGTTGAATAGCAACTTCTTCCCGCACTATCGTTTTTATACTAAATGCGCTATCTGTTTGAACAACGGGTTTCATGATTTAGTCATTACTTGCCGCTTGGTTTTTTAGCCAATCCATAAACTGCTTACTGTGTTGTTCCCGCTGATTGTCTGCAAACTCGTAAAAGCTTGTGCCTGATAAGGTATCAGGTAAGTAACTTTGCGGGTAATAATGATTGGGATAATCGTGTGGATAATTATAGTCTTGACCGTAGCCTTGTGTGCGCATCAATTTGGTCACACCATTGCGCAGATGTAGTGGTACGGGGGACGCGTCTTTTTCTGCCAGCGCCATCGCTGCATTAATGGCTTTATAAGTGCTATTGCTTTTGGCACTGGTGGCAAGATAAACCACTACTTGCCCCAAAATAATACGCGCTTCTGGCATGCCAATTGCTTGTACGCTACGTAATGCAGCATCGGCAAGCAGCAGAGCATTGGGATTGGCATTACCGATATCTTCACTGGCCAAAATAACCAAGCGCCGCGCGATAAAATCAGCAGGCTCACCGCCCACCAGCATTCGCGCCATCCAATATAGCGCGGCATCAGGGTCTGAGCCGCGTACGGACTTTATCATGGCCGAGACGATATCATAGTGCTGCTCCCCGTCTTTGTCGTAACGTATCAAGGCTGTCTGCGCGACACGACCAATCAGCTCATCATCAATGACAATGGGTGATTGCTTGGCGTCGGCAGTTTGAATGGCAAGCTCCAACAAATTCAGTGCTTTTCTTGCATCACCATGCGCCAATTGACTGATGGTTGCTTGCGCTTGTAAGTCGATGGTTAGTTTTTTGAGCACCTTGTCTTCTAAGATGGCTCGCTGTAGTACTGTATTGATTTGTTCAGGCGTTAGCGGTTCTAAGCGATACACTTGGCAACGGGACAACAGCGCATTATTGACACTAAAGGACGGATTTTCGGTCGTGGCACCAATCAAGGTAATATCACCAGACTCTACCGCGCCCAATAACGCATCCTGCTGGGCCTTATTAAAGCGATGTATTTCATCGATGAACACTACAGGTGACTCAAAGCTGAGTGAATCTTTATTATCTAATACCTCGCGTAACTGCTTGACGCCAGTATTTAGCGCCGACAGCGCATGGAAAGGTCGCCCAACTGCTTCAGCCAATAACATGGCAATGGTCGTTTTGCCGATCCCTGCTTCACCATGCAAAATAATTGAGGACAGATGTCCTTGTTCCACCAAACGTCGTAATGGTGCGCCAGTGGCTAACAGATGCTCTTGACCAATAATGGCGGCAAGTGTGGTAGGGCGCATACGCTGTGCAAGCGGGGTATCGGCATGAAAATTGGGCGGCATAGGACTCTCTATTATAAAATGAAATTGCTATCAATCTGTGATGGCAGTCGTGCTTGAAAAAAGCGCCTGAGTAAAAGCAGAACCGCTCGATAATGAGCATTAGACATCAGTGGTAGAAGTACGCTAATTTATACAGATAAAACCCACTCGCTATTATACAGGCTAGGCTAACGCAAATTGGCGTTAATAAAAGTCAACGAAATGTACAACTTATGTCTTAATGACTTTGGTTTTTGAGTTTTTATCCCTATTAATGGCTCATCGCCACTAACAACCATCATTCATCAAGTGCCTTTTATCGAGTGCTGTAGTGAGTGATGACAAACCGTTATTCAGCATAAGGTAAGACGTAAATAATGTCTCAATCGATTTTTAAGCAGTTAGCGAATCGCTATCAACCTATTAATAGTACAAAGCCGCAATCACGCTTTCTTACAGCTGGTGAGGTAGCATTCGCACGGTCAGTGTTTGGTGACAGTATCCGTCTTGATGAGGCTCAATTAAAAACAGCGTGGTGGGTGCTCAAAAACTACGCGGTTAGTCCCAATGGCAATATTTATTTCCATCCAGCAGATTGGCTCACGGATTTTAGCCACGCGTCACTGAGCAAACAAAGCTGGCTGATACATGAGTTAACGCACGTATGGCAGTTGCAGCAAGGTTTGAAAGTGGTGCGCGGCGCACTTATTGATCGCCGTTATGATTACGTGTTAGAGACAGGAAAATCATTTTTTAAGTACGGTATTGAGCAGCAAGCGCGTATGGTACAAGATTATTTTATCCGTCGTCAGCGTGGACAAGACTGTCAGGATTTAGAAGCTTGTATTCCTTTTTCAATCACACAGCCTATCGACAACACAAAGTAATAAATTAGCGATAATTTTAGCTTTTTATGTTTTGTCTTAACAAGGATATGTACTCTCATGTTTAAATTTTTGCCAGCAAATTCTGCTATTGACGCAAGCTATAAAGCGGATACAGATATGGCTCATAATAGCTTTCTACGCCAATCACCCACCTTGCTTGCCGCCACAATCATGGGCGTACTATTTTTAACAGGCTGTCAGCAGCAATCAGAAACACAGCCTGCGACAGAGGACAGTCAAACCCTTGAGCAAACAGATTCTGAAGACAGCAAACCGATGCCACAAAGTGATTCGGCGGCGGCTCTTATAAAGCAGCTTGAACCTATTTATGTCGTGCAAATGCAAGGACTACAACGCCGTTTGCAAGCAGAGTATGAATCCTTGCAAGCTGCTGACGCTTCAGAAAGTGAAGACTCCTTATTATTAAACTATGCCGCTGCTACTGACACAAGTAGTGAGACTACGCCTGAACCTAATACTGATACAGAAGGTGATATTGAGGCTGATATCAATACCAGTACGGAAGTCGGCGAGCGTGATTTAACCGTATTAAAGCGCATTAGCCTTGATCCGCGTAAACCGATTATCCTAACGGAAGATCAAATGATTGACCGCTATCAGCAAGCCATGGATGCGCTCTATCAGCCAGTGACGACACCCCTTAGTGCAGAAGATATTGATACGTTGATTAATATCGCGACTTTAGTGCCGGAGTTGTTTGAACATGCAGAGATTGCTGGACGCGTAAGTGCAAAAAGCCCTGCGCTGGCACGACTGATTATTCAACATCAAGTCTGGGAGCAAATACAAGCTCAGCAAGTGAGTGACATGCAACAGATGAAACTGAATCAGCAAAAAGAATTTGAAACGCTTATGAGCAAATTTAACGAAACCATCGAAGGTTATGATGAGCAAATTGCCAAGTATGAGCAGACGTTAAGAGAGTTTCAATAGCGAATAAAAATCCCGCACGATGGCGGGATTTTTGTTGCGCGGCTAATATGTTTACTTGTTTACCACATTTGCTTATTTGCGGTCTTCAGCTTTGACAAAATCACGACGCGTTTCACCAGTGTATAACTGACGTGGGCGACCGATCTTAAACGGTGCACTGTGCATCTCTAACCAATGGCTGATCCAACCAGAAGTACGAGCCAGTGAGAAGATAACGGTAAACATTGACGTTGGGATACCAATGGCTTTTAGGATGATACCAGAGTAAAAATCAACGTTTGGATACAGATTACGCTCGATGAAGAACGGATCTTCTAAGGCGATTTTTTCTAGTGCCATAGCAAGCTCAAGCTTAGGATCGTCGATACCAAGTGCTTCTAACACCTCGTCACAAGTCTCTTTCATTACTTGTGCACGTGGGTCAAAGTTTTTATAAACACGGTGACCAAAGCCCATTAACTTCACTTCACGGCTTTTTACTTTTTCCATGAATTCAGGCACATTTTCAACTGAGCCGATTTCATCTAACATCTCAAGAACCGCTTCGTTCGCGCCACCATGTGATGGGCCCCAAAGGGCTGCGATACCAGCAGCGATACACGCATAAGGGTTTGCGCCAGTAGAACCAGCCAGACGTACAGTTGACGTAGATGCGTTTTGCTCGTGATCGGCATGCAAGGTAAAGATTTTGTCCATTGCACGAGTGATGACGTCATTGGTTTTATAGTCAACATCAGCCGGCGTTGCAAACATCATGTACAAGAAGTTTTCAGCATAGTTAAAGTCATTGCGTGGATACATGAACGGTTCGCCACGCGAGTATTTATAACTCATTGCAGCAAGCGTTGGCATTTTAGCAATCAGACGAATAGCTGTGATTTCACGATGTTCTTCATTGCTCACATCTAAGTGCTCATGATAGAACGCTGACAAGGCACCAACGACACCAACCATAATTGCCATTGGATGCGCGTCACGGCGGAAACCTTCAAAGAATTTGCGTAATTGGTCATGTACGCCTGTGTGCTTACGGATTTTTTCAAAGAAATCTGCTTTTTGCTCGCTGTTAGGTAGGTCGCCATGAATCAGCGCATAAGCAACTTCTAGATATTCTGCATTGTTTGCTAACTGGTCGATAGGGTAGCCGCGATGCAATAGCTCGCCTTTACCGCCATCAATGAAGGTAATTTTTGATTCGACAGGCGCTGTTGCCATAAAACCTGGATCATAAGTCCAGTAGCCAGCTTGTTGGAAAGCAGCAACCTCGATTACTGACGGCCCTAAAGTGCCTTCAGTAATAGGAAGTTGGTAATCCTTACCATCTACGGTCAATGTGGCTTGATTGTCAGCCATAATTTAATCTCCATTGTTTTAGCTTGTTAGAATAAAATTGCTACAGACGCATACCCTCGCGTCATGGTTAGTCAAATGGATTAAATGAATTTAACTCATTTGATACGCAGGGTATCTTAGCAGCAATTCTTTATGATTTGAAAAGACTTTTATCAACCAAGCCGCCAATTGGCACGTCTTAGTTGTGTTTATTCACTGTAATTTTTGTATCAAAATATGTCAGATTGGTTATTTTGCTTAAAAATCTACTTTTTTTGAGAATATAGAGAAGGCTAATATCAACAGGATTTTCAGATGATTTTTATAGAATAATGAAATAGGTTTTATCAATATTTGCACTAAAAACAGATAGAGTGTGCGTAACGGACTGATAGAAAGACACCCAAATCCTGATATAGGTGGGCGGTTGAGAAACATGAGCATGACTTGGCACTGTTTATTTGTTAATCAAATGTTCCTCTTTTATTACTTAGGGGATAAATTTGTAATTATCGCCCAGTCATTTTATAATTAGAGGAACGTAACTGACATTATTAGCTTTGTGCGAATTGATAAGTGATCATGATATAGTATCATCTGGAGCCTTATCTACTGATACATGGTTACGACTCATCAGTGTCTTGATAGACAAGAACTGCAATATATGGTTCGACTGTTCTTGTTAACTGTTCTATTTTTAAGTATTTACCATAAGGTCTGTCTCAATAATAAATAGCCGTATAGCGTTATTTATTATTGAGACAGACCAGTAAAAATAGACTAGTTAATCGATCTTACGTATGTTTATTTTCTATGTTGTATAATAGATGGGTCGCTCTATAGACCAGATGGTTTGACGAGCAATCTTAAACAGTTTATCAATACCTTGTACCATATGATCGTCTCTTCTTATTTAGCGCAAACTAAACGAAGTCAGCTAGCTCTTCCTTACTTTATTCGTCTCGTGTGTTGCTCAACGCCTAATCGACACAGTTTATGTCAAGCGTTGATAGCAGATACAGGAGTATAACCGCAAAAAGGATGCCCGCTGTGAAAAGCAACCGACCTATAGATCTGCCTTTAAGCCAAGTGATTAGCGTTAATCGCTCACCGATTGCGATAGCCTCAATTTTGCATCGTATCTCTGGCATTATTTTATTTTTATTGATTCCTGTCATGTTGTGGTTACTACAGAACTCTTTGGCGTCGCCTGAGAGTTTTGCCACCGTATTTGACAACGTACTCGTGCGCTTTTTGGCATGGATTTTTGTTGCAGCGATTGCCTATCACTTTGTGATGGGTATCAAGCACTTATTTGCTGATATGGGCATGAACGAAGAGCTAAAATCTGGCCGAACTGCTTCTATGGTCAGTTTTGTGATTGCAGCGATTCTAATTGTCGCGTCATTTGTATGGGTGATGTTCTAATGATCAAAAATAATTCAGGAATCAAAAGTGCGACTGGTCTAACAGGCTCAGGTTCACGCGATTGGATTGTCCAGCGCATCAGTGCTGTCGTTTTAGCTGTTTATAGTGTGGTGTTACTGGGATTCTTTTTGATTCATGGTGATGTTACTTATCTTGAATGGTCATCTTTTATGACCAGTTTGCCGATGCGCTTATTTAGCTTAGTGGCTGTACTGGCATTAGCTGGTCATGCTTGGGTTGGCATGTGGACGGTATTTACCGATTATATTACGTCTGGCAAGATGGGTGAAAGTGCGCCAAAATTGCGTTTGGTATTACAGACTTTAATGATTATCGCCATCTTGGTGTTTCTATTTTGGGGCATCATGATTTTTTGGGGTACAGGTTTCGCTGTGGTTGCTGTTTAACAGTCTGGCAACCCTAATCGTAATACCTTTATCTTTTTAATGACCGACTGTTAAGTCAGCTTTATTTATGGCTTGTGCCTTTAAATGCAGTTGGTCAGCAGTCATATAAGATTCATCCGATGATGCTCATTGAATGTCAGAGTGAACACAACATCATGGTGAATATGCAAATTTTAGTAAGTGGTTGCAGATTGTCTCAATAATGACAGTCGAGATGCTTGGGTGATTGTCAATATATGGCGTCACACGAGCAGGATGATTGATTCAGGCAATTCTTGTATTTACTTCACAGGCATTAGGAAAACCGTAATGGCAACAAGACAAGATAATACCATTAGCAATATTAAAACCCTCAACTACGATGCAGTCATCGTTGGTGGCGGCGGGTCAGGTATGCGTGCTTCATTGCATTTAGCGGAAGCGGGCATGAAAGTTGCAGTTCTGACCAAGGTATTCCCAACACGTTCGCATACGGTTGCCGCTCAGGGTGGTATCGGTGCAAGTTTGGGTAACATGAGTAATGACAACTGGCATTTCCACTTTTATGACACCGTTAAAGGGTCAGATTGGTTAGGCGACCAAGACGCCATCGAATATATGTGCCGTGAAGCGCCAAAAGTGGTCTATGAGCTTGAGCACATGGGCATGCCGTTTGACCGCAATGAAGATGGTACGATTTATCAGCGTCCATTTGGTGGTCATACCTCAAACTATGGCGAAAAAGCCGTACAACGTGCTTGTGCTGCTGCTGACCGTACAGGTCACGCATTGCTACACACGCTATATCAGAAAAACTTGGAGCAAGGCACTGAGTTCTTTATCGAGTGGATCGCGCTTGATTTGATTAAAGACGAAGCTGGTAACATCAACGGTGTTATCGCACTTGAGCAAGAGACTGGTACCGTTGCAGTATTCCAATCACCGATTACTGTTTTAGCGACTGGTGGTGCGGGTCGTATCTTTGCAGCTTCCACCAATGCTTATATCAATACTGGTGACGGTATTGGCATGGCGGTTCGTGCTGGCATTCCATTGCAAGACATGGAATTTTGGCAGTTCCATCCAACAGGTGTACATGGTGCAGGCGTACTATTGACCGAAGGTTGCCGTGGTGAAGGCGCTATCTTACGTAACAAAGATGGCGAAGCATTCATGGAGCGTTATGCGCCAACCGTTAAAGACTTGGCACCACGTGATCTAGTGTCACGTTCTATGGACCAAGAAATTAAAGAAGGCCGTGGTTGTGGCCCCAACGCTGATCATATCGTCATGGATATGACGCATTTGGGTGTAGAGACCATCATGAAGCGTCTACCGTCAGTATTTGAGATCGGTAAAAATTTCGCTAACGTTGATATCACCAAAGAGCCTATCCCAGTTATCCCAACCATTCACTACATGATGGGCGGTATTCCGACGACGATTCATGGTCAAGTAATCAAGCCTGACCTAGAAGCTGGTACGGATGAAGATGGTCTATATGCTAAAGGCAATGTTGTTAAAGGTCTTTATGCAATCGGTGAGTGTGCTTGCGTGAGTGTCCATGGTGCCAACCGTCTAGGTACCAACTCACTACTTGATCTATTAGTATTTGGTCGTGCAGCGGGTAAGCATATCGTTGACGAATTCCATCATGCTGATCACAACTATAAGCCGCTTGATCCTCGCGTACTTGATTTCACGGTTCGTCGTCTAGACAAACTGCAACAGTCAACTGAAGGCTATAACGCGCAAGATGTTGCGGATGAGATCCGTGCCACTATGCAGACACATGCGAGCGTATTCCGTACGCAAGCAATGATGGACGAAGGCGTTGCGAAGATTTTAGCGCTAGGCGATAAGATCGAGAAAATCCATTTGGGTGATAAATCACAAGTGTTTAATACAGCACGTATTGAAGCGTTCGAAGTTGCTAATTTATATGAAGTAGCCAAAGCGACAATGATATCAGCTGCTATGCGTCACGAAAGTCGCGGCGCGCACAGTGTGTCAGATTATGATCGTCCAGAAGATGATGACTATGCGCCAAACGGCCGTAATGATCATGATTGGATGAAACATACCTTATGGTATTCTGAAGGCAACCGCATCATTTATAAGCCTGTTCGCAAAGTGCCATTAACCGTTGATTATATTGAACCAAAAGTTCGTGTTTATTAATCTTCTGTTAGGCAGCTGATATATAACAGCAGTATTAATGTTTTATCCTTTATTAATTTCTTAAAAAGGTGACCGCCAGCTACATGCACATAGCAGCGCTATGGCACTATGAATCAGCCTTTGATATTGCTTATCATCACTGATTCATAGTGAGCGCAAATATGTTGCAATCTTTGTATGCCCGCCATCACCTACGTGTGGAGTTTAGCATTATGAGCCGAGGTACTCGCACCATCGAAATCTATCGCTACGATCCTGATCTGGACGCAGCGCCACGCATGCAAACGTATACGATTGAGCTACTTGATTCAGACCGTATGTTGCTTGACGTGTTATTACGCCTAAAAAAGGAAGATGAAACACTTACCTTCCGTCGCTCTTGCCGTGAGGGCATCTGTGGCTCTGATGGTATGAACATCAATGGCAAAAATGGTCTGGCGTGTCTAATCAACATGAATACTTTGCCAGAAAAAGTCACCGTTCGTCCATTACCGGGTTTGCCAGTGGTTCGTGATTTGGTTGTCGATATGAACCAATTTTATGAACAGTATGAAAAAGTACACCCGTACTTGATCAATGATCAACCAGCACCGCCAACAGAGCGTTTGCAATCTCCTGAGCAGCGTGACAAGTTAAATGGTCTGTACGAATGTATTCTATGTGCGTGCTGTTCAACCAGCTGCCCATCGTTTTGGTGGAACCCTGATAAGTTCTTAGGGCCATCAGCACTATTACATGCCTATCGCTTCGTTGCTGATAGCCGTGATGGTGACACGCAAGCTCGTTTGGCTCGTTTAGATGATCCGTTTAGTCTATTCCGTTGCCGCGGTATCATGAACTGTGTATCAGTTTGTCCAAAAGGCTTGAATCCAACCAAAGCAATTGGTCATTTGCGCAGTATGTTACTGGATCAAGCAGGTTAGTGGTCTATAGTTGCGTTTTTTAAAATGAACTGGCCATAGTAAAAAAACACCACCTAATCAGGTGGTGTTTTTTTTTGATAAAATTCTGAGACTATTTTTCAGCTTGAGACAGGATGGACGTAATATAAATAATCAAATGTGCATCTGTACTAACGATACGTTGGTCATATGTAAGAATGCATGATATATAAACAATCAATCTATATAATTGGTCTAGAAAAATGCATTCATTAAGAGATATTGAACACGTTAAATGTTAGAATATAGCACAGTTGTATACGTCGAATATTTTGATTGGCCAATATCAGTTATTGATGCTCAGATTTGATTACAACCATGTGTCATAGCAGCCTATAAACGATGACAATACGCTTAATGATTGTAGTTATTCATTACGTAAATACCTAGTATTGAACAAACAAACTATGTCATAAAAAGTAGGCATGCTATGCTATATAGCAATGTATGCTTGACCAAAAGTGAATCGTATTTTAGAAATAACAAAACATTCATGGTCAATTTTTCATGAACGAATTGGTTATGATTAATAGCAGTATATATAAATTAATTTTGTGAAACGAGTCAGATCAGAAAACTGAACGTTCACAAATAAGTATTTTTTGATAAAAGTATTGCAATGACACTTACTGCTACTATTTAGCATCAATCGTTGTGATAAGTAAGATACTCATTTGCTCATAACGGTAGTGAGTTTTGCTAAGTAGTTAATGGTATAGAACGAAGTGTCAAAATGGTCAACATACAACACATTTCACAATAATAAGCACAATTCCATTCATTTATCTATCAAATAGACGATTATTATGAATAGTATAACGAAAGAAGCAGCGAGCCTAGGACATACAGAGTTGGCTGCGGATAACGCCAGCTATATAGAAGCTCTTTATGAGCAATACCTAATTGATCCTAATAGCGTTGATACAGATTGGCAAACGTATTTTAAGCAATACCAATCGCCAAACGATGCACAGCATAATGCTATTAAAGACCAGTTTTTGTTGCTTGCTCGCAATCAGACTGCAAACAAAGGTAGTATTCAAGCTACTGACTCAAATATTAACAGTTCATCAGCAAACTGTGCTGACCCTAAACAAATGGGTGTACAGCAACTGATTTCTGCCTATCGTCGCCGTGGCCATCGCCGCGCCAAGCTTGATCCTTTAGAGCTACATCCTCGCGCTGAAGTTGAAGACTTAACGCTTTCTTATCATGGTCTATCAGAAGCTGACCTAAATACTGTATATCCCACTAGTGATTTAAGTATTGGTAAAGCAGAAGCGCCACTCCGTGAGATTATTGAAATCATGGAGCGTATTTATTGCCGCTATATTGGCGTGGAATATATGCATGTGACCACCAGTGTTGAAAAACGCTGGATGGAGCAATATCTTGAGAGCAACTTAGGTTATATCAAATTTGATGAAGAAAAGCGTTTATCGATTCTTGAGCGCCTAACAGCCGCAGAAGGGTTAGAAAAGTATCTAGCTCGTAAATATACGGGTGTGAAACGTTTTGGTTTAGAAGGTGGCGAGAGCTTTATTCCTGCGCTTAATGAAATCATTCAACGTGCTGGTGGCTATGGTACCAAAGAGATGGTCATTGGTATGGCGCACCGTGGGCGCTTGAACCTACTGGTCAACGTTCTAGGTAAAAATCCGGCAGATTTGTTTGATGAATTCGATGGCAAAGTACAGCCAGAAAAAGGCTCGGGTGACGTTAAATACCATAATGGGTATTCATCTAACGTCATGACACCAGGTGGCGAAGCGCATTTAGCATTGGCTTTTAACCCGTCGCATTTAGAAATTGTTTCGCCAGTATTAGAGGGTTCTGTACGCGCTCGCCAAGTTCGTCGTCACGATACCACTGGCAATTTAGTATTGCCAATTGTTGTACATGGTGATGCTGCATTCGCGGGTCAAGGCGTGGTGCAAGAAACTTTCCAGATGTCGCAAACCCGTGCTTATACCACTGGTGGCACACTACATATTGTCATTAATAACCAAGTGGGCTTTACGACCAGTCGTCAGGAGGATGCTCGTTCAACTGAATACTGTACTGACGTCGCAAAAATGGTACATGCCCCTATTTTACACGTAAATGGTGATGATCCTGAGTCTGTCGTATTTGCCGCACAGTTGGCACTAGACTATCGTCACAAATTCGGCAAAGACATTATTATTGATTTGTTTTGCTATCGCCGTAATGGTCATAACGAAGCAGATGAGCCGTCAGCCACTCAGCCACTCATGTATGCTGTCATCAAAAAATTACCGACCACTCGTGCACTTTATGCGGACAAACTGATTGAAGCAGGTATTATTAGCAGCGCTGAAGTAACTAAGTACGAAGATGATTATCGCGAATCACTTGATCGCGGCGATTATGTGGTTAATTCTTTAGTCCTTGAGCCAAGCACAGATTTATTCGTGGATTGGACACCGTATTTAGGTCATGATTTGGTTGATGATTGGGACACCAGCGTCGATATCGAAAAGTTAAAAGCTTATGGTCGACGTATGGCAGAACTCCCAGCCGGCTTTAAATTGCAACGCCAAGTACAAAAAGTGGTAGAGCAACGTCTGGCCATGCAAACTGGTGAAGAACCTTTGAACTGGGGCGCCGCTGAAAATTTAGCGTATGCCACACTGGTAGATAACGACGAAGTGCTAGTGCGTATCACTGGTGAAGACGTTGGTCGTGGGACGTTCTCACATCGTCATAGTGAATTGTTCAATATTGACGATGGCAGTATGTATGTACCATTGGCGCATATGAGTGAAACACAAGCCCGTTTTGCGACTTATAACTCATTGTTATCAGAAGAAGCGGTATTGGCCTTTGAATATGGCTATGCAACCACCGTACCAAACGCATTGATCGTTTGGGAAGCGCAGTTTGGTGACTTCGTTAACGGTGCTCAGGTAGTAATCGATCAATTTATATCGAGCGGCGAAACCAAATGGCAACGTGTTTGTGGTCTGACTATGCTGTTACCGCACGGTTTTGAAGGTCAAGGTCCTGAGCATTCTTCAGCTCGTCTTGAACGCTTCTTACAGTTATGTGCTGAAGACAACATGCAAGTCATTACACCGACCACACCTGCGCAAATTTATCATGCACTGCGTCGTCAAGCCGTACGCCCAATTCGCAAACCATTAATTGTCATGTCACCAAAAAGCTTGTTGCGTCATAAGTTGGCAACGTCGAATTTGGAAGAGCTGGCTAATGGTAAGTTTGAAACCGTACTGCCAGAGATGGATGACCATAACGCAGACAAAGTAACTCGTATGGTGCTATGTGGCGGCAAAGTTTATTACGATTTACTCGAGCAGCGCCGTGCATTAGGTTTGGACCATGTTGCTATCGTTCGTATTGAGCAGCTCTATCCCTTACCAGAGAAGCGTTTGATTGCTGAGATTGAAAAATATAGTAACTTAGCAGAGATTGTATGGACGCAAGAAGAGCCGCTCAATCAAGGCGCTTGGTACTATTTGGCACCGCATATGTTCCGTATTGTCGTACCACACCCAACCAAGGCAAAAGTCATGGAACCGGTGGCACGTCCTGCTAGTGCAGCACCTGCGACAGGTTCACCAAAACTCCATGCGCAGCAGCAGCAAGCGTTGATCGCTGGTGGTCTTGGCATCAGTGTCGATGAGTTGTCTAAGTAAAAGATTGTTTAATCAGAAGACTATAGAAGATAAATGAATCAGGCGATAACAGTCAGTATAATTTAATACAATTTAGGTAATATTATCTAAGACAGTACTGACTGCTTATCACGACTTAACAATATATATAAATATCCAAATCTAAGGAGTATATCGATGGCTGATATCAAAGCCCCCGTTTTTCCAGAATCGGTTGCCGATGGCACAATCGTTGAATGGCATGTGACTGAAGGCCAACAAGTAAATCGTGATGACTTATTGGCTGAAATTGAGACCGATAAAGTGGTATTAGAAGTGGTCGCGCCTGACAATGGTGTTGTTACCAAAATCGTTAAACAGGTTGATGATACTGTTTTGTCTGACGAGCTTATTGCTGAATTTGAAGCGGGTGCAAGCGCCAGTACAGATGCGGCTCCTGCCGTAGATCCAGATCAACCAGCAGCGCCTGTGCAAGCAAAACAAGCAACCGATGGCGGCGAGCCTGTGCAAGCGACAGATAAAAAAGACGAAGCCGATCATAAAGATCAAAGCCCAGCAGTTCGTAAAGCAGCTAAAGAAAGTGGCGTAGACCCTAAAGAAGTGGAAGGTAGCGGCCGTGGTGGTCGTGTGACCAAAACGGATATGGCCAACCCAACATTGAAAGCGGACAGTAGCATCAAGTCTGATAGCGGTCGTCCAGTTGCTGAATCAACGGGTGAGCGTACGGAAAAACGTGTTCCTATGACACGCCTTCGTAAAACAGTCGCGAATCGTTTGCTAGCAGCTTCTCAAGAAACGGCGATGCTAACGACGTTCAACGAAGTGAACATGAAGCCATTAATGGACATGCGCGCTAAATATAAAGACCAGTTCGAAAAACGTCATGGCGTACGTTTAGGCTTTATGTCACTGTTCGTGAAAGCGGCAACCGAAGCACTTAAGCGCTTCCCAGCAGTAAATGCTTCACTAGACGGTGATGACATTGTTTATCATGGTTTCTACGATATCGGTGTTGCTGTATCATCTGACCGTGGTTTAGTTGTTCCAGTACTACGTGATACCGATCGAATGAGCATGGCTGATGTTGAAAGCCGTATCCGTGAGCTTGGTGGCTTGGCTCAGAAAGGTAAGCTTGGTCTAGATGACATGACTGGTGGTACGTTCACGATTTCAAACGGCGGTGTATTTGGCTCATTGATGTCAACGCCTATTTTGAACCCACCACAAACGGCTATTCTAGGCATGCATGCGATCAATGACCGTCCTATGGCTGTTGATGGTAAAGTTGAAATTCTACCAATGATGTACCTTGCATTGTCTTATGACCATCGTATGATTGATGGTAAAGAAGCGGTACAGTTCTTAGTCACTATCAAAGAATTGGTTGAAGATCCAGCCATGTTGTTACTAGACCTGTAAGCTTTTAAGCTTGTATTGGCAACCGCTGATACAAGCTTTTTAACTTTAGTCTAAACAGTGGTGATAGTTGTTTATTAATAAATAAGAATGTTTCGCTGATGTGGTGTATTTACCGTAAAGTGAAAAAATTGAACCAAAACATGGCTTATTTATTAACGAGATAATCCTCAGTTTAAACGATATTTACAATTAGAATGATATTTACAATTAGAACGATAATTAGAAATAGGAACGTACTATGAAAGACAATTATGATCTAGTCGTCATCGGCGGCGGTCCTGGTGGTTATGAAGCCGCTATCCGTGCAGGCCAATTAGGTATGAGCGTTGTTTGTATCGAAAAACGTGTTTATAAAGGTGAGCCAGCACTTGGCGGCACTTGCTTAAACGTTGGTTGTATCCCATCAAAAGCACTACTTGATAGCTCGCATCGTTACGAAGCAACTAAACACGACCTTGCTGAACATGGTATCAGCACCGGTGATGTCGCTATCGACGTTGAGCAAATGATTGCGCGCAAAGAAGGCATCGTTAAGCAATTGACGGGCGGTGTTGCTGCGTTATTAAAAGGCAATGGCGTTGACTGGCTACAAGGCTGGGGTACGTTGGTTGACGGCAAAGGCGCTGATAAGCAAGTTAAATTTACTGCTCTTGCTGATGAAGCGGAAACGACGATTACTGCCAAAAACGTCATTCTAGCGGCAGGTTCTGTGCCTATCGATATCCCTGTTGCCAAAACTGACGGTGATCGCATTGTCGATTCTACTGGCGCTCTTGATTTCACAGAAGTACCTAAGCGTTTAGGCGTTATCGGTGCTGGGGTTATTGGCCTTGAGCTTGGTTCAGTATGGCGCCGCCTAGGTAGTGAAGTGGTAGTATATGAAGCACTTCCAAGCTTCTTAGCTGCGGCAGATAAAGACATCGCCAAAGAATCAAGCAAAATTCTTAAAAAGCAAGGTCTTGATATCCGTGTTGATACCAAAGTAACCAACGCTGAAGTTAAAGGCGAGCAAGTGGTCGTTACTAGCGAAAATAAAGGCGAGTCATCTGAAGAGAGCTTCGATAAACTCATCGTTTGTGTTGGCCGCCGTGCTTACGCTGAAAAGCTGTTAGGCGATGACAGTGGTATTACTTTGACTGAACGCGGTCTTATTGACGTGAATGATCAATGTAAAACCAATCTTGATGGCGTTTACGCCATTGGTGACTTGGTACGTGGCCCTATGCTTGCACACAAAGCCATGGAAGAAGGCATGATGGCTGTTGAGCGTATTCATGGTGAAAAAGCGCAAGTTAATTATGATACGATTATCAATGTCATTTATACCCATCCAGAAATCGCATGGGTTGGTCTAACTGAACAAGAAGCCGAAGCCGCTGGTTATGAAGTTAAAACAGGTTCATTCAATTTAGCCGCTAACGGCCGTGCATTAGCTCAAAGCGAAGCTGAAGGCTCTATAAAAGTTGTTGCGGATGCTAAGACAGATCGCCTACTAGGGATGCATGCTATCTCTGCGGGTGCTGGTGATATCGTCCATCAAGGTATGATTGCGATGGAATTTGTCTCTAGTATCGAAGATCTACAATTGATGACATTTGCGCATCCAACCATTTCAGAAGCAGTGCATGAAGCTGCTTTGTCTGCAGATGGTCGCGCTATTCACGCCATCCAGCGTAAGAAACGTAAGAAATAAGTAGTTGGTTTGATAAGTACTGACTTATAACCTGATCATGGCGCTGCTACTGAAGCGGTTGCTATGATCATAAGTGCGCCAGAGGTACGTCTAACATGTACATAGGGCGCACTTGTTTTCACTTTTTATTAATTGTAAAAAATAAAGGATACAATCAATGAATTTACATGAGTATCAAGCAAAAGAGCTATTAAAAAGCTACGGACTGCCTATCCAAGAAGGCATCATTGCCTATAATGGTGACGAAGCTGCAGCAGCTTTTGATAAAACGCCAACGGACATTGCGGTTATTAAAGCGCAAGTACACGCTGGTGGTCGCGGTAAAGCGGGTGGCGTAAAGCTGGTTAAAACTCGTGAAGAAGCCAAGCAAGTGACGGAAGAGCTTATCGGTACTAACCTAGTAACGTACCAAACTGATGCCAATGGCCAACCAGTGAACTTCGTATTGGTTGCAGAAGATATGTACCCAGTACAAACTGAGCTATATCTTGGTGCCGTTGTAGATCGCGCTACTCGTCGCGTGACCTTCATGGCATCAACCGAAGGTGGTGTTGATATCGAAGAAGTGGCTAATAACACGCCAGAAAAAATCTTCAAAGTAAATGTTGATCCTTTAGTTGGTCTAATGCCTTTCCAAGCGCGCGACGTCGCGTTCAAGCTAGGATTAGAAGGCAAGCAGATCAATCAATTCGTTAAATTGATGACGGGTGCTTATCAAGCGTTTATCGAAAACGACTTTGCTTTAATGGAAATCAATCCATTAGCCGTACGTGAAAATGGCGAAATCGTTTGTGTTGATGGCAAAATCGGTATTGACTCAAATGCACTATATCGTTTGCCTAAAATCGCAGCGCTACAAGACAAGTCACAAGAAAACGAGCGTGAGCTTAAAGCGGCTGAGTTTGACTTAAACTATGTTGCTCTAGAAGGCAACATCGGTTGTATGGTTAACGGCGCTGGTCTTGCAATGGCTACGATGGACATCATCAAATTGTACGGCGGCAAGCCTGCTAACTTCTTGGACGTTGGCGGCGGGGCAACCAAAGATCGCGTTGTTGAAGCGTTCAAAATCATTCTAGAAGACAGCAGTGTTGAAGGCGTTCTCATCAACATCTTCGGCGGTATCGTACGTTGTGACATGATTGCAGAAGCTATTATCGCTGCTATCAAAGAAGTAGACGTAAAAGTACCAGTTGTTGTTCGTCTAGAAGGTAACAACGCTGAGCTAGGTGCAAAAATTCTAGAAGAATCTGGTCTGAAATTGATCTCAGCTCAAGGCTTATCTGATGCTGCTCAAAAAATTGTCGATGCTGTAAAAGCTTAATATATTTAAAGCAAAGTTCTATAAATATAGTTGCTTAAACATAGTATTCAGAGCGTAATAGCAGCTTGTTGGTATAAAAATAAATCGTTATGAATTGATGATCGATACGCCATCAAGTTGCTATCACAAGACAACCGAATAAAGGAAAAAATAATGAGTGTATTAATCGATAAAGACACCAAAGTATTGGTACAAGGTTTTACTGGTAAAAATGGTACGTTCCATTCTGAACAAGCCATTGAATATGGTACTAAGATAGTTGGTGGCGTAACCCCAGGTAAAGGCGGTCAAACGCACCTAGGCTTACCAGTATTCAACACCATGGCGGAAGCGATGGAAGCGACTCAAGCTGATGCTTCTGTTATCTACGTACCAGCACCATTTGTACTAGATTCTATCGTCGAAGCCATCGATGCAGGCGTTAAGTTGATCGTTGTGATCACTGAAGGCGTACCGACTATCGATATGCTAAAAGCCAAACGCTATCTTGAAGAAGCGGGTGATGTACGTCTAGTTGGTCCTAACTGCCCAGGTGTTATCACCCCAGGTCAGTGCAAAATTGGTATCATGCCAGGCCATATCCATTTGCCAGGTAAAGTGGGTATCATCTCACGCTCTGGTACATTGACTTATGAAGCTGTCGCTCAGACCACTAAGCTTGGTTTTGGTCAGTCAACTTGTATCGGTATCGGTGGTGATCCTATCCCTGGTATGAACCAGATCGATGCATTGAAACTGTTCCAAGATGACCCACAAACCGAAGCTATCATCCTAATCGGTGAGATCGGTGGTACTGCGGAAGAAGAAGCAGCTGCTTATATTAAAGACCATGTCACTAAGCCAGTAGTTGGTTATATCGCCGGTGTTACCGCTCCAGAAGGCAAGCGTATGGGTCATGCCGGCGCTATCATCTCTGGTGGTCAGGGTACTGCTGAAGAGAAATTCAAAGCCTTTGAAGATGCAGGCATCGCGTATACCCGTGATCCATCTAAATTGGGTGAAAAATTGAAAGAAGTTACTGGTTGGTAATAGCCGTCTAAAAGACAGCTACTAAAACTCTGTTGAAAAATAAACAAGACACCCCTACAATTGAACTGACCCCCGAAACTTGGACAGTTTAGTTTAACCCAAGGACTGAGTTCTGTACTGCACAGGGCTCAGTCCTT
>NZ_CAJHBU010000019.1 GCF_904846715.1 Psychrobacter vallis
CCGATGGTGCCGACGTTGACGTGTGGCTTTTTGCGTTCAAACTTGGCCTTTGCCATGGGTATTTCCTCTTTTTTTGGTGAATAATCAATAGAAGCTCTTTTATGACTCATAATAGAATAAAACCATTATGAACTTAGAGCTATCAATCGTACGAACCACTATTTAAAAAATGCTTCGAACTAATTTTTGTATCCGTTATTATACGCTGACTTCGATTAAATAGTCATACATCTCTCAAACGAAATCAATTTTCTCTATTATCTTGATAATCAGAGTTCAACCAATTACAACATTACTTACAATCAATTCAATATATAGAGCTTACTGAATTAACTGGCTGGCATCATCAAACAATCTGTAAAATCAGTTAACATATGAAAAAGCAAACCAGTGCCAATAATATTAAAAGGCTTACGAAAAAAGAGTAAAACAAAATACACCAGCATCGCATAATACGTATGTAGCGGATGAAAATTAATGCTACACCTATTTGCTTGAAAGATTGGGTTTGCAACTAAATGGTCTAAATCCACCAACATCGTCGCTAACAAAATCAGATATGCTTTTTTCCACTCTTTTTTAAAAAATATTAACGCAATCACAAGAGGAAAGCCAAAGTGCAAAAAATAATGTATGAATGTCTGCATCTTCGCCTACCAGTTTCAACTCTTTTTATATGAAAGTATCAAAACCACTGTTTTCTTAATATGCTGACAGCACTAAAAGGCAACACCTTGGTGTCACCTTCAAATCATTACTTGCCACACTATACTTCTATTTATAATTTTCAATATTTTATAATTTCAATGCAGAGTTGTGTAAAAATAGCAATACAAACACAAAAAGCTTAAATAATAAATGGAGCTCATATTGAGAATTGAACTCAAGACCTCTCCCTTACCAAGGGAGTGCTCTACCGCTGAGCTATATGAGCGTATTCTAGTCAACCAGTAGATTGCACTAAAAAAAATATCACGATACAGCAATAACAAACTGACTGTCGTGATGTATTATTAATGATTTTCGCGATGGTGTATATATGGAGCGGGTGGCGGGAATCGAACCCGCGTCATTAGCTTGGAAGGCTAAGGTGTTACCATTATACCACACCCGCAATTGCTCTTATTCAAAGAGACTCTAATCGAGAGTCATCAAGTATATAGAGCATGCTTGGCGCTATGACAAACTTAGAAAATATGGTGGTGGGAGAAGGATTCGAACCTTCGAAGCTTTCGCGACAGATTTACAGTCTGTTGGGTTTGACCGCTCCCCAATCCCACCTTAGGTTGCTTTTAACAAAAATGACTTTTGTTTAAGACAAATTCATAAAAAGCTACTTTGAAAGAGATGGTGCCGACTGCCGGGATCGAACTGGCGACCTACTGATTACAAGTCAGTTGCTCTACCAACTGAGCTAAGTCGGCTTGTTCTCTCAAAGTGGTGGCTATTCTATCAAATATCTTGCGAGACGCAAGCTCTTTTTTACCTTTTTTATGATTATTTTGATGAAAATTTTCAAACACTTGATTATATTGCTATTTTTTCTGAAAGAAATATGGTTTTTCCACTTATGATAGTTCGCATTTTTCTTTATGCAATATTTAATACATGCCCAAGCTATTTTTGCTGCTAGGATAATTTTTCACGCTTGCTCTCCTTGTGCAGGCAAAAGCTATGAAAACTCATCTTAGCAGTATAGTATTCATTTTATAGCGCCTTAACTGTAGCACGGCACCTAGAAGCAAATATTGACTACACGCCGCCCATGTTAAATAACCATAGCGCCAATCCGATAATAAGAATGGCAAGGAATACCCATATAAACCAACCGCCACTGGGCTTTTTCTCTGCCTGTTCTGCATTCGCTGGGTTAGTGATTGCCTGATCCATCGCATTGTTGCCTTCAGTACCAAGATCACGAGACTGACCTAGATTGGCCGTTCCCGAAAATTGCGCAGTGGCAGCCTGCTTAGCACGTAAGACATCAGGGTCAGCTTCTTCTTGTAGTTCCGTTCTTGTCGTCTTGTCATGTTCGGGCGCAACCACCGGCTCCTTCTGTACTGCTGGCTCTTTCACCGATGGCTCACTATCAGCGGAGTCTGTCGGGGCAGTCTCAGTCGCTATTGCAGCTTCATGCGGCATTTCTGGCGACGGCGTCTGTGATGCGGTTGGGTTTGTAGCCACTGTATTATCTATTGTAGGTAATAGCTCTTCGATATTGGTTTTTTTCACGATAGTTTCCTCAATGCCTTGTTCTTCAACAACGTGTTCTTCAACAGCATGTTTCTCGACCGTCGATTTAGCCATGACTGTTTCAGCGTCAACATTAGTCTCAGCCACTGGCTCCTCTGTCATCACTGGCGCTAATGGCTCATTCTCCGTAGCATCACTAGGCGCATTCACCTGAAAGCTAAAACTTGCAAAAGCAAGCGTGTCATTCACTTGTAAAAGACTCGACTTATTGCCCTCGATACGTTGCTCATTGATAAACGTACCATTTGATGAGTCTAAATCCTTCACATACAACTGACCATCCAATAGGCTGAGCACTGCATGATTGCGCGATACTTGCTTGCTTCCAAGCACCACATCATTATCACTGCCACGACCGACCGACAAGCTTTCAGTAACGGTCAATGTGAGGTCACCGAGCGCCTCTGTTAACGCATTAAGCTGCCAATTATCTGTTTCTACTGTCGTACGCACACTATCTGTTTGGTTCATCATCCTGTAACTCCTTGATTTTATATCAAATTTTAAATACTTTTAGGCAGTCATTGCCAATTTTAAGGGATTTTACGGTTATTTTAATATTTGCCATCATAGGTTATATCATACCTGTCTAAGCTATTTCGGTATAAAGCGCGGTTTTATAACGCCTTCAAGCTTACTATAAGGGATGCTAAGCGTGGGCATACCATAGGCATAAGGGCCGATAGAGTAATGCTGATAACGAATATCAATGCCTTTATCCGTCAATGTCACATTATCACTTAAGGTAAAGGGCCAGTTTTTCTCATAGCTGTTGACGTCTTCATCAACCGTTTTGACCCACGTTTTATAGGCATCATAAGCGAGTGCTTTAAAGCGAGGCTTTTGCCCTACTATCAGCATATCATCGAGTTTTACTTGGGTTTTAGTAGTGATATCAAATATAAAATGCTCACTGTAAGACATACCATGAGCACCGCCCGTATATGAATAAGAGTCGATTTCAAACAACTCAAACTCGTTGACATGACCCAAATAGTTAGGTTTTACTATCAGTTCATATGGCCATTGCCTGTCTGCTGGTTGCTCGACAAATTGTGAATGAATAAAACCATTAATAGCAGATTCGACGTCTGCTTGATTGTTTTTTTTCTTGATTGGTGCTGATTCAGTTGGTTTGCTATTAACGACGAAGTCATTGATACGCGTATTGATAATATTGTTTATCGAGTCATGATTGGTCTTAAGATATTTAACTTCAATGACTGGACAGTTTGCACGCTCAGTACAGACTTTTTGTATGTTCTCGGGCAACTGATACTCAAGATAAGTGGTGGTACTAATGACACTGTTTGCATTTGTGGTCATGCTGACGGCTCCTACCAGCAAACCACTAGCCACGAGCTCCATCAGGCGCATATGACGTCCTCTCATTGATAAAGGTGTCGCCATTAATGGCTTATTGATATCGGATTGATTGGCCGCGTCCATATACCCTCTTTTTTTAAAATAAAATGTTACTTAGGGCGTGTTTGATAATTCAACCATGGCACTGACAGAGACTATTTTTTAGGCGATTCGAAGATAAAAATAGTGAGTATAGTCATTCTATACGTCTATTTTTAGCAATGAAGTGGCAAAAAAGAGTCCTGTCCCCTGCTTTTATTATTGGGGCTGATGCTAAAACTGCCCCATACGGTGTTGCAAGTCTCGCTAAGGTATTAACATTATCGTCGACTTGCGCCTTGTCTGGAACAGTTTTAGATATCAGCAGTGCCTATTTGTGAATATCAAACACGCCCTAATATTCTACCGTAACCATTACGACCTATTGTAGGAACACTGTTCGTGTTTTTAAGAGGGTAGTCTCTACTGAACACATCCCCTCATATTATTGATACGCAACGTTTAAGACGTAAATTATAGCCAACAAAAAAGACACGGCTGGCGTGTCTTTTTGTTAATATACTGTGCAATAGTGGGTTTTAATGCTCACGTGTACTGCTAAAAGTCACTTCTGGGTAACGGTCTTGCATCAACTGCAAATTCACCCGCGATGGCGCAAGATACGTTAAGTGACCACCGCCATCTAGCGATAATTGGTCATGCGCTTTTTTCTTAAATTTAGCCAGCACCACTTCATCATCACAGTGAATCCAGCGTACTGTGGCAATTGAGACTGGCTCAAAGATACATTGTACTTTGTATTCTTCTTTGAGACGATGGGCGACCACTTCAAACTGTAGCACACCGACTGCTCCCAAGATTAAATCATTATTAATCTGCGGCATAAATACCTGCGTGGCACCCTCTTCACTTAACTGTTGTAGCCCTTTTTGTAGTGCTTTGGACTTAAGTGGATCTTTTAAAACCACACGGCGGAACAACTCAGGCGCAAAATGCGGAATACCAGTAAAGCTCAACTCTTCGCCTTCAGTGAAGCTGTCACCGATAGAGATGGTGCCATGATTGTGCAAACCAATAATATCACCCGGATAGGCTTCTTCTAGCGCCTCGCGGTCACCTGCTAAGAAGGTCAGAGCGTCGGCAATACGTACGTCTTTACCCAGACGCACGTGCTTCATTTTCATGCCCTTCTCGTACTTACCAGAGCACACGCGTAAAAAAGCAATGCGGTCACGGTGACGTGGATCCATATTGGCCTGAATCTTAAAGACAAAACCCGTAAAATCAGCCTCGGTTGCTGCAACCTCACGCTCTTGCGTGGGATGTGCTTTTGGCGGTGGTGCGTATTTAACCAATGTATCGAGTACCATGTTGACACCGAAATTACCCAATGCCGTACCAAACAAAACTGGTGTCATCTCGCCAGCCAAAAACGCCTCAACGCTGAACTCTTCTAGCGCCATCTGTACCAGCTCAAGCGACTCCTCAAAGGCGTCAAACATCAGCTGTCCTAGACGTTCACGGATATCTGGATAATCATAGCCCCCGCGGGTCTCAGAGACGGTCATTTTGCCGCCATTACCTTTTTCATAAAAGTAAGTTTTATTTTCGGTCAAATGATACACACCAACAAAATCTTGGCCCATACCGATAGGCCAAGTCACTGGGATACATTTGATTTTTAGCACCGCTTCGATCTCACTGAGCAGCTCAAGCGGTTCACGAATCTGACGATCCAACTTGTTAACGAACGAGATGATTGGCGTGTCACGCATGCGACAAACTTCCATCAATTTAATGGTTCGTTCTTCGACGCCTTTTGCACCATCCACCATCATCAGTGCACTATCCACTGCTGTCAAAGTACGATAAGTATCTTCGCTAAAATCAGCGTGACCTGGAGTATCTAATAGGTTTACCATGTGGCCTTGATAAGGAAACTGCATGACAGAAGTGGTGATAGAAATACCACGTTCTTGCTCCATACTCATCCAATCTGAAGTAGCATGACGATCAGTCTTACGGCCTTTTACTTCGCCCACTACCTGAATCGCCTGTCCCCATAACAAAAGCTTTTCGGTCATGGTGGTTTTACCCGCATCAGGATGCGAGATGATAGCAAAGGTACGGCGTTTGGACACTTCTTTGGCTAACTTTTTTGGATCTACGCTCATAGTTTTTGGCTTCAACGGTTGTGTCATTTAGAAGTCAATCTAAATAAATAAGATAAATAATGGACGTATTGTAGCGGATTTAGCGTAACGGTGCAGAATTAGCGCATAAAAAAACACTCTCTATTTATCCAATAAAGAGTGTTAGTGGCTTTTCTGAGGTCAATAATAGCGTCTGATTTGCTCCGCTAAGAAATCTCCTGCGACTTCATTGACTATCGTACAATCCACCACACCACGAATACTGTTGGTATTTGGATCTGTAGTACCTTTGGCAACATAATTCGCCTCATAAATATCATCGGCATATTCGACACCATTGTATTGATAAGCAGGCTGATTTTGGTATTCAAAGAACGTCACTTGTGCCGCTTTTTGCTGGTTGCCAAATCCCACACTTAACTCAGAGGTTCTATGATCTCTATCGTCACTAAAGCGTTGTTTGGCAGCATCAATCCATTTATTGATCGAGTCATAACCTGTTTTGTTTTTTTCATTGAATGCTAAAAACGAGCGGGCACTTGTGACCACTGGAATATAACAAACAGAGCCTGCTGGAAACGCTACATTGGTCGGAATATTAGGATACTTGTTCAAATCCGTGAGTATGCCTCGACTGTTGTCTATATTGGTGCCTGCCTCATAACTGTTGGCCCGCCGTCCCGATAGATTAATCGTTTTATACGTGGTTTCGTAGTTTAATTTATTATTGCTATTTTTTTCATAGATAGGACGTTCAACCGTACGGCCATTAACCTCAATATCTGTATTGGCCAGTTGTCCTTCAAAATTATCTGCCAATACTATTTTGTCCAAGGTATTCAGATTTTGATTTCTATAACTATTAATCATGTTTCTTATTTTAATCTCATGCTCACCAGTACGGAAAGTCTCATCAATACGCGCAATCGCACTAGTGTTCGCTTGACTGTCATAGCTCTTATCAAAGCTGGTCAGCGTAATATTATTACTATTGCCAGAACCATAAGAACCGTCCTCTTCGCCGCAACCCACCAGCGCAAAAGCCACCAAAGAAAATACACTTGGTATCACCATCAATCTATTCATCGAACACTGTCCTTATGGTTATTAGTATCTGTTGTCATCTATTCTGATGATTGTAGTATCAGCCACTGTCAATATAAGCCTTTGTTTGGTTAGTTTACCTTAATACATTTATGGTTAATACCTAAACCTAAGGGCAAATACCCATTTATAAACATAATTCTGTACACATCACTTACACATTCATAGTATATAATTACGACTGGCCTATATAGCAAATGCGCTGGTTTGTTATGCTAAGTGCCACATTAGATCGACCGATCAACTATAAAAACTCAAAACAACTAAAGGATATTTTATGAAAACATTATACTCTACTAAAGCCACTGTCACTGGTGGACGTGCAGGCTCAGTTAGCTTAAACGACAGTGATCTTAGCATCAATATGGTACCACCGGGTTCTGGCAAAGAAGGCAATAATCCAGAACAGCTTTTTGCCATGGGCTATAGCGCCTGTTTTGATGGCGCGCTTGGCGTAGTCAAGCAAATGGAAAAAGCAAAATTTGATTCAACCACTTCAATTGAAGTAGACCTACTTCAAGGCGAAGGCCATGAATATAAACTGGCCGCTAAAATTCACGTCGTTGGTGAGAACACAGACTTGTCAGCTGAAGAGTTTCAGGCACTGGTCGAAAAAGCGCATCACGTTTGCCCGTATTCAAAAGCCACGCGTGGCAATATCGATGTCGAAGTTACTTCAGAAGTAAAATAATACAAAACCAATAATTATTTCAGCAAAAAAGAATTCAGCCAGCGCTGGGTTCTTTTTTTATGTCTGATTCACTATAGAACATCTCTTAACTTTTAAGCAGTTCGGCACTCACGGGTTTTATCGTTATAATAAGCGTATATTTTTATCTAATAGCTGATAAGTGACTTTTATGACCGACAATATGACCGACGCCATTACAGACAGTGACCATAACTCTCATCAAGCAATTGACCCTCAAGCTTTACCGAACTTTGATACTATGCCCAATGTAGCCACCATGGACACCAGTCATGTGGACAAAGACCAACCCCCTTTTATCTTGGTTGATGGCTCCTATTATCTGTTTCGCACTTATCACGCTTTGCCCAAAACCATGCAAAATTCGCAGGGATTAATCACCAATGCGATTCGTGGCACCTTGAACGCATTATTAAAGCTGATGCGTCGCTATCATCCGACCCATATGGCGGTCTGTTTTGATACCAAGTCACCGACGTTTCGACATCATATGTCTGCGGACTATAAGGCGGCTCGTCCACCCATTGATATCGAGCTGGTAGAACAGATTCCTTACATTCATCGTTTGGTGACCGCCTTAGGTATTCCGCTATTGCGTATTGAAGGAGCGGAAGCCGATGATATCATCGGGACACTGGCGCACCGTGCGGTTGAACAAGGTCATCATGTGGTCATTTCCACAGGCGATAAAGACATGATGCAACTGGTCAATGACTGCGTCATATTGGAAGACAGCTTTACGGGTAAAATAACAGACACCCAAGCAGTGATCGACAAATTCGGCATCAATCCAAATCAGATGATCGACTTCTTAACCTTAATGGGTGATACCTCTGACGGTATCAAAGGCGTTCCAGGTATCGGTAAAAAAACCGCAAAAGACTTGCTTGTTGAATATGGCACTATCGACAATATGATCAAGCACATTGGCTTTATCAAAGGTCGCGGGGCAAAAGGCTTGATTGAGCATGCAGACGACATTCCGTTTAATGCAAAGCTCGCCACTATCGTCACGGATTTGGAAATCGGTCAAGACTGGAATGATTTAAAAATCAATACCGACCCGTGTGCTCATATCGATGAGTTACGCGAGCTATATACTGAGCTTGAATTTAGAAATGAGCTTGCATCACTCGACCACCCGAATCATCCAGCAAATGGATCACAAAGTGTCGCTGATAGCCAAGCCGATGCTGAGTCACAAGCACAAGTGGCGAAATACTTACAGTCGACCAAAATCACAGACACCAAAGACAGTAAAAGCCATGACAAAGCATGGCACACGGTTTTAGATGAGCCAGCGTTTGACAGTTTAATCAAAGTATTGGAGGCGGCTCCGCATTTCGTGATTGATACCGAAACCACCAGCGTCCATTGGCGCGAGGCACAGATTGTCGGTTTGTCATTTGCCGTTCAAGCACACGAAGCTTACTATATACCGCTCACGCATAGCTTAGAAGGTGATGAGCTGACCGTCAAGCAACTCGACCGCGACACAGTATTGGCTCGCTTAAAACCACTTTTAGAAAACCCCAATATCGGCAAGATTGGTCAGCACCTAAAATACGATGCCCACATTCTCAAACATTATGACATTGACCTAATCGGCGCGCTCCATGAGCGTCCGAACAACTGGGCGATGGATACCATGCTTGCTAGCTATGTGATTAACGCGGCTGTCACTCGTCACGGCATGGATGATTTGGCACGGCATTACCTACAAACACAAACCATCAGCTTTGAAGATGTTGCGGGTAAAGGCGCAAAGCAAGTCACCTTTGACCAAGTCGCCATCGATATCGCCAGCGACTATGCTTGCGAAGATGCCGATATCACCTATCAATTGTTTGAGGTGTTCAGTGTCGAGCTGGCTAACGATACCAATAATGCCAAACTGCTGCATGAGCTTGAGATTCCAACGGCCCAGATACTTTGTCAAATGGAAGCCCACGGTATTCTTATCAAGCGCCCATTTTTAAATGAGCTATCAAAACGCTTTGATGAAGAGATTATTGCCCTAGAAAAACGCGCTTATGAAGTCGCTGGCGAAGAATTTAACCTAGGCTCACCCAAGCAGCTTGGTGAGATGCTGTTTGAGAAGCTCGGCGTTGCTGGTGGTAAAAAAACCAAGTCAGGTCAATACTCAACGGGCGAAGCAGTATTGTCAAATATTGACCATCCGTTGGTAGAAATCGTCCTTGAATATCGCGGCCTCTCTAAGCTAAAAAGCACTTATACCGATGCGCTTGATAATGTTGCAGATAGCGAGACCGATCGCGTTCATACCAGCTATCATCAAGCACTAACCAGCACTGGCCGACTGTCCTCCACTGACCCTAACTTGCAGAACATTCCGATTCGTACCGCCACGGGTCGCTTGATTCGCCAAGCCTTCATCGCGCCAGAAGGTCGCGTGATTTTAGCCGCGGATTACTCACAAATTGAATTGCGTTTGATGGCGCATTTTTCAGGCGATAAGAACTTAACGCATGCCTTTAATGAAGGGTTAGATATTCACGCAGCGACTGCCGCTGAAGTACTTGGTAAAGATGTTGCCGATGTCACGCCAACTGAGCGCCGTAATGCTAAAGCCATTAACTTCGGTCTACTCTATGGCATGAGTGCCTTTGGACTTGCCAAGCAATTACAAATGAGCCGCGGCGAAGCGCAAGACTATATCGATATGTACTTTGAGCGTTATCCCGGCGTCAAAAACTATATGATTAATACCCGTGCTAGCGCTTATGAGCAAGGCTATGTCGAGACAATATTGGGTCGTAAACTCTACACGCCCGATATCAATCACAGCAACCGTATGGTCAAACAAGGTGCTGAACGCGCGGCGATTAATGCGCCACTGCAAGGCTCAGCCGCTGATCTGATCAAACTTGCCATGATTGCCGTCGACAAAGTATTGCCGAAAGATCAAGCCAAAATGCTACTACAGGTGCATGATGAATTGGTGTTTGAAGTCGATGCCGATAAAGTAGACGCGGTTAGCCAATTGATTACGGATGCAATGCAAGATGTCTTGACGACAACAGCGGTAGATAAAGGTTGGAATGTCGACTTTGCTGTGCCGTTGTTGGTTGAAACCGATAGTGGTCAGAACTGGGATGAGGCACATTGATTGCTGACCTAAATTGATATAGATGTAAATTGGGCGAATTATTTTAACTTCTCATAGAGTATAGAGATAAAACAAATCTGCCCTTTTTTAAACTGTATTGCCCACATTAACAATCACTTGTGACCAGTTAGATAAATTAACTAAACACATCATGGTAAAATCGGCGTTATAATAGCCTATTATTAAATTGTGTGTGGTTGGACTGTACCTAGTTGTGCTGTACATGGTTAGATAGTATCGATCTATAGTGAGCCTTAGCGCTCACTTTTTTGTTTTGTAAAAACGAGGAGTTTCGTATTCCGATTTCAGAGGGCATCACAGAAATCCCCAGCATGCTGATTTTGTTCGCTTGTCTGCTACGTTGCGGGCAGTATGAGCTGCAGAATTCGATCAAACACGTGCGTGCCTTTTGGTTAGCAGCCGTACTGGTATTTTTTACTGTAATACGCCGAGAATTAAACTACCTACCAGATCTGTTTGTGCCCAGTGATTTTATGTTGCTCAGCCATTCATATAACTGGTGGGAAGACGCTGTTCTTACGGTTGCTTACTTACTGACTGTAGGCTTGTTGGCTTATTCTCGACATTACCTGTGGGCAGTATTAAACAAAGTACCTGTGGCTCTATATTTGACTGTGGCCGCATTGGCCTTGTTGCAGTATATGGGTGAGAACGCGATTGTTTTTCCAGAAGCGCTCGGCGTCATCGTCGAAGAGCTGGCAGAAACTGCTGTTTATGGTATTGCCTTGGTATATTTATGGCGATTTAATTTGAGCGATTATGACTCCTATATGTTGCATGAACCAAATTATGAATGTAGCCACTCCAATCATTAAAACCAGTCTAATATTAATCGTGAATTAATGACTATAATCGGTCAAAATCAATATCGATACAATACGTACTGCTGGTGCAAATTTTTCTTGCTTGCTGTGCCTTCGCAGACAGAGGCTGCAAAAAATTTACACCAGCAATACTGTAACGACTTTAAAGTATTTCAAATATAGAGATACTGCTATTACATTGTTTGAACATGCTGTGACACCTTATCACTATTAGCAGCGATCAGAACGCGTCACACTAGCCTTGATAAACAAAATCAACAATCTATGAATAATAATAAGGAATCCATTATGGACAATTCAAAAAGCCCATTACCAGAAGAGATGGATCGTGTCGATGGCGATACGCGTAGTGATGAGGGCTTTGACAATCAAGACAACCAGCTGGTCGATTTGGATAACCCTATGTTACACACCATTGATAATAATGATGTGATTGACAATAGCGCCGGATTTGATAACTCAGAAGTCGGTACAGATGCGACCCAAGGCTTGACGCCGATGCATCGTCAAAATATCGATGAATCACGGGTCGATGAAGTACTGGTGCAAGACAACCTTGATGACAGTCATTATCCTGATATTTTGGATATTGCAGACAGAGAAGCGGCAGAACGTAGTAACGATGATGATTTTTAACCAAGCTCTCTCACAATAAAAAAGCACGCCCGTTATATCGAGCGTGCTTTTTTATTGTGAGAGAACGCTTCTAATACGAGAGTCTGTTAAGCAACCAACTATATCCCTGACAATGGCTGATCCGTCCAAACATCTCGGTAACTGGTGTAGTAAGTAATCATACCTATTGGAAACAGCGCTAAAAGACCTAGTCCTAGTGTAAAAACTACCATCAATATCATTATTATAGGAGCAATCAACCAAAAAAGTAAAAATGGTAAGATGTTTTTTAAACACCCTTTAAAACTCATTTTCATTGCCTGAACGGGCTCAATGTTGTGAAGCACAATTAAGGCAGGTGCAAACCAGATAGCCATAAGTACAGGAAATAATAGTATAAAAAGTAGTAAAGAACCCAATACTATACCTACGATAGCAACGTCACTTGACTCCTGACCTAACGATAAAGCCATACCACCGAATATAATCAGCATAGGTATCATTACAACAATAATAGCCACTAAATACAATATGAATAAAATAATTAATGGTTTGAGATGCGTATAAAAGGCTGAAAAAAGATGATCAAACTTCAGCTCGCTGCCTACAACTTGAACGGCGCAGCCTTTTATTATTCCACCAACAAAAACAAAAGAAAGAAAAGGGAAAATGAAATTTATCACGGGTATGCTACTGCCAATTATAGCAATAATTAAATAAGCAACCCCTATAGCTAACCATAATAAAAATTGATCTTTAAATATTACAAATGATTTGGTAATCCAACTTATGCCCCATCCTGCTTGGCACATTCGAGGTTCTGCCAATAACTGCGGTAATAGGCCACCATATTCGTCAGTTGGCGGTAAGTTCGGTGGTTGGCCGTGAGGTTTTTGTAGAGACACAGAAGGTTGTGAACCATTAGAGCTGGACATGTTTATTCTCAAAAATAAAGTTAAGCAAAAGTAACAATGATAATAAAACAAAATTTTGTTTGGCTTATTTTTACATATCAGTCACAAAAAATCCCAACTTTATTCTATTTTAATAAACTTCATTAAAATCATTTAGCCAAAAAAATACCGAACATGATGTCCGGTATTTCTTATGATTTACAAATACAGTCAATTACGCCCAGCCGTCCAACGTTCCCGCCCAACCTTTCACTAAAGGCGCACTCAACGCTTCAAGCAAATCAATATGCGCGTCATCTAAGTTCAATGCAGGAATATAGTGATATTCTTGTCCACCCGCGTGGAGAAAGTTTTCACGATTTTCAATTGCCAGCTCTTCTAGTGTCTCTAAACAATCAGCAGAGAAAGCCGGACTAATGACTTGTACTGAGCGCACACCTGACTTACCCCAGTCCTCGAGTACCACATCGGTATATGGCTTGACCCACTCTTGTTTACCAAAGCGCGACTGAAAGCTGATAATCCATTCATCTGCACCAAGACCCAATGCGTGGGCAACTTGCGCCGCCGTACATTTGCAGCGTTTAGGATACGGATCTCCTTTATCAGCATAAGGCTGTGGAATACCGTGGAAGCTAAACATCAGCTTTTCAGGCTTACCATGCTCTGCTTGAAAACGACGTATCGAATCTGCCAGCGCTTGAATATACAGCGGATGCGCAAAATAGTCTTTGACGATTGTATAGTTTGGCAGATTGCGTTGTTTTAGCGTCCACTTAGTCAGCGCGTCATAGACCGCACCACCTGAAGAGGCAGAATATTGTGGAAATAAAGGCAAAACGACAAAATGATCAACGCCTTCACTACGCAAGTTATCCATCACGTCAGGTAAACCAGGATTACCATAACTCATCGCTGAATGCACAGAAATACGAAATGGCGCTGCTGTATTTGCCAAGCGCGGCTCTAGCAACTCCACTTGGCTCTTTAGTATCTTGCGAATCGGCGAGTCACCTTCCCAAATGCTGGCATAAGCTTTTGCCACGCGTTTCGGACGGCTTGGCAAGACAAACAGGTTCAGAATAATAGCCCATAAGAATTTTGGGATTTCAATCACCCGTGGGTCTGACAAAAACTGTTTTAGGTAACGACGCACCGCAGGCGCGGTCGGCTCGTCTGGCGTACCAAGGTTGACTAATAGGACGGCAATACGTGGGGGCAGTTCAGGTTTCATAGCAGCACTATTTTATGAGTAAGTTGAGAAAAGACATAAGATCATGCCAAACAATATCAGATAAAAGATTATTAAGACATGATTGAATAAACGGCTTGTTAGTGTAGCATTTTATCCATTCATAACGCATGGTAAAAGTGCACTTATACAATTTGATACTCAGCGGTTATTCTCTATTACCCACCATTATCTATCGATTATACAGTCCCTATAAAAACTAGGCTCAAAAGATATCTCCCGAAGGTTGTACTCATATGCGCATCACCATACAATAGGCAAACATAGCGTGTCGGCATATTGCCATACTGCTTTTATTTATTGATGATTGTTGTCTTGCGAGGTAGCTTTGAACGCACGCCCTGATAATACCAGTGACCAGTCCCCCAAAGACAAACCGCATTTGACTGGCTCAATAGGCTCAGTTGGAATTGTCACGCCCCAAATTTTTCATTTCGCTGAGCCTTTGACCTTAGAATGTAATAGAACCTTGCCCTCGTTCGATCTAATAATCGAAACTTACGGCACGCTCAATAGCGACCAATCAAATGCCATTCTGATTTGCCATGCCTTATCAGGCAGTCATCATGCGGCAGGCTTTCATAACGCCGATGAAAAAAAAGCGGGCTGGTGGGACAATATGATTGGCCCGAATAAAGCCATCGATACCAATCAATTTTATGTGGTATGTGTCAACAATATTGGTAGCTGTTTTGGCTCCACAGGGCCAACGACCATCAACCCAGAAAGCGTAAAATCAGACGGCTCTGTAAATGCGCACAGCGAGTCTGCAAATGAGCGCAGTGAGCCACAAGTCTATGGCCCTGATTTTCCTTTAATTACCATCAAAGACTGGGTAAAAACCCAAGCCATGTTATCAGACCGCCTTGGTATTGACGTGTGGCATGCTGTCGTTGGCGGCTCGATGGGCGGCATGCAAGCGCTACAATGGTCAGTTGACTATCCAGCCAGACTGAAACGCTGTGTGGTCATCGCTAGCACGCCTAAGCTATCCGCGCAAAACATTGCTTTTAATGAAGTGGCACGTCAATCCATTCTTTCTGATCCTGACTTCAAAGATGGACGCTACTTACAAGCAGGTACTTACCCTCGTCGCGGTCTGATCTTAGCGCGGATGGTTGGACATATTACCTATTTGACCGATGACGCAATGAAAGCCAAATTTGGTCGTGATTTAAAATCAGGTAAATTTATGTATGGCTACGACGTCGAGTTCCAAGTCGAGAGTTATCTGCGCTATCAGGGCGAACGCTTTAGCGAAAATTTCGACGCCAATACTTATTTGCTGATGACCAAAGCACTAGATTATTTTGATCCAACACGTGATTATCCATCGGCATCGACAACAGAAACGACAGAGCCATCTATACAAATTGAGAGCTCCATCGCCGCGTCCGTCAATGCTACCAAAGAAGCGTCTGAAAGTGAGCTAGAGGATACGATAACGTCTCTAGATGAGCATACGCATGACCGCCAGCAAGAACTGACAGCGCTCAAGGCGGCTTTTGCCCATACTCAGTGCCAATACTTAGTAGTGTCATTCACCACTGATTGGCGTTTTGCGCCCGAACGCTCACAGGAGATTGTCGATGCACTGATGGCCACTGGCAAACCAGTCAGCTACATTAATGTCGATGCACCACATGGTCATGACTCATTCTTATTTGATATTCCCCGTTATATGGGTGCTGTAAAAGGGTTTTTGACCGCGCCATTTATGGTGAATAGCCAATCAAAAAGCAATCAGGAAAAATCAGGAGCGCGCTCATGAGAATGGATCACCAATTGGCTGAGCGCTGGATTGCCCCGCAGTCACATGTATTGGATTTGGGCTGTGGTAATGGTGAGCTGCTGGCACACTTGCAACAGAAGCGCGGCGTGACGGGCTACGGGCTTGAGATTGATGAAGAAAAAATCAATGATGGTATTGCAAAAGGCCTCTCTATTATTGAGCAAGATCTCAATGACGGTTTAGCGCGTTTCGCCGACAATAGCTTTGACACCGTCGTCATGGCGCGGGCGTTACAAGCAGTAAAAGCACCTGATGTGCTATTGCTCGATATGTTACGGGTCGCCCGCGAGGCCATCATCACCTTTCCTAATTTTGCTCATTGGCAAAACCGTCTGCATTTAGGGCTAAAAGGTCTGATGCCCGTCTCAGAAGCACTGCCTTATGAATGGTATAACACACCCAATATTCATCTATGCACTTTTAAAGACTTTGAGCAGCTGTGCGCCCAGCATGACATACATATCATCAATCGCTTTGCAGTCAGTGACTCTGAAAAAGTTCATAGTCCACTGATGACAGCGTTGATACGACAAGCGCCCAA
Organism: Psychrobacter vallis; assembly: GCF_904846715.1. GTDB lineage: Bacteria > Pseudomonadota > Gammaproteobacteria > Pseudomonadales > Moraxellaceae > Psychrobacter > Psychrobacter vallis. Next base: position 16,674 of record NZ_CAJHBU010000019.1, read on the forward strand.
CCTATTGGCAGATGTCGCTATTTATCGCGTCACCAAACAAAAAACTGACTCATGTTAAGTATTGTTTGCCCTTTATAAAAGGTCGTCTCAGATCTGCTAAGGATGATTTTTAACCTTAATGCCATGTTAAGCTATCCTTACAACCAAGTAACTCTATGATTTTATTCAGGACATAGCGGTATAAGTAAGCATTAAATCGTGTAATTAGTATTTGAGTTTCGTAAGTTTGGGTGTTAAGCTAGCGAGATAGTGTCAACCGCACACCTATAGCAACCGTTCATCGGTTCAATTAGGTCTCGTTGCCACCCTACTATGATGAATGATATTGCTAATGATTAGGTAAGTTGATATTGCAAGATGTCACCTAATTGTTATTGCCGCCTAAACTGATTTCGCGGTACAACTTTTTCTTTTGCTTATTAACTGCCTCATTCTGGAGCTGCTATGAAATTATTGAAAGCTGCGTTGTTCACCGCATTATTTTCTTGTGCGGGTATCGCCAACGCTGAGTTAATATCAAATGTACCACTTGATACTTCTCGTTTTGAGCTAATGCCTGTCAGTGAGCTGTCTGCTAGAGCTGCCCAAGGCAACGATCACGCTCAGTTTTATTTGGCCAAACGCCTACAAAAGGGTGAAGGTATAACCCAGAATACTCAACAAGCCATTCAGTGGTATACCAAAGCAGCTCAGCAAGGCGTTGCCCCTGCTCAGTTGAACCTAGCGATCATGTACTTGCGTGGTGAAGGTGTTCAACCAAACCTACAACAAGCCCGTGGTTGGTTAGAAAAAGCCGCCATGCGTGGTGATAACCGTGCTAGCTATACGCTCGCTTTGTTAGATGAAAAACAAAAGAATTTGGTCGATGCCTATAAATGGTACGACTTGGCTGCCCGTGACGGTATGCTCGATGAAAAAGTCCGTAACAAAGCACGCGGTAAAATCGGTCAGTTGGCATTGAACTTATCAAGCGCAGATATCGCTAGTGCTCGTAGCAAAGCCGATACCTGGTTTCAGAGTAAATAAACTTTAATTTTGAATTTACGCAGTGAATAGAAAAAAGCTCAGTATTTTACTGGGCTTTTTTATTTTTTACCATTCTGTCAAACCAGTCCAATTTTATACGACATTTCAATACAGCCCATTCAAAACCTTCTCAAAATTTGCTACACTACGCGCGCCTTAGCCAATTCCACAATTGTGTTAATGTTATTTACTTATCTATTCTTTTATTACTATTGCACTGGGTTTACGACTCAGCCAGCAGGAGACTTACATGACCACCGATAACCCCACAAACAGTACCCAACACGCCACCGAATACGATAGCATTACCAATAACATAGTCGTTGCTGCGCTATATAAATTCACGCGCTTTGCCGATTTTGAGCAGTATCGTGAGCCGATTTTTAATACCATGCTCGACAACGATGTCAAAGGCACTTTATTAATTGCCAGCGAAGGCATCAATGGGACGATTTCTGGCACACGTCAAGGTATCGATAATGTCCTTGAGTACCTACGCAGTATCGAAGCGATTGGCAGTTTTACTTTTAAAGAGTCTTATACCGACGCTCAGCCATTTTATCGTACTAAAGTAAAACTTAAAAAAGAAATCGTTACCATGGGCGTCGAGAATATCGACCCACTACAGTCAGTCGGTCGCTATGTGAAACCCAGCGAGTGGAATGCGCTGATATCAGATCCAGACGTTATCTTGATTGATACCCGAAACGATTATGAAGTAAAAATCGGTACGTTCCAAAACGCGGTTAATCCAAATACAGAAACCTTTCGTGAGTTTCCAGAATACGTCGCCAAAGAGCTGGATCCGGCTAAGCATAAAAAAGTTGCGATGTTCTGCACTGGTGGTATTCGCTGCGAAAAATCCACTGCCTATATGCGCGAACAAGGGTTCGAAGAGGTTTATCATTTAGAGGGCGGAATCTTAAAATATTTGGAGGAAATTCCAGCCAGCGACTCTATGTGGCAAGGTGATTGCTTTGTTTTTGACAATCGCGTGTCAGTCAATCACAATTTAGAAAAAGGCAGCTATGAGCAGTGTTTTGCTTGCCGTATGCCCATTACTGCTGATGACATGCAAAGCCCCGCTTATATCAAAGGCGAGTCATGCCTACATTGTATCGACAAAGCAACTGACGAACAAAAAGCCAGATTCCGTGAGCGTGAACATCAAATGCAATTGGCGCAAAAACGTGGTGAAGCTCATATCGGTAGTGATGTAATGGATGTGATAGAAAAACGTAAAGCGGCGAAAATCGAAACGCGTCGTCAAGCTGAAGCTGCCAATAAAGCCAACGCTGAATAAATTTACGATTGATAAAAGCACACAAAAGAGAGGCTCTAGTGAATAGAGCCTCTCTTTTTTTATATAAATATTCAGTGCAAATTAAAACAATCAGCGCTGATATTAGAACAAGATGCGTACACGGATAGTTTCTTCTACGTCTTTGAGCTGGTCTAGCGCCGCATCTGAATCGTTATAATCAACATCCATGACCAGATAACCGACATCGCCTTCCGTCATTAGGCTCTGCGCTAGGATGTTAATCCCTGCTTCAGCGAACAAACGGTTGATCTGTGATAGCACACCCGGTACGTTTCTGTGAATATGTAGCAGACGATGTGAGTTTTCTTTGAACGGCACAGAAACCTCTGGGAAGTTTACGGCAGTCGCGGTGTCGCCTTGATCTGAGTATCTGACAAACTTATCGGCAACTTCCAGCCCGATATTGGCCTGTGCTTCTTGCGTTGAGCCACCGATATGCGGGGTCAAGATGACGTTGTCAAACTTACGCAATGGTGATTCAAACTCTTCGTCCGCAGATTTTGGCTCTTTCGGGAACACGTCGATAGCCGCGCCCAATACTCTACCAGACTCAAGCGCCGCAGCAAGATCATCAATCTCGACGCACGTACCGCGAGCAGCGTTGATGAAGTAGCTGCCTTCTTTCATTTGTGCAAATTGTTCAGCTTTCATCATGTAGCGTGTGCTTGGCACATCAGGCACATGCAACGTCACGATATCGGCCGTTGATAATAGCTCTTCTAAACTACCTACTTGTACAGCGTTACCTAATGGCAATTTGGTCACTGCATCATGATAGATGACTTTCATGCCGAAACTTTCTGCCAACACAGACAATTGTGAGCCGATAGAACCATAACCGACGATACCGATGGTTTTGCCACGCACTTCATGTGAGTTGGTCGCAGACTTGCCCCAGCCGCCACGATGCACGGTTGCATTTTTTTCAGGAATACCGCGATACAGCATAATGGCTTCGGCCAATACCAACTCAGCCACTGAACGGGTGTTAGAGAATGGCGCATTAAAGACGGGAATACCGAGGTCGCGAGCTGCATCTAAATCTACTTGGTTGGTACCAATACAAAAGCACCCAATACCGATAAGCTTGTGCGCATGCTCAAGTACTTCGCGCGTCAACTGAGTGCGCGAACGAATACCAATAAAGTGAGCATCTTTGATTTTCTCAATCAGCTCATCTTGATCCAAGGCATGACTGATATTCTCAATGTTATGATAACCAGCGCCTTCCAATACTTTTAAAGCATTGCTATGTAGACCTTCGAGCAATAGAAAACGGATTTTGTCTTTTTGTAGTGATAACGCCATGTGAGAACTGTCCTATAATTGTCTTATTAAATTATCTAAGGGATAATCTATGATGGATGAAACGAAAACAGTCTAGATATCTTACACAAAATCCGACGTCGATGTTAGCAGATTAGATGAATTATTGATTATCAAGCCTGAAAAAATTTTATGCTATAGTGAACCATTCTGTTCAAAGCTGCTTAAACACTTTTTTATTATTTATAATTCACATATGCACAATTATATCGTTGCCATATTAACCAAACTTCTGGTTATACCCACACAAATATATAAACACCGTTATATATGCTTAGTGACACATGCTTAGTGATGTTCATTTGGCTATATAATAATCCCTTTTATGCATAGCGCTTACGTTTATACTGAGACTTGACCATGACTTCTTTATCTAGCCAGAGCACATCTGAAACAAATACAGCCGCTGTCCAAACTGTCTTAAGCACACTGCTTGATATCCATCAATTTGACCCGAGCCAAATCAAAACCGACGCTGAGAGCTTAGAGCATTGGGGCAAAGATTGGACCAAGCATTTCACGCCCAACGCTGCTGCCATTGTCTTTCCAAAGACTACCGAACAAGTACAGTCTATCGTGTTACTTGCCAATGAACACAACGTCGTCATAACGCCAAGTGGCGGTCGCACAGGTCTATCAGCAGGTGCCGTCGCCGCTAACGGTGAAATCGTCGTCAGCATGGATAAAATGAACCGTATTGGTCAGTTTTATCCTGCTGATCGCATGGTCGAGATTGAAGCTGGCGTAGTCACTGAGCAATTACAACAGTTCGCTGAATCAAAAGACCTCTACTATCCTGTCGACTTTGCCTCAGCAGGCTCTAGCCAAATAGGTGGCAACATCGGCACCAACGCAGGCGGCATCAAAGTCATCCGTTATGGCATGACCCGTCAATGGATCATGGGGCTGACCGTCGTTACGGGTAAAGGCGATATCTTGCATCTCAATCGCGGTATGGTAAAAAACGCCACAGGTTACGACTTACGTCAATTGTTCATTGGTAGTGAGGGCACGCTCGGTCTGGTGACTCATGCGCAAATCAAACTTGAGCGTCAGCCACAAGACTTAAACGTGATGGTGCTCGGCATGGACAGCTTCAACGATGTGATGAATGTCCTATCTGCTTTTCAAGCGCAAATTGATTTGACCGCATTTGAATTTTTTGATGATATCGCGATTGATAAATTGATGGCACATGGACAAGTACAAGAGCCGTTTGAGTCACGTACCAAATTTTATACCTTGCTAGAGTTTGAAGCACCATACGAGCCTATCATGGATAAAGCCATGGCAATATTTGAACATTGCATGGAGCAAGGCTGGGTCATCGATGGTGTCATGAGTCAAAACCTCACCCAAGCGGCAGAGCTTTGGAAACTGCGTGAATATATATCTGAAACCATCTCGGTATTTACCCCTTACAAAAACGATGTATCCGTACTCATCAGCTATGTGCCTGAATTTATCGCTGAGATTGATCATATCGTCAGTAGCAATTACCCTGACTTTGAAGTTTGCTGGTTTGGACATATTGGCGATGGTAATTTGCATCTGAATATCTTAAAGCCTGAAAATATGAATAAGGATGACTTTTTTGCAGAATGTCAGACCGTCAACAAGTATGTATTTGATACGGTGCAAAAATACGGCGGCTCCGTGTCGGCTGAGCATGGGGTTGGTATGACTAAAAAACCCTATCTCCACTATAGCCGCAGCGAAACTGAGATTGACTATTTGCGAGACATCAAAAAAGTCTTTGATCCCAATAATATTATGAACCGTGGCAAGATTTTTGATATGTGATTGACTGATTTTTTATCATGATGTTTAACTAAAAAAGACGCTAACCTGAACAGGCTGGCGTCTTTTTTAGTTGTTTTAAAAAGTATGCACTTTATAAAAATATGAGAGTGACGCTTTTTTCGCTTATAAGTACAACACGATCAATCCTACTACAAGCAACAAACTTAAAAAACCCTGAACGATTAAAAAGGCTTGATGCGGTGCCACGATATGTCGAAACATATTACCTAGCGCGTTATAAGTAATGCCTGCTGCCTGAATATGCGGTGGACTATCAAAGGTTTTGATAATTTGCAAAAAATGCTCGGTACGATCAGGCGACCACCCATGTGGGAAAAAGGGTAAATAAGGCGATAGCTGCGCAGCTTGCTTTTTGCTCGCTGGAGACCACAACCAACGCTCTAAAAACAGTAAGCGCATGCGCCAATCCGCAAAGCTACGCTCGTCTATGGTTTGCAACAATAACATCTCGACATTTTTATGGCGGCTGTCCGCAAAGATACGCTGTTTTAAGGCAAATACATCTGCTTTCTCACCTTCGACACATTGCAAAAAATGACCATTGCCATAACATAGGATACCTGTAATACCATGCTGTTGATTATAATCACGCGCATGGCTTTCTACCTCATCAAATATAGTGGTGCTCAAACGTGAGCCAAGCGTCAGACTGCTAACATAGACCAATTGAACCAGTGCTGAGTCTTCTATTTCATCAAACTCACTGATTCTGTGGCTATAATCTAAGGGCATAATACATAATCCTAAAAACCGCTCGTGGGCGGTGAAATTAAACAAGTAAAATAAAACTATGCCCGAAAGAAAAAATACCGACTCACAAAAACGTAGCAAACAGTTACCACGTTAGACTGTCATTGATGAGGTAGCTTGTTATGATAGCGAACAAAACAAAAGGTACTAAGAATGAAGGGTACTAAGAAATGCTATGTAGAAATGATATCAGGCAACTATGAGAAATTACTCATACCATCAGTTTGAAAGCTGTCGTAAATATTCAACTTATTTAACTTTTGATTAATATTTTGATCAAATCAGATTCAGTTAAATTAAAATCGATAAACGAGGTAAGATAGAATATCCATCCTAACCTATTGTAAATACAACAATAAATTATCGTAACAGTAATATTTCATTATTGGAATATTTTTATCGATTCTGTTACACAAAGACTGGTTAGCTTGCACGCTGCACCATATATATTTGCTACCACCAAAATCAGTAGATATTCACAACAGGAAAATTATGAGTAAAATAGAAAAATTAGATGACCTTCATCTTACAATCGCTGAGATTAAGAAAAAAGATTATCCTCAATTAAAAGAATTGATGGATCGCGTCTATGTAAACTTAGGCGGCGCTTGGTCAAAGACGACCATTCATACCTTGATTGACGCCTTCCCTGAAGGTCAGATCGCTTTATTTGACCATGACGAACTGATCGGTATTGTGCTGTCCATGCGCGTCGATTATGCTAAATTCTCAAATCCGCATACTTATGAAGACTTGATCGGTCAAAAAGAAATCATCAGAGACAATCCAGAAGGCGATGCGATCTATGGTCTAGATGCCTTGATTGATCCTGAATATCGGGGTTATCGTCTAGGCCGCAGACTTTATGATGCCCGTAAAGAGTTGTGCCGCCAACTGAATTTCCGCGCTATCTTGGCAGGTGGGCGTATTCCTAACTATCATAATCATCAAGACCTTACGCCTGGCGAATATATTGATGCGGTGGCGGCTCGTGAGATTCATGATTCTGCGCTATCTTTTCAATTATCGAACGGCTTTATCGTCAAGCGCATTTTGACCGCTTATCTGCCTGATGATGCACAGTCCAAAGGTTTTGCCACGCTGCTTGAGTGGGCAAATATTTATTATGAGCCACAAGATTATAAGCCTAATACGCGCAAGTCCGAAGTGCGTATCGGTGGTATTCAATGGCAAATGCGTGAGGTTGAGTCCCCTGAAGAGCTGTTACAACAAGTCGAGTTTTTTGTCGATGTCATGGCTGATTACAACTCAGACTTTGCCTGCCTGCCAGAGTTTTTTAACGCGCCATTAATGGGTCTATGTGAGTCAACGGATCAAAACGTCGCTATTCGCTTTTTGGCAGGTTATACCGAATGGTTCAAAAATGAAGTCTCTCATCTGGCGGTCAGCTATAACGTCAACGTTATTGTAGGATCGATGCCATTGCTAGACGAAGACGACACACTATATAACGTCAGCTATCTGTGTCGCCGCGACGGTACGGTGGAAGAGCAGCGCAAAATTCATATCACGCCGCATGAGCGTAGCGCTTGGGTCATCGAAGGTGGTGATGAGGTTAAAGTATTCGATACGGATGCTGGTCGTATTGGTATCTTGGTCTGTTATGATGTTGAATTTCCTGAGCTTGCGCGCTTGTTGGCGCTTGACGATATGGACATTTTGTTCGTACCTTTTTGGACTGATACCAAAAACGGCTATTTGCGCGTGCGCCACTGTGCTCAAGCGCGAGCCATTGAAAACGAATGCTATGTGATGATTTGCGGCTCAGTGGGTAACTTACCGCAAGTTGAGAGCTTAGACATTCAGTATGCGCAGTCTTCTATTTTCTCTCCGTCAGATTTTGCCTTCCCGCATGATGCAATTATGGCAGAAACGACGGCCAACACTGAGATGGTCTTTTTCTCAGATGTGAATTTAGATAAACTCACTCACGTTCGTAACGAAGGCTCGGTACATAATCTGATTGACCGCCGTGATGATTTGTTTAGCTTAAAATGGAAACGCAAAGCCAAAGTGCCAGCCAGCAAATTAAGTGATGAAGAACGCCGTGAAAACTCAGGTAGTGTATTGACTGGTGATCCACTGCAAAATCGGGCACAAAAACCTTAATTGCTTATAATAAGTATCATGTAACACAGTAATTCGGTAATACGGCTGACCACTCAGCCGTTTATTTTTATCTGTAGTTGATCCTAAATCAAAAAAGCACAACCATGACCACGTACTGCTAGGATAATATTTTTTTGCTTGCTGTGCCTCCGCAGACAGATGCTGCAAAAATTTATCCTAGCAGCACTGTATTTTTTATAGTGGATTGGCTATATCAAAAATATCTAGAGTAAAAAAGCAGCCATTATGACGACTGATATTGAAAGCGATAAAGTAAGTGCTCAAAAGCCTAAAAAAACACCAAAACAAAAAGTGTGGTCTGTTTTTAAAACCGTACTGTTATATGGTCTGATATTTGCCGTGATATATACGGCGATTAATTGGTGGCGACAACCCGTCATGCCAGCCAACCCGCAATTGCAATTGACAGACTATCAAGGGCAAACGGTTGATTTGGCAGCATTGAGTCATGAGCAGCCCACGTTGGTATATTTTTGGGGCACTTGGTGTTCAATTTGTAGCATCACCTCACCGACTATAGACAAACTGGCAGCGGCAAGTAATTATCCCGTCGTCACTATCGCTATTAAATCAGGATCTGACCAAGCGCTGCAAGGTTACCTGAATGCAAACCGTTATGATTTTACGACGATAAACGACCAAGAAGGCCTGATCTTTGACGATTGGCAAGGACAAGTCACGCCATCGTATGTGATTTTAAAAGATGGCGAGATGACACAAGGTCTGACCGGTATTCAGCCACTTTGGTCATTAAAACTACGGCTATGGTTGTCATCGGTTTTTTAGCGTTTGGTCAGCCCTTTTTACCCTATCCTTTTTGTCATATAATAGCTGAGTTATCATCGTATCTTTTTTATTTATTCTTATGCCTGTATTTTATGGCTGATAAACGTATTTTATGTTGCATTCGTCTCGTTAGCATTTATTATTGACGTCACTGCCTTTATAAATAGCGTATACATCGAACATCGACATTTCAGTAATGAATCCAGTATCATCTTAATTTTTGCAACCGACTTTGAACCGATATTTTAATCAAACTACCTAACCTCTAAAAAAGACACCTTCTATGACTGATAAAAGTACTGATACACCAAGCCATGACTATAAAGACACCCTAAACCTTGCCGATACGCCATTTGCGATGCGTGCAAACCTTGCCAAACGTGAGCCTGATTGGTTGGCTGCTTGGGAAGCCGATGATGTGTACGGTAAAATTCGTCAAGCGCGTGCTGGTGCGACCAAATATATTTTGCACGACGGCCCTCCGTACGCCAACGGTCAAATTCACTTAGGTCATGCAGTGAATAAAGTCCTAAAAGACATTATCGTTAAGTCAAAAACGCTGTCAGGTTTTGATGCGCCTTATGTACCCGGTTGGGACTGTCATGGTCTGCCTATCGAGCAAAAGGTTGAGGCCAAAGTTGGTAAAGTCGGCCAAAAAGTCTCTGCGACTGAATTTCGTGGACTTTGCCGTGAGTATGCCAGCACACAGATTGAACTGCAAAAGGCAGATTTTAAGCGTCTAGGCGTGTTTGGCGATTGGGACAATCCTTATCTGACCATGAACTTTCACCAAGAAGCCAACATCGTACGCGCCCTTGCCAAAATTTATGACAATGGTCATGTGACTCGCGGCATGAAGCCCGTTAACTGGTGCTTGGACTGTAGCTCTGCCCTCGCGGAAGCCGAAGTCGAATACCAAGACAAAGTATCTGATGCGATTTACGTCAGCTTTGATGTGCTAGACATCGATAAAGTGGCTGCACTGGCTGAAATAAAAGACAACGTTGCTGCTGTTATCTGGACCACGACGCCGTGGACACTGCCTGCCAACCAAGCCATCTCGGTACATCCTGAGCATCACTATAGTGTGGTCGCGACCGAAAAAGGCAACTTGCTATTAGCGACTGATTTGGTTGAAACGGCACTGACTGAACTCAAATTGGATAATAAAGGCATCCTTGCGACTGTATCAGGCCGCGAGCTTGAAGGTTTGCGCGCCCAGCATCCATTGATTGCAGACCGCCAAGTGCCGCTTATCTTAGGCGATCACGTCACTACCGATAGTGGTACTGGTTTGGTTCATACTGCGCCTGGTCATGGTTTAGACGATTATATCGTTGGTCTTAAGTATAACTTGCCTGTTGAAAATCCAGTGAGTGGTACGGGCGTTTATCTAGAGAGCGCAGCCGTATTTGCGGGTGAGCATATTTATAAAGCCAACCCAAAAATCATCGCGGCCCTGCATGAGAATGGTCATTTAATCAGCCACACAAAAATTGAGCACAGCTATCCACATTGCTGGCGTCATAAGTCGCCTATTATCTTCCGTGCCACACCGCAGTGGTTTATCAGTATGGAAACCAAAGGATTGCGCGAGCGCGCACTTGCTGATATCCCTAAAGTCAACTGGACGCCAGCATGGGGACAAAACCGTATCGAAGCGATGATGACAGGTCGTCCAGATTGGTGTATCTCACGCCAGCGTACATGGGGCGTGCCAATCACTTTCTTTACGCATAAAGAAACGGGCGAGCTACATCCAAACACACTTGAGCTGATGGAAACGGCTGCACAAAAAATTAATGAGGGCGGTGTAGAAGCGTGGTTTGATGCTAGCTGTGAAGATTTCTTAGGAGATGAGGCGGCTGATTACGACAAAGCGACCGACACGTTAGACGTATGGTTTGATTCAGGTACGACGCACTTTGCCGTACTTGAGCAGCGTGATGAGCTAACCAATCCTGCTGATATGTATTTAGAAGGTTCAGATCAGCATCGTGGTTGGTTCCAGACATCCTTACTCACGTCTGAAGCCATGTACGGTCGTCCACCGTTTAAGCAAGTATTGACGCACGGTTTTGTCGTCGATGAAAACGGTCGTAAGATGAGTAAATCACTTGGCAACATCATCACCCCGCAAGAAGAGATCAATAAAACGGGTGCAGACATGCTGCGTCTATGGATTGCGTCTAGCGATTATCGTTATGAGATGAGCGCTGGTAAAGCATCATTTAAAGGTGCAATAGATCAATATCGCCGCATCCGTAATACCTTGCGTTTCTTACTGGCCAATACTGACGACTTTGATCCAGCGACGGACAGCGTTGACGTTAATGAGTTGGTCAGCCTTGATAAATTCATCATTGAACGTGCGCAAACCGTACAAGCACAAATCATCAGTGCCTATGATGCGATGGACTTTCACCAAGTCACTCAGCATGTGACGGCGTTTTGTTCGCAAGACTTGGGTAGCTTCTATTTAGATATTATCAAAGATCGTCAGTACACCACGCAGGCGGATGGACAGCCTCGTCGCTCTGCACAGACAGCTATCTATCATATCACTCATGCGCTGATCCGCTGGATCACACCGATCTTGTCATTCACCGCGCAAGAAGCGTGGGAAGTATTGCATGGTGCTGATAGCTATGTGTTCACTGAAGAATGGTACACATTCCCAACTTTTGAGCTAAGCGCTATTAGCAACGATGACTGGCAACGTATCATGCTGGCTAAAGACATGGTCAACAAACACATCGAAACGGCACGTGGCGAAAAAATCATCAATGCCAACTTATCTGCCGATGCAAACCTATATGCTGACGGTGCGATGTTTGAAAGCCTAGCCAAGTTGGGTGAAGAGCTGCGTTTTGTATTGATTACCAGCAATGCAACCTTAAAACCAATGAGCGATGCACCTGCTGATATTACCAAACAAACTGACGAGCAAACTGAAGTCAGTACAGAAGAGCCAGTAGAATTATTAGTGAATGTGAGTGCGGCGACTGGTACCAAATGTGTGCGCTGTTGGCACATCCGTGATGACATTGGTACCAATAGCGCGCACCCTGAACTGTGCGCTCGCTGTGTCACCAACGTCATTGGTAAAGGTGAGGTGCGCCACTATGCCTAACTCACAAGAGCCTAACTCAACGAATTCATCTGACAATAAACAGCCGCATACCGAGGTCGATCATTCACCTACGCCTGCTCATGCGACTACAGGTAGCTCATCAATTCCTAAAGGTCGGCTGAATAAGACCCCAAAAATTATCGCCAATGGCAGTCGCGCGTTTATGTGGTATCTGTTGTCACTGGTCGTGATTGTCATCGACCAGTGGACGAAGTGGTTGGCTGAAACCAATCTGACCTTTCATGAGCCAGTACCAGTGATTGAGCCATTCCTTAATTGGACCCTCGCCTACAACTATGGCGCGGCCTTTAGCTTTTTGGCGGATGCAGGCGGTTGGCAAAAATGGTTCTTCTCAGGTTTGGCGCTGGTGATGTCGCTGTTTTTAATCGTGTATTTGCTCAAAGCGCCGCGCCAAGCCAAATTACTCTCTACTGGTCTGGCTTTGGTGCTTGGCGGTGCCATTGGTAATTTAATCGATCGCTTATTACATGGTCATGTGATTGACTTTATCCATGTACACAATGCCGATGTTTGGCATTATCCGATTTTTAATATTGCTGATATGGGTATTAGTATCGGTGTGGCATTGATTGTCATTGATATGCTATTTTTAGAAAAGAAGCGTGAAGTACCACAGTCATAACATTAGATAATTTTATAAAAAAGAAGGCGGGTTACGTATCAGTAATCCGCCTTCTTTTTGTCTGTTGTTTTTTATTCAGTTCTAAGTAAAACAGAACCATTATACTCCAACGCTGAACTGGTATAATTTTTTCTGGCTTACTGTAACGTTGCTGCCAGAGGCTACGAAAAATTCATTCTTTTATACTAAACTCACTATAACGTATTGCTGTTATGCTTATAGCAGCCCTGATAATAAACTGGCCAAAGTCTCCAACCCACCACCCGCCATCACAAACAACAAGCCTGCCATATTAAACACGACGGTCAAATAATACGCCACCCGAAACTCCGGCTTTTGTGATTTGTGGCGCAGATACGTCTGCGCCACCATCGCTCCTACCCAGCCGCCAAGTGCGCTAAGCACGTGCAGCGTGGACTCAGGCGTACGCCACTCACCACTTTCGGCAGCGGCTTTGTCCTTAGCATACATCGCATAAGTGATGACGCCTAGTGCCGCATACCAGCCTACCACCAGCCAGCTCAATTTACCCGTCGCCGCCAATAAAATCAACACACCATAAAAACCAATACCAAGGAACAACCGCTTTTTTTGTCCATCTTCAAAGTCCGCTTGGGCGCTACGCTTGGCATTGCGCTGACGAATTTGCTGATTCTTTTGTGCCATTTTTTGCTGCACAAAGCCCAGCTCTTGTACCTCTTTTGCCTGCTTGCGGCCTTGGCTGTCTTGCCCAAGCGTAAAAACCACTTGCTCACCAACATCAGGGCGACGGCGCGCTTTGAACTCATTAATATGAAAGAAGACGGACTCGCCACTCTGCATTTCGATAAAGCCAAAGCCTTTGTCATCTTGCCATTTTTGAACGTGGCCTTGTTGTTTGTTTGCCATATCTACCTACTTTTTTATCATTGGTGACTGTTATAGATAGTATATCTTGTTAACTAACTCATAAAAAAAGCCAAGAGTAAACTCTCAGCTTTTTTGGATCAGATAGGAAAGCATTCTAGACATTTATCATTAAAACAAAGGCATTAACGGCACTTCTTTTGTGCATATAGATTGGTCAAATTGGCACGGCGTTCTTTTGCAGCTTCAATAGCTTCTTCTGTATTAGAGTAAGTACCAATCAATGCTGGCCAAAACAATACTGCGGCGGCTACATTTTTGCCAGTAACTTTACGCTCAGCACGAGCGTCTTTTTCAAACTGCTCAGCTTCTTCAATTTCACTAAGAATTTGTGTGCATGACAAATTGACGTCACTTACTTTTTTAGTTTGCACGACATGAGGAGTCGCACAACCTTGTGCCAATAATGCAAATACACCAATTACTAAAATCGCCTTTTTCATAGTCATCTCAAAGTTGTTAAATGGAGGTTAGTAGACACAAGTCATTTTATTAACGAATCGAAAACACTTATATACAATATAGAAATATAAGTCAACTTAAATTTACCTTTGATAACCACAATTAAAATTTGGCTGAGCATTTAAATATCATATATCTACGTTTTCACACTGTCCTAATGATATAGCAGTATGTTACATACTGACTATGCTAGACTATTTATCTGCTATAAAAACAGCTGCTCATACTGATTCATTGACCATAATTTATAAAAGAAACGACAACTATGACCGACTCGCAATTTATCACTCCTAATGAAGACATACGTATTACTTACGGCAGCCTTGTAAAGCTGCATTTTGAGGTATCGCTAGAAAACGGCACGATGATTGACTCTACTTTTAGTCGCGATGCACCAGTGACATTGACGATTGGTGACGAGAGTCTGTTACCGGGCTTTGAACAAGTGCTCATGAATCTGCGCGCAGGCGACACTCGCACCGCCCATCTCGAACCAGAGCAAGCGTTTGGCGAATGGAATCCTGATAATATCCAACATTTTAGCCGCACCCAGTTTGCACTTATCGCTGACAATCCTGAGATCGGCATGATGGTTGAGTTTGAAGACAAAGGCAAAAATACCTTGCCCGGCACCATTAGCGCAATCGATGATGACGAAATCGAAGTGGATTTTAACCACCCGCTTGCTGGCCAATCCGTCCTATTTAAAGTGAAAGTTTTCAAAGTTACCCCGCCTGGCGTCACTGGAATCAAACTAATGTAATCGCTTAAAAAACTGTCAGCTATAGTAAGTTTAGTATAAGAATGAGTCAGCGGGACTGGAATGCTTATCTTTAAACGAGAAGTTTCGTAGCATCGAAACTGCATAGGCACAGCAAGCAAGAAAAATTGATACCAGTTCCGCGTTAGAATTTAATGATTCTGTTTTATTTATAATCACCTATATAAAAACACATTTAAAAAGGACACTCGCATGCAATATGAAATACTGCCACAACTCGATGAAAAAGTTTCTAAAATTTGCCTAGGTACGATGACATGGGGACAGCAAAATACAGAATCTCAAGCACACGAACAAATGGACATGGCACTCAGTGAAGGCGTGAACTTTTGGGATACCGCTGAGATGTATCCGTCGCCACCAGATAAAGACAAGCAAGGCGCTACCGAACGTTTTATGGGCACATGGTTTCATAAAACCAAACAGCGTGACAAAGTCATTCTTGCCAGCAAAATTTCACCGATGGATTTTTTACGGGATGGTCAGACACGGTTCAATGCTGAACATATCAGTGGTGCGATTGATGGCAACCTTGAGCGCTTGCAAACTGATTATATTGATATTTATCAGCTGCATTGGCCTGAACGCCAAGCGAACTTTTTTGGTCAACGTGGTTATACTGAAGCGATGGCAGCACAGTCGCTGGATGATTTAACACCATTTTTGGAGACCATTCAGGCGTTAAATGATGAGATTAAGAAAGGCCGTATTCGTGCTTATGGCTTGTCAAATGATACCGCTTGGGGCCTGATGCGCTACCTTTGGGAAGCGGACAAAAACGGCTTGATTGCGCCCATCACCGTCCAAAATCCTTATAGCTTACTGAACCGTCTATACGAAGTGGGCATGGCAGAGATGGCGCATCGTGAAAACGTTGGCCTGCTTGCATATTCGCCGCTTGGATTTGGTGTATTATCTGGTAAATATCTCGATGGCAAACGTCCTACTGGCGCGCGTCTCACGATGTATGATCGCTTTGCCCGTTATACCAATGAGCAAGCTGTATCAGCCACTGAGCAATATGCCAAAATCGCAGCAGATGCAGGTTTGGACATGGCGCAGATGGCATTGGCCTTTGTCAATACGCGTCCGTTTGTCACCAGTAACATCATTGGCGCAACGACGATCGAGCAGCTTAAATCCAATATCGATAGTATCAACGTACAACTAACCGCAGATGTATTAGACGCAATTGAAGCGGTACATACACAGTATCCCAATCCGTCACCTTAGGTTAATATGTATAGTTGATAGAAAATAAAATCGATACACGAGATTATGACGCGAGACTGGCACAAATTTTATTCTGCTTGATTATAGTAAAAAGAAAAAGGCACAAAGCGCTAGTATGATCACTGCGATTTGCGCCTTTTTTATGTCTATTTATACGTTAATTCACATAAAAATTTATGCTTTCGGGGCTTTAGTTAACACTCGCGCATGCAGTTCAGCCAGACCTTCTTGCATACGTGCTTGTAATAAATTGGTCAGCGCACTTTTATTCAATCCCTTGGGATCTATTGGCTCAAGTGGTAGAACATAAGCGGTGACATCTTTACTATCGAGTACCTTTTTTAGGCTTTCTTTCATCGTAAGCTTGCCGTAATAGGGTAACGCTTCACTTAACGTGCCGTCTTTATTGACATAAGCAATAACCAGCGGGCGAACAGGTACATCAGCGTCTATCGCTGCTTGTAACAATGTGCCATGAATACGCTTGATTTTTTTGCCGTCGGTCGTGGTGGCCTCTGGAAAAAATATCACCGAAAACCCTTCGGTTAAAAAGCTGGCAATTTGCGCGGCCACCGAACCTGCATCACCGGAGCCACGTTCAATGAAAACCGTGCCCGCAGCCTGAGCCAACTTACCAAATATCGGCCACTCGCCAATTTCTGCTTTGGATAAGAAAAAAGCGGGGCTGAGGGTACCGACCACAGGAATATCCATCCATGACACATGATTGGATACCCATAGACCATGATGCTGCTGTACTGGCTCAATGGCGACGACTTTTACGCCGAAAGAGCCTGCCATTTTGCGACAAAAGGTTTGGATATAGCGGGGTAAAGTTTCGCGCGGCGGCTGTCTAAATGCGCCAATACGTTGAGCGGCGCGCATGCCACCAGCAATCGTCGTGGTCATACCAGCAATTTGTCTGCCGCGACCCAATTGCCGTTTGAGTGAAAAGCCTGACTTAGATTGGCTCATCTGTGTCCCTCGTGGTTAAAAACGTATGATTATATATCGTAAACAAGCGCCATGAGTATAACAAAATTCGTCCAGTGAGTGACGATTTGTGCACTGAGTGGTGAACAGCTTTTGTTACCAGTTTGAATCCGTTAGCGATTGCCCAATTTTACATTTTATATCATCGAAAAATCCCACGATGTGAGTAATTTTTTTAATGACAGAACATGTAATCATGAATGCTGTAACATAAAATCATCAATAATCGTGCTAATACGCTTTAATATCAAGTGATAAGGCCACATATAAATGGTCATCTGAACGCTATGTTGGCGCTGAACTTAATGAGATTAAATATTTATTTAACAGCACTCTACCTTTAAGTACTGGCCTCGTAGCGATTTATTTACTTTATTGAATAGGTGATACTCTTTGGATTATTTTGAACGACATGAAGGTGGCGAACGCGCCATTATAGTACATTTAGACATCCGCCAGATTCAAGATCCTGACGATTTAGGCGAATTTGAGCTATTGGCTGATTCAGCAGGTGCCGATCGTTTGGCGCTCGTTACAGGTTCACGTCAAAGACCAGATGCCAGATATTTTGTTGGTAGCGGTAAAGCCGAAGAAATAGCAGAATTGGTGCGCGAACATGATGCGGATATTGTCCTTTTTAACCATAGCTTGTCGCCTTCGCAAGAGCGTAATATTGAAGCATTAGTGAAATGCCGCGTGCTTGATCGCACTGGGTTGATTTTAGATATTTTTGCTCAGCGTGCACGTACCTACGAAGGTAAGTTGCAAGTAGAGCTGGCACAGCTGAATCATTTATCGACACGTTTGGTACGTGGTTGGACGCATTTGGAACGTCAAAAAGGCGGTATTGGTCTACGTGGACCCGGTGAAACCCAGCTTGAGACGGATCGTCGCTTACTACAAGTGCGAGTCATGCAGCTCAAAAGTAGAATCGAAAAAGTCAGACAGACACGTGCGCAAGGTCGAGCTCGCCGTCAAAAATCAGATGTGCCGACTATTTCACTTGTGGGTTATACCAATGCTGGTAAGTCTACTTTGTTTAATCGCTTGGTCGATGAAAATATTTATGCGGCCGACAAATTGTTTGCGACGCTCGACCCAACATTACGCCGCTTAGACTGGCAAGGTGTGGGACGTGTGGTATTGGTCGATACGGTCGGTTTTGTTCGTCATCTACCACATGAATTGGTTGAATCTTTTCACGCGACGCTTGAGGAGACACTAGAAGCCGACTTACTGCTACACGTCATCGACTCATCGAGCGCAGACATGCATGAGCAAATTCAGGCGGTGAAAGACGTACTGGCTGAAATTGATAACGATGTGCCTGTGCTCAATGTTTATAATAAGATCGATTTGACCGATGAGCCTGCGCATATTGGTTATGCCAGCGAAGGTCAACCCAATCGTGTCTATGTTTCTTCTAGAGAAAACTTAGGCATGGAAGAGCTGTCATTGGCTGTGCAGCAGTTACTGACTGGCACACTGACTACCTTTGATTTGACACTACCTTATAATGCAGGGCAGTTAAAAAATACTTTGTATGAGCTCGGCGTTATTCAAGAAGAAAGCTATGACGACAATGGTCATGAATGCTTAACCATTCGTTTGCCAAGTGACCGATTAAGACAACTGCTCGGCCAAGCGGACTTAAAGCCTGTAGATGTATTGCCATTAGCACAAGCCACGCTACTGATGCCAGTACTTGAAGAGTTCGAGCAGCCTGAGGACGATGAAGAGCAGACGCTAACTGAAGCAGAAGAAAAAGCGTTTGATGAATTTGATGCGCTGAATACGGCAGCAACAGATTCAGAGCCGTCAACTGCGCAAGAAGTCCACAACTCTGATTCACAGATTTAAATAGCTTATTTCTTAAAGTAGCTTTATAAGTCATCAATAGACGGTATCAATCGATATCGTCTTTTTTTGTATGGTATATTTTATTAGTTTGCCTGCGCTCTATATAATCGCTTATGGTATGTTCCATAAATAGTGATTTATAAGACATCACTCTCAGCCTATGATTGCTTATCATGCAACTGCCCTATCTCCCTGACTTGGCCAAAATTTCTTATGAAATCTACTCATTCCGCTCATTTACCTCTATGGCTGGCGTTAATCCTAACTTTAGCCATGGTCATCTTTGTCCGTGAGTCTGCCGTTATCATCTGTCAGTGGGCAGGTATCGAAAAAGCGGCAAATATTGTTGGGCTGGTCGCTATGTTTGTGATTTTGATGATATGGCGACTGTTAAAAGGTCTGCCTAACTGGCTCACCCAAGCCAGTAATACGCTGTTGGTCGATAGCGGTTTTGCTTTTTTACCTGTCTCTGCTGGGGCCGGTTTATTGCTGTTTGCCTTGGGCGATGAGCTGTGGGGTGTGATGCTAACGATAACTGTCAGCACACTCATCCCGCTTTGGGGGCTGGCGATACTTGCCCATCGCTGGTTAAATCATGATACTGGTAATGACAGCACCGTCATTCATGAGCCAAAGGTCAATGGTATGAATAAGGATCGCTCATGAGTTTTGATAGCGTATTTACAGCAACCCTTGCGGCAATATTATTGACCTTAGCAGCACATGTGATTGCTCGAGTACTGGCACGCAAGCTCTCATGGTTGCCAATGGTCATTACCGCGCTAGGGTTGGTTCTTGTATTTTTGTTCATTCTGCAATGGGATTACAACCATTATTATCATGTTGCCAAACCTGTATTTGATCATCTACTAGGATACGTCACGGTACTATTGGCCGTACCACTGGCAGCGATGAATTTCAAAGGGTTGCCTATCAAAAAACTCACTTTAATCGTCGTCATTGCCAGTATGGTTGGGGCATTATTACCGATGTCATTGGCGTATTTATTGTCATTAAGTCATGACACTATATTGGCCTTTGCTACGCGCTCAGTGACGACGCCCATTGGCCTGAGTGTCGCAGATTTGATTAAAGCGCCCTTAGCGATGGCAAACTTGATCATTATTGTTTCAGGGCTTTTGGGTGGTACGTTAGCACGCTTTTTGTTTCGCGGTATTGATGATGATCGCGCCAAAGGCTTGGCACTTGGTTTGGCGGCTCATGCCTTTGGTACAGTAGAAGCGTGGCAAATCAGTCACACTGCAGGACGTTATGCTGCGTTTGGACTGGCCGTGAATGGCCTCGTCACTGCGGTTTGGGTACCTGTCTTTATCAGTGCGCTCAGTGGTTAGACGAGTTAACGTCGTTGTGTTAGCCTTACATCTGAAAACAATAGCCTATTGATTTATTTACAGTTATGTAAGAAATGACGGTCATTTTTGGATAAAATTTTGACAATCAAATGCGCTAAAAAGTTATTATATGTTATAGTAAGCAACTATTATTTTTTGTATCTATTGCAAGTGGTTTTTAGTTAGATGTGGTTTTTGCTAAGTTGTTGTCACGCCAGTGGCAGTTAAATCCTGCGAGCCCAATAACCGCTTAAACGCGCAAAAAGACGCGCCTATAGGCAAAGCAATTTGCTATTACTCGATAAAAAGTGATGACCCCATGATGAATGTTGCAACCTTAGTTACTCGCTGCATGTCTTCCGCTTTCCTCACCGCCATCGCCCTATCCAGCTTGCCTACTATTGCCGCTCAAGCAGGCAATATGTATATCTATAAAGATAAAGGCGGGCAAGTTCTTTTGACCAACGTCAATCCAAGTGGCAATTTTGATAAATTTACTAAAAAAGTAAAAGTCACTTATTATAAAAACTCAAATACGTATGACGATAGCAGCAGCAGTAATAATAATTACGGTAGTAGCGCTGCCAGCAATAGCGGCAGCCGTAACGCTTATGACAGCTATATTCGTGCCTCTGCTGAGCGGCATGGCGTGGATCCTGCACTGATGAAGGCGATGATGCATACTGAGTCAGCATTTAATCCCAATGCACGCTCGCCAGTCGGCGCACAAGGTCTGATGCAGTTGATGCCAGCAACAGCTCGTCGCTTTAAAGTAAGCAATCCTTGGAACCCTGCGGACAATATCGAAGGCTCAGCCAAATATATCGCTTGGCTGATGCGCCGTTTCAACAATAACGTTGAACATGCCATTGCAGGCTATAATGCAGGTGAAGGTAATGTCGACAAATACGGTGGCATCCCACCTTTTAAAGAAACACGCAATTATGTCCAAAAAGTGATGAGTCGCTATCATAGCCTATATAAGAATGACGCAGGGCTTTCTAGTGCCAGCATGAGTGCCAACAATCAACCAGCGAGAGCTAATAATAATGGTGGTTTACAAAATGTCAGCTACGGCACTAGCAGTAATAGTGCCAGCTATACTAACTCAGCCTATGCCGCATTACGCTAAAAAATAAGACCCTCTTTCAAGCAGTAAAACCCAGACACAAAAAAGCCCGCTAATTTATTAACGGGCTTTTGCATATTTGGCGGTTTCATCTTTTATGTTACACTATCATTAGTGAAACCAAACGATGAATATTAAAAACTTAGTCAATATTCATCGCTGTTTCCAGTATTTTCTAAAACTTACTTATTAGCCGCTTGCGTGGCAGCAACTTCAGCAGCGAAATCTTCTTTCTTTTTCTCGATGCCTTCACCAACTTCTAGACGTTTAAAACCAAGAACTTTTACGCCTTCAGATTTTAGTACATCACCAACTTTTTTCTCGTTGTCCATGACGTATGGCTGACGTAGTAAAGTAACTTCGTCTAGGTACTTACGTAGGCCGCCTTCGATCATTTTTTCAACGATATTGTCAGGCTTGCCAGACTCACGAGCTTTCGCTTCAATGATGTCTTTTTCGCGTGCTAATACATCAGCAGCCACGTCTTCATCATCGACAGCAACAGGGTTGAACGCAGCGATATGCATAGCAAGGTTTTTGCCAGTGTCTGCGTTGCCGCCTTCATAAGAAACCACTACACCGATACGTAGACCATGACGGTATGATGCGATATTATTGCCTTCTAGCGTTTCGATACGGCGGATTTGAATATTTTCACCGATTTTTTGTACAAGAGAAACACGTGCTTCTTCAACAGTTTGACCATCGCCATAAGGCAATTCAGAAATAGCAGCCACGTCAGTTACGTTATGCTCTAATGCAAGATTGGCCGCTTTTTCTGCAAACGCAGTGAAGCTGTCATCTTTTGCAACGAAGTCAGTTTGGCAGTTAACTTCTAACAAAAAGGCTTTGTTGTCACCTTGAGCGATGATGATAGCACCGTCAGCTGCAATGTTACCTGCTTTTTTAGCGGCTTTTGCTTGACCAGACTTACGCAAGTTATCAATGGCAACTTCAACATCACCGTTTGATTCTTCTAATGCTTTTTTACATTCCATCATGCCGAGACCTGTACGGTCGCGCAATTCTTTTACCATTTTGGCAGATACTTTTACTTCTGACATAAGAGTCACCTTAATATAGTTATGTATAGGAGTACTTAGTTCATATTCGATATTTTAACGCTGATTGAGCGCTAGCAACACCGCTCGTTTTACATGATTATTGATATAAACATAGAGAGTATGAATCACATAATATCTTTGGGGAAATAGAGATATGGTCGATAATACTCGCCCAATGGCTATACGCTCATTCACAGTGATATCATCAATAGAGGCTTATTCAATAACAAGGCATGACGAGTAAAACTACATCATGCCTTTTACGAGCTTATATGCTATTGACGACATTATAGGAATGCTGATAAATAAACTATCAAAGCATCCCTACAGATAAAGCGCCAATGACTGAGTCTTATAGATCAGTTTGTGCTTCTGCTGGGTTTTTTACAGCAGGTGCTTCTTCTGGTTGTTCAATAGCAGCTGGTGCTTCTTCAGTAGCTGGTGCTGCTTGTTCTTGCTCAGCTTTGCCGCCAGCTTGAGTCTGAGCGTATTCTTTACCAGCGATAATCGCATCAGCCATAGAAGTGACATACAAAGACACAGCACGGATAGCATCGTCATTAGCTGGGATGATGTAATCAACGTTGTCTGGGCTAGAGTTTGTATCTACGATACCAATAACTGGGATACCTAGGTTTTTGGCTTCTTTGATAGCAATCGCTTCATGATCAACGTCTACAACGAAGATTGCGTCAGGTAGGCCGCCCATGTCTTTGATACCGCCCAATGAACGCTCAAGCTTTTCCATATCACGAGTACGCTCTAGCGCTTCACGTTTGGTTAGCTTAGCGAAAGTACCGTCTTCTGCTTGCTTCTCAAGCTCTTTTAGACGATTGATCGACTGACGTAGTGTTTTCCAGTTAGTCAACATACCACCTAACCAGCGATGGTCTACGTATGGCATGCCAGCACGAGCAGCTTGCTCACGGATGATACCGCTTGCCGCGCGTTTAGTACCAACAAACAATACTTTGTTCTTCTTAGCAGCTAAACCGTTTGCGAAAGTCAACGCTTCGTTAAAGGCTTTTACTGTATGCTCTAAGTTGATGATATGAATCTTGTTACGGGCACCAAAAATATATGGACCCATTTTTGGATTCCAAAAACGTGTTTGGTGACCAAAGTGAGCGCCTGCTTGTAGTAAGTCGCGCATTTCAATTTTGGTTGGATTCTTTGTAGCCATGTGAAAATATCCTATTGGTTGGGTTATGCCTCCACATCACAAAAACTGCCTATTTAGCGACACGCATCTGCTAACGGTTAATGTCTGTTGAAAATGTCCCTTGAGACTGCATTAACGCCTTTGCAAATTAATCAAGTCGCCAAACACCCAGCAATTTTTTGCCATGATGTGTGTGTCATTGGTTGGTTAAAAAAGAAGCTATTGTCAGATTTGAGCAAAATGCTCAGACCGAAACGATAAAGTGAATTATAAATATAGCTGCGCTGTATTTTATCATATAAGTGATTAAAACCTCTAGTAGTTTATTAGCAGGGTCTTATAGTTGATTATAAATAAAAAGGTATGTACGTTGATTGTGTTCTACTGGTATAAATTTTCCTCGCTGGCTGCTTACAAGCGTGACAGATGCTTCATAAAATTCACACCAGCAGAACTGCGACCTCTTTAAGGTAAATCGACTGTATTCAGATAACCGCAAAATAACAAGCTACTACCAGACAAAAAAAAGCGACACCATTCGT
Source organism: Psychrobacter vallis (assembly GCF_904846715.1). Classification (GTDB taxonomy): domain Bacteria; phylum Pseudomonadota; class Gammaproteobacteria; order Pseudomonadales; family Moraxellaceae; genus Psychrobacter; species Psychrobacter vallis. Next base: position 41,121 of record NZ_CAJHBU010000019.1, read on the forward strand.
GTCACTTTTTTTAATTTATACTTTGGGCTTAAATAGCCTCATCATTAGATGAAGGAGTCTTTAAATCATCCAATGGTTGGACATTTTATCTTTTAGATAATTGACTTGCGATTAAGCAATACAAATCCCTATCACTGCTTTATAACCACGCCATGTAAATGGCGTGATATAGCTTTGGCGATCTTTGGGCAAATAAGACACGCTTGGCGCACTCTCAACGATATGCGGTGGCGAGATTATAAACTCAGAGCCAAATTCAGTGCGAGCATTACCAGAAATCGTGTTGGCCATCTCGCCCAACAAGTCTTTCATCATTGTGATTGAGGAGTCAGGCTCCCCCATCACTTTTATAACTTCTCGCAACATAGCACTTGGCGCACTCACATACACGCAGCCTTCAAGAGGACCTGATATCTCGATGACACCACTATAGTCATAACCAACAGCACTTCGGTTATTATTTAAATAAGGAGTGTCGATCGCCACTGTCGAGCCATCTATTTGGGCAAAAAATGCGTTAATCGAACTGAGAAACACGCCAAATTTTTCTACTTTAACCATAATATATTAATATCCATCTTTATTACGTGGCAGCAGCACTTTTAATCCTGCAAACATACCACAATCTCGCCAATCTGCGAGTGCCAAGTGATGGGAATGATAAAAGAACGCTCGTCGTTTGGTAACACAATACTTTGCGGAGCGCCTTTGAAGACGAATGGTACAGAGATATGAAACTCTGAACCAAATTCTTTACGCGCATTTCCCGAGATAGTATTGGCAACTTCGCCAGCCAGATCTATATAATTTTCATCGCTTTTATCGGTTTCACCCATACTATCTAATATAGAAGACAGTAACTGACGTGTTGCCGAAAAATACACCACACCTTTTTGTTCACCAGATATACCGATCACACCAGTATAGTCGTGGACTTTTGGCTGCTTGTTCTCTAATAAGTATGGAGTATCAGCGACGAGCTCTTCTCCCCCAAACTGATTAAAATAATTACTAATAATGCTTAAAAAAATCTGTAGTTTTTGTTCTTTCATAGTGACATCTACTTAAGTCGTTGAATGGTATTAGTCTTGCATCAGCTCATACAAAGACTCTACAAGTTCCTCTTCCGAGAAGGGCTTGCACAAAAATCCGCTGGCACCCAACGACAACGCTTCAATACCAGTGGCTTTGTCAGACAATGCCGACACCACCAAAATGCGTACATCAGGGTCAATGGCAATGATCTTTTCAATACATTCAAGACCATCCATTTGTGGCATGGTCAAGTCCATAGTAATCACATCAGGACGATGTATATTAAACTTTTCAATCGCTTGAACACCACTGGTCGCTGTAGCAACCAGCATAAATTTCCCGGAATCGTACGCGCGCTGAATACGATTTCTAATAATATTTGAATCATCAACAATCATTAACTTATACATAACCTATCCATTACCTTTAATGAAGTGTTTGTCGTCCTTGACAATATACCCACTGTTGTTAATTAAGCTTTAGGCAGAGTAATGACAAACCGTGTCATCTGACCCAGCTCGCTATTTACATTTAGCTCACCATTATACTCTTCTACTTGCGCTTTGATGATATCAAGACCGACGCCGCGGCCGCCATCTTCGTCTGCGCGTTCTTTGGTAGAGAAGCCTGAAGAAAACAAATGTGTTAGTAGCTCACTTTGGCTAAGCTGGCTCGCCTCTTCAACACTAAAGCGGCCGTCTGTGCTCAGTTTAGTACGAATACGCTCGTAGTCGATGCCTTGACCATCATCTTGTACAGTCAGTATGATACTTGAACCGTTATCTTGTACTTCTAAATCAATCGTTCCTACGGCATTTTTGCCAGTCGCATAACGGACACTTGGTTTCTCGATACCATGTACCACAGCATTACGTAATAGCTGAATACTAATCTCTTTGATCGGCTTTTCCAGCTGTGCTGGTATGGCCACTTGTGTCAAAGTATCACTTTTTAGCTGTACTTGCTTACCTTGTCTAGCGGCGATGTCTTTTGCAAACGCTTGGTAGAAAGACAGTCGATCATCATCTGCTTCACCAGCTATGCTCATGTTATCGACTAAAGGGTTTGATGTCATACCCTCAGTCACAGCAGCTTTTGACACGCCGCTTTTTACAATACTCTCATTCAACACAGCTGACGTTTGAGTGGTAGCAGGTTTAGCACTTGCCGGTGCAGCGCGGTTGATACGTTCACCCAAGGTGGCAATGGTATTTGAGAGACTTAATAAGTCATCTAAATGTACCGCCAATTGCAAGAAATCATTGCCCGATAGCTGACCTTGATTTTGTAGTGCGTGTAGCTTGTCTTCCGCATCTGAAGCAATTTTCGTAAAGCTGTGTAGTTTTAACGCAGATGCTTCCCCTTTCAAGCTATGCATTTCACGATAAATCGCTTTTAGCTTAGCTTCAAGCTCATATTGTGAGCTACCAGGGTTCTTCAAGATATTGTTCATCTTCTCGATATGCATCTGAGTATTGTCAATGAACTCATTGATGATTTTCGGATTTACATTCAAGATCGTTGTTAACATCTCAATCTGCATGTCATTTTGCGAACGCTCTTTTTCTAAACGCTGCTCTAGATAAACGGCATCTGATACGTCATTTACGTTGACCAAAATACGGGCAATGTCTTTATTGTCATAAACACGCGAGAATTTAAAATCCAAGTAGCGATTATTAGTTGCTTTATTGCCAGAGTTGTTGTGTAGCATCACTTTGTGCAAAGGATTGAGTGAATCCACCAACTTTTCTTTGACGCGAGGATTATATAGCTGATCAATAAATTGCTGTGTGGTTTTCAAATCTTTATCAGAGATACGACCACGTAAGACATTGGTGAAGTTCTCCCCTGCCAATCTGTCCTCACCGATAATATCATTCAGTGCTCGAGAATGCTGCTGACCAATATTTAAGTCTTTATCAAGCAAGAATAGACCTGTATTTACCGTTTGCATAATTTCTTGTGTTTCACGGCGAGCTGCTAGAGCCTCTGCATCTGTCTCACGCAAACGACGTACAAAGAAGAATACGAAGATCAAGAAGTACGCAAAGATCGCAAAAACACCAATTGCCTGAATCAGACGAATCGTAGACGCTTCACGCTCTGCCGTGTTAAACACGTCATCAGTAAGGTTATCTAATGAATCGTTAATCAATAGACTTGATGTTTTTGCCTGCTCAACCGCCTGAGTCAACTCATCGGCAGAAGGAACCATAACATTATCAGCATCTTTGAGATATGCCTGAATTTTAGGTTCTAGCGCTTTCCACTGCTCATTAGCTGTGGCCATATTTGCTTGTGCATCACTATCAAGCCTCGGTAGATCGTAACTTCTGCCTTCGGTATCAGTAATCGTGCCACCTTGCTCAATAGCAGCAATAGAGCTGGTAATTTCCGCAGTATTTTGCTCTAAACGCTCTAGTACTCGTTGTATGTGAGGGGAATTGGTATCCTCACCATAACTCGCATCTAAGTCGAATAGGTCTTTAATCACCGCCTGCGCGTTGTTAGCAACTTTGTTGGTTTGATCAATTAGAGCCGTGTTTCTTTCTAATAGACTTGAAGTATAAAACGTAAATGCTAACAAGGCACCAATTAGAGATAGGAATAGTGCAATTGAAATAATTAGACCTTGATAGCGCTTATTATCAATATTATGCGAGGTTGCCATCTTCAGAATTCCTTAGTTCAATTGCGTAGTAGTAGTGTCAGCAGCGCTCTTCTCGGTAGAGGTGTCTCCGCCCAACCAGCGCGCCTCAATCTCTTTAAATGTGCCTTTCGCTTCGAGCTTGGCAATACCCTCATTCACTTGATTGATAAGTGTATTATTGCCTTTCGCCATCAATATTACTTGCTGCGCTGATGGATTGTCTTCGCCCTCGTAAGGAACAATAGTGACATCATATTCTGGATGGTTTTTTGCTGTGTATTGCAAAATAGGCAAATCATGCAAAATAGCATCTACCTTGCCTTGTACAAGATCTTCATACAATAAAAAAGCAGTGGTTTTGGTCGTCATTTGATTATAGGTTCCCATTGCTTTGAGCTGGTCTTCCTGCTTTGATCCTTCCATAGCCGCTACATTCATACCCTGCAAACTTTCTATGCCGTTGATGGTCATATTACTTTTTGCATACATAATAGAAGATGGATTAAAAAAGTAAGGGGTAGATAAACCATATTTTTCGGCACGGTCATCTTTATAAGAAATACCTGAAATGGCTAAATCGCGACCACCTGACGCCACAGTATCAAACATATTCTGCCAAGTCTCTTTGTAAAACTCGACTTTGAAGCCTTGTTCTTCACCAATAGCACGAATGGAGTCAATATCAATACCCTGCATGTTGCCATAATCATCTTGGAACGAAAACGGAGGCATCGTGCCTGTTGTCGCCACTTTTAAAGTTGGTGCGGTATCAGGCAATTTGCTGACAAAACTGTCTTTAGTTTCTGCAGCTGGTGTGCCCGTTGCGTTAGCGTTTTCTTGAGTGGCAGAGTTACCGCAGCCAAATAGGCCCACACTCAATACCATTGGTAACACTCGATATAACTGCATCATAATCTACCCTTTAAGCTTAACGTTGTTCCAAAATCCATTGGATAATAATTTAGTGAGGTGAAGTAATATCTTCACAACATTTAATTACAGAAAGTTACGTTGGATAATACTTATCTAATTTAACTATTGCAATAATTATGTTTAGTTTTTACAAAAAATTTGTATAGTCAAAATAAAGCACTAGACATAAAAAAGGCATTGATACAGGGAGAGAGAGTATCAATGCCTTTTCAATGTAGGGCAAAAAAGTGCAGCTTAGAATTTATTCAGCATCATCAAGATTTAAATTACGGTCTATCTGCCAAATTAAAAAGGTACCAAGGCTCATCAGGGCAAACATAGCAATACCAATTTTGAGGACGGGGTTGACCGGAAACAGATTTAACAACAAGCCACCGAATATACCGACCGAAAACATGAGCGAACCTTGCAGCGCACTTGCCATACCAGCACGGCGTTTTTGAAAGGCGAGCGCAATGGCAGAGGCATTCGGCTGGGTCAGACCCAAACCTGCAATACAAAAGAAAATACAGGCAAGCACCAATGGCAGCCAAGCATCAGTCCCCAAAAATAAACCTATAAAAAACAACACGCCTGCCGAAATAACCTGCATCATCGCCCCAAAGCGTAGAATACTTAAAATACGAAAGCGATTGGTAAGCCATTGGTTCAGCTGGGTCAGACCCACGAAGCCCGCTGCATTCATTCCAAACAACCAGCCAAAGTGTGTCGCTGATACGCCATAAGTGTCCATAATCAACTCAGAGGCTGAGCTGATATAAACAAACATCGCGCCCATCAGCAGACCGCCCCCAATCGCTGGATAATTAAAAGTGGGATCTTTTAATAGCTCCCAGTACTGGCTTAAGACTTCTTTGGCAGGACGCACATTACGATTTTCTTCAGTCAATGTTTCAAAAAAGAAAAACTTAGTGAGCAACAAATTAAGCGTACCAAAGGCTGCCAAAAACCAAAAAATCGAATGCCAGCTAAAAAATTGTAAAAATATCGCACCAAGCGAGGGGGCCAATATAGGAGCCAAACCCATAACCAAAATCATGATAGAAAAGGCTTTGGCCGTTTGTTTGGCAGTCAGACGATCACGAATCGCAGCCCGAGTCACCACTGCCCCCACACACGCGCCAAGTGCTTGCATGGTACGCCCAACAAACAATACATATTCATTATTAGTGGTGGCACAAATAATGGAAGCGATAACATAGAGCGTCATACCGATATATAAAGGCTTCACTCGACCAACGCGATCACTAAATGGCCCATAAAACAGCTGACCAAATACCAAGCCCAAAAAGTACGCTGGCACAGAGTTCGCCATAAACGCAGTTGATACCCCAAAATCATCTGCCATAGATGGCAACGCTGGCAGATACATATCGATAGATAATGGCCCTACCGCCACAATAAGCCCAAGCATCATAATCCATGCAACAGGCAAATCGGCCGAGCGCACTCGCTCAGAAGCGATGGGTTTATTGGGTAGGGAAGATTTTGGAGCAGACATATTTAGACCATTTTATATAGTAGACTTCTTGCAAAAGCATCATTTTATTGACTGCTACAAACAGCGCTTTAAAGACTAGCGACGACTTATTACAAGAAGTCTAGTGACTGTTATTTTATTATTCTTGCTTGTTTTATTTTTGGCATTTATTCAACGTTGAAAAACGCCTCTCTGATAATAGCGTATGTTGGCATGCATTTGTGCTGGCGGACAGTGTTATATCGTAATACCTGCCTGCATTTCAAGAGATGTATGACAGTAATAAAACAAACCCCAACAACCAGACACAATCACCTAAAGTCTCAAAATATAGTCCATCCAAAAAAATATCTTAAATAGCTCAATCTTTTGTAATAGCATTCACTTTTTTTAAAGTGAATCGACTATACACTTAAACACGTTAAACAAACATTTTTTAACAAAAAGTCGATTAGCCGAATTGACGCTTGGCAAACGCTGTACTGGCTTGTTTGGCTTTTCTGAGCGCCAGCTTACGATTGCGACCAAGCATCATTTTAATCTGCCATAATTTTTCTTTATATAGCGTTGTCGCAGGCTGCTGATACATGGCGTTAATCACACGTTTACTCGCCAACACAGCATCAGGAGAACGCTCGGCAAATTCGGCAGCCAGTTGCTGTGCCTGTTCGAGTGGCGTCTCACTACAATGACTGATTAGACCCAGCTCATGGCCTTTATTGGCATCAATAATACGAGCGCTCATTGCCAGCTCTTTTAAGATATCCTCTCGTACAACCCCAAACGCTGATTGGGTCAAACCCATATCCGGTACCAAGCCCCACTTGGCCTCCATAATAGATAACTTGCAATCAGGGTGGCTAATTCGCACATCACAAGCGAGTGCCAATTGGAGACCTGCCCCAATACAATAACCTTCTAAAACCGCAATAACAGGGACAGGCACATCACGCCACACAAGACAAACGCGTTGAAAAGCACTCTGCCAAGGCTTTATAAGCTCCCAAAGGGCAAACGCTTGATTTTTTGGATGGTTTAAATCACCCAAGTCGATGCCCGCACAAAACGTCTTTTCTGCGCCATTTAAAATGACTGCTCGTATGGTTTTGTCTTTGCTAACGCGACCAGCCACGGCAATCAGCTCATTGATGACCTGAAAACTCATGGCATTTTTTTTATGAGGACGGTTTAAGGTAACCGTTAAGATAGTATCGGTGATACTAACTTGTAGGGTTTCATACTGGTAAGTGGCAACTGTGTTCATAACCATCCTTATGAGAGAATAAATATATAGTCGAAGTCGTAACGACTTATAGGTACGTTAACTATAGCGTTGATAGTCGCAATATTAACAGGCTTACCTCTGTTCTACTTCAGCAACAACTGACTGCCACGGCATTCTCTACAAGATTGCTAACAACTATTTTTTTCAATTTATATCATTTTCCACGTCATATCATTTTCACTTAAGCGGTGATAATTGAGCTGAGGATAGAAAGACAAATCTAGCATTTGTAAGTTATTTAACGCTATTAATAATGCCTCATAGTAAGGTTCAAGCATCGCAAACTGTGCCGGTGTGGTGTGCTGGACATTCAATAAGCATTTATCTTCTAAATCTTGGCTGGCTTGACGTAATTGCGGCACACCAGTGTAACGACTGCCGCCCAATATACGATGGGAGATTTGTGCCAACATATAACGATCTCGTGTTTCCCACGCTTGCGTCAATGCATGCTTTTCATTGTCAATGGTATCAAGCATCATAATGATAAGTTTGGCTGCCAGATCCGGTTTATTCGCGGAGCGAGTGAGCGCGTCTTGCCAATCTAAAATATCTAGAGTATTACTATAACTAACACTTAAATGATTGCGACTAAGCTGGGTTGCGCCGCTTGCCTCTGCTGTAAGCTCATCATGAGAGCTGTCCACAGAGTTTTTAGGCGGATGCAATAGTGACGATGACCCCTGTTTTTGCAAGCGTAGACTTTCATAGCGCGGCTGAGTATTGCGCGGCGTTTCTCGTCTATAGTCCTCACGAGGCTGGCTATCACGCAAGTAATCATCCCGAATTTTTTTCAGTGATAAAGGTCGAGTAGTTTTTGGCTGATTGGTTATATCAGAGGCGCTGGTGCGATTACTCTCATTATTTTTAACCATAGGATACGCAATGACGGTAGAGTCTGAAGGCCAAGTTGAATAGTTTTCAGCGTCGCTATTTTGCAATACCGTGGTTGATAAATCGTTCAAGTCAATCGCTTGCGGATCAGTGCTGTGTAGAGTGGAGTCAGGTAGCGCCAACTGTGCTGTGGTCGTTGTGCGACCAAGCCATTTTTGTAGCACTTGCAATAACTGAGGCTGGCTAATGGGCTTACCCACATAGTCATTGATACCACTAGCGATAAGCTTGTCACGCTCGTCAGCCAAACCATGCGCAGTCAAAGCAATGATAGGTATGCGGCTGTCATCGTTCTCAATGTTGCGGATTTGGCGTGCCGCTTCATGACCTGACATACGTGGCATTTGAATATCCATAAATATTAAATCAATATTATTTTTATCCTGAGTCGCGCCTTTGTCATCCACGCTCGCTTCTTCATAAAGCGTACTATTTGCTTTTTTACTGACCTCATCACGGGTTTCAGCTTTAGAAAGTTGGGTTTTATTTGAGAGACTTTGTTTGTCGTTTTTAGTGGTTTTGAGGTTTTTGGTTTGTTGTTTGCTGATAATCTCTATGGCATCAAAACCACTACTCGCTGTAATCACCTGAATCCCAAGCTCGCTCAGCAACGCATCAAGCACCAGTAGATTGGGTAGATGGTCATCTACTGCTAGTACAGTCACTCCTTTCCAACGAGGTTCTTGCATGCTCTTTGGAATGCTGCGATTTTGGGTATCCAGCATGGCGTAGAGCTGTCTTTTGTCTAGTGGCTCATACAGTATATTGGCATGATAACGATTCAATAGTGCTTGGTCAGCGGCTACTTGATAGCCAAACACCGCAAGCTTGCCTTGATAATGGAGACGAATCTGTTTGAGTAGCGCCATCATGTCGTCTTGCGTATCATCGTCAACGATGACCCAATCCCAATAGTTGCCATGCTCTTTTAGTGACTCAAGCACTCCGGGCAGTGAGTTGGCTTGGGTCAGTTTAATCGGTAAATACTGTAAGCTGGCTTTGAGCACTTGGATAGACGCGGTGTGATTGATCCACACCAAAACATTGAATTCATCGGTAGCACTCGCCAGTGGCGCTAACACTGGCAGATCAATGGTTTGACCAGTGTCGGCTTCTAACACATCAACGTGCGCTGGCATACGAAACCAAAAAGTCGCGCCTTGATTGGCAATGTTTTCTTGAGCATTGTCATGAAAGCCAATATCGCCGCCCATCAACCGCGTCAATTGCTTAGAGATGACCAGACCCAATCCTGTACCACCGTATTGACGAGTGATTGAGGGGTCGCCTTGGCTAAAGCTTTGGAACAGCATTTTTTGATCCGCTAAAGAGATCCCTTTGCCGCTGTCTTGCACACTAATCATCAAGTAATTGTCTCGGTGATCGTCCAAGCTGACGCGCACCACCACATCCCCACTATCAGTAAACTTAATCGCATTACCGACAATATTGGTCAATACTTGTTTGAGACGTAGCGCATCGCCATTGATGCGCATTGGCACATCGTTGTAAAACAATACTGCCATGCGTAGGCCTTTTTCAGCCGACACCGGTGAGAGCATATCGACCACATCATAAATGGTGTCATAAAGGTCAAACTCATGGCGATCAAGTACCAGTTTACCCGCCTCAATCTTAGAAAAATCCAAGACATCATTTACCAAAGCAAGCAAATGGGCAGAGGACTTGCGGATAGTCTGTACGTACAAGTCCTGTTCAGGATTCAACTCTCCATGGCGTGCCAGCAAATTAATAAAGCCATCAATACTGTTGAGCGGTGTGCGCAGTTCGTGACTGATATTGGCCAAAAACGCAGATTTGGCTTGGCTGGTGGAGATGGCGGCATCACGCGCATTACGAATAGAGATGTTTTGCATTTCCATCTCGTCAAACGCAAGGCGCAAATCATCTTCCGTTTGTTCGGCATGATCCTTAAGTTCTTGAAAACTTCTGTGCAGACGACGTAACGTTTTGACCAAGTCTTGCTGCAATAAATTCAGTTCACCATCCGACTCAACGGGAATGGGCTGATACAGATTGTCGACATGGGTACGTTGCAGCTGCAAACGTAGCTCATAGATTGGGGCTATCCAGCGTTTTGAATAAATATTCAAGCTCAGTAATAAAATCAAAATAGTGAACAAACCCGTAATCACCAGTGCCATGGCAATACGATAACGCGCAATGTAGAGTGGCTCGTTGTCCATATCGACGAGCAGCCACAGCTTTTGTCCTGCATATTCTCCTAGCACACTGCCATAGGCAGTACCAATAGGGGTTGGTTTTTGTGATAAAAAGTCTTCTTCTACATTTATTAAAGGCCATGCTTCACTCAGTCCATAGCCTACTGTTGCCAGTATTTGATTGTCCTCGTTAATGATTGCGATACGCTGTACATGTTGCTCAGACTGCATACGACCTAGCTTATCTTGCACACTTTTCAGCTCAGTTATTTCTACTGTCGGTGTATCATCTGCATTCACTTCACTGTCAGCTGGCTGACTCGCTTGCTCTAATAACTCAGGAATCAGCTCAGCAATTTCGGGAGCATAACGAATGAGCACCGCTTCGGCCAGCACCTCTTGCTCTGAATTGCTAGCGCGCATGGTTTCGTAAAAAACCAAAATACCGCCGACCGCTGCCAACACACAAATGGGCAAAAACACCAATATGATGAGCTGACCGTATGCACTACTGGTATCAAAACGTTTTTTGTGTGCCATGCTAGCGTTACTCTCTACTGGGGTTTGTGCTAGGTATAAATAACAGTGACAAGCTGCTAGTCATCGTTAAACTCTATCTATTTTGGGTATTTTAACAGCATTTATACGCATAGAGGTCATCATCACCGATCATTACTAATAAATGAATTGCTAACAAATGAGATGACTCGAACGCATGTCAATTGTCTGGCCATGTTTAGATACCTCTCATTTACCAAAATTTCTGCATGCCCTCAGCGTAGCCAAAAACAAAATGATATAATGACGCAACCTCTTACTTGTCACCAGTTTTTGTAAAAACCGTCAGCTTATGTTGATATAGTCTATTCACAGTATAAAAATAATGCGAAAAACATATTACTGCTATAAAGCCGTTATTTAGAAATCAAAACTCTATTTAAAAAATACGCCTTTACCCGACAATCAATTTTGGAAACCCATAAGGATACCCTATGTCCGCTACGGCCATGTCAAACGCCAACTTTATCACTCAAGTCACGACCCTTGCTGATTGCGTCGGTCAAACGCCATTGGTCAGATTACAGCGCCTACCTGAACAAGCCCACGTTACCAATGGTGCGGCATTATTGGCCAAACTTGAAGGTAATAATCCAGCTGGCTCTGTCAAAGACCGTCCTGCCTTTAATATGATTTATCAAGCAGAACAACGCGGTGATATCAAACCTGGTGACATGTTAATCGAAGCCACCAGCGGCAATACGGGCATTGCTTTAGCCATGGTAGCAGCCATGCGTGGCTATCCAATCACATTACTGATGCCAACCAACTCAACCCAAGAACGCAAAGATGCGATGATTGCTTATGGTGCCACGCTAATTGACGTAGATGAAGGCATGGAAGTGGCACGTGATTTGGCTTTACAAATGCAGGCGAATGGTAAAGGCATCGTTTTAGATCAATTTAACAACCCAGACAACAGCAAAGCCCATTACCTGACCACAGGCCCTGAGCTATGGGCACAAACTGACGGTAAAATTACGCATTTTATAAGCTCCATGGGTACTACGGGTACTATCACGGGTGTTTCACGATACTTAAAAGAACAAAATCCAGACATCAAAATTATCGGGCTTCAGCCTGACGAGGATGCCTCTATTGCTGGTATCCGTCGCTGGCCTGCCGCCTATATGCCAGGCATCTTTGATGCAGATTTGGTCGATGAAATCATGGATATCGATCAGCACATTGCAGAAATTTATATGCGCAAACTGGCCAAAACCGAAGGTATCTTTGCGGGTGTGTCTTCAGGCGCAGCGGCATGGGCAGCACTGCAAGTGGCTAAAGAAAACCCTAATGCCGTTATCGCTTTTATTGTTTGCGATCGTGGCGATCGTTACTTATCGACAGGTCTCTATAGTATTGATGACAGCAATGTTGATGATAGCGTAGACGAAGCAGCACCGTCATTTCATAAAAAGTAATGTTAATCTCAGAAATTAAAGTAGCAAGAAAAACGAGTGCAAGTACTACACATGGTAGGCTAAGCGAGTTTGACGCAGCTAATCGTTATTTTCTGAGTTTGGTATAAGATTTTAAACAGTCAGGACTACCTATGCCACAAGCTCTACCATCCGACCCTATCTTAGTCTTTGATATTGAGACCGTCGCTGATATTGATGCAGCTCGCCGTATTTATCCGCAATTGGCGGATCTAAATGATACGGATGCATTAAGTGCATTGACTGCGATACGCACACAAGAGGCTGGACACGATTTTATGCGCTTGCCATTACAGCGCATCGTCTGTATTTCTGCCCTTTATATCAAAGATGGCAAATTATCGTTATTTTCGTTGACAGCAGATAAGTTTGACGAAAAAGACATTATTGCCAAGTTTTTTCGAGCATTTAGTGATCTTGAAAAGCTGCCACAGCTCATCAGCTGGAATGGCTCAGGTTTTGATATTCCGGTGCTCATATATCGTGCCATGCAGTATGATTTGTCCGCACCGTGGTTGTTTGAAGAAGGCGCGCGCATCAAAAACATGCGCTTTGATAATTATGTCAATCGCTTCCACACGCGCCATCTTGATTTGATGGACAGATTTAGCCAATACGGTGCCAGTCGCCGCGAAGCGATGGATGTGGTTGCAAGTTTATATGGCCTACCGGGCAAAACAGATGTCGATGGCAGTATGGTTGGCGATCTCGTTAGCAATGGCGACTGGCAGACGCTATCGATATATTGTGAGTCTGATGTCATGAATACTTGGCTGATCTATTTGCGCTGGTTGCGTTTGACGGGAGAGCTGTCTTCCACAGATTTTGATGCTTGGCAACAGCAGAGCTATGATTATCTGGCAAAGTATACCCAAGCAGATGGCAGTCCACGCCATCAAGAATTCATTGCAGATTGGTCGTCTGCACCCAAATCATAAAACACCGTATTACCAATAATGGCTGTTACCCTTATTACCCTATTTTTAGTTATTTATCATTTATTATTAAGGCAGGTTTATGCAACCCACCGATTCAAAAACATCACCAACACTTGATTCCACGCAAGATGCCGTGCAAAAAGCCAACGATACTCAAGCCATTGTTATTCCACCTAATAAGAAAAAATCCAAACCCTCACCAAAGACGCGTCGTCGTCTAAAAGATGCAGAGCCGATTCCGTTTAATATTGATGGCTTATCGCACGATGGTCGCGGCGTTGCCATCTATGGCAATGGCTTTGGTATTGACGATGGCCACGCTGAAGACAAGCATGGCAAAAAAATCTTTGTCAGTTTTGCCCTACCGGGTGAAAGTGCACTAGTTAAAATCACCAATAGCCGTGCGAGCTTTGAAGAAGGCGATGCCATTAGCATCACTGCCAACCCTAACCCTGAACGCGCCGTACCACCCTGCCCGCATTTCGGTGTTTGCGGTGGTTGTAATTTGCAGCACTGGGAGCCTGCAGGACAAATCAACTTCAAACAATCTGTACTGGCTGAAATGCTTATGCATCAAGCCAATGTAGCACCAGATCATTGGCTTGAGCCGGTAGTTGGCGACCGTTTAGGTTATCGCACTAAAGCTCGATTGGGCGTCCGTTATGTCGTCAAAAAAGAAACGGCGTTGGTCGGTTTTCGTGAGCGCTCAAGCAATTTTTTAGCCGAGCTAAACGAGTGTCATATCTTAGACCCACGGATTGGTTTTGAGATTGAAAACTTAAAAACGCTGATTAGCACATTAGAGAGCCGTGACAAGATTGCCCAGCTTGAATTGGCCATGGGTGAGCAAATACCTGAACTGCCCGATGGTAATCAACCTGTTGCTCTTATTGTGCGCAACTTGGAACCGTTGTCAGATGCTGATATCGATAAGCTAAAAGTATTTTTTGCTGCCCGCAATTGGCAACTATATTTACAGTCTAAGGGCGTTGATAGCATTCAGCGTATTGCCTTAACAGATGATGATGACATGAGCCAGCAGTTTGGACGCTTGTATTATCAATTGCCAGAGTATGATCTCACTTTTGAGTTTATCCCTACTGACTTTACGCAAGTCAACTTGTCTGTAAACCGTCAAATGACCAAACTTGCTTGTGACTTGTTAGACTTAAAAGCAGGTGAACGCGTACTGGATCTGTTTAGTGGACTGGGCAATTTTAGCTTGCCGTTAGCGCGCTTGGTTGGTGAAACAGGCTCGGTTATTGGTGTTGAAGGTAGTGAAGCCATGACCGCACGCGCCGCTGATAATGCACGTCGCAATGGCATAAACAATACTGAATTTTATAGCCAAGACTTGACGCAAGACTGCACTGACAAACCTTGGGCCAATCAAGGCTTTGATGCGCTATTGATTGACCCACCGCGTTCTGGTGCGTGGGAAATTATGCAGTATTTGCCTAAATTCAATGCCGAGCGCATCGTTTATGTGTCGTGCAATCCTGCAACACTTGCCCGCGATACAAAAGCATTGTTAGAGCAAGGCTATCGTTTGACTCATGCGGGCGTGATGGATATGTTTTGCCATACGGGTCATGTTGAGTCAATTGCTCGTTTTGAGAAAATAGCCATTTAATTTTTTCTTTGTCAAACGAGCCATTTAAAATAAAAAATAGCCGTATTTATAGTCATTGATGCTTACTGAAAATTTCGATTAAGCGCTACTAATAAATAACGGCTATTTATTCTGACTAACGACAGACATTACAGAGCCTCGCTTGATTTGTCCCCTCAAAATGAGATAATAATGAACAATCTTCCTATATTTGTTCAATCAAAACATAGTGAATGTTTACACTTATAACTTTACATATTGTATACGCATTTTATAGCTGCCAAAAATAGACATTTTTAGCAGTTGTATTGGTTTATAACTGACACTTTAAGAGTCATCAATTCAAAGTGTGTACATATCAGATAGGGTTATAATCAACTCATAATAGCTAAGAGGAGTCGGCTATGGTAAAAATTCGTGAAGGATTACCGCTAGTGGATGGACAGACCACGCAAGCCGATAGTGCAGCACTTGCGGCGCAACTAGTAGCGAGCCAACGCTCTCATCAGTCTGCCAACAGCTATGCCCAAATCCCACTCGATATCAAATACCAGCTGTCCACCCACAAGCTACACACCACTTTTGATCGCTCAGCGTTGCATGCTTTTCACAGTCATGACCCAAAGCTTGAGAACGAATATTCTGACAACCCGCTTCTAGACGAAAACCATACTCTCTCTCAAAACGAGCTTGAAGAAGTTGATTTAGATCAAGTGAATATTGATATTCCCACTTGGTTAGACAATGTAGCCAAGCGTATCGGGCAAGACTCCGTACCTGACCTATGTACTGCTTGTGAATTTATTCGTAGTCATATGAATACCAGCGAGTCTGAGCGTTCAGGCGCTTATGTGACTGGTATTGGCATGACTGATATCTTAACCTATCTTTATCAAGATGAAGATGCTCTTGTCGCGGCAATGTTATATCGCAGCGCGCGCAAGTCAATCATAAGCCTCGCCGAGATAGAAAAAAACTTCAGTACAGAAATCTCGACCCTTGTCAAAGACACGTTGGCCATGGGTAAGCTGTCTGAGATTATTGAAAGTAACAAGCGACTAGAAGATCATTTCGTCAATAATCAACGTGACCAGCTATCCAATATTTATAGCATGCTCATCTCTGTCACCAATGATGTCCGCGTGGTGCTTATTAAACTTGCTGAGCGCACCTTTGCCATGCGCGAACTGACCTTCTCAAATCAAGAACGTCGAACTCGTGTCGCACGTGAGGTCATGACTATTTATGCTCCATTGGCTCACCGACTCGGTATCGCTCAACTGAAGTGGGAACTAGAAGACTTGGCGTTTCGTTATCTAGCGCCTGAGCGCTACAAAGAGATTGCCAAACTGCTATCTGAAAAACGCAGCGAACGTGAGTCTTATATTCAGCGTGTGCAAGACAAGCTCAATGAAGCACTGTCAGCAGCTGGTATCGAAGCTGAACTTTCTGGACGCGTCAAGCATATCTATTCTATCTACCGAAAAATGAAACTCAAAGGCTTATCCTTCGATCAGCTTTATGATATTCGTGCGCTGCGGGTCTTGGTCACCAACCCTTCAGATTGTTATCATGTGCTAGGATTGGTACACGGTTTGTGGCGTTATATTCCTGAGCAATTTGATGATTATCTCACCAACCCTAAGTCCAATGGTTACCGCTCACTACATACGGCGGTGATTGCTGAGAACAAATCGCTTGAAGTACAGATTCGTACTCATGAAATGCACTTTGAGGCCGAGCTTGGCATGTGCGCGCATGTCAATTATAAAGAGGGTCTGAAAAACAAAAAAGACAACTACCTTAATCAAAGAATCAGTTCTCTACGTCAGCTGTTGTCTATTAATAATGAAACACGCAATCAGCCGCGCTCCTCTTTATTGACAGGCGAAGACATAGATGAGATGGGCTTTGATGAAGAAGAACAACTCGTTGATTTTGATGAGCTCGAACGCATTTATATCTTTAGTCGTGATGGTGATATTACCGAACTGCCAAAAGGCGCGACCGTCCTTGATTTTGCTTACTATGTACACACACAAGTGGGTAACCGTGCGCAGGCTGCTCGAGTCAATCAACGCTACGTGCCATTGACTTATCAGCTCAAAACGGGTGAACAGGTCGAAATTATCACCAAGGCCTCACGTGAGCCCAACCGTGATTGGCTGGTCGCTTCACTTGGTTATATTCATACCAATCGCGCCCGCTCAAAACTGCGGCAATGGTTTAACAAACAAGATCGCGATAAGAACATTGAGATTGGCCGTCAAATGCTCAGCAAAGAACTTGAGCGTTTATCTGTACATCCAAATAGCATCGATTTAAATGACTATATTCAGCATTTTCACGTCAATACTACCGATGACATTATCGTTGGATTGGTGACAGGCGACATTGGCCTAAATCAGCTAACCAGCCATATTTCTCGCCAGTTACATTTAGAGCCCGAAACCGCACCAGAGGATTTTGTACCGAGCGTAGACACCAGAGATGCAGGCAAGCTTGATGCTTATAAAATTCGTATTGATGGGTTGGATAATATCGAAATCAACTTGGCTGGCTGCTGCCATCCTGTACACGGTGAGCCGATAGCTGGCTATATTACCCTGTCACGAGGTGTCAGTGTGCACAACCGTGGTTGCCCTGAGTATTCACGCCTGATCGAACGCGATCCTGAACGCGCAATAGAAGCGGCTTGGCGGGTTCAATCTGGTCGTTATCAACCAGTTGACATTCACGTAGAGGCCTATGACAGACGTGGGCTATTGCGTGATTTGACACAGATCATCGACAAAGAAAACGTCAATATTCGTCAAGTCCAAACGCTGAGTAATGACGATAATATTGCCTTCTTGAAATTTCATATTGAAGTCTCAGGCTTGGCACATTTATCCAAACTGTTGGCCAAACTGGAGCAGCAGCATGGTATCTTACATGCTCGGCGCGCTGTTGCTTAATGTAAAAATAAGCTTATACACCTTCCTTTAATCAAAGAGTTACCCTAAAAACACTATGCCCGAACTGCCCGAAGTAGAAACAACTAAGACCAGCCTCTCACCATTATTGGGGCAACAAGTCGTTGATCTAAAAGTATTTCAGCCGAAGCTACGCTGGTCGATGCCCGATGACTTAGATAAACTAGTCAATCACACATTAGCTAGCGTCGAACGTCGAGCGAAATATTTAATACTAAATTTTTTGCCAGTAGCGCCTAATAATGTAGATACTGCTAACCAAGCTGACACATTGGTGTCACGTCAGCTACTAATTCATCTCGGGATGTCAGGTAGCTTACAGCAGCACAGTTACGGTACTGAGAAACGCAAACATGATCATTTAGTGATCGTTTTTAACGATGCAGATAATACAAAATACCAGTTACACTATCATGACCCAAGACGTTTTGGCTCAGTTTTATGGTATCAGGATTATAGTGCCAAGCTATTAGATCATCTCGGTCCTGAGCCACTGTCAGATCAATTTACTGCTGACTATTTGTACCATTTGATCCAGCGTACAAACCTAGCGGATAAACACAAATCTAATAAAAGTACTATCGATAAAGTAGGCAATAAAGCCAAATCACCTAGATCTCCTAAATCACAACAGCCTATCACCCGCCCTATCAAATCAATCATTATGGAACAACAGGTTGTGGTTGGCGTTGGCAATATCTATGCAACGGAAAGTTTATATCTGTCAGGCATACATCCTGCTACCCCTGCTCACCAACTGTCCTATGAACAGATTGCTATTTTGGTTGGTCATATCAAAGTTATCTTACAAAAAGCAATAGAGCTTGGTGGGTCGACATTACGAGACTTCACAGTGGCCAGTGGCCAAACTGGTTACTTCCAACATACGTTAAACGTTTACGGTAGGCAGGGTGAAGCATGTATACATTGTGAAACAACGCTCGAAAATATCAAACTTAATGGCCGAGCCAGCGTTTACTGTCCACATTGCCAGCCTATTACCTAAAAATCTTCTTATAGGCAATTTAAAATAAAATCGAAACATTAGGGTGTGTCATAGTCAGCTATCTTATATTTTGGGGCTGTAGTAGATAAGCACCATGCTAGACTACTAAAATGAAGATAACCCGTTGTAAATTAAGTAAAAAAGAG
>NZ_CAJHBU010000020.1 GCF_904846715.1 Psychrobacter vallis
CTACGGGTCACCATCTAATCAGCTTAAAACTCTGAGGAAATGGTGTGATATTTAATCCTTATCTACTACAGCCCCTTATTTTAAGTGTTTAAGCTAAAGAAACGAAAAAACCACGACTTGTCGTGGTTGTAATATTTAGAAATGTGCTTAATTTTTATAAAATTCCAGCACGTTTAGCAATGAATTTACTATTAGGTAAGATTGTTATCAGTTGGTTGTTTCCATCCAATCGATTTGAAATCATTACTTCGACTTTATCCCTAATTGCCGTTAATTCTAATCCAAAAGTACACGCTCGCTCATCCTTTTCTTCTTTATTTTCAGCTGGATAGGCAACTGAAAATTCTTTTATTTTTATCGATATTAATTGATCTCTCAGGAAATTCTTAATTATACCTAACTCGTAAACGGTCAATCTTGTGTCGTTACTCATTTTGTATCACTCATTTTAAAGAACTAAGGAGTAGTTATTACAGACCTGTAAGACTTATTGTAGGCTTTCCAACGAACCTTTAGTGTTTGTTTTTAGGTGTACAAATGTATAAGCTTATGGTTGGAAATATATATTCAGTATTTAAAATGTGTTTTGCTAAAAACTATATTAGCAATTATTTCTGTCAATCATACAAAGCGACCTAAATATTCAATTTTCCTGATAGACAGGTTGGACGAGTAAACCAACTAGGGTCTAAAACAGTTGATGAAGCAGTAGACATTATCGAAACCTTTTTTTATTTTATATAATCATCGATATGAATAAGTACTGATAAGTTAGCATAGAAATAAGATCAGATATTGAAGACACTGTTGGCGCTATGCTTGATTTTTAATATGAATTAAGCTACAAACCTATGCCTACAAGTTTGATATCGGTAGTATGTGGTAGCCATCGATAATTATGACTAAAAAGAAATTCATTATTGCTGGTTATTGATAAATAGATAAGAATAGCAGTCTGTTATAAGTGGTTCCATTATATAAGTCTATTTTAAGTGGTCTATTAGTAGGTTTATTGGTCTTACTATGTGGTTCCCTTAGGGTACACCTAAATAGAACTAGTGAAAACTGCCTTCTTCTATCCAAAGTCATTTGTCATAAACTTTGTTTACAGACTCATAGTCGACATAATAGATCTAATAATTAATCTATATGAAAATGATAATACTAAAACAGTCAAGATCAGGATAAGTATTTTATCATTTCTCATTTTTACTTAACCTCTTGCCTACAGCAATCAAATGTTTTGGGATATACTTTTATGAACTACCGAATTCTATTAAGCTCTAAGCTAAAGGGTATTAATATTTAAGAATACAATTGATTGTTTTCGAAGAAAGCAACCAATCTCCATTGGTCGTTGGGTGCATTGATATCGCTTAGCCAACACATATATACATCTAGCCCCATATATTCATTATTATAAGTATCTTCATCTATATAATTTCTAAAATTTACCCAATCACCACTAGAGTGTCCAAAAATATCCCTGAGAATTGGCTGAGAACTTTTTTGAGCTATAATTTGAGCTATAAGCATATCAAACTTAAGACTCAGATCATTTTCATTTACATTACTCATATTATGGCTCTCTCCAATCAGTTGCTGAACTATCAGAAATAGTGAGTATACAGCTTAAGGTTCGATGCCCGTATAGCGCACCGACCACAGATAGAACATATACGGTTTACACGCTTTTTATAAGGAACTTATTATGGCTTGGGAGAATTGGGAATACTATTTATCAGAAAGAGATTTACACGAAAAGGTAAACATACCAGAATGGTTTAAGGTTATCCAACTGAAACAAGAACAACATTCAGACGGTCGCATTTATCACTTCGATATATTCTCACGTTCTGAAATTATTGAAGCATTAAACCAGTTTGAACCTTCTTGTTATGACTGGATAAGTTCAACTCATCATCAAGATGGAATAGATTACTTGAAAAAATCAGAAGCCACAGAGTTTAAAGTAACCGCAATATGTTGGACTTAAAGTAAATATTGAGTGTGGTTTACATGTAGCGCACTGACCATGAATGAAATATGTATGGTATGTACATCATGGAGTACACTGTGACTATTTTAGCGAGTTAAAACTTTGATACCATTAGCTTACTTATAGCCTAAGATTCAAGTCCTTACTAGGGTAACGAAATTAATGTGATACCATAAAAAAACTGAGCGCTAGGCTCAGTTTCTATGTTTTATACTGTCAAAATAATTTGGCAAAAGCGCTTAACTTAATGGTACACCAATACGATTAGCGACTTCTTCATAGGCTTCGATCACATCGCCTAACGACTGGCGGAAACGGTCTTTGTCTAGCTTTTTCTTAGTAGTCTTATCCCAAATACGGCAACCATCTGGTGAAAACTCATCACCCAAAACGATACGGTCATGGAACACGCCAAACTCTAGCTTGAAATCGACCAATATCAAATCGCCTGCATCAAACAAAGCTTTTAATACGTCGTTGACTTGATGGGTCAACGCTTCCATTCTAGCCAACTGCTCTGGAGTTGCCCAGCCCAGTGACACAGAAAGTGATTCATTGACCATCGGATCACCAAGTGCATCGTCTTTATAAAACAGCTCGTACGTAGGCGGTGTCAATGCTTGGCCTTCTTCTAAACCTAAACGACGAACCAAACTGCCCGCTGCAAAGTTACGCACCACGCACTCAACAGGAATCATCTCTAAACGCTTAACCAAGACTTCGTCTTCAGACAATTGCTTTTCGAAATGCGTTTCGATGCCCGCGTCCGCCAATTTTTGCATAATAAACGCATTAAAACGATTATTGACGACGCCTTTGCGTGCCAATTGTTCGATACGCTTACCATCAAGCGCTGAGGTATCATCACGGAAGTGTAAAATCAAAAGATCGTTGTCTTCTGTCTCGTATACAGATTTGGCTTTGCCTTTATACAGCAGTTGTTGCTTTTGCATTATGGGAGTTCCTGTTCGTTCAAGCTTATGTGGTAAAAACGCGCAGCTACCGCTGAGTCTGTATTACCGTCTTTATCATATGTAAAGAAATAACAGTAACAAGCCGGCGGTATAAATAGGGAAATGGCATTAATTAGAAGGACTGCTTACCGCACGCTGAGGCTTTGGCAGTTGATACTGACTACCTGATTCGTTCTGTAGTTTGAGTGTGTTTGCCCCAGTGCTAGGTGTTGGGTACAAAGGCACAAAAGGCAACGTCTCTTGGTCAGCGGGTAGTTCTACAGGCGCAAGCTTTTTGCTTTGCTGATACTCTAAGCTGCCATTATCACGTTTACCAAGTAATTCTTTTGTGCTTTGGCAGCCGCTCAATACCAAGGTGCTTCCCAAGATTAAGGTCAGCATCGTAGGGAATATCTTTGCAGTTACTGATGATGTTTTCATCATGTTATCTCTCTGAGTTAGCAGTTATAGGACTATTTTTAAGTTCACACAAAACTATAATAAGTTCGCACGAAACTATAGTAATTTTGCACGTACTAGGGCTTCATCAATAGTCGCATGATGTTTTTCAGCCAGCCAAACTAGGGGCAAACGAATACCTGTGTCTATCAGACCCATTTTATGTAGGGCGTATTTCGCTGGAATAGGGCTGGATTCAATAAACAAATCACGGTGTAAATGCTTGACGACATCATGTACTTTATAAGCTGCGTCGAAATCGCCGCGCAATCCTGCAGCGAAGGTTTCGCTCATGGCTTTGGGTGCCACGTTGGCCGTCACTGAAATATTGCCTTTGCCGCCAAATTTCATCAATTCAAGCGCCGTACCATCATCACCTGACAACACAACCATTCTATCGCCAACGGCTTTGATCAATTGCTCACCGCGTACTACTGAGCCAGTTGCGTCTTTGATCGCGACGATATTATCTATATCCGCTAAGCGCTCAACGGTCTCTTGCGCGATATCAACAACCGTACGTCCCGGCACGTTATATAGCATCTGCGGTATATTCACCGCTTTAGCGATGGCTTTATAATGTTGATATAAGCCTTCTTGTGGCGGCTTATTATAATAGGGCGCGACCAATAAAGCGCAGTCTGCACCAGCATCCGCCGCATCTTGGGTCAGCTTGATGGCTTCCATCGTATTATTGGCGCCTGTTCCAGCAATCACTGGTACGCGACCTTTGACATGCTGCACAAAGTAGCGAATGACATCGCTGTGCTCTTGCATAGACAATGTCGCTGACTCGCCAGTGGTACCGACCGCAACCAAACAATGCGTGCCTTGCTTAATCTGCCAATCTATGAGGTCTGCCAGACGTTTATAATCAACCGTGCCGTCAGGATGCATGGGCGTTACCAAAGCTACCATTGAGCCTTGTAGTCGGGTTTTGATCTCGTCGTATGCTGTGCTCATAACCGTGCCTTACTGTATTATCCTAGCTTTTGTCAAAGCTGTCACATGATAGGTCGTGTGCAAGTGCCCATTCTATTGTCTATGTCCGCACGCATGATGGGTGCAGACATAAACACTTTGGGTCATACCTTGCTTGATAGTAGTGCTAAATATTTGTCTATTATAAAGGCGTTCGCAGCATAAATACTTATGCGCTTAACTCCATATTGACGGTGTTTTTGCCAACGATCAATGATGCCGATTCAACAATCAATATTTAGTCATAAAAACGCTTACTAGTGTAGCATATTTTGATTTGACCGCTATCAATCAATTAACACCAAACCAGCCATTATTTCTTTCTGCTTTTATATAGTTCATCCTAAATAAAAGAAATACAAGCATTGTAACCTGCTGAGCATCTAGTATTTACTCGATGCGTAGGCCGATAATCGCTGGGATACCTTGGCGAATGATCTCAATCGTCACCACCCCTTTTTTGGGTAGAGAAGAGATAGCTTTAGAGAAGTCCGTTACCTTCTTAATCGGTTTTTGGTGAAAATTGGTGATGACATCGCCTGCCAATATACCGGAGCGCGCAGCCAGTCCAGTCGGATCCACTGTGGTAACCAAAATCCCTGTTTTATTGTCCGATAAGATTTCTGCTTGCTCGTCAGCGGTCAAGTTTCGTAAACGTAAGCCCAGTTGCACATCATCATTCTGCTGATCGCCGCTTTGTGCTCTGACGTCATTGGGCGCATAAGCGAGTTTACCGCTAATGGTCATTTGCTTGCCATTACGCTGTATTTGCGCACGGAATGCATCGCTGGGTTTTGCGCGATTGAGTAGGTTCAGTAAATCTGAGGCGCGCATAATTTGCACATCGTTGTACTGTAAAATGATGTCACCAGCTTTTAGGCCTGCTTTTTGTGCGGGTGAATCTGGCGAGACACGGGTCAGCAACGCACCTTGCGGACGCGCTAAATTATAGGCTTCGGCCAGATTGCGATCGATATCTTGTGGATAAATGCCCAAATAGGCACGCACCACTTCACCATCTTTTTTGAGTTGCTCATAGATATCCATAGCAGCGTCAATCGGAATGGAGAAAGACAGACCCATATAACCGCCAGTACCGCTAAAGATGCGCGAGTTAATACCGATGACTTCACCGCGCTGATTAAAGAGCGGGCCGCCTGAATTACCAGGATTCAATGCCACATCTGTCTGAATAAATGGCACACTGGTCTCACGCGAAAAACTGCGTGATTTGGCACTGACGATGCCAGCGGACGCTGAATAATCAAAACCAAATGGCGAACCAATCGCTAGCACTGGCTCCCCTACTTTTAACGCATTTGAATCACCAATAGGTAATGCTGGGAACTGACTACCCTTGACTTTCAACACCGCCACATCTGAACGCTCATCACTACCAATCAAGGTTACATCAAGCTCCGTTCTATCATTGAGTGTGACCGTAATTTTATCCGCACCTTCAACCACATGATGATTAGTCAGCATATAACCATCGGATGTGATAAAAAAAGCAGTGCCATACGCATGCTCAATCGCTGGCGTGACCGCCTGATCTGGAATACGCAGACGATCACCAAAAAACTGGCGCAACAACTCAGCAGT
Organism: Psychrobacter vallis; assembly: GCF_904846715.1. Taxonomy (GTDB): domain Bacteria; phylum Pseudomonadota; class Gammaproteobacteria; order Pseudomonadales; family Moraxellaceae; genus Psychrobacter; species Psychrobacter vallis. The sequence continues at coordinate 5,995 of NZ_CAJHBU010000020.1, forward strand.
CTGCGCCTTGGCAAGTTCGGCCTCACTAACCGTTTTTGTGACATTCACGCGGGCAACCGCTGGCGTGACTTGTTGCACCAACCCAGAAAAATCTGCCGTGGTCACTGCGGCTTGCGCGTGGGTCATGGTCGTGACTGTGATACCAGTGACCATTGCTGTGCTGACAGCAAGTGCCAGCGCACCCCGTTGCAACCAATGCTGTAGACGAAACTCTGAGTGTGCTTTAAACGTATTGATAGGCATGTTGACAGGCATATTGTCCTCCACGTGAGTGGTCGATTATTATTATTAAGAGCGATGTTGTGCAATTACTGATAGCGACTTGTAGAAGATAAGGTCGTTTTTATAATGTAAAGCGATATTAAATAATATAGTCAAAGCAGTTTACTACAGTTAAAAGGCTTTAAAAGCGCCACCCTGCTATTTGCTTGCTTTTTTTGCTTGCTGTGTCGTTGCAGCCAAAATTTATCCCAGTCTCGCTGGCTCTCTTTTGTATTCACCTGATTATATTTCACTGACACTCATTCTTATCGGTGCTAGGACAGATCGATGACATCCTGTTTGGCTCAGCCGTGATAGTCATGAAATAAAACCATGATATGATGATAAGCCAAATAACTTTATAAATGAACAAAAGTTTATTTATATTAATAAGTTTATGACACTGGCAATCATCACCCATATTTTTTATTTTTGCATGTCCAAAGCTTTTCCATATATAGGGAAAAGCTTTTGTCCTCATTACTTTATAGTAGTTATATCATATCTGACCGATGTTGTGACTCATAATGAATAGCATGGGTATGGCTCAGATTTTATAGAAATTTGCCTGTGCCCGTTATTCTGTAAAAGCTGTTGATATAGTCGAATCTAAATAAAACAGAACCATTCTATTGCAACGCTGAACTGGTATAACGTATGACAAGATTATAAAAGGATTCATTTATGGATACCGCCCTATTATTATCCGGCGTTGTTGGGATTGGTATTGCTGCCCAATGGTTGGCTTGGTACTTAAAGCAACCGTCCATTTTATTTTTATTACTGATTGGCATTATTGTGGGGCCAGTGCTGGGTGTCTTCGACCCTGACTTGGTGTTGGGGGAGCTGATGTTCCCTTTCATCTCGTTGGGGGTGGCGATTATTTTATTTGAAGGCTCGCTGACGTTAGAATTTGATGAAATCAAGCAACACGGTACGGTTGTGCAGATGCTGGTCTCGGTTGGCGTCCTTATCACCATTGCTATCGTCGCGTTATCAACGTATTTGTTATTTGATGTTGATCCGCTAATTGCCTTGTTGTTCGGCGCGCTGGTGTGCGTCACAGGCCCAACCGTCATTATGCCGCTACTGCGTAGTGTACGTCCCAATAAGACAATATCCAATATCCTAAAATGGGAAGGTATCATCATTGATCCCATCGGCGCGATTGCAGTGGTGTTGGTCTATGAATACATCATCTCAGGCGGTGAAGCCAGCAGTATCTTATTGTTTGCCAAAATTGTAATATTGGCAACCGCCCTTGGTCTGGCGGGTGCTTGGTTACTGGCCTTTCTGATGCGCCGCCACATGGTGCCTGAATTTTTACGCAATGTTTTTACCCTTGCCTTTGTGTTGGTGCTGTTTTCTGTCTCAAACCATTTAGAACATGAGTCTGGTTTATTGACAGTCACTGTACTGGGTGTGGCATTGGCAAACTGGCCAAAATTCCCGCGCGAAACGATTCTTGAATTTAATGAGTCATTAACCATTTTACTGATTTCTGTGCTCTTTATTATTCTTGCTGCCCGTGTGGAGCTGGCAAGCTTGCTTAATATCGGTTTTGCAGGCTTAGTACTACTCGCCATCGTGATGTTTGTGGCGCGTCCATTATCGGTGTGGGCATCGTCAATCGGCTCAAACCTCAAGACCAATGAAAAGCTCATGATTAGCTGGATTGGCCCGCGTGGTATCGTCGCTGCCGCTATTTCTTCATTGTTTGCTATTCGTCTGCAAGAGTATGATATTCAAGGTGTTGAGCTGCTTGTTCCGTTGGTCTTTATGGTCATTATCGGCACAGTGATGATTCAGGGCTTGGGGTCAAAAATCGTCGGCAATCTGCTGGGTGTACGTGAACCTGAGACCAATGGTATTCTTATCGTCGGCTCAAACCCAATCGCACTTTTGATTGCCACTTCACTAAAAGAGCAAGGCTTTGATGTTATCGTCGCGCACAATAACTATACCAATATTGCCCGCGCGCGTATGAGTGGTCTGCGCACCTACTTTGGTAATCCCATTTCAGACCACGCTGATCGCCACCTTGACCTTATCGGTATTGGTCGTTTGTTTGCCATGAGTATGGATAAGGAGATGAACACTTTATCTGAGATTCATTACCGTCATGAGTTTGGTGAGCGCAAATTATATCGTCTCAAATTCAGTGACGAAAAAGTCAAAAGCGAGCGCGATGACAAACAATCAAACTTCCATTCGCAGTGGTTGTTTGGCAAAGACGTGACGTATACCAAGCTTGCCAGTATGCTATCCAAAAAAGCCCGCATCAAAATCACCAACATCACTGATAGTTATAGTTTTGAGCAATATAAAGCCGATAACAAACAGTTTGTACCTCTCTATACCATAGACAAAGAAGGTAAGCTGCACGTCATTACAGACCAGTTCGATGGCAACGTACCACGTGACCGCAAGCTCATCTCATTGGTGGTAGAAGACGAAGTACAACCAAAACCTGTAGATGTAACGCTGAAGCAAGAGCAAGCGCGTATGGCAGCAGATGCCGACTTTGAGTCCAGCTCAAAAGCGCCTGAGAAGCGCAAATCAATAGAGCTGAACGACGATAGCGTGACTGAATTAAAGCCAGATTCTGTCACAGATAGGGAGACAGAGGCCAAGCCACCTGTTACTAGTGACTCATCAGCAAATTCAATCAGCCAATCCGTACCTAAGACAAGTGAAACATCAAAAACCAAAGCCTCGGTGACTGGCAGTACCAATGGTAATGGCAGTGCCCCTAAAAACAAAAAAGGCGCGCTTGACCCAAACCGTCTGCCCGACTCTGGTCAAGATAACGCTACCAACGCCGATGGCAATATTATCAAGGAGAAAGAGCAAAAAACCTCGGACGATTATGTATAGTTGAAATACTTTAAAGTCGCTACAGTATTGCTGGTGTAAATTTTTTGTAGCCTCTGTCTGCGTAGGCACAGCAAGCAAGAAAAATTTGCACCAGCAGTACGTGTTTTATCGATATTACTTGTCACCGATTATAGATAAACCTTAACTTCCTTTGTCCTGCCAGCGCATAAAAAAAGCCCCAACACGATGTTGGGGCTTTTTTATAATGGTCCAACGCGCTCTAATATTCAACTGAAATATTCAACTGATCTTGCACCGTTTGCCACACCCGCTGACTCACGTCATCAGCGCTGCCTGATCCATCGACACGCTGTATTCGCGCAGGATACTCGCTGGCAAGCGTACTAAAGCCCTTATGCACCCACGTAAAAAACTCAGTGGCCTGCTGCTCAAACCGATCGGCAGTGCTGCGTTTATTGGCGCGTGCCATGCCCTCTAATACTGGCAAATCCAACCACAATGTCAAATCCGGTAATTGCGGGACAAACTGATGAATAAGTGTGTCAATCTTGGCACGCATCGCCTTATCACCATGTCCGCGTCCAAAACCCTGATAAGCAATGGTCGAGTCGGTAAATCTGTCGCATATCACCCACGTACCACGTTGCAGTGCTGGCAAAATCACTTGCTGCATATGATCGCAGCGCGCCGCAAACAGCAACAATAGCTCTGTATCGTCCGTAATGTCAGTCGCTGGATCGAGCAATATAGCACGCAAACGCTCAGCAAACGGACTGCCACCCGGCTCACGCGTACGCAAGTAATCGATGCCGCTGTCTTGCAAGCGCGCGCACAGCTGCTCGATAGCCGTCGTTTTACCCACGCCTTCTGTACCCTCAAAGCTAATAAAGCGCCCTTGAGTAAAAGCTGAGGAAGTTTGAAGCACATCAGATTGTGCTGAATTGGCTGGCAGAGATGCTGACATGATATGACCTTATGTCATTAATGAGCGTTGTATTTTTTATATAGTGGATTCAATCGAAAATAAGTCAGCATTACTGGTATGAGTTTTTCGTAGCATCTGTCACGCTTACGAACAGCAAGCAAGAAAAACCATACCAGTAATACGTGACGGTAAGCGTATTTTTTATACTACACAGTCCTCATAACACTTATTCAATGATAAGTGATTTAAAGAACGGTAATATAAAAAAGTCACTTACTGCGGCGGCGCAAGCGATTTCTTTTCACGCATGACGCTTAGATAGTCTCTTACCGCTTGATTGTGCTCCGCCAAGCTATTGGTAAATTTATGACCACCCGTGCCAGTTGCCACAAAATATAGCGCCTCACTATCAGCAGGATGCAAGGTTGCTTCTATAGCAGTGGCCGAAGGCAGTGCGATTGGCGTCGGCGGTAGCCCATCGATTTGGTAGGTATTATAGGATGTTTTTTCATCGATGTCGCGGCGGCGAATATTGCCTTCATAGCGACTGCCCATGCCATAAATAATGGTGGGGTCGGTTTGCATACGCATGCTTTTATTCAAACGGTTGTTAAATACAGCGGATACCAACGGGCGCTCTTCAGGGACACTGGTTTCTTTTTCGATAATAGAAGCCATCACGAGCGCTTCATAAGGGTTGTTATAAGGCAAATTGGGCGCGCGGTTTTCCCATGCCTCAGTCAGCGCTTGCTGCTGGCGTTTATATAAATCCGTCAGCACCTGCTTGTCGCTGGTGCCTTCACCATAATAATAGGTATCAGGTGCAAACCAGCCCTCAAGATTGTGATTGACGATGGGGTCGTTACTATTGATTACCGCATCTGGCAAGATACCGACCAAATCCAACGCTTGGGCAATACTGGCATTGTCACTATCATCGGTTAGGATTTCTTTTTTGATGCCCGGATTGTCACGCAGGGTCTGATACAAATCTTTAGAGGTTTTGCCTTCGATAATTTGTATCTTGACCATCGCGGCTTTTGCGCCCTGCTCTAATACTTGCAGCGTCTCAGCGATAGTAGGATTCTCCGGTAATTGATAAATACCAGCATGGAGCGGTGCATCGACTTGCGACTTGATATAAAGCTTGGCGACACTGGCAGAAAACAAAGGTATCTGCTGTTGCCACTGCGGCAATAATCCATAATAAGTCTGACCTTGCTCGATGGTGACCATTTGCTGTGGCTGGTCAATACGTCCAAACAACGTTTGATAGACCATCACTAAGAAAAACGCAGCGATAAGCCCCAGCACGAGTAATACCTGATAACCACGCTGCATAAAAAACGATGGATTGTCCGTTTTATATTTGCGGGGTTTACTGGCGCCACTGATGAGCGAGACATCTGTCGCTGGGGTTTCCTTTACGTCATCTGTTGGTTGGGAATTTGGTAGCGCGGTGTCATCTTGATTATTCAATGGGCTATTAGGACGTTCAGGAGGCGTTTCAGGGGTAAGCTTACTCATGGCAACTCGCGAGGCAGATGTTTGCTAGAATTTAGCATTGAAACGTCTGATTTTCAATGTTATTTGCTTAGCTAATGAATTAACTTAGTCTAAACGCTTGCTTAAAAACGAAGAAGTTGTTCTGTGTCTAGATGATTTTAGCATTACTAGGATATGTTGAGCTTTCACAAGAAGACACTGCTACTTCCTTTTTCAAGATTTCTACCGTTCCCAAGAAAGCTTATTTTTACTTATTGTAACTGGATAGATATAACTGTAAAACAACCAACAAAATTTCTACACAAATTTTAACAGTTTACGTTATTTAGGAAAATTTATGAGAACATTTACTAAGACCACACTGGTTATTGCTGTAGCTAGTTTACTTACAGCATGCGGTGGAGGCTCTGACTCCTCTACTTCCCAGCCTGAAACTCAACCACCTGTAGTTTTACCTCCATCTAGTCAGCAAACATTATCGGCTACATTGATTGGGTCTGATATGCTGACATGGGAACAATTAAAAACGACAAATGTTCAACTCTTAGATCAAAATAATGATGTCGTTGAAGTAGCCAAATGTGTGTCTAATGATAATGTCAGATTGACCGTTGCCGCTGACTGTTCGGCAATGACCGTACATCGCTTAGGTCAATCTACGCTTACAGTGACTGGTGCTAATAATTTAACCACCAAGTTAACAGTAAATGGCGTACCGACTAACAGTCCATTAGCCGTTAGTTCTGGAGGTAACAATGATGCTAATCGTATTGTGACGGCTAATGGGCAAGTACTTACTTGGGGTACGAATTATGGTAGTCAGCTAGGTACTGTAGGTGCCGATAAGCTAGAGTACCTGCAGTATCCTGAGGCTGTAATAACCAATGCACAAGGTGACAAGCTAACAAACATCTATCAGGTTGCTCATTCAAAATCTACAGGCTATGCACTAACAAACCAAGGAACAGTGTATGGCTGGGGATACGTATACCGTTCCACTGTATCTAGTCAAAGTAATGTTTTATTTGCTGAGCCAGTACAGGATGCCACAGGTCGTAGTCCCTTAACTAATATTGTCAGACTAGCCTCTGCCTCCATAGGTGAACAAGTTATGGGCTTGACAGATGATGGCAGAGTCATGCGTTGGGGATCTAGTGATGCTAATAATCCTCAGTTTGAGGTCGATAATAATGGTGAACCGTTAAAGGATATCGTAGCAATCGCGCTTAATTATAAGATGGCGTATGCCGTGAACAAACAAGGTCAAGTTTATCAATGGGATTTAGATCCGAATGCTGACATCCACCCTGTAAGCTTGGTAAAAGATAAAAGCGGTAATCCAATCACAGATGTTACAAAAATTGTGACTAATGCACAGCATACTTTAGCATTAACTGAAACTGGAAAAATATATGCTTGGGGTACAAATAATCAACTGCAATTGGGTGATCCAGACCTAGCAGACAATGCCGTTATCAACTACGCTAACTATGTGAAACTTGGTAATTCACCATTAGATAACATTAAGGACATAGCTACAAACTTCAGTTCATCTTATGCGCTTACACGTTCAGGTAATGTGTATGCTTGGGGATTCAATGCATCAGGTGAGCTTGGTGACGGCGTTAATAATCCAGCAGGAGATCGGAATGCTGTTCCAGGACTAGTAGTAAGTGAATCAGGTCAAGGAAAATTATCTAATGTAGTGGCTATAACAGGTATGGAGTCTGGTGCGCTAGCCTATAAGTCTAATGGTACGATAGTAGGCTGGGGTCGGAACTGGCACGGTGTGTTGACACAGGATAATCCTGTAGGAGTCGATGAATACCCTTATCCAGTGCTGATCCAGCAATCAAAAGGTAATACCTTGAATATTGGTAATTCAAGTGAATTTACTAAACTCAATTAAAATTTTTAATATTAGCGCTCTAGTTATCTAACATTAGGGCGTATTGAAAATTTTGAAGATATTGATGGCAAAAAATAGCAAACAGGCAATTCTTATGTTCTCATAACAAAAGACCTCGTTTGCTATGCCTCGCACCACTTTTTAAGATAAGCACTGCAATTGGCTCATACACATATTACTAGAACGTAAGATGTGTATGAGAAAAGTGATCTGAAACAAGAAGTCGGAGGTGTACTGTATCGTATGCATATAAGCTGTCTTTCAAATAACCGCTAAACGCTTCAAAAATTAACAATCTCACCTGACAATAACGTCAGATTACTCATAGGCATGACACCGCGCAGGGCATTACAAAAGAACAGCCGCGTTACTTTTGGCAAATCTTCGTCCTTTAGCGACCGTATCTTAACTGGATACTCCGACGTGGACAACGCATCAATAATTACTTGTCGCATCACGCCAGCGACACCAGATTGTGCCATAGACGGCGTGTACCATTGACCATTGGTTAGATAGTCGGCGTGGTTTTTTGTATCATCAAACAGGTTTTTTGGCTTTACTACTGGTAGCTCGGACGCGCCTAAAGGCGAAGGCACATCTGCCAATTGGTAAAACACATTGCTCATTGTACCCTCAACCCACTGTCCACTCATATCACGTAGTAGGCCTTCACTAAGGCTTGTGACAATGCCAGATGCTAATGGCTCAGCCTTTATACCCTGCAACTCGGCACTTGCCAGCACAGTATCAAGGCGATTGAGGCTTTTTAATCCCGCAAGCGACGGCGGAAGACAGGCAATTTGGGAAGACAAACAAATAGCAGCGCTGGTAGGCTGCACAGGGATTGAGCGCCCATCAGCTAAGTGCAGCTGCTTGGTGGTAGCCACTGTCATCGCTGAGGATGTTAGCCAAATCTCGCAAGCGCTGCCGGACATGCTGGGGGTGTAACCGTAACCGCGAATATCTTGCTTGGCACGGGTCACGATAAGCTTGAGCATGCCCTGCTGCAATTGCTGAGCATGGATTTGTAAAGTCGTTAGCAGTGAGTCACTATCGAGCGCCAATTGCAAAGCGTCCGCATGAGACATAAGACGCTGGTGATGATAGTCTAGCCATAAGATCAAGCCATCAATGACAGCCATGGTGGTAAAAAAACCATCACCATACGCCAGTCCGCGATTGTCTAGCAATGTTGGCACTGCCACGTCATTCTCATTTTGGCCTGACGAATGTAAACATAACCAGTGGTTGGGCGGCATTGTGGCTACCACAGCTTAGCTATTGTCTGTTTGAGCAGCAGATTTATTGATGACCAGCATACAGCTGTAAAATTCGCATTTTGCCAGCTCTACTTTTTGACTGCCAACGACTCTGTTTTTGATGATTTGCCCGTTGAGCATATCCGCTATCAACTTACCGCCCTCATCACCCATCAATTGCCGCGCCAGTTTATAAGATTTTTTGGCATGGTTTTGACTCAGCTCTTTTTCTTGATCAGAGTCGGTAGGATTGGCAAAATACCAGCCAAGCTCCAGATATTTTTCAGAGTCGATAAGATCTAAATAAGGCTCATCGTTATTCATAAAACGATATTTGGTCGCAGGATTACTGGCATAGTCTAGGCTGTTTTCGTCGGTGGTCAGCACCTTACCAAAAGTTGCTTGGATACCATCCAGCTCATCAACATTCAGTGGCTCTACGTTGTCAGTACTCCATGCCGATACGTCATAGTTGATGGGCGTGCCTTGCTCGGCAGTTGCACCATCTAAGTCAGCATTAGCCGATGCGCTGTCCTCTACTGGGGCTGTCTCAGCGACTGTCTGCTCGCTGGTGTCGGCATTCGCGTCTTGATTTTGGGCGTCGCCTTGGCCACTATCACAACCACTCAGCGACACACTGACCGCCATTATTGTACCGACCAGAAGGGTCTGTAGGTTATTATTCCACATGGACAATTTACTCACACTTTTAGATAAGTCTCAAAATAGTATTAACGAGCTGGCAAACATGCCGCTGATAACGCACCTTGTTTTTTATTCACACGCTTTTTGGCATGTCGTTTTTTAGAACGTAATCATTACTATAGCATTTTTTTCTTGCTCTATAGTTTACCCAACTGCTTAGCGCTTGACCACCTTTTACGTTACGGATAACACTCCCAGCGAGTACAGATTTGTTAATTACCTCACGTTGCAAAATTCTGACCTATTCAAGTGCTTATTTACTCAGCCTTAGGTTTGTCAAATGTCGCAGTATCCCTTATGATGATTGAGTTTTACAGACACCTTTATTAAGGGTGTTTTGCCTTTTACCGCCAGTGGAACCGTTATGACTCAGCATTTTATCGTTATTGGTAATCCGATTGCCCACAGTAAATCTCCCAAAATCCATACGCTATTTGCCGAGCAGACGGGCATTGATATCTGTTATCAACGCCAGTATTGTCCCGATGACAATACCAGCTTTACTGCGGTCGTTGAGGCGTTTTTTCATGGCGGCGGCGTGGGTGCCAATGTGACCGTACCGTTCAAACAAGTCGCTTATGATTGCTGCCTATCGCGTGGCGGTTTGTCAGCGCATGCCAAAATTGCAGGCGCGGTCAATACGCTTTTGTTAAATAAAACGCTATTAGAAAATGGCGCACCATTGGCAGAGGCGCTCTATGGTGATAATACGGACGGTCAAGGATTGGTCAATCATATGACCAGCTTGGGCTGGCCGCTAACAGGCGCGCGCGTTGCTCTGATTGGCGCAGGTGGTGCCGCTCGCGGGATCGTCCTGCCGTTGATAGAAGCGGGTATTGCATCGCTGACCATCGCCAATCGCACACTGAGTAAGGCAACCGAGTTGGTCAATGAGCTGAGTGCTGCCAGCCTTCTGATTGCTGCGCGGCACATTGACGCTTGTGAGATTGCGCAACTGAGCGGATCGTTTGATATGATTATCAATGCCACGTCTATTGGCTTGTCCGCTGATACGCTACCGCTGAGCGAATCATTAAACTGCCAGTATGCTTATGACATGATGTACGGTCGCCCGCTACCATTTTTGCAACATTTTGCTGACCGCGGTGCTCAGACATCTGACGGTTATGGCATGCTAATTGGACAAGCCGCCTTAAGTTTTGAGCGTTGGACAGGTCAGCAGATTGATGTGGCACAAGCGACTGAGATCTTGAATAAGCTTAAATAAGAGCTAAAGCCATATAATGAATAAAAAGGCGTATGAATCCAGCTCGTACGCCTTTTTATTATCTATAGTCAAATCAATATAAAAGAGACTCAGTGAGACTGGGATAATTTTTTTGTAGCCTCATTATTATTTTACTCAAAAAACCTTAGCCAAAACGACCAAGTAGCCAGTTTTCCATACGCCGTAGCGGCATACGCAAATTGGTCGAATGCATCACTACCCCGCCACTCAGTCCAATCAAACAGCCAATCACCGTATCGAACAGCCGTGCCCAAATCACCGTTTGATAGGCTTGCTCAGAAAACGGCAAACCACTGCCATACTCAGCAATAAATATGGTCAGCGGCGTGATGAGTATCACTGCCAGCCCATAATGCCGATCCACCAAATTTTCGATGCAGAGCATCATTAGCAAAATCGTCAGTGCCACGCCCCATATCGACAGCCCCCAAGACAACATCCAACCAGCCAGCACCACGCCAACTATTGTCCCTAACAAACGATGTATTTGCTTAATCCACATGGTACGTAAATGGATACCTTGAATAATCAGAAAACAACTAACCGCTGCCCAATAAGGATTCGATAGTTTCAAGGCTAAGGCTATCAGTAAAGTCAAACTGACAAAACCAGCCACAATCACACTCTCACTGATCGTATCTGGCTCGTAGCTATAAGTGGGCGTAGGGGTAGAGGGGCGCGTCGCTAATAAAAACAGAGAATATAGCAGCGCCATTATGAAAGAAAAACCACTACCAAGCATCACCAGACCCGTGGCTGGCATAATGTCTGCTAAAGGCATGGGAATGAATAAGGCAATAGCACCTGCCATCATCACAAACAATCCTGCTGGCGGTGGCTGACGATAATAACGCCCAGAAACCACAATACCAAAAGCCATCAGAGTAAATATTGGTAATATTAATATAGGGATTTGCTGCGCAATCAAACCCAGCGCAAAACACAGAGACATCGCAAAGCCCCATGCCATCACTGTCACCAACCGATAGGACAGCTTACCAACCAAAGGGGTGTTTAAAATAACCATCGCCCCTAATGATGCCTTGATACCAGATGGCAACGTGCCAAAATAAGCCCCTACAAAAACAGGAAAGCTAATGGCAATCGCGGCGACAATCGGCATATGCCATGGTCTTTTGCTACGGTTTATAGTCAGTAGATGATTCATCTCACCATTCATTAAAACTCTTATGCGAGCAAATAACGCTGTTAGCCAAGAGGCTCGATTTGTCTCGCGCTTTAATGCACTCATGATTGGCGTTCCTTATATTGTCAATGCACTTACTTATCGTGTTTTTGCTAAGACTGTGTTGGTAATAAACAGTTAGTTACAAAGCGGATTTTTAGAAAACCACTGTCTTATTCATAACTTATTATTTTCTTTTTATAGATAAACAATGAATATTAGTTATTGGTTGTATATTTGTCGTCAGAGAAGACTTATACTGACAGTACTGTCGTCAACGCTGTTTTATCAAAAAATTCTTAACAGTAATCAAAATAAATAAGATTTTCTTAACAAACCTAAGTGATAATCAGCGATATTGTCTACCTTTACCCCAAATAATGAAATACTCGTTTGTGTAAATGGGGGTTTGATTACCAAGCCAACCGTTTCTGATAACGACTAACTCGAGAGAGCGACTATGTTAACTTACAAAGCCCCTTTGCGTGATATCAAGTTTTTGATTAACGATGTCTTTGACTTTCAAAAGCATTATAAAGATCTGGATAACGGCGAAAACGCTGATCCAGAAACAGTGGATATGATCCTACAAGGCATGGCTGATTTTGCTGAAAATGTCCTTGCCCCTATCTATCAATCAGGTGACGAAGAAGGCTGTCATTTTGAAAATGGCGAAGTGACCACGCCAAAAGGCTTCAAAGAAGCTTATAACCAGTTTGTCGAAGGCGGCTGGCAAGGCATCTCGTATCCTGAAGAGTATGGCGGTATGAACTTACCAACATCAATCAATCTGATTAAAGCTGAGATGATTGGTACTGCCAACTGGTCGTGGGCGATGTACTCTGGTTTATCAACCGGTTGTATCAACACCCTACTTCAGTATGGTACAGACGAACAAAAAGAGACTTACTTGCCTAAATTGGTCGAAGGCTCGTGGGCAGGTACCATGTGTCTGACTGAGCCTCAGTGTGGTACAGATTTGGGTCAAGTCAAATCAAAAGCCATTCCGCAGGATGACGGTACTTACAAAATCAGTGGTACTAAGATTTTTATCTCAAGTGGTGAGCATGACTTAACAGACAATATCATCCATATCGTCTTAGCCCGTTTACCGAATGCACCAGAAGGCACACGCGGTATTTCACTATTTATCGTACCAAAATTTATACCGAACGCTGAAGGTGAGTCTGGCGAACGCAATGGTGTGGTTTGTGGTTCAATCGAACACAAAATGGGTATCAGCGCTTCTTCAACGTGTGTATTGAACTTTGATGGGGCAGTCGGCTACCTGATTGGCGAGCCACACAAAGGCCTAAAAGCCATGTTTACCTTTATGAATACTGCTCGTATCGGTACTGGTATCCAAGGTCTAGCGCATACTGAGCTGTCTTTCCAAAATGCCCTACCGTATGCAAAAGAGCGTCGTTCTATGCGGACACTATCAGGTACTAAAGACCCTGAAAAAGTAGCTGATGCTATCATTCATCATGCCGACGTACGCCGTATGCTATTGACGCAAAAAGCCTTCGCCGAAGGTGGCCGCTCGATGATTTATCATTCTGCACGCTATGCCGATAAGATGGCGCAAGGCATCGTCAATGGTGATGATGAAGAGTTCGAAAAATGGGATGACAAACTGGGCTTCTATACCCCTATCCTAAAAGGCTTCTTGACGGAACTGGGCATCGAAGCTGCCAAACATGGTCAGCAGGTTTATGGTGGTCACGGCTATATCAAAGAATGGGGCATGGAACTCATCGCTCGTGATGCACGTATTGCCACTATGTACGAAGGCACGACTGGCGTACAAGCGCTTGATTTATTAGGTCGTAAAGTGATCTTGCAGTCAAAAGGCAAAATCATCCGCGATTATACCTCTAGCATCATGAAGTGGTGTGGTGAGTACGCCCTTGATAAAGACATGCGTAAATTTGTTTGGGCGCTAACCAAGTTATGTGCTGAGTGGAACACGCTGACTGTGCGCTTGATGCTCATGGCTCGTAAAGACCGTGAAATCATCTCTGCCGCCTCAGACGATTTCTTGATGTACTCAGGCTACGTGATGATGGGTTATCACTGGGCACGTATGGCGGCTGTCGCTTATGACAAGCTGAAAAACGGCGGCACTGAATCGCCAGAATTCTACAAAGCCAAAATTCAAACCGCAGAATTCTACTTTGACAAGCTGTTACCACGTACCTCTGGTCACGCCGAAGCGATGGTCGCACCAAGCGAAAGCATGACCGCTATGGAAATCGATAACTTTGCTTTCTTAGACTAAAAATGACTAACATTGCATCAATAATCAACAAAAAAGCGCCTATCATTTAGGCGCTTTTTTGTGTTTAACTGAAAGTATTCTGACGGAAGACAATAAATAGTAGATAGCCAAATCAGGAGTTCCTCATGCTACCAACTCATTATAAGACCGCTTCATTAGCCGCACGATATATACGAGCATTGGTCATTAGTACCACTCTCGTCAGCATAGCCACAAATAGTGCAATTGCTAAAAGTAGCGACACCCCTATTCAATTTGTTAAAGGCGCTATTAGTAGCACCACTACTGGTCAGTTAAATCCCAACGAAGATGAGCGCTGGTATAGTTTCGATGCTGCAAGTCAGCAGTATGCCGTCATTAATATTGCACCACTCGCAGGCACGTCCGAGACGGCGAATGTTGGCATACTACATATGCCAAACGGCATGCAAGATGGCACTAAAGGCGGTATCATTTATCAAGGCTGTTTGCCCTCAACGGGAAAATATCGTTTGCGTATCGCACGCAATCTCATGGCCACCGAGGGTAAGACTGCTGGTTATAAGGTTGAAGTAATGATACTACCGAAGTATGCCAGCGAGTCTTTATGCAAGAGCTTATAGCCATTTATGACGAATGGCTTCAGCTTATAAGTAATGGAAGGTACAAATGCTCTTAACTGCCCAGCATCTTCTTATGATATACCGCACTAATCTCTTCGACTTCTACACATATCTGTAATGCGGCGCGCCCTGATTGCGCGGCACTTAGCGTATTTTCTATAGCGACCGTCAATAGCTCAGCGAGTTGATTGCGAACATCCATATCACGTCCGGTCATTATTTTTAAATGCGCAAAGATAAAACCATTGTTTTGCTCATCGTCCTCTATTCCCACCAAAAATGTCTCCAGTGGCACGATACGTGTTTTTATTTCAGCAGGCTGCTTGAAGTGACCACTGTCCCACAATGCTTTGTTTATCGATTTGAGCAATGACTCTTCATGAGCGATACTGACGTTGGGGGTTACTTGAATGGTTAAATGCGGCATAAATATATCCTTATAAAATATGAGTGAAAGATGACAGCTCAGCCGTTTTGCAGTGCCGAATCTATCCTATAATTAGGGCGTGTTTGATTATTCAACCATGGCACTGACAGAGACTACTTGTGAATATCAAACACGCCCTAGTAATAAAAACGTTTATTCATCGGTAATAGTATCAAAGTGAGCGGCTAGCGTTTCAGCCAATTGCATAGGTGGCAATTCAATCTCCAAACCACGGCGACCGCCACTCACATAAATCATTGACTGAGTCTGCGCTGAGCGATCTATCACTGTTTTTAAACGCTTTTTTTGTCCCAATGGACTGACGCCGCCCAGCACATAACCAGTACTACGCTCTACTTGCTTTGGGTCTGCCATCTGTACTTTTTTGCAAGACAGTAATTTACTAGCAGATAAGGCTTTGGCCATTTTTTTAAAATTTAATGTTTTGTCTACTGGTAATATCGCCACAGCAAGTACACCTGCATCCGTCGATACTACTAGCGTCTTAAAGACTTGTGCCACATCCCCACCAAGCTTTTCGGCGGCTTCGAGTCCAAAAGAAGGGGCGTTACTGTCATGAGTATACTCGTGCAATTGATAGTCAAGACCGCGCTGTTTGGCAAGCTCAATGGCTGGCGTCATAAGGATTGTACCTTTTTTATTTAGCATTAGGGCGTGTATAAAATTCGATCATATGAATATTTATAGTATATACAGACACTATATATCGCTTTGGTGGCTTTTATGGCATCATAAGCGCAACATATTTGACTATTTTTGATACTGATTATGATACCGAAGTTTCTAAAAAAACGGATTTTTAAAGCGCCAGTTACGACTGACAGCGCGTCTACAACTGATGTCCATCCAGTTGCTTCCAAGCCTTATACGAAAACACCGATCAACCAGCTGTATCGTAAACTGTCTGGGCAACTGCTTGATGTCGCTGTCAAACCCAAGCTGCTAGGTGAATTGCCTGAATTTGAGGCTGACGATCAGATACTAAGATTTTATGTGCTGCAAGATTATTCACGCTCTAACAGTATCTTGATTGATTTGCAGACGCAAGAGTACAATTTACCACCAGCACTCGTGGGCGTAAATGATGCTGCTCATCATATTAAAGAAAATGCGGCCATCATATTTTTAAACCATCCGCATGCCAAAGACAATCAGTTATCACCGCGTCTTTCACGCTTGGTTTCTGCGGTATTACAATATCCAGAGCTAAAAGTACGTTTAGTGCCAGTATCTATCCTATGGGGACGCGCCCCAGAAAAAGAAGATTCGCTATTTAAACTGCTAACCGCTGATAACTGGGAAGACCCTAGTATCACTAAGCAATTATTTAATATCGGAGTGATGGGACGTGATACTTTTGTACAGTTCCATCCGCCACAAGATTTACGCACCATTATTAATGATAGCCTTAAAATAGATTTGGCGGGTAATCATATTCTTGATTCAGCCGTCTCTGAGACGCAAAGCTTTGAGACACAAAATTCTGAATTACAAAGCGCTCATGTAAAAAGCAGCTCTATGCACAGCATCGATGAAAATAACCTCGATGAAGCACCCAAGTATACAATGGTTGCCTCAGCTGATGGCAACCGTGAATTGGTGCGTATGTTGCAGCAGCATCTGACCGTTTATTTAGACAAGCAACGTGCCAGTATGCTCGGTCCTGATTTATCAGACAGGCGCAATTTGGTCGACAAGCTGGTGTACTCGCCAGCCATTAAACATGCGATAGAGACCGAAGCCGCAGAGACAGGTACCAGTGTTCGCGATGCTCGTAGTTTGGCGAGAGGCTATGCCAATGAAATGGTCAATGATTACTCACACTCTATTATTCGCGGCTTTTATAAATTTTTGACTTGGTTATGGACGCAGTTATACGATGGTGTAGAAGTCCATCACTTTGAGCGCGTGCGCGAGCTGGCAACTGACTATGAGTTGGTTTATGTGCCTTGTCATCGCAGTCATGTCGATTACCTATTACTGTCTTACGTCATTTATAAACGTGGTCTCAGCATTCCTTATATTGCAGCAGGCGACAATTTAGATGTACCCGTATTAGGCCCTATATTACGGGGCGCGGTGGCTTTTTATATACGTCGTAGCTTCCGTGGCAATGCGCTCTACACTGCGGTATTGCGCGAATACATGCACACTCTTATCACTCGTAACACACCGATTGAATACTTTATTGAAGGCGGTCGCTCGCGTTCAGGGCGTTTGTTACCGCCGAAGATGGGCATGCTAGCAATGACCATACACAGTCAGTTGCGCCAGACCAATAAGCCAATGGTATTCATACCTACTTATATCGGTTATGAGCGCATTATGGAAGGTGGTACTTATGTCGGTGAATTAAAAGGTAAGCCAAAAGAATCTGAGTCTTTGATGGGATTGCTCAAAGTTGGTCGTAAAATTGAGCGTATCTTTGGCAATGTGCATCTGAGCTTTGGCAAACCCTTATACCTCAGTGACTTTATGCAAAAATTCGATGTATCAGCCAACAGTCTGCCTGCTGATCGTACCGACACCCCACTCGATGATAAAGCCAGCGCTATGGTTGATAACATCGGTGTGAAAATCATGCAGCACATTAATAAAGCGGCCGTGGTCACGCCTGTGTCCTTGTTGTCATTGGTATTGCTATCAGCACCCAAAGCGGCATTGGATGAAAATAGCTGCCGCGAACAAATCGCGCTTTACCAAGGCCTTGCTCAACAGCTGTCCTACTCGGATGACACCGTCATCACCGATATGAGCCCGCAGCAAATTATTGATTATGGTATCAAACTTAAGCTCATCGAACGTACGCCGCACATCTTGGGCGATATTATTCAGGTGGCGGGCAAGCAAGCGGCATTGCTCAGCTATTTCCGTAATAACATCTTACATGTCTTTATCTTACTGTCTTTCTTGGCCGCTTTGGTGGCACGCAATGGCCGTATCGAACGCAGTCGCCTAAACAGTATCACTGAGCAGCTCTATCCATTCTTGCAGAGTGAACTGTTCTTATATTACCCAGCACATGGCTTGGCTGATACGCTCAACAAAAAGCTCGACAGTTTGCTGTCTCATGGACTAATTGTTGAGTTGGGTGATGGTGTACTAAGCGTACCTGAGTCAAATAGCAAGTGCTACCAGCAACTGCAGGTACTAGCGACTCCTGTTGGACAAAGTCTAGAACGCTACTTTATGACGCTTGCTCTACTCGCTCAGCAAGGCTCAGGCAACTTGACCGAAAACGAAGTCGTTGACCTGTGTCATCTGCTGGGTCAGCGCTTGTCTGTGTTATATGCCGACGACATTCCTGATTTCTTCGACCGTGCTTTATTCACCAGCTTTATCAGCGCCTTGACCCGTCTCGATTACTTACAAAAAGATGAGGCGACTGGCGTGTTGACCTTTGATCATCGTATCAATGATATTGCCCATCATGCCAAGTACGTGTTAACGCCTGATATGATGCAAATCTTGCAGCAAGTGGCGAGTTTAGACGAAGATGAAATAACCCATGCGATTACTGAAATTAGCAATAAAAAGCAGCGTAAATTTGGGCGTAAGCGTTAAGTATTATTCCCTTAAAACAAGTATAAAAAAAGACCTCTAATCATTAGAGGTCTTTTTTATTGGATGTAAATATATTAATTAGAAGTATTAGTTCGTAATCTTTTTATACTTCGCACGCTTAGGACTGGCGTCATCACCCATGGTCTTTTTGCGATAGGTTTCAAACTCAGAGTAGTTACCATCGAACCAAACCGGACCTTCATCTTCGAATGCCAAAATATGGGTGGCAATACGGTCAAGGAACCAGCGATCATGCGACACGACCATTACTGTACCAGGGAATACTTGAATCGCATCCTCTAGCGCACGTAAGGTTTCGATATCCAAATCGTTTGAGGGTTCATCAAGGAGCAATACGTTTGCGCCCTGCTTTAGTGTCTTCGCCAGTTGCAAACGGTTACGCTCACCACCTGATAGTTGACCGACACGCTTTTGCTGGTCTGAGCCTTTGAAGTTAAAGCGGCCGATATAAGCGCGGCTTGGCGTCGTATAGTCACCAACCGTAATAATATCAAGACCGTCAGACACTTCTTCCCAAACAGTTTTGTCATCATCTAAATGATCACGTACCTGACCCACATAGGCCACTTTGACACTTTCGCCCAAATCGACTGAGCCAGTATCTGGCGTATCACGCTCAGTAATCATGTTAAATAGCGTGGTTTTACCCGCACCATTTGGACCAATAATACCGACGATAGCACCCGCTGGCACGTTAAAGGTTAAGTTTTCATACAATAAACGATCGCCAAATGATTTGGAGATATCATTTATTTCAATGACTTTATTACCCAAACGAGGACCAGGTGGAATATAGATCTCGGCCGTTTCATTACGCTGTTGGAACTCGGTTGAGTTCAATTCTTCAAAACGCTGTACACGAGATTTAGACTTGGCCTGTTGGCCTTTTTGATTTTTACGAATCCACTCAAGCTCTTTTTTCAGCGCTTTGGCAAATGATTCTTCTTGCTTATTCTGCTGCTCTAAACGCGTATTCTTTTGCTCTAGCCACTCAGTATAGTTGCCTTCATACGGATAGCCATGGCCACGGTCAAGCTCCAAGATCCACTGAGCAACATTATCCAAGAAATAACGGTCATGGGTAATGGCAACGATGGTACCGCTGTAGTTTTGCAAGAACTGCTCTAGCCACGCGACAGACTCGGCGTCCAAATGGTTGGTCGGTTCGTCAAGTAATAGCATGTCAGGGCGTGACAATAGTAGACGGCATAATGCCACACGGCGTTTTTCACCACCTGACAGTTTGCTAACATCCGCATCCCATGGTGGTAGACGTAGCGCATCAGCCGCTTTTTCTAATTGGTTGTTTAAGTTATGAGCGTCCCATGATTGGATGATGTCTTCCATCTTGCCTTGCTCTTCAGCAAGCTTATCAAAATCGGCATCCGGTTCAGCGTATTCTGCATAGATGGCATCTAGACGAGCCAACGCATCTAAGGCTTCGCGCATACCATCTTCGACATTACCACGCACGTCTTTACTGTCATCAAGCTGCGGTTCCTGCGGCAAATAACCGATTTTGGTGCCCGTTTGCGCGCGGGCTTCCCCACTGAATTCAGTGTCGACGCCTGCCATGATGCGTAGCAAGGTTGATTTACCTGAACCATTGATACCCAAGACACCAATTTTGGCACCAGGGAAAAACGATAAGTTGATGTTTTTTAAGATTTCACGCTTAGGCGGAACAAGTTTTGACACGTTGTTCATCGTGTAAATATATTGAGCCATTAACACTCCGATAGACTGCATAGAAGAGAACAGCAAATGCAACTCAGCGATGATGCCAAGCGTGCTGTACCTCAAAATCAGGGTTACAAATTATAGGTCATTATCGCATTGTGGCGCATACCCTGCAAGCTGACAGGTCGTTTTAACACCTGTTTTGCTACTTTTATCGTAGAGAACCACGCTTCATCCATAAAAGCTGGTAAAAACCTTCAATCAAGATTATAAGTTAATATTCTGATTCATTACTGTTTTATAAAGTCCACAAAAAATAGCATTAAACCTTTCGAAAATTTAATCAATAGTCGTTAAAATATTAGACCAACTTAATAAAATGACATGCTTTAATTAGAATTATATTCAACAAAATCACTTAAAGTTTGATGTAAAATTGGTTATATCACTCACTCACAAGCATTTATCCACAAGCATTAAAAAGGTAATAAGCTTATGGCCACTGGCTATCGCCCTGAAGTCATTCAACGTGCGTTTGTCGATTTTGTCGGGTCACGCTTACATCCGTTTTGGTCACTGACGGCACCGAAGCTACGTCTTTTAAGGCGGTATGCACTGAGTCAGGACTTAATAGCGCTACAGTTTGAGACCAATCAGGCTTTTAGACAGCAAGCATCTGACTGGCAAGGTGGTCAATATCTTAATTTAAATGTGCTTATTGATGGCATTTATCATCAGCGCAGTTATTCATTGGTGGGTTTAGCGCACCAGCCGCTCTGGTGGCAAGATGATATTCATGATAAATCGCGCAAAAATAGGTCGAACCTTACGGTTACAATCGCTGTAAAACCGCAGGGATTGGTATCAAATTACTTAACCAAACGTATGCCACTTGGTACGACTCTTAATAGTAGTGTCCCAAGTGGCTCATTTACCTTGGCGCAAGCATCATTAACTCAAAGCACCTCGACTGATAAGCACGCTACCGCAGCCACGCTTAAACAGCCAGCATCATTATTGTTTATCGCCGGTGGCAGCGGCATTACGCCAATGCTGGGACTCATCACGCAAGCGCTGCAATGCCAGTATGAAGTAACTTTATTACATTACAATCGTACGGTACTACTTGAGAAACAGTGGCAACAATTGGCTGCCATGTATCCAGCTTTTACTTATCATCTGATTAATACCGAAGATGCCAATAGTTATTTGACAGGCACGCGACACTTGAGCACAGACAGCTTATTGGCACTAGATTTGCCATTGGCAGATACGCAGATATTTGCTTGCGGTTCGCGCGCTTTATTGACTGGCTTATACACTGCGACAGATAAGATAAGCTTGCCCAATGGTAAGCAATTGCGCGACCACGTGATTGTAGAAAACTTTGGTAATGTTTTGCCTAATTTTTATAGTGATCAAACGCACGATAAAGCAGAAAAACCAGACAAGCAGACAATTTATCTGCGTACACGGCAGCGGCAGTTTAGCAGCGACACCACATTATTGATGGCTGCTGAAAAAGTGGGTATTCGCTTGACCCACGGTTGCAGGCAAGGTATTTGCCAATTGTGCCGCTGCCATAAAATCAGCGGTGTGGTCAAAAATATTCAGACAGGCAAAATGAGCAGCGATGGTGATGAATTTATCCAAACCTGCATCAATGTTGCCATGACGGATATCGTATTGGATGTTTAAATAGACTGCTATAGTCGATGCCATTTAATAAAGTGATACAAGTTTATATAGTCAAATCACAAGCACTGATACAACAGAAAAATAGCC
The DNA here is from genome assembly GCF_904846715.1 of Psychrobacter vallis. GTDB lineage: Bacteria > Pseudomonadota > Gammaproteobacteria > Pseudomonadales > Moraxellaceae > Psychrobacter > Psychrobacter vallis. Next base: position 28,214 of record NZ_CAJHBU010000020.1, read on the forward strand.
TGACGTTACGTCATGCTGTATGCTAAAAATTAGACAACTCATTGAACCAAACCCATTATTCGTTATTTGAGTGGTTTCGGTTAAGGACTATTTATGCGCTTATTACCTCCCATGAACACCGCCCACTCTGCTGTGCCAATTTTGACGACACTGACGGATGCTCAACTGGCGACGCAAGAAAATCTCCCGCTGAAACCACAACCCACCCATTCGCATCATGCGTATACGGCAATGAATGGAAGTGGCTTTCGTAAAAGCGATCCTTCTCAGCCTATGCGCTACCCTACGTTGACTGGCACTCCACTAACAAAAGCACAGACAGAAGCGTTGGGGGAAGAATTACAAGCAATCTATCAAACCGTGATGGATTCGTTAGGTAGCGATGACGCACGATACATTCAACGGGTGTATGCTACAGTGGTCTATAGTGAACTGGTCGCACGTGGTTTACTTGCCACAGCAGGTCGACTGTCGTCACGACGCGCGCAAGTGGGTACTTGGCTACTAGGTACTTCTTTGCTCAGCTTTAGCAAAATACTCAACAATATGGAGCTTGGTCATAACGTCATGCATGGCCAATACGACTGGATGCAACATCCGCATCTCAATAGTCAAAAGTTTGACTGGGACAATGTCTGCGCCGCCCCGCTATGGCAACATTCTCATAATTACTTACATCACACCTTTACCAATATTGTTGGCCGCGATCATGACGTGGGCTATCATTTGATTCGAGTGACAGATGAGCAGCCTTGGACACCAAGCGACCGCTATAATCTGCTTAGTACGGCAGTATTGGCATTTGGGTTTGAGTGGGCAGTTGCCTTTCATGATATTCAAATCAGTGTGGAAGAGTATGCCGACTCACCTGAGCTGCACAAAACAATGCAACAAAAATCGCGTGCATTGTTTGCCAAAATCGCACGGCAAGTGGGTAAAGACTATATAGCGTTACCCGCTACCGTAGGACTGACACTGGGTCGAGGCAGTGCCATCAGCACACTAAGCGGTAATATGACTGCCAATGTTGCTCGTAATCTTTGGACATGGGCAGTGATTTTTTGTGGGCATTTCACAGAACAAGCGCATATTTATACGCAGCTTGATCCCAATGAGAGCAAAGGCGATTGGTATGTGCGCCAGATTTTGGGTTCCAGCAATATCCAAGGCAGTAAATGGTTTCATATTTTGACGGGTAATTTATCGCATCAAATTGAGCATCATATCTTCCCTGATATGCCTGCTCGCCGCTATGCCAGTATTGCTCCGCAGGTACAGGCTATCTGCCAAAAATATAATTTAGCCTATAATACGGGGCGCTTTGGTACGCAGTTTCGACAAGTAATGGGACGTATCCATCACTTTAGCAAACCGAGCAAGCAAGAATGGCAAGCTTATACACAATCAGTATCAAATGCAGACAGTATGAACTCTCAAAATATCGAACTAGAGGCGCAAACTAAAAAGGGGCTTGGACGGTTTTTGCCTCCGATCGTCCGTCAAGCTATCTCCTACGCGTGGTAGCTGATTTGATTAACACCTGATGCTCTTACGTTAAGTATCTAGCGTGTTGAATGCTAATTGTTCATACTAAAACTCATTTAGAATTTTATAGCAGTGGGTTTTTATGGCTATTATTGCTATCACGACCAACCTAAAAACGATAAAAGTTTGATTCTACTATTTAATAATGGAGAGTTTACATGAGCAACCAAAATCCTAAATCAAATCTAGATATTACTCACAATCAAGCAGCGAAGCGTTTTGAGGTGTCTATCGACAACCAAATTGGTTATATCAGCTATCAAGAGCGTGACGGTAAATTGATATACGACCATACTATCGTACCGCAAGAACTGGGCGGACGTGGCGTTGGTTCAGCATTGGTCAAGCACGCGCTTGATTATGCCCGCGAGCAAAATAAAAAAGTGCGACCACAATGTTCATTTGTGTCGTCCTACATCAGCAAACATTCTGAATATCAAGATTTGGTATAGTCCAACATAATTCAGTCTTCAACAGACCGTTTAATACATCCTAATATCGTTTTAAATATTTGATAGCTTCAACTCAGCTGATATATTCAAACATTCATATGACATTGCCCTCCTCTTTATTTGCAGTCTACGATTATATTTTTTCAAATATATAGAAAGGCGGCAAATATAGGTGGGTCTTTTATCCTATACTAATTATAGAATAAAGTTTATTCTATAATTAGGGCGTGTCTTCATTTCAAAAATGGTGATAAAAATGAGATAAATTGCCGTCAAACAAGAAAAATAGCGCAGATAATATCGGGATATTAATCAGCTATTTGACGATGTTTGGCAAGATTTAGCCATTTTTAGCCCATTTAGATGACTATCGAGTGAATTGAAGACATGCCCTAGTATACTTGATCCACTGTGATACCTATCCCAAAATTAGAGTAGTAAACAAGGCTATTGTCAGTCTTACGTATGGTTGAATAAACCAGTTTGACGCAGCTTATCGTATTTTTGGGGTTTGGTATAATTTTAATAAACCAATCCAACATAACAATAAAGGTTATTAATATGAGTAGTTTATCGGACAAACAAATCAATTTGCAGCTAGAAGATCTGGCAGGTTGGCAGCGTGACGGTAATGGTATTGTCAAAAGCTATCATTTTGCCGACTTCATTGAAGCCATGAGCTTCATGAACCAAGCCGCTTTTCATGCTGAAGCGCTAGAGCATCATCCAGAATGGCAAAACACTTATAACGTGGTAAATGTACGATTGACCACGCACGACACCGGCGGTATCTCCAGTCTAGATATCCGTCTAGCGAAACGCATGGAGCACATTTTGCAGCCAAAACATTTTTAGACCTGTACGCTTGTTATCCAATTGACGACTCAACATGCTTCAATAAAACACAAAAAAGTCCTCAATTGAGGACTTTTTTATTCGTAAATACGATATGGTTTACGGTTACATCTTGCGACTGACAAATGCAACGATGAACAAGATAACGGCCACTGCTAAAAAGATATATGCCAAATTGGCCGATAAACCAGCAACACCGCCGAAACCTAACAAGCTCGCTAACAGTGCAATGACTGCAAAAATAATAGCCCAACGAAACATAACTTTCTCCTCAAATTTTTGTCAAAAAACCAGATGAATAAATTCGTATAGTAAATTTTAAGCAAACCTTTACTACTAATATCCGTTTTTATCTATCTAGTGATGTTTTTTCTAACTTGTTGTTTTAATACCAATCACAATTGCTTACAGCCATAGATTAGCAATGTTTCTCTTCAAAAAACGTTCGTTTTAGTAATAATGTCAGTAGGTTATGTAATTTTTGTAGCAAATCTTAGCATTTTGCCATTTTTACCTCGCTTTATAGGATTTATGTGTGTACATGGTTAGCTATTACTGAATAGCACGTCTTTCTATCCTATAATCTGCTATAAATATAATAATAGGTAATAAGTATTTCCTGCGTATGACAGTCTTTTAAAAGATCGCTATTAGTAAAACACAAGTTTTAGCAATAAAAACTGGGAAATTAAATAGACTCTTAACTTATATATATGATTTGGCCTTGGGTTAAATTATTTACCAAACCCTTATTAAGGATAATAAATATGGACAACAATACGGATACCTTAAGCATGCAACAGAGCAGTAGTGAAAAGCGGTCTTATGCAATCATTTTATACGGTGCGACAAGCTTCGTTGGAAAGATCACAGCGCATTATTTATCAGAATTTTTAGCCAACGCAAAAGGCAAGAATGGCGCTAATGTTGCTTGGGCGATAGCTGGACGTGACGAAGATAAATTGCAGCAATTGCAGTCTAAACTCACCAGTAACGTCGATATTATCGTGGCTAATAGTAATGAGGCGGCCAGTCTTGATCAGATGACCAAACAAACTCAGGTGATCATTTCAACCGTTGGCCCCTATCTGAAATATGGTGAGCCTTTAATCAAATCTTGTGCTGACAATGGCACAGACTATGTCGATCTCACAGGCGAAGCTATTTTTATCAAAGACATGATGGACAAATATCAAGACACTGCCAAACAAAGCGGCGCTCGTATTGTCAACTCCTGTGGCTTTGACTCTATTCCTTCAGATTTAGGCGTTTATTTTACCCAAACCAAAGCAGAAGAAAAATTTGGTGACGCTTGCGATGTGATTCACATGCGGGTAAAAGCGGCCAAAGGCGGTTTATCTGGTGGCACTATTGCGTCGATGGCCACTATCTTTGAAGAAGTCGGAGAGGATAAATCCCGCCGTAAGCAAGTTGCCAACCCTTACTTGCTCAACGATGATAAAAACGCCCCAAGTGTACGCCAAGATAATATCAACAAACCACAATATGACAGCGAACACAAACGCTGGCTTGCGCCTTTTGTTATGGCAAGCATCAACACGCGTATCGTCCATCGCACCAACCAATTGCTTGGCTATGAATATGGCCGTGACTTCAAATACGATGAAGCAATGTGGATGAAAGACGGGGTAAAAGGTCAACTATCGAGCTATGCAATGAGTGCCGGCTTATTTGGCTTTGCGACAGCCATGATGATCAAACCGAGCCGTGAATTACTGTCTAAGCATGTGCTACCCAAGTCAGGTTCTGGACCTTCTGAAGAGGAACAAGAAAACGGTTATTTCGATATTCGGCTCTTTGGGCAAACGGCCAAAAAAGAAACCATTAATACCAAAGTAATTGGTGACAAAGACCCCGGTTATGGCAGCACCTCACGCATGCTAGCTCAAGCGGCATTATGTTTGGCACAAGATATTAGTAAAGAGGATGTCGTTGGCGGCTTTTGGACGCCCGCCTCTGCTATGGGCGACAAGCTCTTAACACGTTTAGAAGATCATGCAGGTCTTAGCTTTGAAGTTGTCGATTAATAGAACGCTTAAAATCGTTTAGCTATAGACTTTAGTATTTATTATTTTAATGACCGCATCTTGCTTTCAAGGTGCGGTTTTTTATTATCCCAACTTTCAGTTTAATTATAAACAATGTTAACGAATAATAATACCGTAGCATTTTGGTGAATGATGTTGCCGCTTTTCGATTTTTCAATACATTATGCTACACATTCTTAGCGTAATGTCACAGTTACATTGCAGCGATTGTCATAGGATAAAACAGGTCATGGCTTTATTCTTATGACGTTATATTTAGCGTACTGGCTTTAAGAAGTAGGACAATACTTTAAAAATAAGCCTTTCTAAAAATAAGTAATGAATTCTATAAAGGTAAATGCCAATAAAAGAAGCCCCTTATAAAAAACGCTTCAAAAACAAACTTCGCTGTGTAATTTGCGCGGTTTGTATTTGCAATCTTCTACAGTCAAAAATTAATCTATCATTGAGAGGAAACTATCATGAAATTGAATCTACTAACAGCCGCTGTAATGACCTCAGGTCTTGCTATGTTCGCTAGCTCTGCCAACGCTGCCATGACAACCGACGGGCATGGCAATAGTGGTTATGACAGCTATGAAGAGTGTGTCACAGCCGTCAAAAATGGCTACGCCAAATTCTATACACCTTACACGTATCAAAACCCTAAACGCCAAGCTGGCGAAGTAACTGTCAAAAAGATGCGCTTGTCAGATGTAATGATTCCGCAAAGTGTGGTTGATAATAATAGCTTGCATACTAATGATTACTCTGCTGGTGCTTGCGATCTAGGCGTAGGTCAATCAAACGGTCGTTACGGTGTTTCAGGTGCTCTAGTGGGCAAATATGTGCCTATCGCGGCCGATATGCCAGTCAATGTTTATATGGACAGAGCCGGTAATCCTGTACGTCTAACCATGCAGCAGTGTGACAACCATTTTGGCAGTAAATTCCCAACACCCGTTATCAGCGAAGTCAAAGCGCCAGAAGCACAAATGGCCATTACCGAAGTACGTATTATGGAACCCGTCATTGTTGAAACCACTCGCGTCATTCGTCCTACCAAGTACAGTGTTAAGGGCGTTATCATTGCCCCAGAAGATCAAATCAAACGTTTGAATACCACTCAAGGCACAGCAGTTGCTGTTGAAGGGGTAAATCGTACTGTTATAGTCGGTGAACAAGCGGACGCGAACGTGATTAATAACATCGAAATTGATCAAACGTTTCCAGTCATTCGGGTCCCTAACGTTGACAACCAACAACGTACTGTTGACCCAAGCACGGGCAAGTATATTATTATTGAATAAAAAACTAGCGAAAAACTTAGCTTAATTCTATACGAAATATGAGAATGACGTTTTCATAACGTCACAATCATATACCAAGCTGTTAGACTTTTAATCTATGTACTACTGAATGATTGAGTACTTAGTTGCTACTCTCGCACTTGGAGTTTGTAATTGATTTAGGTTGGCTTATAAAACTCTTCACCAAAATGGATCATGATAATCGCTTAACGATTATCATGATTTTATTTTTTCTAAAGCTTTAATGTTAGAAATAGTAAATATATATATTTGAAATACTAAATCAATTTTTAATATATATTTTTGCTAAATAGAATAATGCTGAATAAGAGTCAAGTTTGAACCCTTTTAAACTGACATTACAAGACTATAAATTAAGGAATTCATTAATGAAAAAACGTACTCTACCTTTATCGCTACTCGTTGCCGCCACGCTTACTATTCCGAGCTTGGCAATGGCTGCTCCTAATAATACCGCAACTACTGCCACAACTGCACAAGTAGACATGCAAAGCGCAAAAGCAGCAGCAGACATGCGAGCAGCGCAAACGGCATCTGCTAATAATGCCATCGGGACGGAGCGCGCAAATGCTAACAGTGCAAACGCAAACCAATCTAATCCGTTTGTCATTAATGAGACGCAAACTATCTCAAGAGCTCGTGTTAATAGCAATGCTCCAGTGAACAACAATGCCAATCAACGAGCAATGCCTACTGAGCTACAAATTCAACAACAACAAGAGATGGATCTACAAGCCCAACAACAAGTTATGCAAGAACCCGAAGAAGACATGTTGCAAGAAGGCATGGTAGAGCCAGAAGAAACCTTATTACAACAAGATATGCAAGATCCAGAGGAAGACATGTTACAAGAAGACATGGTCAATTAGAACAACCCGTATTTTTTCTAAGAGATGTTTTCTAGATCAATATAAAAAAGGCAGCCATTAGGCTGCCTTTTCTTATTTCTAATAACAAGTAATACCAATTATTTCTTAGATTTAGTGATGCCCGCTTCTTTCAACAAAGCACCAAGCGTACCCATTTTACTAGGAGTTCCAGCTTTATCCGCTTTTGGCGTCGGCGCTTTGCTACGAGTATCGGTACCGACTTTGTCCTGACGATTGCCACGCGGCTTTGACGAGCGCTTGTCAGTTGCCGGACGATTGTTATTGCTACGTGGGCGACTGGCTTTTTCATCATTAGCTGTATGTGCCTCAGAAGATTTTGCTGCTGGGCGAGCTGGCTTTTCAGCTTCAGGCTTCATACTAAAACCAATACGGCCACGTTTTTCGTCGATAGAAATGACACGTACCGAGATAATATCACCTGGTTTTACGCGGTTCATCGGATCTGCCACAAAATCGTTGGCCATCTGTGAGATATGAACCAGACCATCTTGATGGACGCCGACATCGACGAAACAACCAAAGGCAGTTACGTTAGTGACAACACCTTCTAACGTCATCCCTTCGCTAAGGTCTTTGATACTATTGACATCATCACGGAAATTGGCCGTCTTAAATTCGGGACGGGGGTCACGTGCAGGCTTCGCAAGTTCATCTAGAATGGCTGTTACACTGATATTATCGTCGTGAGCTGTAAGCGCAGTGGTATCAATAGTATTTAACACCCCATCGTTACCGATGATTTCTGGTAATGCTTTACCCGTTTGCGCCAATAAGCTATCAACCAAGGCATAGCTTTCAGGATGCACCCCTGTCGCATCTAGTGGATTGCTACCATTATGGATACGTAAAAAACCTGCGGCTTGCTCAAACGTCTTAACGCCTAAGCGCGGAACGTTTTTCAATGACTCGCGGCTATCAAATGCGCCATGCTCTTTACGATAACTCACGATTTGCTGCGCGACGTTTTTATTCAAACCAGCAATATGCGCCAAAATCGCAGGACTGGCGGTGTTCACATCGACACCAACGGCATTTACGCTGTCTTGAGTCACTTTATCCAAGCTATCGGCTAGCTGCGTTTGGTTCACATCATGCTGATACTGACCCACACCAATGGCTTTTGGATCGACTTTGACCAACTCTGACAATGGATCTTGCAAGCGGCGGGCGATGGATACTGCTCCGCGTACCGAGACATCTAAGTTCGCCAATTCATCACTGGCCAGCTCACTGGCTGAATAGACAGAGGCGCCAGATTCATTGACGATGACAGCTTTGGCTTTTAGCGCATCATTGGCCGCTAAAATCTCTTTAATCATGGCGTCTGTTTCACGACTTGCCGTGCCATTACCGATAGCCACTAGATCAACGTTATAAGTGCTTAACAAGTCATCGATTACCGATTTTGCTGCAGTCATCTTATTATCAGGGGCAAACGGATAGACTGTTGCCACAACAGGCTTGTCGGCGCTATCTAGCATGACATGACCTTGGGCATCGACAATAGCCATTTTGACACCATGACGAATACCAGGATCCACGCCCAAGATAACTTTACGACCAGCAGGCGCTGACATCAATAAGTGCTGCAAGTTATTGGCAAAAACATCAATGGCATCGGCTTCAGCCGTCAGACGCTTTTCAGTTAATAAGCGGTGCTCGATATGCGGACGCCATTTGTCTTTCCACAAGCTACTGGCCGCTTCTGCCAAAAACTCGCGGCGGGCAGCAGGTGCTTTGGCATCGACATCAAAATGACTGATTATTTTTTCGATAAAAGGGGCATCTTCCCCTTCGATCTTTAGACCCAAGACGTTTTCTTGACGACCACGTAACATCGCTAACAGGCGATGATTGGGCAGACGCGCAAGGCTTTCGCTATGCTCAAAATAGTCTTTGAACTTCTCACCGACTTCACGTTTTTCATCACTGGCAACGGCAGACACGATACTGGCCGTTTTGGCAAATCCACTGCGCAAATTGTCCAGCAAGCCTAGTGCTTGTGTCCATTCATCAACGATAATGGCCTGCACACCAGCGAGCTGCTTATCGATATCGCTAAAATCAACCTCGATCTCATTACCACTGTCATCGGTAATGCTAGATTGCACTTGATAGTCGGCCAGCGCGTCCGTTGGAGTCATATCTTGCGTCAAGACTGCTTGTGCGGCAACGTCGAGACCAGCAGCACGAGCTTTAGCAGCGGGTGAACGGCGGCGGGGACGATACGGCAGATAGATGTCTTCAAGCTCAAGCTTCGACGTCGCATTATCAATGCGCGTCTGTAGCTCGTCGGTCAAATTGCCTTGCGTGCTCAATAGCTCAGTAATTTTGAGGCGACGGGTGGCCATGTCACGCTCATAATTGAGAGACTTCTCTAACGCTCGCAATTGCGCATCGTCTAGATTCTGCGTTTTTTCTTTGCGGTAACGGGCAATAAACGGAACAGTCGCGCCTTCATCGTAAAGTTTGACAAACGCATTGACTTGAGCAGTCTTAATGCCAAGCGCGCGAGCAAGCTTGTCGTGAATATTCGCGTGTGTGGTTGCATCCAAAACCTGTGCATTTGTCGAGGTTTGAGATGGCGTTAAGGTATCAGTGCTACTCATATACGTATCAATCGTTGAGAAATGTAGCTTTGCATTATAGCAAAAGCTGCATGAATAAAAATCCTTTTTATCTTTTCGTTATTTATCGCGTGTTTTGTAGCAAAAATCGTCTCATATCATAAGTTCTGTCGCCTTGTTAAACAAACGCATACAGCATTTTTCCTTATGAGTGATGCAATTATGACTGCAATCTTATACACTAAAGTACCAATCGTACAAATATTGCTAATGACTGCTATATTGAACAAATGTAGTTATTTTTAAAAGATTTCTCGATAATCAATGGATTGACCATTAAACAATGACACAAGCAATGACACTATTTTTGTGAACCATCATATTTTTGATAAAAGTTAATTGTTTCTACTAATAATAATTTTATAATAGGATGCCTGTATGACTGATAATACCAGCCCCGATACTCTGACTCAGCGTATTTTAGTTGTCGATGATGACGCCCGTCTGCGCTCTTTGTTACAGCGCTTTCTAGAAGACGATGGTTTTGTCGTTCGTACGGCGCACGATGGCAGCCAGATGGACAAACTGATGCAACGTGAGCTTTTCTCCTTAGTGGTATTAGATTTGATGTTACCAGGCGAAGACGGTATCAGTATCTGTAAACGTTTGCGTGAAAATAATGGCGATATCCCCATTATTATGCTCACTGCTAAAGGAGGCGACGCGGATCGGATTGCAGGACTTGAAGCGGGCGCGGACGATTATTTGCCAAAACCTTTTAATCCAAAAGAGCTGTTGGCTCGGATCAAAGCGGTATTACGTCGTCAAAACCGCGAGCTGCCCGGTGCCCCAAGTCATCAACTTGAAGTGGTTGAGTTTGGTCCATGGACACTGGATCTATCGACTCGCACACTCAAACGTGACGGCAACGTAGTCACCTTAACGACAGGTGAGTTTTCGGTATTAAAAGCATTAGTTCAGCATCCACGCGAGCCATTGACTCGTGACAAACTCATGAACCTTGCGCGTGGTCGTGAATGGGGTGCGATGGAGCGCTCTATCGATGTACAAGTCTCTCGTTTGCGTCGTCTGATTGAAGACAACCCTTCACAGGCGCGTTATATTCAGACCGTATGGGGCGTGGGTTATGTATTCGTTCCTGACGAAGCTGACGTTGAAGCCGTTAAAAGTGAGTAATTTTCATTCAATACCTTTAACGCTATGAGCCCTGCTTTGAACACCTCTACTATTTTTCAAAATATACCCTGCACCTTGGTGACAGGGTTTTTGGGTGCTGGCAAAACCACGGTAATTAACCAGCTACTGGCTATTAGGCCTGCTGCTGAGCGCTGGGCGTTATTAATTAACGAATTTGGTCGGATCGGTATTGATGGTGCCCTACTGGCAAGCTCGCAAGACAATACCGCTGAGCAAAACAACATTGCTATTCGTGAAGTCAGTGGTGGTTGTATTTGTTGTACCAGTCAGCTGCCCTTACAAATCGCTATCAGCCGTCTGCTCAGCGACCACCATCCGCAGCGACTACTTATTGAGCCCACAGGGCTTGCGCATCCACGTGAGCTGATACGTCAACTCAGTGCGCCGCATTGGCAAACAGCGCTAAAAATGCAGGCGGTGATAACGGTGCTTAGCGCGCTGCAATGGCAACAAGAAAAGTATCGTACTCACGATGGTTTTCAAGCGCACGTCCGTGATGCGGATGTGTTGGTGATTAATCGTTACGCTCAATTGGACGATAGCGAAAAACAAACGTTGCAACAATGGATAGCCACGCTCAATTCGCAGGCAAACATCCTTTGGGCGCCTTCTGTGCAAACCACGCCAGAGGACGAATATTCATTGAACGCCTATCTATCAGCATTACGCACCCAGCTGACCAAGCCCAGTCATACCATCTCGCAACAGCGTATTGTGAATATTGCTCACCCTCAACACTCCACTGTTCGCTTACAGCCACTGAATAAGTCTCTATCGGCTGACTCACTTTCAAGCCTTTCTACTGTCGATAATGACACTCAGACTGACACAGATCTTGAGCAGCCTTATCGTTATCATGAACAGCAGCAAGACATCCTACTGGCAGGTTGGCGGCTACCCGCGCAATATGTGCTAAAAGCAGATGATTTACAAGATTGGCTATTGAAACTGCCAAACTGGCAACGTATCAAAGGGGTTGTCCATACCTCTGACGGCTGGCTACAGATCAATTTTACCCCTGATAGCTTAACCACTAGTACCGTCAGCCCACAGGTTGATAGTCGGTTAGAAATTATTCTACAGTTAGATGAAGATAATGATGAGGCTCAAGATACAATCGTAGGGAGCCATCAAGTAGGTACAGAAAATGAGTCTTTGCTTGCCACTGTTATAGAATTGCCGTCTGTCATCGATTGGGAGGCGTGCGACCGCGAGCTAATGGCGATAGTTATCTGATGAACGCTTTCGAAAAATGAGAGTGCAATTGATCCTAAATAAAAAAAGTACAATCATTAAAACGTACTGCTGGGATAATTATTTCTTGCTTGCTGTGCCGTTGCTGACAGAGGCTGCGAAAAATCACCCCAGCAGCACTATATTCGTTTTATAGTGGATTGACTATAGTAAGGTAAATACCGCTATACGATAAAATCAGCATAAAAAAAGCCCTCTACTATTTTATATAGCAGAGGGCTCTTTTTTAATTAACGTAATTGGCTGTCTTTACTGCCGCGCCGGTTGAACAACTCAGCGGCTCTCGCCTCTTGCTCAAGCTCGGCTTGACAACTCACACAATGCTGTACGCCAGGTACGGCCAATCGCCGTGCTTCTGGAATGGGGTTGCCACATTCATCGCAAAGCTCAGCACTAACGCCTGTGGGCAGCGAACGCCGAGCACGTTCTAGTGCATCATTCACGGTCGCATCCATTTGTTCGTGCTCAGCACCATCTCTTGACCAGCCACCTGCCATAATCCCATCCTATTTATTATTGGTTATATTTAGTCTATTAATGAAATTCAAATAGAATAAAATTCTTTAAGAACAAATAGATGGGGTTCCTACTCACTGATTACAACCTATGAGTGGACGTACAAGATCTATATAAAACGTGATGGTATTGGCCAAAAATATCGCTGCTAATCCTTTGGCTGTAGCTCGATCACTTGCCCGCGCACACCAATACTTTCATCACTCATCAAACAGACGTAGCCTGCCATGATGTCCTCTGGTGTTTTTAGACTCATAGGATTTTCCCCCGGATACGCATGAGCACGCATGTTGGTACGTGTGCCGCCAGGATTGATGCAGTTAAAGCGTAAATTGGTGGTATTTTTTGTTTCTTGGGTAAAGATATCACTCATACCTTCCACCGCTTGCTTTGATAGCGCGTAAGCGCCCCAAAAGGCGCGAGGATTTGTACCAACTGTGCTAGAGGTAAAGACTATAGAGCCATTATCAGCATCTTTTAATAACGGTAATAGCGCTTGGGTGAGCATAAAGGTCGCGGTAAAGTTGACCTTCATCACTTGGGCAAAGGTATCAACGTCATACATCTCAAGCGGTGTCAGCTGTCCAAGCATGCCAGCGTTATGCAAGATACCATCCAGCTGACCAACTTCTTTGTTAATCAGTCCTTCTAGCTGCTGCATTTCTGCATAAGTTGCGCCTTCTAGATTCATCGGTAGCATGGCTGGCTGCTTACCACCAAAGCTCTCAATTTCATCATACACGTACTCAAGCTTGCTACTGGTACGTCCCAATAGCAAAACGGTAGCGCCATAACGGGCATAGGTCAGTGCTGCCACACGGCCAATACCATCGCCTGCACCCGTCACCAAGATAGTTTTGCCGTCTAGGCAGTTACTAGCTGGCACGAAACGTCGAATGTCGTCATGAGTCAAAGGCTGAGTAGAGTTTTGGGCGGCTTGAGAATTATGGTGCTGCGTAGCTGACTGATTGGTCTGGTCACTCATGGTATTACTCACTACTTATCGTTTATATAGTTAGAATGCGAAGGCGTGTCATCAATTCAGCTGACTTTAATTTTCATAATCTAATGGATGACACGCCCTAGGTAATAATCAAGGCAATTTATAAATATTCAAATTTACCCGAAGAAAGCAATAACCGGTTTAATTCTTCAGGAGTATTGGTGATGTAATCAGCATTCCATTTCTTTAGATTCTTTTGGTCTTCAGGTGGAATATAACCATAAGCGGCTAAAATCGTTGGCATGCCAGCCGCATTGCCCGCTTCGATATCCCTTATATGATCGCCAACATACAGAACACAGCCAGCGGCACCGCGAGGGATAGCGAGCTTTTCTAACGCCATATACATGGGCTCTGGATCAGGCTTGGAGCGGGACACATCATCAGGACAGATCAGAACGGCACAGCGCTCATCTAACTGCATCTTTTTTAGTAATTGCTCTGCCAAATAACGGGGCTTATTGGTCACGATTCCCCATGGCACATTCTTTTCTTCAAGAGCCGTTAATACGGCTTCTAGTTCATTGAACACGCAACTGTCGACGCATATCTCTGCTTCATAGTCGTCTAAAAACTGCTGGCGAAAATCGAGTAACTCTGCCTCACTGACCTCAAGTTGATCGTTGTGCCGTAGCATCAATTGTACCATTGCCGACGCACCTGCAGAGACTTGCTCACGAATGTCTGCTTCAGGTGGCGCTTGCCAATCATTTTCGCGACTCATTTTACTGATGATACGGACAAAGTCAGCAGCAGTATCGATTAATGTCCCATCAAGGTCAAATAACACCGCTTTTACAAATTGGGTCATAGTGAATGCTCTCAAAATTGATAACGTGTTTAATAAAATAGCATGGCGTACAAATAACGTACTATGGCATTAAGCTGAAATTATGGGTTTTTGTACGGCCATCATATAGTTAACATCGACATTTTGTGCCAGCCAGTAGCGCTTGGTCAGCGGGTTATAATGCAAACCAATAATGTCTTGGCGTGTAAATCCAGCATCGATGGCCATTTTGTCTAGCTCAGCTGGCGTAATGAATTTGGCATAGTCATGCGTACCGCGATCCAGCAAGCGTAATACATACTCTGCCCCAACGATGGCAAATAAATAAGATTTCGGATTGCGATTAATTGTCGATAACACACAAACACCGCCTGGGGCCAATAGCTCAAAACAGGCCTGTACAATTGAGCTGGGGTCAGGCACATGCTCAAGCATCTCCATGCAAGTCACCACGTCAAATTGACCAGCGTGCGTTTTTGCTAGATCTTCTACTGGGATATGCTGATAGCGCAACGTATCTTCTAACCCGCTTTGCTCTGCATGCAGTGCCGCCGCTTTTAGGTTCTCGGTACCCAAGTCAATTCCTGTTACATCTGCACCGCGCCGTGCCATGGATTCTGACAATATACCGCCGCCACAACCGACATCAAGTACTTTTTTACCAGCCAGCCCAGTATCTGCCGTTTTATTCACGGCTGCCATATTATGGCTATCATGGTCATTTTGATAACCTTCATAACCCTGATAGCCATGCTTGATATTTTCTTCTATCCAATTCAGACGCAGAGGATTGATTTCGTGCAAGGTCGCAAACGCGCCCGTATTGCTCCACCATTCGCTGGCCAAGTTGTTGAACTTTTCGACTTCGCTAGGATCTACATTGATGGCGGTCATTTTGTCATCGAGAGAGTTATTTGCTTGTTCGTTCGAAGCAGTCGAAGATAGAGCTGCGCTCATAGCGTTTTTCCTTTATTGTCATTATCATTATTATCGTATCAGGTGCACGAAGCTGGATTTAATATTAGCATGAGAGGGACGGCTTTGTCGTGAGTACATCGTCACCGATTGTGAATGGGCTTAGCAAGTCTAAGCAACCATAGATGCAAGTCGACAGAAGCAAGATACCTTAAAGAATAGCTCACAGCTTTACAACCATCAGTTAAGAATCGGATTCACAACTACATACGTTTTGCGTTATTATAGTCGATACGCCACTTCGGTTCGATTGCACTTGGTTTGACTGCCCTCGGCGCTATGGCGTTTATACACTTTAAAAACTATGTCTTCAAAACCATAGATACAGAAATACCCTAATGAACCCTAAGTCTTCACACCTCAAGGATAAAGTATGAAACGTGTCATCACACTGACTGGTCTGGCTATGGCCATTGGACTTTCCACTATGGGCGCACAAGCGGCCGATTATGTCGCTGGCAAAGACTATCGCGTGCTAGACAATCCAGAAAAAATTAGCGGTGATGCTATCATTGTTCGTGAGTTTTTTTGGTATGGTTGCCCGCATTGTAATGTTCTGAATCCACACATGGAAAAATGGGCAAAAACCAAGGACAAAGACGTTGCATTTTTTAAGACTCCAGCCGCGCTAAACCCTGTTTGGGAAGCCAACGCTCGTGGTTTTTATGCCGCTCAGCTACTAGGGTTTGAAAGCAAAACGCATGACGCATTGTTTGATGCCATTCACAAAGACGGCAAAAAACTATTTGATCAATCTTCATTGAGCAAATGGTATGCAACAAAAGGTGTGAATGAGAAAAAATTCAACAGTCTTTATAACTCATTTGCTGTTGGTACAAAGATTGGCCGTTCACAAGCAGGTGCTAAGCGTTACCAGCTCTCTGGCGTACCAGCCGTGGTCGTACAAGGCAAATACGTTGTAACGGGTGAAAGTGCAAAAGTGCCTAAAGTTGTGGATTATTTGGTCGATAAAGCACGCGCTGAAAAGAAATAATTCAAACAGTACTGATGCAGGATGTATTTATATATCAAAAAAGCCAATCATTCGATGATTGGCTTTTTTGTTTGTTATCGATTATATAGTCAATACCAAATAAAATGGATACACAATATTATGAGGCGCGACTGACCATGCGAATCATATCTTTTAGAATTGAGATTACTATTTTTTTAACTGCGATAAGATAGCCACTTCACGAATATAACTTGCCAAGTCTTCTTTGGCCTCTGCCATCAGCTCATCATCTTGCGTGTGTTTGGCGTACTCAATCCACAATAGCAATTGATACATGCTATGGTGCTCAGAGGCTTTGTATTGTTTGACGAATTGTTTGAGTGTCCCTTCATCATCGATATTTAAACGCCCATACCAACTTTCTATTTTTGAGATTTGCTCTTTTGGAAAAACCGCATCAAACAACGCTTTTACCAGTTCATGGCGATTTTCTTCGCTAATAAGTTTGCCGACACGCTTGGTTTGGCGATTACGCGCATTGGCGCTGGTAATATCAGCCAGTGCCATCAACTCTGCCATAAAATAATCGCTGGCTGGCAGGGCTTTTAGCTGCTTTTTTGATAAGTTGGCAAGCGGAATCGACAACTGTTGCAAGCGCTCATGGGATTTTTTGAGTTCCGTACGCGAGACGCGCATGTCCTGTTCTGACCAGTCAATCATAAAAACTTTCCAAAATAATAAGTAATAGAATAAATCAAATTTGTTGTTTGTTAACAGCTACCAACGACTTTTTTCGCGATGCTTCGCCAGCACTTTTATGCCTTGTGGCATCGTATCGGCGAGGCGACGTTGTAAGTTATCAGCGATAAATACTGAGCGATGTTTACCACCCGTACAGCCTATCGCCACCGTCACCGTATGACGATTATTGTGCAAAAACTCTGGTAGCCAACGCATCAAGAATCGCTCGATATCATCCGTCATCTCAGACACTTCTGGACAATCTGCAAAGAATGTTACAACCTCTGCATCAAGACCTGTTGCATTACGCAGCTCAGGATTCCAATGTGGATTTGGTAAAATTCTCACATCAAATACAAAATCGGCATCCATAGGGCTGCCATATTTAAAGCCAAAAGACAGCAGGTTGATGACAATCTGATTATTCACACCAACGTATTCACGCAACTTGTCTTTTAACTGATGAATATTCAGATTGCTGGTATCCATTCTGATATCGGCGTGATTAGCGACTGGCTCTAATAGCTCCACCTCTTTTTTGATTGCAGCGGGTAGGTTAAAAGCAATATGCTTAGCATGATCACTATCGGTGTCCTGCAACATCAGCGGATGGACACGGCGAGTCGCATTAAAACGTGCTATCAACGTACTGTTTTGCGCGGTTACATACACAATTTTTACGGCATGTTCGCCATAAGTTGCTTTTAGAGATTCATGCATTTCTACAAAGTTGGACAAATCCGCGCGTGGCGTTCGGATATCCACACCGAGTGCAATACGGCGAATACCACTTTCGTTAACCAATTTGTGCGCGGCGTTGGGCAATAGGGACAGCGGTAGATTATCAATGGAGTAATACCCCAGATCTTCTAATATATTCAATACTGACGTTTTACCTGATCCTGAAAGACCAGATACCACTAGAATACTCAGCTTATCCATTGCTGATTTATCCACTATCTGCGCCTCTTGGTCGTTGCTTTTATCCTGATTTACATCCATGATTCATCCATCCTAGTCCATTGCATCCAGCAAATCACTGCATCAAAATGATTGATTCACCGTCACTAATTGGTTGTCCAATAAACGTGCACGTCCTAGCCAAGCAGCAACCAAAACAATTAAATTTTTATGTCCTACGGTGGAGGCTGTAGCATTATTAGCGACAGCTTCTAACTCATCCGTTTTTATTGCTAAATAATCAATAATGAAACCCGCCTCGGTAATACGCTGATGTGTTTCTGCCAGTAACGACTCAAAATCCTGCTCACGCTGATCGTTGCTTTCTAGTTTCTGTACCAGATATTGCAGCTCTCTATGGAGTACAGGTGCTATCTCGCGTTCAGCCGCATTCAAATACTGATTGCGTGAGGATAGTGCCAATCCATCAGCAGCACGGACGATAGGTGCACCAATGATTTGAATAGGATAACTTAAGTCACGCACCAACTGCTTGATAATAGCGAGTTGCTGATAGTCTTTTTGCCCAAAAACAGCAATGTCAGGCTGAACGATGTTAAACAATTTGGAGACGACAATACCAACACCGTCAAAATGTCCAGCACGCGATTGACCACACAATTGAGCCGTGATAGCACCAGCGAGTACAGAGGTCGGTGGCGGCAAGACTGGATACATCTCGTCGATATTGGGGGCAAAAACATAGTCTGCCTCCACAGTGGCCAGCTTTGTGACATCCTCATCCAGTGTACGAGGATAGCTATCAAAATCTTCGCCAACCCCAAATTGAGTAGGATTGACAAAGATACTGACCACCACGATATCTACCTGCTGTTTGGCAATTTTTACCAGCTCAAGATGACCATCATGCAGATTGCCCATCGTTGGCACTAGCGCAATACGCTTTAAACCAACCTGACTGTCATTTTGATGACCACGATAAGACTGTAAGGCCGTTTGTAAGGCTGAGATATCATGATAAATAATAGGCATTGTTGAGTATTCTTCTATTTAAAATCTTGAATAAAACTAACTAAATTGGTGCTGTTCTGTTGGGAATGTGCCTTCACGTACGGACTGCTGATACAGTGCAAACGCCCCTTCAATACTGCCAGCGCTGTTACGCTCATCAGTCAAAAAATCATGTACAAAACGCGGTACGCGGCCGTGAGCCATGCCCAGCATGTCATGCATGACCAGCACTTGACCGTCGGTATCTGCACCAGCACCAATGCCTATCACAGGCACTGCTACAGCTGCCGTCACGGCTTTTGCAAGTTCAGCTGGTACACATTCTAACACCAACAGCGCGGCACCAGCAGCGACGACAGCCTTGGCATCCATCAGTAGCTTCTCAGCCGCTTCATCACCGCGTCCTTGGATTTTGTAACCACCAAAGACATTGACAGATTGCGGTGTCAGACCAAGATGCACACAAGTTGGCGTACCTGCCTGCGCCAATATGGTGATTAACTCACAAAGTTCACTGCCACCCTCGACTTTAATCACATGCGCGCCAGCTTGCATCAATTGCCGACTATTGATAACGGCTTCTGGCAACGTCACATAACTCATAAATGGTAAATCAGCCAAAATCAAAGCGTGCTTATTACTACGGGCAATATTGGCAGTGTGATAAGCCATGTCATTGACTGTCACTGGTAGCGTTGAATCATGACCTTGTACGACCATGCCCAAGCTATCGCCAATCAAAATGGTATCAATTTGCGCTTTATCCATCATCCGTGCAAACATTGAGTCATAACACGTCAAACAAGTAAATTTGATACCGTCTTTTTTAAATTTATTTAAAGTAGATAACGTTGTCATATCACTCTCTATTAATCTGCAATGCTTTTAATTGTCACTAACTATCACTTTCGCTAACCATTGGCTTAACGGTAACGAAAAAACCATCAGTCACATGATAATAATGTTAAGCCTGTCCAATCATTACTCTGTGGATAGTCCACTATTGGTATTCCTGCAACCGTCAGTGTTGGCGTTAATTCTCGTAATGGTATCAATACAAAATTACGCTCAGATAGCCCAGCATGCGGTATGGTCAGCTGGGGATCTGTCATTTGTAAGTCGCCATACAGTAAAATATCGACATCCAGACTACGCTCACCCCAACGTCGTATACGTGCCCGCTTAGCCAACGCTTCCAACTGTTGGCAATATGCCAGTAGTGTAAATGGGGTCAATGTCGTCTGAAAACCAGCCACCGCATTGACGAAATCTGGCTGGTCTTGTGGCCCCATAGGCGCTGATGCATAAAATGAAGAGGCTTGAAGCTCACGTATTTGGCCATACTCTTGCATGCTGGCAAGGGCGCGCGCTATATGCTCGGAAGGTGAACCCAACTCGTTCATTAGATTGCTGCCCAAGCCCACATAGCAGCTAACCCATGTAGCAGCCCGACTGTTATCTGCATTAAAATTTGTCTTCATACTGCTAGGTTTGGTATTGCTGTCAATGCTGAACATGGCATAGTAATCACTTTATGTAAAATCCACACTCAATCGCTGCTGTCATTATTAAATACGATTAAGACTAAGCACGATTAAGCATTATCCGTACTGGGCTGGCGGCGACGACGCTTTGATGGTACAGGGCCTTTATTGTCATTCACCGTACTGGCTATCACTGGACTATTGGTCACTTGATTGCTTTCAACCGACTTTGCTTTGGTGGATTTTTTAGCTTTGGCAGGCGCAGCAGCTTTCACGGTTGCCTCATGCTCAGCCGTATTTTTAGCTTGATTATTCGCTTTACCAGTAGAGCCAGCGGTTGATTTTGGCGCTTTTTTCGTATACTTTTCAATCGTTTGATCGCTATTGTCAATTGCTTGAGTCTCTACACTGCTTGTGTTGTCTACAGTAGGTTGACGGCGGCGACGCTTATGCGGAATCGGCTCATTATTCATGCTCACTAGCGCAGGCGACCTTGCTACCGAACGAGTAGCGTGCGCGCTCGTTGTTGGTGGCGGCTCAATCTCTGAATGACTGACTTTAGATGGCTTGACACTACTTGAACGATTGCTTTTAACCTCAGCTTTTGGCGACTGATGCGGTGCTTCTTTTTCAGTTGCTGCCAGCTTGGTTGCTGGTTTTTTCTGCACAGGTGCTTCGATACGTCTATGATTTTCGGCATCTGACAGCTGTTTTTGTAATGGCGGCACGACTTTTTCGTGTTCTATGACAAATAACGGTGCAGGCTTAGCGTTATGGCGTTTGTTTGACGCTTGATTACGGCTATTAGCAAGAGACAACTGCTGTAACTGGAGAAGCTCATTGCTGTCTTGTGTTACTTGCTGCTGCGTGTCGTTACCTTTACTGCCATTAGATTGTTGCTTAGCCGGTGTGGCTTGATTTGCTGCACGGCGGCGACGTGATGGGATATTTGATGAATCATTTACCATTGTCTGATTATTCACACCTTTTTCAGTCATACCATTGGTTTTGCTATGCTTGGTATTGTGTTGATTAGATACTGACTCATCAGCAGGAATGGACTCTGGATTTTGACGATTACGGCTGCGTCCACGTGACCCTGATCCTTGTTTATAAGCACCGCGGCGAATATTTTCGTCAAAATCATTAATGGCTTGCTGCTGCTCTTGCTCAGACAGCGTTTGATACGTCTGCCACCAATCGCCCATATCATTGGTTGACTCTGACAATGGATGCTCGGCATCACCGCACTGTTCACGCAGTAATAAAAAATCAAACCCTGCACGGAAACGCGGATGCTCAGAGAGCTGGACAATTTGTTTACTACGCGGCGCTGCAAGTTTCGGCTGTAGCACCCAAATATCACGGATAAATTGCTCAGCAAATTTGGGAATCGCTGTTTTGATACGTTGACGGTCGATAACTTTGCTGGCGGCATGCATTTGCGCTTCTGCGAACGGCATATTGCGTTTTTTGGCTTTTGCCAATTGGTGCAGATAATTTTCCCACAATAGCGCGGCATAAAAGAACGCAGGATTGATACTTTTGCCTGCCGCAATACGTTTGTCAGTATTGATCGCTACTTGATTCACCAAAGCACTTGGTTCAGACGGTGGATAAATGACTAAACTATCAATTGCGCCAGACTCAAACAATAGTGGTAACAGCGGTACCAAATAGCCACCCGTGAACATTTTTTGCGTCTCATCATAGAGACGATGCGGGGATATTTGCTCAAGTAATGCCCAATTACCATCATGAAATTGCTCGGACAAGGCGTCATCAAATTCAAAACCCAACTTGGCTTTAAAACGTAAAGCTCGCAACAATCGTACTGGATCTTCTTCTATACGAACGGGCGCATTACCCAAGAGGCGAATGATTTTATTATCAATGTCTTCGAGCGCACCGCAAAAATCATGAACCACGCCTTTGAGCGGCTGATAATAGAGAGCGTTGATGGAAAAATCACGGCGAGAAAAGTCTTGTTTGATGTCACCCCAGACGTTATCACGCAAGATCATGCCGTCTTGATTGGTATTGGCATCACTGGTTGGCGGACCACGGAAAGTAGCAACTTCAATCAATTCTCGTCCTGAATACACATGCGCTAACTGAAAGCGGCGACCGATAATACGGCAGCGCTTACCAAAGACATCTTTTATTTCATGCGGCTTGGCATCAGTGACAGCGTCAAAGTCTTTTGGACGCAGACCCAATAAGGTATCACGCACACCGCCCCCGACGATATAGGCATCAAAGCCAGCTCGGGTCAATGTGGCAATCACTTCAGTAATGGAATTGGGTAATTCAGATTTATTCAGTTCTAACTGCTTGGCGGCACGCTCGGCCATGCATCTACTCCTCGCCGGTATTCTTTGACCACCTCTGACGAACACAGCGTTTATCAGGCGGATGTACCTGCTAGTTTAACAAATTTTGGGCGTGCTGGGTGTGTTATGACACTTACTTACATGCTATTTTATCAATACTAGCGTTAATTAATGCAAAATCTCATTATTAATCTTGCACACTTAACCGTCCTCTATTTTTCTCAATGGTTTTTGCGCCTATACCTTTGACCTTGGCTAGCTCATCAACCGTTTTAAAATCGCCAAACATCTCACGATACAAAATGATTGCTTGCGCCTTACTGCTGCCAATACCATGCAATGACACCAGCTCGCCTTCACTGGCACGATTGATATTAATCATTTTTTGATCACGGGCTTGTATGGCTGATTTTTCTTGTGCTAATAAATACTCATAGGCGCGTTGCGGGTTGTCAAAACATGGGGCTGCATTAGCGTTATTAAGCACAGCAATAACCAATACTAGGCAGCAAACGGCGTTCGTTATTAAGCCAGCAAACGAGTATTTATTGTGAACGTTCATGTCGTTTAGCCGCTTCCCACAGTGCATCCATCTCTGTTATGTCGCTATCTTCTAGGCGCTTGCCGACCTCAGCTAACTGCGCTTCAATGTAACCAAAACGTGATTTAAACTTATGCACACAAGTCAGTGTGGCGGTTTCAGCATCGAGGTTCAATTTACGGGCAACGTTGACCAACGCAAACATACAATCGCCCAGCTCTTTTTCTATTTCTCGGATATTGGCCTTGATGTCCGCTTTGGATGTATCTGCCAGCTCAGCTTTTAGCTCATTAATCTCTTCATCGAGCTTATCAAAGGCGCCGCTGATACCCTCCCAATCAAACCCAAGTTTTGATGCTTGTTTCTGTACATCTTGTGCTTGCATAAGCGCACTGCCCGCTTTGATACTGTCCAAACGACGCGTTGGTTTACCACGTACCTCACGGGCTTGCTTCTCCTCCGCTTTAATCTCATCCCAGCGCTCTTTTACCGCTGCGTCATCTTTGAGGGTTTCTGTTTCAAATACATGGGGATGACGACGAACCAGTTTTTCCTGCAAGGTAGTAATGACATCATTAATATCGAAGCGACCTTGTTCCGCATACATTTGACAATGAAAAATGACTTGTAGCAGCACATCACCAAGCTCGCCTTTGATATCCTCGTCATCATCACTTTGCACCGCCTCGCCCAATTCATAAGCTTCTTCAATGGCATACGGAATTAAGCTATGATTGGTTTGTTTTTTATCCCATGGACAATCAGCCCGTAGACGTGCCATGAGTGCCAAAAGATCCTCAAATTGACCACTTGCGTCCGGCAACCCTTGCACAGGTTCAGGGGCTTTGATTTCGGTGTCTAACGTACTCATAGGGGATGCTCTTATAGTTTTTTTATCATTTGATTTAGTGTTTAAAAATGAAGAATAACTCAGCACAGATTTATGCTGTCACTATCTACATGCGCTTTATCTGCATTGGCTTTATTCATTGAATAGTTAGTGTATCATTGAACACAGTTTGGCGTATCCTCGCCCTATTTACTTTTTTATTTTATCACTGCTCACGCGCAAGGAATTTTATTATTATGTCCACTTCTGCGACCAACAGCTATCAACCGGCCACTGAGTTTGATCCTATTGTTATCGATTCTTTTAAAGCTTACGATATTCGCGGCGAGCTTGGGGTCAATCTTGATGAACACATTGCTTACCGTATCGGGCGTGCCTTTGCCCAGATTTTATTTCAGCGTTATCAGGCATCCATTGCGAGTCAAGCCTGTGATGATATGGAAAATCTGCAGTCTGCTATCGTTATCGGCAGTGATATTCGTCATTCAAGTGAGCCATTAAAACAAGCAGCTATCAAAGGTATGATAGACGCGGGCGTTGATGTGATTGATTTGGGCATGACTGGGACAGAAGAGGTGTATTTTGCCACCAGTCATTATCATGCATTGGGCGGTATCGAAGTGACCGCCAGCCATAACCCTATTAATTATAATGGCTTAAAACTGGTCAAAGAACACTCAAAACCCATCAGTGCAGATGATGGTTTAGCAGAGATTCAGGCGCTGGCGGAGTCTGGACAATTCATCAATGATAACCAATCAGGGAAGTTGCAATTATTGACGGACAAAAACGCTTATATTAAGCATGTGATGACTTTTATCGACATGGATAAACTCAAACCGCTCACACTGGTGATTAACTCAGGCAATGGCAGCGCTGGCCCTGTGGTTGATTTATTAATCGACAGGCTGATACAAGCTGGCGCGCCACTTGAGGCAATCACACTGCACCATACCCCTGATGGTAGCTTCCCCAATGGCATTCCTAATCCAATGATCGAAGCCAATAGACTCACAACCCAGCAGGCAGTACTAGAAAACAATGCAGACCTTGGTATTGCGTTTGATGGCGATTTTGACCGTTGTTTCTTATTTGATGAAAACGGTGAGTTTATTGATGGTAGCTATATCGTGGGTATGCTCGCGCAGGCGTTTCTGAACAAGTATCCAAACGAGGCAATCGTCTATGACCCACGTGTGATATACAATACTGAGGCTGTGATTGCAGACCATAATGGTAAGGCAGTCATCAGTAAGTCTGGACACTCTTTTATCAAGCAAGTGATGCGTGAGTCAGGCGCAGTATATGGTGGCGAGATGTCAGCCCATCATTATTTTCGCGATTTCTTCTATTGTGACAGTGGCATGATTCCATGGTTATTGACCATTGAGCTGTTGTCAATCACTGGCAAAACCTTATCAGAATTGGTCACAGGTTATATTCAAGCGTATCCCAGCTCAGGTGAGCTAAACTTTCACCTAACAACCCATGATGCAACGACGATCATAAGCGCTATTGAAGAGAAATTTAGTATACAAAACCCAAGCAAATCGACACTGGATGGCTTAAGTCTCAACTTTGGTGAATGGCGCTTTAATTTACGGGCGTCCAATACTGAACCGCTCATCAGATTGAATATCGAAAGTCGCGGTGATGAGCAATTATTGGCAACCAAAACCCAAGAAATTCAGCAATGGCTAGCATTACAAGGTGCTATACCAGCTTAGGATTATATAGGGCGTGTTGAACATTCAACCGTTATTTAGAGCGACCGATCCCTATATAATCACCTACTAAGCGCTCGATTTGCGGTCGTGTCAATGTATTTTGCGCATCGAACATTGGCATTGCTTGCTCATTGATCTTAGTAATATCTAGCTGATCTCTTGGTGACCAGCTTATAATAAAAATTGCTTGGGCTTCATGAAGCTGCTGATAAGGACTATTAATCAGTTCAAACAATGGCTGCGACTCATACAGCATGGCCAGTTCAGTCTGTGCTTTATCACTATACACCAAAGTACGAATGTCATAAGACCATAGTAGCGCCAATAATGGATGAATGGCTGAGCCAGCAGTACGTCCAGATCCCGCTTTATAACTTCCGCCCCAAATCATGACCGTTTTATGGTCAATAAAGCCATCAAAATACTGCCAAAATTTACGAAATATCAGCTCTTTTTGGTCTTCATTGATATGCATGCTAGCTTGTAGTAGCGGCATATCTAAACTGTGCGTTTGGCTCGACTGCTGTAATTTGGTCAACTCAGTTGGCAAAGTATCACCGCCAAATCCCCATCCAGCTTGCAGGTAACTACTGCCAACCCGCTCGTCTAATCCCATAATACGGCTTACTTGGCTGATATCAACCTGTTGGCTATCCGCCAAGCGTGACATCTCATTCATGAAGCTCACACGCGTCGCGAGCATAGCCATAATACTACTACGGGCAAATTCTATCGTTGCAATATCAGCATAATGAGTGGCATGCGCTTGCTGCATTAAAGGGTTCAGTATCTCTAGATGTTGGCTACTATTCGGCGTCTTTTCGCCAAGCAACCACAATGAAGGATTCAACATCGAGCTATAAGCATCACCATCTTTCAGGAACACAAAGGGTACATAATATACCCAAGCACGCTGCAAACGCTGCGCCAATGTTGAAACATGTCCCAGTTGCTCAATATCGCTCATAATTAGCGGTAATGCTTGCTGATGACTGTGATTAAACGCCGTGATCCAGCTGTCCTCCATCCAAACGGACTTGATACTGTTTAAAAACAGCCAGTAAAGCGCCACTGTTTTTTGTTCATCGATATTGTGACTATGACCAATGTCACGGTTAATATTATGACTGGCATCATGATTCACTGCTTCATAGCGGTGTATAAGCTTGTCGGCACTATCTGGTAAATCATGACTCACAATAAGCTGCTGCTGCTCATACATTTGCCATAATGCTTGCAAATGATGCTCAAAACCATACTGCTGTATGTGCTGCGCCAATGCCTGCCTATCTGCATACAAGTGGACACGCTGGCCCAAGCTCGCCAGCACCACAGCACTGGTAATAGCTTCAATACTATGACCAACAAGCACACAAATAGAAGCACTGCTAAGCTGATTTAGTGCAGAATTATTTTTATATTCAGAGGTAGATTCGTAATTTGCATCGGTACTCATGGATTCGCCTTTTAACATTATTAACCGATCAGCAGCCTCTTAAGACAGCTTTTTAATGTACTGTAACAGCTGTTCAGTAGAAGTATCAAATTGGCCACTATTGCCGTGCTGCATGGCGTGATGCACAGATTCTGCCATCTGCTTGCCCATTTCAACGCCCCATTGGTCAAACGGATTGATGTCCCAAATGCTGGCCATCACATAGACTTTATGCTCGTAGAGCGCAATCAGCGCTCCCAAACTATGAGGAGTGAGTTCATCGATTAGTACGGTGGTTGACGGCTGATTGCCACGATAATACTTATATTTGTCTGCATCAGCATCCACTTTGGCATCAGCTATTTTTGCAATCGCTGTATTACCAAAAGCCAATACGCGACTTTGCGCCAAACAGTTGGCCAAAGACAGCTCATGCTGCTGCTGTAATGGCGCGTTTTTTACATTATCACTGTAACGACGTACACAAGCGATAAAGTCGCAAGACACCTGCTGCGTGCCTTGATGTAGTAATTGATAAAATGCATGCTGAGCGTTTGAACCAATTTCACCCCATAAAATTGGACAAGTGTCGTAGTCAATGTCATCGCCATGCTGGGTAACCGACTTACCGTTACTCTCCATCTCCAGCTGTGTTAAGTAGCTCGGCAAATAACTTAAACGACCATCGTAAGGCAACACTGTGTGCGCATTCACCTGTAAAAAGGTACTGTTCCAAACGGCAATTAGCCCCAACAATACCGGTAAATTGTCTGCAAAATCAGCCTCAGAAAAATGCTCATCCATACTATGAGCACCGCTCAATAGCGCCTTGAACTTGGGCATACCAATTCGGATGGCTATCGCCAGCCCAATCGCTGACCATAATGAGAAGCGGCCACCGACCCACTCCCAAAGCTGCAGCTGATGCTCAGGATGAATACCCCACGCGCTCATTTTCTCACTATTGGCTGAAATACCGATAAAGTGCCGGCGCAATACGCTGTCTTCAGTACCCGCCCGCAGTTTGGCAGTGGCAAGTAACCATGATAATGCCGTTTTAGCATTGGATAAAGTATCCACTGTGCCAAAAGATTTGGACGAGATAATAAATAAGGTTGTTTCAGGATTTAGATGCTTGAGTAAATTATCAAGCTGAGTGCCATCCATGTTAGAGACAAAGTGCACTGCAATTTCGGTATCTGCCCATTCATCCAGCGCAGTCGTCGCCATCAGTGGCCCAAGATCAGATCCACCTACCCCAATATTAACCACATCGGTAATGGCTTTTCCTGAAAAGCCGCGCCATGTACCATGACGTACTCGCTCGGACAATCTGGCCACTTGCATCAGACTGTGATGAACATCAGCCACCACGTCTTGACCATCAACGTTTAACCTTGCTGTTTCCGGTAGACGCAGCGCCGTATGTAGCGCGGCACGCTGCTCACTCGTATTGACCATAGCACCTTGCATGAGCGCATCAATTCGTCTCGATACCTCACAGCTCTCTGCTAGCTGCAATAGATTTACCAACACTTCCTCATCAAGACACTGCTTACTGTAGTCCATATACAGTGCTCCAGCTTTCGTGCTAAAGCGTGTCGCGCGGTTATCATCTTGCGCAAACAAATCTGCCAGTGACCATGGCTGCGTCGCAAGCGTTTGCAATTGCTGCCAATATTTAGAACTACGAGCATTGTTAAATGCCGTTTTGCCCTTGATCGCGTCCATCAGCTACTCATCATCTTTTAATTGCTGCTCGGCAAAATAGATAAAGGCTTGCATATACGAACGCATATCACCTGCATCATAGCTGTCACCGCGCATGGTCGTTACGTTAACGCCATACTCACTGATCAGTGCATCAATGGCATCGGTTAACTGTATTTCGCCACCAACAGAGGCGATAGTATTGGCCAAATAATCAAAGATTTGATTGCTAAACACATAGCGGCCTACCACGGCCAGTTTCGAAGGTGCATCGGCTAAACTCGGCTTTTCTACAAAACCTGCGACTTTAAAGCTAATATTCACCTCTGCTTGATCTTCAAAAGCACTGGTAGCACTAAACTCTTCGTGTAATTGGGCGATGCCGTATTTATGTACATCCTCATCTGCCACTTTATTTACCAATATTTGTGAATGGTTGTCTTTGGTAAAAGCGTCAATCATAAAGGCCAAATTATTAACAGTCATATCATTAGTAAAAGGGTCAAGCACGACATCAGGCAATAATACGGCAAAGTCATGTTCACCAATGATGGGGCGCGAAGCCAGTACCGCATGACCCAAACCTAAGGCTTTACCTTGACGTATCATCGATACCGTCACATCCTTTGGCAGCCAGTTCAGGCTATCCGCCAGCTCGTCCTTGCCTTTATGACGCAGTTGGTTGTCCAATTCAGCATTGATATCGAAATAATTTTCAATTGCGCTTTTTTGCGCATGACCGACCAAGACAATATGCTTGATGCCGGCAGCAATCGCCTCTTCGACCACATAATGAATGGCTGGACGATTGCCAAGTGGCAGCAGCTCTTTGGGCACTGATTTAGACAATGGCAACATACGAGTACCGAAGCCTGCAACAGGGATGACCGCGTGAGTAATTTTTTTCATAAAGTTAGGGCTATATTAAGAAAATAGGTTAGACAAAAGTAATTGGCGAACAGTAATAATTTAAAAAATATTAAGAAATATTGTAGCCTTGGGGATTCATACTCTGCCAACGCCAAGTATCTTGACACACATCACTAATTGATAGTTTGGCTTCCCATTCTAATAATGCTTTTGCTTTGTCAGCACTAGCATAGCAGCTGGCAATATCACCTGCACGGCGATCGGCAAACTGATAAGGGATATTTTTCCCAGTTATCACAGTAAAAGCACTCACTAGTTCTAATACAGAGGTACCTTTACCAGACCCTAAATTAATAGGTAAGAAACCTATTGAGGGTTTTTTCTCTACACTGTTTTTTTCTGAATGGGACTGTCCTTCTAAATAATTCAGCGCTGCCACATGCCCTTGCGCCAAATCAGTGACATGGATAAAGTCACGCACACCTGTTCCATCTACAGTAGGATAGTCATTACCAAAAATATTGAGTTTATCAAGTTTACCAACTGCGACTTGCGAGATATAGGGCATTAAGTTATTTGGAATATCGTTAGGATCTTCTCCAATTTGCCCTGATGGATGCGCTCCTACTGGATTAAAATACCTTAAAGCTATTAGACTCCAGCTAGCATCCGATACTGCTAGGTCTTCTAAGATATGCTCAACCGTAAGCTTACTTTGTCCATAAGGATTGGTGCAAGAACGCTTCGATTTTTCATCAATAGGTAGCGTTTCTGGATCACCATAAACAGTCGCAGAAGATGAAAAGATTAGGTTTTTGACACCATGGGATGCCATGACTTCTAGTAAAGTAATAGTGCCACTGACGTTATTATTATAGTACAACAACGGCTTGGCAACCGACTCGCCAACGGCCTTTAAGCCTGCAAAGTGAATGACACCAAAGAACTGATGTGCAGAAAACACTTGTTTTAATGACTCAGCATCTCGGATATCACCTTTGACAAACTCAATAGGTTGGCCAATGAGAGTAGAGACTCGATTAATAGCCTCTTTACTACTATTGGATAGGTTATCGTACACGACAATATCGTAACCTGCTTCATGCAGTGCAATACAGGTGTGAGAGCCAATATATCCAGCACCGCCCGTGACTAATATTTTGTTTTTCATAATGTTATTTTCAAGGCAAATAAAAACACCCCATTGTGAACTGACCCCCATAAGTTGGACACAACTTATGGGGTATTTTTATGCGTTACAACATAGACTTTAAACTCAAGATC
>NZ_CAJHBU010000021.1 GCF_904846715.1 Psychrobacter vallis
GGCTAATTATAAGTGATCAATCACTCTTTACTAACTGCTTTGCCTTAATGAGGTGCGTATTATAGACGCTTTATTTAGTAAGTCAAGAAATATTTTTAACTGGTTTTAACTTTTTTTCTCGCTATGAGAAGGTAGGTTAAAACTGGGTTAGCTAAATTAGTTTGCATAGATATAATCTATCTATAACCCCTAATGCTGCTCCCTTCCGACTGGGTGGCATTATACGTGGTTTTAGATGAGGGTCAAGGACTATATCAAAATAATTTTAAATACATTTATTCTATAATTTTTTAGCTGTTTTGTATGACATAGTAAAGTACTTGCATAGACCATAGAGTGCTTATTAGGTAATTCACTTGCCTTAAGGAAAGATAAGATGGATATTCGCGAAATGAAGATTGCTGATTATGCTGATGTATATCAATTATGGATCAGTACTCCAGGTATGGGGTTAAATGATGTAGACGATTCTCAGCAAGGTATCGCTCGTATGTTACAGCGCAATCCAACGCTAAGTTTTGTCGCGGAAGAAAACCAACAAATTGTTGGGGTCATCCTTGCAGGTCAAGATGGCCGCCGTGGCTATATCTACCATACCGTAGTACATCAAGATTATCGCAATCAAAGCATCGCTCAGAGATTGGTGGAGATGGTATTAGATCAAATGAAAGCTTTAACAATAAGCAAAGTAGGTTTGTTTATTTTTCAAACTAATGACATTGGCAATAGCTTTTGGCAAAAAATGGGTTTTAATGTACGCAACGATACTTATTATCGTAACCATGCACTGACTAAATTAGAGCGTATCGATACTTAGTTTGAAAATTTGATGACATATTTTTGATGACGATGACATAGTAGTTGATAGCCGTCATTGGCTACTTTTTGATAGTTAACGTCGCTAAGTTTTGAATGTCATTACCAGCTTTTTTCTAAAATATAACAACTATCATGTCCTCTAGACTCTTGACATCGCTAACTAGGATACCTATATAAGACTATCTAAATTACTCGATAGAGAAATTACCAAGTAGATAGCGATAGCTGTTGTCCTGCCCCTTACTATCTAGTGTTCATAGACTATTTTTGCTATTATAACGTTGTTTCTATTCTCTACTATTGGATTTCTCCTATAAAGGTAAAATACTGACCCTTATCAAAATTCAATCAGCTGTTATCATTGGTTGGTTCTTAAGGTTGTATGCAGATTATATTAGAGAAGAAAAGGCATGCACGTATTTTTACAACATATCACAATGATTGAATAAATTGATGTGGTCTCACAGTTATATGATTGATGGTTGCAATCATCACTGCCAACGGACCCAAAAACAGGCGAATATATTATGGTAGCGATTACTTTACCCGATGGTAGCGTAAAAAACTTCGAAGGCAATACCACAGTCATGGAAGTGGCGCAAAGTATTGGGACAGGGCTTGCTAAAGCAACGGTTGCTGGGCGCGTGAACGGACATTTGGTAGATGCGCACGACCCTATTATTGCTGATGCTAAGGTCGAAATCGTAACACCAAAAGATGCTGACGGTGTTGATATCATTCGCCACTCCTGTGCTCATCTATTGGGTCATGCTGTTAAACAGCTATATCCTGATGTAAAAATGGTGATTGGCCCTGTTATTGATGACGGATTTTATTATGATATTTTTAGTGAGACGCCCTTCACACCTGAGCACATGGAAGCAATCGAAAAGCGCATGATGGCGCTGATAAAGCAAGATTATGACGTGATTAAAAAAATGACGCCGCGCGCTGAAGCGATTGAGATATTTCAGTCACGTAATGAAGATTATAAGCTTAAATTGATTAACGATATGCCGGGTGAGGAAGCCTTTGGTCTTTATCATCATCAAGAATATGTCGATATGTGCCGTGGCCCGCACGTACCAAATACACGATTTCTAAAAGTATTTAAACTGACTAAGATGTCTGGCGCTTATTGGCGCGGTGATGCCAAAAATGAACAGCTACAACGTATTTATGGTACAGCATGGGCGGATAAGAAAGATCTAAAAGCGTATATCCAGCGTATTGAAGAAGCTGAAAAACGTGACCATCGTAAGATCGGTAAAGCGCTCAATCTGTTTCATATGCAAGAACAAGCGCCAGGTATGGTTTTTTGGCATGCAAACGGCTGGACGATTTATCAAGTACTTGAGCAATATATGCGTAAAGTACAATACGATAATGGCTATGAAGAAATCAAAACGCCACAAATCGTTGATCGTAGCTTATGGGAGCGTTCTGGACATTGGGGCAATTATGCGACCAATATGTTTACGACCTCTAGTGAAAACCGTGATTATGCGGTAAAGCCGATGAACTGTCCTTGCCACGTGCAAGTCTTTAACCAAGGCTTAAAGTCTTACCGTGATTTGCCATTACGTATGGCAGAGTTTGGCTCTTGTCATCGTAACGAACCGTCAGGCTCACTGCATGGCCTGATGCGAGTACGTGGTTTCACTCAAGATGATGCACATATTTTCTGTACTCAAGCGCAAATTCAGCAAGAAGTGGCTGATTTTATTAAGCTGACCCTTGCTGTTTATGAAGACTTTGGTTTTGATAACATTATCATGAAGCTCTCTACTCGCCCTGAAAAACGCGTTGGTAGTGATGAGTCTTGGGATTTTGCAGAAAAAGCACTGTCCGATGCTCTTGATAGCTCTGGTCTTGATTGGGATTATCTCCCAGGAGAAGGTGCATTCTATGGCCCGAAAATCGAATTTAGTCTCAAGGATTCTTTAGGGCGTGTTTGGCAGTGCGGTACGATTCAGGTTGATCCAAACATGCCTGAACGCCTTGATGCAGAATTCGTCAATGAACAAAATGAGCGCGAAGTGCCTATTATGTTGCACCGTGCGATCTTGGGTTCATTCGAGCGCTTCATCGGTATACTCATTGAAAACTATGCGGGTTGGATGCCAGTATGGCTCGCGCCGCAGCAAGTAGCGGTCATGAATATCACTGACAAACAAGGCAATGCCTGCGAAAATGTGGTGAGTGAACTAAAAAATGCAGGTATTCGCGCTGTTAGTGACTTGCGTAACGAAAAGATTGGATTTAAGATACGAGAGAAAACATTAGAACGTATTCCCTATATGCTAGTATTAGGGGATAAAGAAGTCGAATCGGGCAGTGTCAATGTCCGAACCCGTGAAGGTGAGAACCTCGGGGTGATGAGTGTTTCTGAATTTATTACATTAGTACAGACCGCTGTCGCTGAGAAAGGCCGACAGACCCCAAAAACAGATGAGGAGTAATACCTATTAAACAGTCGAACCGTTTGAACATTAACGAAGATATCAGTGCCAAAGAAGTCCGTCTCGTTAAAGAAGATGGCGAACAAATGGGCGTGGTCGATATCGATACCGCGATGAAAGCGGCACGTGAAGACAATCTAGATTTGGTCGAATTAGTTCCTGAAGCCAAGCCGCCAGTATGTAAGATCATGGATTATAAGCATTTCCTCTATGATCAAAAGCAAAAGGCCAAAGAAGCTAAGAAAAACCAGAAGCAGACTCAGCTCAAAGAGATGAAGCTACGCCCTAGTACCGAAGAAGCCGATTATCAGGTGAAACTGAGAAAAATCGTGAGCTTCTTGGAAGATCAAGACAAAGTTAAAATTAGCATCCGCTTCCGTGGACGTGAAATGGCGCACCAAGACATTGGGCGTAAACAACTTGATCGTATCATTGAAGATACGGCTGATATCTCAAACGTCGAACAGTACCCTAAGATGGAAGGTCGTCAAATGGGTATGCTGCTTGGGCCAACTAAGAAAAAATAATCGGCATTTTAGATTATCAGTTAGTTGTGGCTGTTATTGTTCTATATTTATACTCTTAACCATCAATATGCTGCGGGATATTGATGGTTTTTTATTATTTGAACTGACATATGTGTTTTTTGAATGTTTTTAGCGAAATATAATTGGCTGACGCTATTTTACAAAACCAACCTTCTCAACCATTTGATTACAAGTTAGTCTAAAGGTCAGCTGCGCTTGATTGGCACTATCAAAATAAGACTCAAATAAAAAACTACGTATAAAAAATGGTTCATTATGAATGATTATTTACGGTTTACTTTTATTACGATTTACTCTTATATAGTTATCAAGCCACATTGTCGTTGATCCAAAATACCTTCTATTTTAAATATTATAGGAAATTTCATGCAAGAATTGACCCCACCAGAAAACGCCAGTACTCCTAGTATTTCTTTGACCGCGCCTGAACCTGTGAAAGAAATACAAAAAAGTGAAGCAGATCAGATGGTCAAGTTGGATGAAAGCCAAATTCCAGAGCTTGATGCCAAAGTTGATGCTTTTGTCGATCATGTGATTACCAACTCCGTGCATAGCCCTGAGTTTCAGCAAAATGTGCAATCTATTCATAATCTAGGGACGAAAGAGATTCGTGAATCGGCGCAAGTATCTAATCGTATGCTCGATTTACCAGCGAAAAGCTTGAATGACAGCTTATTTGATAACTCTCCTATCGCCAAGTCACTGACGGAGCTGCGCGGGATTGTCGAAGATTTGGATCCAAGTAAAAAAGAACTCACCAGCTCACGTAAGTTGTTTGGCCTCATTCCTTTTGGTAATAAAGTACAAGATTATTTCCGTCAATATGAGTCGGCTCAATCGCATATCAATGCTGTCGTGACCAGTCTATATAATGGTAAGGACGAGCTGCTCAAAGATAATGCCATGATTGAGCAAGAAAAAATCAATATGTGGGAGTTGATGCAGTCTATTCGTCAATATGTCTATGTGGGCAAAAAAATTGACGAGCAATTAGAGCAAAAGGTCTATGCCATAGAAGCGACGGATCCTGAAAAAGCGCGTATCATTAAAGAAGAGATGTTGTTCTATGTGCGTCAAAAGAATACCGATTTTTTGACACAGTTGGCGGTCAACGTGCAAGGGTATTTGGCACTTGATACCATTCGCCGCAACAATCTAGAGCTGATTAAAGGTGTGGATCGTGCGACCACGACCACTATTTCTGCATTGCGTACAGCCGTTGTCGTTGCCCAAGCCATGACCAATCAAAAGCTAGTACTGGATCAGATTACGGCGTTGAATAAAACCACCAGCAGTTTGATTGAATCAACCTCAGCCATGCTTAAACGCCAATCTGGTGAGATTCATGAACAAGCAACCAGTAGCAGTATTGAGCTTGATAAATTACAAAACGCCTTCAATAATGTATATGATACGATGGATATGATCAGCAATTATAAAATTGAAGCGTTAGAGAACATGAAACAGACAGTCAATACGTTGACTACTGAGGTTGATAAAGCCCAAAAATATCTCGATAAGTCTAACCAAACGACGGTACTAGAAGTGTCCAAAGAGATAGACAGTAAAAAGATAACCAATAAATCAAGTGCGGTCGATGTTGATATTTGATTTGTTCTGATGGTTTTTGCCTGTTAAAGGCGACAATCCCATGCTACCGAATACACATAAGACAATTGACGCAAGATATTGCAATGTCGTTCGTGTTAAGATAGTCCTTATTAATAATTTTAAAAATAGATATGGTAATTTATGAGTTGGAACGATCCAAACGCCTCAAGTGAGGCAAAAAGATATGACAATCCTATCCCTAGTCGTGAGCTGATACTCAGCACGATTACTGAGAATGGTGAAGTCACGCATCAACAATTGGCAAAAGCCTTTAATATTGATGACTCAGACCAGTTTGATGCGTTAGGCAATCGCCTAAAAGCAATGGCGCGTGATGGACAAGTCAATCGCGATGGCCGCCCTTATCGCTATCGCACAGTGACCACGCAAGATGTCGTCACCGGCACAGTCTCTGCACATCCTAAAGGCTTTGGTTTTGTCTTGTTAAGCGATATGCCAGATTTATTCTTGCATGAAAAACAAATGCGTTGGGTGTTTAATGGCGATACAGTGGAAGCCGTTGGTACGTCAACAGATAACCGTGGTCGTACTGAAGGTCGTATTGTCGATGTCGTTGAACGTCGTCAAGACAACTTCATTGGGACACTTGCTCGTGATGAGGATGGTTATTGTGTCGAACTTGGCAGTCCAAATAACCACCAACCGATTACGGTTACTGAAGACAATGTCCAAGCCCTAAACGCTAAGCAAGGCTCTCCTGTCAAGGTGGACATCATTGATTGGCCAAACCAGCATGAGTTTGCAACGGGCAAAATCACTGAAGTATTGTCTAATGATAATGATCGCGAACTGATTATTGAAACTACCCTGCTCAATTATGATATTCCATCAGATTTTAGTGAAGCAGCCCTTGAGCAGGCCAACGGCTATCAAGAACCCACCGAAAAAGACTTAAAAGGTCGCAAGGATCTGCGTGACTTACCACTCGTTACTATCGATGGTGAAGATGCGCGTGACTTTGATGATGCTGTTTTTGCTGAAAAACGTTCTGGTGGTAACTATCGTGTCTTGGTAGCGATTGCTGATGTGAGTTATTATGTCA
This sequence comes from Psychrobacter vallis, assembly GCF_904846715.1. Taxonomy (GTDB): domain Bacteria; phylum Pseudomonadota; class Gammaproteobacteria; order Pseudomonadales; family Moraxellaceae; genus Psychrobacter; species Psychrobacter vallis. The sequence goes on from NZ_CAJHBU010000021.1 coordinate 6,504, forward strand.
CCCCAAACTCACCGCTTGACCAAGATGCCTATGAACGTGGTACGTCAGTCTATTTCCCGCATCGCGTGATTCCTATGTTGCCTGAAGTACTCTCTAACGGTCTATGCTCATTAAACCCTGATCGTGACCGCTTGTGTATGGTGGCTGATATCAAAATATCACGGGCAGGCAAAGTCACAGGATATGAGTTTTATCCTGCAATGATGCACTCGCAAGCACGCTTAACCTATAACCAGGTAAATGCTTATCTTGATAATCCAGAAGACAAGAGTGTCCCTACTTCATTAACTGGTAACAAAGACGTCAAAAAATCAGTCGATACCTTGTACCAGCTGTATGAGCTCCTCGTTAAAAAACGTGAAGAGCGCCATGCGATGGAGTTTGAAACGGTCGAGACATACATCAAGTTTAATGAAAAAGGTGGTATCGACGCTATTTTACCGCGTACTCGCGGTGATTCTCAGAAGCTTATCGAAGAATGTATGCTACTGGCCAATACTTGTGCGGCGAATTTTGCCCTAAAACATGAGCTACCAGTCTTATATCGTAACCACGATAAGCCTGATGGCGAAAAATCGATGCGTATTCATGAATATGCAAAAAACTTCGGTTTGCCATTCCCAGAAGAGAATCCAACGCAAGCGGATTATCAGCGAATTATTGAAGCAACGAAAGACCGACCTGATGCGATTAGCATCCATAGCATGCTACTGCGCTCAATGATGCAAGCAAATTATGCACCTGACAATATCGGTCACTTCGGTTTGGCTTATGACGAATATAGCCACTTTACCTCGCCTATTCGCCGTTATCCCGATTTGATGCTGCATCGTGCGATCAAAGCAAAAGTGACGAATAGCAAGCAACCAGTCATGGACTTCTCTCTTGAAGGCGCTGGTACGCAAACGTCCGATACAGAACGCCGTGCAGAAAAAGCATCGCGCTATGTAGAGTCTTGGCTCAAGTGCCATTATATGACAGATCATGTCGGTGAAGATTTCGAAGGTGTGGTAACCACGGTTACTAACTTTGGTCTATTTGTCACCCTGACTGACTTATATATTGATGGTTTGGTCCACATCTCAAACGTCGGTGATGACTTCTTTGTTTATGATGAGCAGCAACAGCAGCTTATCGGTAAAGACAAAGGCACATTATTCGGACTTGGCGATTTGGTCAAAGTAAAAGTAGCTGGCGTGAACATGGATCTGCTACAAATTGACTTTGATTTGAAAGAAAAGCTGCAATCTAGTGAGATGAATCAAACCAAAAAGGGGCAAGCTAAGAAAAGCCCTGCTAAGAGAAATAGTCGTAGTAGAAACACCAGTAAGAAAAGCTAGCTTTAGCTAAAACCTTAAAACAATAAAAAAGGCTAACGTCGACGTTAGCCTTTTTTTATGGGCGTATTTTTATTGTGTTTCACTATTCACTTGTGCCAACCGTGCTTGATCGGCTTGCTGCGCCTGATCAATCTTGGCAGTAGCATCATCCAAGATGGCTTTAGGCTGTTCGCCAAGTGGTTTGCTCGCGATATTTTCTGAACCACTTACTGCCTTATCTGTATCAGATGCCGCTGTGCTGGCCATCGATTGCTCAGAGTTAACGCCATCAACGGCCATTTCTCTATTTTTATCATGCTGAATACCGTTGATAAGGTTAAAACCCAATAACGCCACTATGCCAACCAATGCGAATATAATGAGATGTTTCATTTGCATAAAAAATGTCTCGTATTTGAATAAGGATTAGAGACACGTTTCACTGCATTTTTTATGCCCATTTTTTTAGTATAGTCTTACGAATTATTCTTGTGGACTATTACTATTTAATAAATCAGTCTCATCTGAGCTTTCTGCGATTTCTTGCTCAACTTTTTCCATTAATTTATCGTTAGGACGCGCATCCAAGATTTCTTTGGCATCATGCCCTTGCAAAATATGTTTGGCTCGAGCTTTTGCCTGTTGCTTGTCTTTATCGTCAATACGATGGTCTTCATCCCGATCGTCATGGATAATCGTAGGAGCGACTGAAACGCTTGGCTTGTGAGCAGTAGCACTACTGGTATGCAAGCTACCCTGCATATGCTCAAATGCTTTTTCGAGTTTTTTGTTAAAACGTAGTCGATAAATGGGTTCTGGTAAGCTAAAGCCTGCATTTTCTAGCGCATGCTTGGTTTCGCGAATGGCAATACTACGCGCTTTCCCAAAATCTGTTTTTGATTGATCCACCCAGATTTGAAATTCTAGGATAATATTGGAATCGCCAACATTGGTGATGGCGGCAGATGCTTTTGGCTCATCTAAAACAAACTCCAATGTATGTATTGCATCAATGCCAACTTTGATGGCGGCTAACGGATCGTCGTTGGTATCCACACCCAATTCAAAGGTGAAGCGGCGTTCGGGGTTTTTGGTGTAATTTAGAATAGTGCCCTTAAAGACCTCCGCATTAGGAATACGGAGCTGATTGCCATCTAAAGTCATCAATATTGTCGCTCGTGAAGTCAGACGTACCACAATACCCTCCTGCCCATTAATCACAATATGGTCGCGCGCGCGAAACGGCTGGCGAATGCTGAGCATGAGGGAAGCAATATAATTTTCGATGGTGTCTTTGACCGCAAAACCAACGGCGATACCGATAACACCTGCACCGCCAAGCAACGTGCCTAAAATGGTTTCTGCCCCGATTAAACTCAGTGCTAGTATAAGACCAAAAATAATAAAAATGACTTTAACGGTTTGTGACAGCAGTTCAGCGACAAATGGATTTGGCGTTAGGCGTTGCCACATTTTCTTGCGGTTCGACAACCAACTACCAAACCACGTCACCAGTGCAAATATCACCAGACCAACCAACAGTAGTGGCAAAGCTTTAATAAGCGTTTTAGCTTGCACCATTAACCCTTGATAGACAGTCGTGACATTGTCTTGTACATCTAGAGTACGATCAATGCGATCTTCGACGGTGACCACGTCGGTCAGACGATTGGTTAGATTGATAGCTTGTTGTGCTTTTTTCTCGTTTGGCGTCTCTCCTGTTAAGGTAACGACCCCTTGGGTGACGCTCACATTGACAGCTTGCAAACCTTCGATTTCAGAAAAGATACCATTGATACGTTGACGAATGTCATTGTCTTTTTGTGGGGTAGGCGTGGTTTCAATCTGGGCATTATTGGTGCTTTGACCAGTGATGACTGGTGGTGGATCTGCCTCAGGCAATGGTGCTGAGGGCACGACGACTTCACCGTCTGATACAACAGGATCATCCGCCACCTCATTTTCTGTACTCTCTACCCCTAAGGCAGGCGTTATGCCCGTAACTTCTTCAGCAGCATAAACTGGCCACGTGCAAATGACGCTTATTACCAACAGCATATGACCCAACGCTTTTAAAAAACTGCGTCGTATTAAGTGGTCAAAGTAGGTAGCCATAAGCATCCTTCGCGTTTTTTACGAATTTTATTGCTGATTTCTCGTTACTAGGGCATGCCCTCATTTTTAACCCATTTAGTCGCTATTGTTCAGTTTGAGGACACGCTCTAAATTTTCAATTATTATTAGCTGTCCAAATAGACTTGAGCCTCGCCCAAATTTAACGTGCCTTCATAGATCGCACGGCCGGTAATAATACCTTCGATACAATCACCATAAGGTTTGAGTAGTTCAATATCTTTCATGTCCGTCACACCGCCTGAAGCAATCACTGGCAAACCGCCTTCGCGAGCTAAGTTAACGGTTTGCTCGACATTGACGCCTTGCATCATACCGTCACGAGCAATATCCGTATAAACGATAGAAGACACGCCTACATCAGCAAAACGCTTGGCAAGCTCGGTCGCTTTGGTATCAGTAACATTCGCCCAACCATGAGTGGCAACCATACCATCCTTGGCATCAATACCCACGATGATATGCCCTGCAAATTCGCGGCAAGCTTCAGCGACAAAGTTAGGGTCTTCAACCGCTTTTGTGCCAATAATGATATAAGTCAGACCAGCGGTAATGTATTGCTCAATGGTGTTCATATCACGCACACCGCCGCCCAATTGAATCGGCAAGTTCGGGTAAGCTTTGGCAATCTCCTGAACCACTTGTCTGTGTACAGGCACACCATCAAACGCGCCATTCAAATCCACCAAATGTAGCCGACGTGCCCCTTCATCTACCCAGCGTGCTGCCATGGCGACTGGATCATCAGAAAACACCGTATCATCTTCCATACGGCCTTGTTTTAAACGTACACATTTACCATCTTTTAAATCAATAGCCGGGATAATGACGGGCACAGCACACATATAGCATTCCTTATAAAGCAAAATATTAAACAAACTGAGACAATTAAACGTTGAAACATCAGACAATGATAAAAAAATATCACTCAAAAAGCGAATTAAAATATAGACAGATATATCATCACCAATGACGGACTAAAAATCTGCTTGACCACTGCAATAGCAACGAATGACAATATAGGATAAGCAATCATAACCATAAGTTTTAGTGTATTTAAATACTAGCAACATTAGGTAAATTCAATTACTGACTGGCAATTTTAGGTCAATTTAGCGTATAATCCTAGGTAAATTTTTATTTGTTTCTATGTGATAGTAACCATGCGCTTTTACTTAAATCATTCGTGACTAAAGTAAAAGCGTAGCAGTCAGGATGAATCGGGCAACCGCCAACTGCATCACTATGATGTTGGCTAACGTATTGCTAAGAAAGGTTATATTAGAAATCTCAACTGGTAGCCTTTGAAGAGTCTACTCTGCAACACCCAACTCTAATTAGATACCTTTCTTCACGTTTTTATCATGTCTCTATCATTAGCTAACTATTTAGAACCGTCATTACTGGCGCTTATAGCAATGCAGAATAAATGAATGTTGCTTATTCTATATTGGTCAGCCAGTTTGTCTCTTAACCAGTTTACCGTCTATCTTAAATAGATTAAAACTTGGCTGCATTTTTACTCAGTTGAGTATCTGTTTTTATGATACTTAACCAATAAAGGCGGTCAATTGTACTGGTATTACAAGTTGTAATTTTTAATGAAACGTATGATAAAACTGTTTGTTTTTAGAGTCATCACTTCTAGCTAACCGCTTTAGCAATTGATTTTGATCGGATAGTTTTTACATACACCTTGGTAGCCAGTCGCCACTTTGGTAATTCGAATAAGACATTAACGTGTTGTTAAGGAGTCTAAGGTCAGCGTTAATACTCTTACTAGTAGTTATGTTCATGTGTTATTTTCAGAAATCCTTTATCACTATCCTACTATAGGATGTGATGTGTGAGGGATTTATTGAATGACGCAGATGTTCATGCTACCGATATACCAAACAGGATGTCTGGTATCGTTTTAGACTATGGACTAAGTTTTCGCTTATGATTACCATCAAAAAAGGTTTGGATTTGCCCATCACCGGTGAACCCTCCCGCGAGATATCTGAGCACCAACCGACACATGTAGCAGTTGTTGGCTATGATTATGTGGGTATGAAACCCACAATGAATGTCAAAGAAGGTGACATCGTAGCCAAAGGTCAGCCCGTATTTGAAGACAAAAAACGGGTCGGCGTTATTTATACTGCGCCTGCTGCTGGTAAAGTCATCGCGATCAAACGCGGTGAACGTCGTGTGTTCGAAAGTCTTGTGATTGCGGTTGACCCAAACGGTGAAGAAGTAGACTTTGAGCGCTATGACTCCCAGCAGCTTGCTGACCTAGATTCTAAAGTCGTTGAAACCCAGCTACTTGCTTCTGGCGAATGGACTGCGTTTCGCACACGCCCTTTTAGTCGCGCTCCAGAAATTGGCGCTCGTCCGCATGCCATCTTTGTCACAGCGATGGATACCAACCCATTGGCTTTTGATCCGATGCTGCTGATTAATGAGCAGTTGCAAGCATTCAATGACGGACTTGCCGTACTATCGACGCTCAGCCCCAAGACCTTTGTCTGCCATCATGGTGATACCCAGTTGACGCCAGTTGCAAAAACTGCTGCTAATAATGTCACTGAGTACCATAGCTTTGCTGGTAAACATCCCGCTGGTCTGGCAGGTACGCACATTCACTTTTTGCATCCAATCATGCGCGGTGTAAGCGTATGGACGATTGGTTATCAAGACGTGATTGCGATTGGTCAGTTATTTACCACAGGTCGGTTGTATACGCGTCGTATGATTAGCTTAGCAGGGCCTGCCGTCACTAACCCGCATTTGGTCATGACCGAGCGCGGTGCTGACATTACCGCCTTAACGAAAGGTCAATTGGCTGCGGGCGAGAATCGTATTATCTCAGGTTCGGTATTGTCTGGTCGCAAAGTATTTGACAATATTGCTTATCTTGGTCGCTTTCATAATCAATTGAGTGTGCTGCCTGAAGGTCGTGAGCGCCCTGCGTTTCACTTCTTTAGTCCAGGTAAAAACCGTTTCTCTAAATTGCCTATCTATATCTCGCACTTCTTTGGTGGCAAAAAATACAACTTCACCACAACCAGCAATGGCTCACCGCGCGCGATGGTGCCTATCGGAGTTTATGAAGAGGTCATGCCACAAGACTATCTGCCAACACAGTTATTACGGGCATTGATCGTCGAAGACATCCTTAGCGCTGTTGATTTGGGCGTACTCGAATTGGACGAAGAAGATTTAGCATTATGCACCTTCGTATCTCCTGGCAAATATGAATTCGGTGATATTTTGCGCGATAACTTGACGCGCATTGAGCTGGAGGGCTAACCACGATGAAATTTTTACACAATATGTTCGATCGTATGGAGCCGTCTTTCACCAAAGGTGGCAAACACGAAAAATACTACGCCATCTTTGAGATGTTTGATACGTTTTTGCGTCAACCAAGCTCAACCACATACGCCTCATCACATGTGCGTGATGGTATTGACCTAAAGCGTATTATGATTACGGTATGGCTATGTACATTCCCAGCAATGTTTTGGGGCATGTACAACATCGGTCACCAAGCACTCACCGCGATTGCAACGCTAGGCTTGCAGCCTGAAGGTTGGCGTACGGTCATCACTAGCATGGCAGGCTACAATCCAGATAGTATTTGGGCGAGCTTTGTCTATGGAGCCATGCAGTTTTTGCCTATCTATATAGTGACCTTCGCTGTGGGTATTCTCTGTGAGATTATCTTTGCTGTGGTACGCGGACATGAAGTCAACGAAGGTTTCTTTGTGACCTCGGTACTATTTGCGCTATGTTTACCACCAGATATCCCGTTATGGCAAGTGGCCTTAGGTATCATCTTTGGGGTAGTGGTTGCCAAAGAAGTATTTGGCGGCACAGGCAAAAACTTCCTTAACCCTGCCCTATCGGGTCGTGCTTTCTTATACTTTGCGTATCCAGCGTACATGTCTGGTGACTCAGTATGGACAGCGGTTGATGGGTTTTCAGGTGCGACGCCTCTTGGCCTTGCGGCGCTAGGTGTGGTTCCTCAAGACTTTGTTGACGTGTATGGTAATGCCATTACGTGGGGTGATGCATTCTTAGGCAATATGCAGGGCAGTATCGGTGAAGTATCTACGTTGGCGATCTTGATGGGTGCGGCGGTCTTACTATGGACGCGCATTGCTTCATGGCGAATCATGGGAGGTTGTGTGGTTGGTCTTGTTGCCACCTCTCTCATCTTTAATATGATTGGCTCTGATGACAATATGATGATGAACTTGCCGTTTTATTGGCATTTGGTTATCGGTGGCTTCGCATTCGGTGCTGTCTTTATGGCAACCGACCCAGTTTCAGCGGCGCATACCAATAAAGGTCGCTGGGCTTATGGTATTTTGATTGGTTTTATGACGGTATTGATTCGAGTAATCAACCCCGCTTTCCCAGAAGGTATCATGTTGGCCATTCTATTTGCCAACTTATTTGCCCCATTGTTTGATTACTTTGTGACCCAAGCAAACATCAAACGCCAAACAGCTCGGAGGGTTCGTTATGTCCAAGCCCAAAAGTAATAATGCGAAAACCGTTAGTGTGGCCTTGACGCTATGCTTGGTGTGTTCAGTGTTGGTCTCAGCAGTGGCAGTTGGTCTAAAGCCAGCACAAGTCGAAAATGCTCGCTTGGACCGCAACAAAAATATTTTGATTGCTGCGGACATGTATGATGCTGAATCTGATACTGCTGAAGATGTTGCCGAACGTTTTAAAGACTTTGATGTCGAAATCGTTGATTTGAACAATGGCAGCTATGTCGATGATAATGCGCTACTTGAAGCAGGTATTCCTGACCGCAATGCGTATGATGCCAGCCAAGCCACTAAGAATGCAGCCCTAAGTGAAGACTTAGGCGAAAACGACCCTGCTGGTATTGGTCGTAAGCCAAAATATGCCAAAGTCTATGTGAAAAATGATGAAGCAGGCAAACCTGAAATGGTTGTGCTGCCGATTCAGGGCTATGGTCTATGGGGCACGATTTACGGTTTCTTAACGCTAGAAAGTGATATGAATACCATCAGAGGTATCAGTTTTTATGAGCATAAAGAGACCCCCGGTCTTGGCGCTCGTATCGAAGAGCCAGAGTGGCGGGCGAAGTGGAGTGGCATCCACTCTTATGATGCAGAAGGTAATGTTGCGACTGGTGTGACCAAAGCAGGTACGCCAAAAGAGAATTGGGTCGATGGTATCAGTGGTGCGACGCTTACTGGTCGCGGCGTAAGCAATATGATTCAGTTTTGGTTGGGTGATCAAGGTTACAAGCCTTATTTAGACTCGTTACGTAAAGAGAGCGGTCAAACGCTTGAGAGTGCTGATACGCAAGCAAACCAATCAACCAAACCAGCAGCTCAACCTAAAACCGAACTGGCAGCCACGCTCCCAGTAGCAAACGGCAAGGAGGCATAACATGGCTGACACAAAAAGTATTTTAACCTCGCCTATTTTTGATAACAATCCCATTGCTCTACAAATCTTGGGTATCTGTTCGGCGCTGGCAGTCACAACCAGCATGTCAAATGCACTTGTCATGTCTGTGGCATTGACACTAGTGACGGCGTTTTCAAGCTTTTTTATCTCAATTATCCGTAAGCAAATTCCATCAAGCATTCGTATTATTGTGCAGATGACTATTATTGCCTCTTTGGTTATCTTAGTCGATCAGGTACTAAAAGCAGTTGCTTATGACGTGAGTAAAGGGCTATCTGTCTTTGTTGGCTTGATCATCACCAACTGTATCGTCATGGGCCGTGCCGAAGCATTTGCGATGAGTAATCCGCCGATTCCAAGTTTTTTAGATGGTATTGGTAACGGCCTTGGTTACTCTGCGGTGCTGTTGTTCGTAGCGACTATTCGCGAGCTATTGGGCGCTGGTACTTGGTTTGGTATTACTATCCTACAACCTGTGACCGATGGCGGTTGGTATTTACCAAATGGTCTATTACTATTGCCACCATCAGCGTTTTTTATTATTGGTTTATTCATTGCAATCGTTCGTATCTGGAAACCAGAACAGGTTGAAGAAGCTGAATTTGTAATGAAGCCGCAGTCTAAAGGCATGGCACATGGAGGCGGTCACTAATGGGACATTATGTTAGTTTATTTATAACCTCAGTCTTTATTGAGAACATGGCACTTGCCTATTTCTTAGGCATGTGTACTTTTTTGGCCGTATCCAAAAAAGTTTCAACTGCCATTGGTCTTGGGGTTGCCGTTATCGTCGTTATGGCCATTACCGTTCCACTCAACAATCTACTGTTTCAGTTCATCCTAAAAGATGGGGCGCTGGCATGGGCCGGCTTCCCTGATATCGATTTGAGCTTTTTAGGATTGCTCAGTTATATTGGCTTAATTGCAGCCACTGTACAGATTCTAGAGATGTTTTTGGACAAGTTTGTGCCAGCTTTATATAACGCCCTTGGTGTATTCTTGCCATTGATCACCGTAAACTGTGCCATCTTAGGTGGCGTACTATTTATGGTTGAACGTGACTATAACTTTGGTGAATCAGTGGTTTATGGTGTGGGCGCAGGTTTTGGTTGGGCGCTGGCTATCACCGCATTGGCCGGTATTCGTGAAAAGCTAAAATACTCAGATATTCCAGCACCGCTGCGAGGTCTTGGTATCACCTTTATTACGGTTGGTCTGATGTCGCTTGGCTTTATGTCTTTTGGCGGTATGTCAATTTAAACCGCTAAACTTAAAAACTATTTAGCGATTTGACCTATTTAATTCATTTATTCGGTAGGGGTTCAAAAAAAACGCAATGACGTTTTTTTGCACCCCTACTCCATAGATTAAGGATACATATCATGGATTATGCTACGGCGATTGGTGGCGTTGCTATGTTTACCTTGATCATCATGGGCCTTGTCGCCATTATTTTGGCGGCGCGCTCAAGACTGGTCAGTTCAGGTGATGTTACCATCCATATCAATGATAATCCCGATAATGACGTCGTGACACCAGCAGGCGGTAAGCTACTGCAAACACTCGCAGGCGAAGGTATCTTTTTATCTTCTGCCTGTGGTGGCGGTGGTACTTGTGCGCAGTGTCGTTGCCGCGTTATTGAAGGTGGCGGTTCTATCCTGCCCACCGAAGAAGGTTATTTTACTCAAGGCGAAATCCGTAATCACATGCGCTTAGCTTGTCAGGTAGCGGTTAAGCAAGACATGAAAATCGAGATTGACCCTGAGTTTTTTGATGTACAAAAGTGGGAATGTGAGGTTGTCTCTAACGATAACGTTGCCACCTTTATTAAAGAATTGGTACTTAAAATTCCAGAAGGCGAAGAAGTCAATTTCCGCGCTGGTGGTTATGTGCAGTTAGAAGCGCCGCCGCATGAAGTGCATTACAAAGATTTTGATGTTGCCGAAGAGTATAGAGAAGATTGGGAAAAGTTTGGTATTTTCAAATATGTCTCAAAAGTTGATGAGCCTGTTATTCGTGCTTACTCAATGGCCAACTACCCAGAAGAAAAAGGCCTCATCAAGTTTAATATTCGTATTGCCAGTCCACCACCACGTGGCCCTGACAGCATTCCACCAGGTAAGATGTCTTCTTGGACATTTAGCTTAAAACCCGGTGATAAAGTCACCGTATCAGGTCCTTATGGAGAATTCTTTGCCAAAGACACTGAAGCGGAGATGATCTTCGTCGGCGGTGGTGCTGGTATGGCACCAATGCGCTCACACATCTTTGATCAGCTCAAACGCTTGAACTCTAATCGCAAAATCAGCTTTTGGTACGGCGCTCGCTCTATTCGTGAGATGTTCTACGTTGAAGATTATGATCAACTGCAAGAAGAGTTTGACAACTTTGAATGGCATGTGGCTTTGTCTGATCCACTACCAGAAGACAATTGGACTGGCTATACTGGCTTCATCCATAACGTCTTACTAGAAGAGTATCTAAAAGGCCATCCAAATCCTGAAGACTGTGAATATTACATGTGTGGGCCACCGATGATGAATGCGGCGGTAATCGACATGTTACACAGTCTCGGTGTGGAAGATGAAAACATCATGCTTGACGACTTTGGTGGTTAAGTATAGAAGGCAGACTTAAAAGTATAAATAAAAAAGAGTCTCAATTGAGGCTCTTTTTTTTATTTTGAGATAGCTATTAGGGCGTGTCTTCATTTCAAAAATGGTGATAAAAATGAGATAAATTGCTGTCAAACAAGAAAAATAGCGCAGATAATATCGGGATATTAATCAGCTATTTGACGATGTTTGGCAAGATTTAGCCATTTTTAGCCCATTTAGATGACTATCGAGTGAATTGAAGACACGCCCTAGCTCTCAAGACTACAAATCTCTAGTCAAAGCCGTTTACGATTGGCCTTATTGGTGACAAGGGGTGTAAAATAGGCACAAATTAATGACCGTCTCACTCACTCCTCTGTTACAGCAACGAGCTTATGAAAACGACAACGTATTTCTCATCAAAGTATTCTGTTTTTGCTACGAACCTCATTCGTCCTACCCTATTTGTTAGCATCGGTCTTGCCAGCGCTGTGAGTCTCAGTGCTTGTCAGCAAACACCAGATTACAATTATCTGAGCGGTGAGACAATGGGTACAAGCTATCATATCAGTTATCAGCTGCCTGAAGATGCAGATGAAGCGGCGATACAAGCGTCGATAGATGAACGCTTACAACAGATTAATGACAGCATGTCCACCTATCAAAAAGACTCAACGATATCTAAATTCAACCAGTTGAGTAAAGACACACCCATCATTATCGATGCAGATTTTTCTCGCGTGCTGGATGTCTCTCGCATCGTCTATAAGCAATCTGGCGGCGCGTTTGATCCTACCGTCATGCCATTGGTCGATACGTGGGGTTTTGGGAGTACCATGACCGTCGAGCGTTTACAACGTCCACCAACCGACATAGAAATTGCCCAAGCAAAAGCCTTGGTAGATTTCGAAGGCGTGGTACAAAACGACCAGACGATCTATAAGACCAAAGACGGTATCGGTCTGGATTTTTCAGCAGTCGCTAAAGGTTACGGGGTCGATGTCATCGCTGACGTCCTAAGAGACAAGTACCAAATTCGCAATTATATGGTCGAGATTGGCGGTGAAATTGCGACCTCTGGGGTCAAGAATCAACAACAGCCGTGGCAAATTGCTATTGATGCTCCTATCAAAGACAGTACCGTGAGCGAGCGCCAAACGATATTAGCGATTCGCCAACCTATCAATACAAACAATCAAATGCATCTGGCAACTTCCGGCAATTATCGTAATTCTGTCGTGTTCGATAGTCAAAGCTATAGTCACACGATTGATCCTACTACTGGTAAGCCTATCGCTGGCGGTGCACCCTCAGTAACTGTTGCTGCAGACTCGGTCGCAGCGGCGGATGCTTGGGCAACCGCGCTGACGGCAATGCCTTATGAAAAGGCACTGAAAGTCGCTCAAGAACAAGACTTAGCTGTGATGTTTGTCGTATTGGCAGATGGTGCAAAAATGGATGGTTCTCATGATAGTATTGATGATTGGCAAGTGGTGCAAACTCCAGCAATGCAAGCGTTACGAGCCGACAAAAAACCTTAGCATTTAATGGTAACACCTTAACGCATACGATAAGCCTCAACGAGCCGTGCAAAAATTTGCTATACTATTATGTAGTTAACCCTAAAGATAACTGCCCTATTTTAAAAATTGAGGTTTCCTCTATGCTTAGCCAACTGCTACCTATGCTTGCTATTACCTTTGCCGTGTTCGTCCTATTCTTTGTGTTTATGGGCATCGGTTATATGGTCAAAAAAAAGCCCCTTAGAGGATCGTGTGGCGGTGTCGCCAAACTCATGGGCGATGAAAATTGCTCGTTCTGTGGTAACGATCCCAATAAATGCGATTCCATAATCTCTGAACAGCAAGAAAACGCCCTCAAAGCTGCTCAGTTGGGCAAATCTGTATAAACGCTGATTTATTCCCAGACATGGGTGGCCTTTCTCTTACATTTGTTCCTATAATAGCGTCTAGTCCTTCAAAAGGATTGGCGCTATTTTTATTTGTGTTATCGCTTATTTTCAAGCGGCGATACTTCGGCACTGTTTCGTGATATGCCTTTTTTCTTACTCTAATAACTTTTTCTTACTCTAATAAATAGTCGTACTGCTATGTCTATCTCACCCAAATTACCTGCTGACGTGCAAACAAACCCTCATTCGCGTGCTGCATCTCTGTCTAAACTGCCCTCCTCACGCTTCACATTTTGGCTGGTGTTGTGTGCCATGATTTTACTGGCCACCAATATGCGCGCACCTATTGTTGCACTTGGCTCTATTGCGCCAGTGGTACAAGGGGCATTAAATATTTCTGAGACTCAAATTGGCTGGCTGGGCGCAGTACCGATGCTAACTTTTGCGATTGGTGCACTTATCTCACCAACGATTGGCAAGCGATTTGGGCTTGAAAATACGCTCATTGCGATGATTGGATTATTGACCATCGGTATGATTATTCGTACTGTTATTCCCACGTGGTCTGGATTTTTAATTGGCACATTATTGCTGACCTTGGCTATCGGTTTTGCCAATACCTTGGCTGCCCCTGTGATTAAACAGCGTACGCCTAAGCAAATCCCTCTGATAACAGGGTTATTTAGTTTAACCATGACGGTAACAGCGGGCATAGTGGCGGGAGTCGTACTGCCATTATCTGAATGGGTAGGCTGGCAATGGGCGCTGGGTGGCTGGTCATTATTAGGCGTATTTGCTATCGTTATTTGGATATTTTTACGTCTGCATCTCGGCTCATCCAGTCATCAAGCAGTTGCCTTACCAACAATCGGATCTTCAGAAATATCGATGTGGCGTACGCCTTTTGCTTGGCAAATCGCGGTCTTTATGGGGCTACAATCTTTGTTATTTTATACCGTTGCCAGTTTTTTACCGTCTATTTGGGTCAGTAAAGGGTTATCAGCTGTGCAAGCTGGACAAATGGGTTCGGTGTTTCAGTTTATGGCACCGATATCTATTTTAAGCTTAACGTGGCTGATTAACCGTGGTCGCCCCATTCAGGCATTGGCTGTATTTGCAGCGGTGCTAAACGTGATTGGTGTGTTGGGACTCAGCTATTTATCAACTGATCTGGCATGGTTGTGGTCAGGCGTGATGGGCATTGGTTGCTCAGCGATTTTTACTTTAAGCATGATGCTGTTCTCTTTGCGGACTTATACCACCAACCAATCTAGCGAGCTGTCTGGTATGGCACAAGCGGTCGGTTACTTGATTGCGTTTTTTGGGCCATTAGGAACGGGCTGGCTACATGAAGCAACGGGCAATTGGGATATACCACTTTTTGTTATGTTGATTTTGATGATTGCCAACGTGGTGATCGCTTGGATGGTCAGTCGCCCCTTAATGGTCGATGGTAAGAAGGTTTCATCATAAAACGCATATAAAATAACCTTAGGGTAATATTGGTCACTGTCTTATTTTGCTACACTGGTTTGATTGTATATAGGACAGAATCATGATTATGAATGTATCTTCTCGTTTCGCTCGCCGCTTACCAGTAGTGGCTATGGTGGCCGTCGTTATGGCTATTAGCGGTTGCCAAAAAAACTCTGAATCCGCTGATGCGCAAAATACAGATATCCAAGCGACAAATACCCAAGCCACGACCAATCCAGTCACCACTGAGACCACAGCACCAGTCAACCAACCAGTTGATTCATCAATTACTGTATTGGCACTTGGAGACTCTCTGACAGAAGGTCTTGGGGTAGCCAATGATGCCAACTATCCTGCTCAGTTAGAAACACGTTTACAAGAGCTGGGCTATAAAGATGCCAAAGTCATCAACTCAGGTTTGAGTGGAGAAACCAGTACGGGCTTGGTCAATCGTTTGGATTGGGTATTGCAAACCAAGCCCGATGTGACGATTTTGACCATTGGTGCCAATGATGCGATGCGCGGTATCGATGTGGCTACCGTTGAGGCAAATATCCGTACCGCTATTGAACGCTTGCAAGACAACGGTAGCGAAGTCATTTTGGGCGGTATGCAAATTTATGACAACCTTGGCTCTGACTACGTGCAGTCTTTTGCAGCGATTTATCCTCGTGTCGCTGAAGACATGAATGTGACGCTTATTCCTTTCTTTTTAGCAGGCGTGGGCGGTGATCCCGAACTGAACCAAGCGGACGCCATTCATCCAACTAAAGAAGGCTATACGGTCATCGTCAATGACAATATCTTGCCCATCTTAGAACCGACGCTCGAAAACTTAAAAACAGCTGATACAAATACAGTCAATACTAAATAAAATGCACACACGACATTATAACGAGAAACTGGTACAAATTTTTCTTGCTTGCTGTGCCGTTGCTGCCAGAGGCTACCAAAAATTTACCCCAGTCTCTCGAACCCTTTCTATATTGACCTAACTGCACAGCCCCTAATGAGCCAGCCACAAAAATACGCCTACTGAGACCCTGTAATGACTTTATTAAATACTACTAAAGCCGCCAAACCGACATCAGACACCAAAAGTGACGCCTTACTGACCGCCTCAAAACTCACAAAAACCGTGCAAGTCGGCGAACAAACCCTCTCTATTA
Source organism: Psychrobacter vallis (assembly GCF_904846715.1). GTDB lineage: Bacteria > Pseudomonadota > Gammaproteobacteria > Pseudomonadales > Moraxellaceae > Psychrobacter > Psychrobacter vallis. The sequence goes on from NZ_CAJHBU010000021.1 coordinate 22,552, forward strand.
TTAAAGATGTGGACATATATGTGAACGCTGGCGAGTTTGTCGTCATCATGGGTAAATCGGGCTCTGGTAAGTCAACACTACTAGGATTGCTTGCGGCACTCGATTATCCTGATAGTGGCTCAGTTGAGCTGGCAGGGCAAACGTTAAGCCGTCTTGATGAAGATGCGCTGGCCGTCATCCGTCAACGTGACATGGGCTTTGTGTTTCAATCGTTTCATTTATTGCCGACATTGACAGTGGCGGAAAACATTGCTTTCCCACTCGATATTGCCAGACGTCCCAATAAGGAACGTGTGACTGAACTGATTGACGCGGTCGATTTGGGTCACAGACGTGACAGTTTGCCCAATCAATTGTCAGGCGGTGAGCAGCAGCGTACAGCCGTTGCCCGTGCGCTAGTTTCACACCCCAAGATTGTCTTTGCTGATGAGCCAACGGGCAATCTAGATGAACAAAATGCCAATCAAGTCATGCAACTGTTATTAGACTTACGCCAACAAGTCGGTTCGGCATTGGTTGTCGTGACCCATGATCCCGCGCTCGCTGAAATGGCTGATCGCGTCATTACCATGCATGATGGACGGGTTGTATCTTAATGAGTAACCAACCAATAGATCACCAAGCCATAGACAGTCGCTCTGATTCTATCATTAGCCAAGTATTAGCGCGTCATTTGGGCGCACAAGCATTAAGCCGCAGCTGGTGGCAACGCTGGATATATCCCGTGTTGTTTTTATTAACGTTGACGCTATCGCTTGCCACTTATCTCACCCTTGACTCTATTCAGCAATCTGTCGATCGCTATATCAATGACAATCAGCGGGCGCTGGTCGGTGGTGATTTGATATTAAACAGTCAGCAAGATTGGCCAAGCGAGGTATTGGCACAAGTAGACACCATCGCTGATACCCAAAAGGTGTTTGATTACCAATTTAGCGCGATGGTTGTGACCGATGAGCAAACGCTACTTGCCCGTGTCAAAGCCGTCTCCCCTTCTTATCCACTGTACGGAAAAGTAGAACTGGCCTCAGGGCTGCCATTGTGGCAACAACTCACGTCTGACAATGTGGTCGTCGCACCTGAAGTCCTGAAAAGCTTAAACGCGAGCATTGGTGACCGTATTACCATTGGTGAGGGGCAGTTTACCATCAGTGATGTACTGACGACCGAGCCTGATCGCCCACTGACCGCATTTGGCTTTGGTGGCCGTGTGTTAATGCAACAAGACGCGCTAGCCGCCACCAATTTACTGGGTCAGCGTAGCCGCATAAACTACCGTATCGAGATGGCAGGTGAGCCTGAACTCATGACGCAGCAGCGTGACGCGCTGACGCAAATACTGACCAATTACCCTGACATTGAGCTGTCTGACGCGAAATCGGCAGATACCTCTATCTCAAATATCTCAGACAATGTGTTGATGTTTTTAAAGCTATTGGTCATTGCCGTGCTTTTATTATCAGCGGTCGCGATGTACGGTGTCATTACCGCTTTTGTGACCAAGCAGCAATCTAGCAATGCGATTCGCTTGGCGTTGGGCGAGCCTCTAGCGTCACTCAAACGCAGCTACTATCAACTACTGGTCGCCACGGCTGTCATCGCCTGTGTCGCCGCAATCGTCTTAAGTTTTGGCTTACTCAAAGTCGGCCAGCCGTATCTGATCGCTATCTTGCCGCCAGACGTGGGCCTCGCCATCAATCCTATCAGTGCGATTAAGACCACTGTAATCGCTTTAGTACTGACACTACTGATCGCCCAACGCGGTTTAAGTACCCTTAACACCACCAAGCCTGCCACCTTGCTCAATCAAGGTGTCAGCTCGCCTGCGCAAAACCTGAAATGGTATCGACGCGTACCGTTATTATGGTATGGGCTAATGCTGGCAGGACTGTATGCGTTTTTTGCTTATGAAGTTGGCTCATGGCTACTGGGCGCGCAGTTGCTAATAGGATTAATTGGTTTTGTGGCGATATTTTGGGCATTGGCTCGTGGTTGGTTGTGGCTGCTGGCTAAGGTTGCCAAACGCTCTGGTATCGGCTGGATGCAGCGTATTGCTATCCATAACCTTGCCCGCAAAGGCAATCAGTCTGCGCTGTTTTTTGTGACGTTATCATTATCGGTCGCGGTTTTGACCCTCATTACCACGCTCAATCACAGTATCAATGCCCAGTTCATCAACGCTTATCCTGAAGATGCGCCCAATTTATTTTTGCTCGATGTACAGAGCGATCAACATGACGCCATTGATACGATCATTGAGGCACCTGTCACCTACTATCCGGTCATTCGCTCGCGTGTGGTCACGGCGAACGATGTCCCTGTACAGGATATCGAGCCTGCTGATGGCTTTGATGAGCCCACGCGTGTATTTAATTTAAGCTATGCCGATACGGTGATGGATACGGAATTTATTACTGATGCCGTAGAAGACAATCAGCTGTATGCCCCTGTCGATAGTCAAAACGAGCAAAACCCAGACCAAGACGTCGTCCCCTTGTCTATTTTAGATACGGCAGCTGACCTGCTAAATGTCGACATGGGTGATCAGGTTCGCTTTGATATACAAGGTATCGAAATCGTTGGGCAAATTACCAGTATTCGCTCGCGTTTTGAGCAAGGCCCTAGTCCTTACTTTTACTTCCTATTCGAGCCATCGGTTTTAGCGGCGGCACCGCAGATTCAATTTGCCACCGCGCATGTACCTGCCGATGAGATTCCAGAACTACAAGGCAAACTGGTACGTGAGTTTCCAGCCGTCACCACCATTGACGGTACGGCCATCGCGCAGCAAATCCAAGAGTTGGTGGTACAAATGAGCCGCTTGGTCTATGTGTTCACCTTGCTTGCCCTACTCACTGGCGTCATGGTGCTGATTAGCTCGCTACTGTCTACCTCGCAAGATCGTATGAAGGACAGCGCGTCATTCCGCTTACTGGGTATGCAAAAGCGCGACTTATATATGCTCAATATACTAGAGCTAAGCGTACTTGGTATTAGCGCAGCCGTATTTGCGGTCATTATCGCAAACGTGGGTGCGTGGGCTGCTATTACTCAATGGTTTAATCTACAATTTAGTGTGCCGTGGACGAGCTTGGCTATTGGTGGTGGGGCATTAATCGTATTGCTGTTTGCCATTGCCATTATTTATGTGAGACTGGTGATTGGACGTGGGATTATGGCAAGGGTAAGAGCGATGATTTGAGGGTAAGAAGTTAATACTGCTTTTGCTGCCATATTGAATAGCACAGGGGCAGGCGCTAAGGTTTGTTGACTTCCCGACTAAACGATAACGCTCCTATCCAAGCGGCTTTGATTTTGTGCTGTATAAAGTATATCCGCGATAATCAGTGCTGAAATGCTTTGCTAGTCAATACTTGGCTTAAATAACTTCGATCATTATTTTGCTCAAAAATATTTAAAAAACCATGTATTACTTAAGAAAAAATAAACTATAGTAGGAAGTTGAATAACGACTATATTATTTCCAAAACTACTATTATATAAGGTAACTCAATGAGTTTAACAGATCGAATAAACCCTACTAGTAAAGCGATTGCCACTTATTTAGATGAACTAATAAACAATAATTATCAAATTCCTACCTTCCAACGTGAAGTTGTTTGGGAGCAAGATAATGTAAAGAAGCTATGGGACAGTGTCTATAAATTTTATCCCTTAGGAAGTATTCTAGTGTGGAAAACAGACTCAAAACTACACAATCATCGTAAAATAGGTGGTCATAAAATAGCCGAAAGCAATCATTCACGATCTGAATATCACTACTTATTAGATGGACAACAACGTACCACCTCTTTGTTAACTTCTTTATATGGAGGAGAAATTGAAGGTCGTCCGAATTTTGACCCATCCTTATATGTAGATTTGACTATAGAGAGTGAAAGCGACACAGATGACGAAAGCTATAAAAAGCGATTCTTGTATTGGAACGAAATTGATGACAAAGAAGGAGCCTACAAAGCCAATATAGGTAAAAAGAAAAGGTTCGACGAAGGTTTAATCGTGAAGCTGTTGGACATTAAAGAAAACTACTCTAGTACTTCTGAAAAAATAGTAAACCATCCAGAAGTTTCACAGAATTACAATCATCCGTATTGGGTTGAGATAAGAAAAATTCAAGATGTACTTCATAACTATCGACTGTCTTTCATCGAACTTAAAGGTATTGAAGTAGCTGAGGTATGCCAAATATTTGAAAGGATCAATCAAGCAGGAAAACCTTTAGATATATTTGACATTGTAGTAGCAAAAACTTTTAAGGAGAAATCCGAACATAGTAAAGGGTTCTACTTAAGAGATTTAATCGAAAATTTCAGATTAATAAATAATAGTCGTTTTTTACTAATTAATGACTTTGACTATTTACAGATTATAGCTGTATTGATACGTGAAAATATTGAAAATTCTGGCGTTAGAAATATCACTCCTCGATACTTAAATGATATTAGAACTGAACAAATCGAAACTGTATGGAATAAAGCTAGAACCTCTATCTTAAAAACTTTTGATTTTTTTGAAAACACCCTAGGATTAAAAGGACCTCAATTAATACCATACAGATACTTTTATTTGACTTTGGCAAATTATTTCTATGATAATAACAATCCTAATTATGATTTTCTAAAAAAATACTTTTGGTATTACTCTTTTCATAGAGATGATTTATTGAGCAATACAGGCGACATTAATACACATATAGACTTTCTAAATAGTGAAAAGAGTAATAAAGATTATACTTTCCCTAGGTTTATAATTGACAAAGATACACTAAGAAAATCTTCCTATAGTTCAAAAGGTAGACTATCTAGAGCTATACTATCTTTATACGCCCATAAGTCTCCTAAAGATTGGAAACACACTGATAGAAACGTGAATGTAGATAACTTCTTTTTCTCTACTGACAAACCAAATTTACATCATATCTTTCCTACAGATTATATATTAAAAAATATAGGAAGTAACAAGTTAGATAGTAATAGCTTAATGAATATTGCTTACTTAACTCAAATAACCAATTTAGAGATTAGTAATAAGAACCCTTTAGACTATATCAAAGACTATGAGAGCAATCCAAATTTTAGAGAGGTTATCAATTCTCATTTGTTACCTAAGCAAATTTTAGAATGGTCATCTAAAGAGGAAATGGCATCTGATGCATTAGATACCTTCATAGAAAGCAGAATAGAAAAAGTAATCTCAGAATTAAGAAATCAGTTAAAAGATATAACTATTGAAGTTATTGATACCAAAGATATTTCCAATAATTGATATCAATCATGGCTTATCGCATGCATGAAGTAAGCTAGTTAGTTAGCATGCAACTTACCGAATTATCTTTAAAATTATTAATTATGATAGTAAATCTTAACTTATTCGGTGGGTCACGTATTAATTTCACTCTCGATAAGAGTTTGACAGTTCTAACCCAAAAAACGCCTTTTATTCATTTGGAAGGTGTTTTTTTTACTTCACAACCTGTATAGACATATAAGTCAATATCAGCCCGCAGTTTGCTTATTTTATAGCCCTCATTTGCTATACTAGCCCAACTTTATCGGTTAAATACCAACTTATAACACCCTCCAAAACAGCATGGTAGCCTTATGAAATTCTCAAAGTTCGGTCAAAAATTTACCCAGCCCACTGGCATCTCACAATTGATGGACGATCTGGGCGACGCGCTAAAAAGCGATCAGCCCGTCAACATGCTGGGCGGTGGTAACCCTGCCAAAATTGATGCCGTTAATGAGTTATTTTTAGAGACGTATAAGGCGCTGGGCACGGATAACCACGCAGGCGTGCCCAATAGTAGCGCGATTATTAGCATGGCGAATTACTCCAATCCGCAAGGGGATGCAGGCTTTATCGACGCATTGGTTGGCTTCTTTAACCGTCATTATGATTGGAACCTGACGGCAGAAAACATCGCCCTGACCAATGGCTCACAAAATGCCTTTTTCTATCTGTTTAATCTATTTGGCGGTGCGTTCACAGATGAAAAGAGCCAAGATAAAGAAAACCAGTCTGTCGACAAGTCCATTCTACTGCCATTGACCCCTGAGTATATTGGCTATAGTGATGTGCATGTAGAAGGTCAGCATTTCGCCGCCGTATTACCGCATATCGATGAAGTAACTCATGAGGGCGAAGAAGGCTTCTTTAAATATCGTGTGGACTTTGAGGCGTTAGAAAACTTGCCAGCGCTAAAGGAAGGTCGTATCGGTGCAATTTGCTGCTCACGCCCGACCAATCCAACGGGCAACGTCCTGACCGATGAGGAAATGGCGCGCTTGGCGGATATTGCCAAACGTTATGATGTACCACTGATTATCGATAACGCCTACGGCATGCCCTTCCCGAATATCATCTACTCTGACGCGCAGCTAAGCTGGGATAACAATACGATTCTTTGCTTTAGCTTGTCTAAAATTGGCCTGCCCGGTATGCGTACGGGTATTATCGTTGCCGATGCGAAAGTGATTGAAGCAGTCAGCGCGATGAATGCGGTGGTGAATCTAGCCCCAACGCGCTTTGGTGCAGCGATTGCCACGCCGCTGGTAGCAGACAACCGTATCAAGCAATTATCCGATGACGTTATTAAGCCGTTTTATCAAAAGCAAGCGACCCTCGCGGTGAAGCTTTTAAAAGAAGCGTTGAGTGATTATCCATTGATGATTCATAAGCCTGAAGGCGCGATCTTCTTATGGCTGTGGTTTAAAGATTTGCCGATTAGCACGCTTGAACTGTACGAGCGCCTCAAAGAAAAAGGCACGTTGATTGTACCAAGCGAGTACTTTTTCCCCGGCGTCGATGTGACAGATTACCAGCACGCGCACGAGTGCATTCGTATGAGTATCGCCGCTGACGAGCAAACGCTGACTGATGGTATTAAAGTGATTGGTGAAGTGGTACGTGAGTTGTATGATGAAGCCAAGTAAAAACCTTTAGTTATAAAAATAAAAAACGGACTTATTAATAGTCCGTTTTTTTATGCTGTAAGCCTATACAAGCCTTTTATTTAAGCGCTTTTAGCAACTCATTGGCACTAAGCTTACCAAACTCATTGGCCGCCAAAGGTCCATCCCCTGAGATGAGTTTTCTGTCTTGATGCGTCTGCCCTGACGCCAGTTTATTATCAATCGTGACACCTAACGCTTCTAATTTTTCACCAAAGTACCAAGGCATCTTACCGGGTAAATAGCCGATTTTTGGCATCTGCTTGTCCATCACCGTTGGGAACGCGACCATCTTATAGCCTTTAAAGATAAAGTCGCGCTCAGACTTACCTTCTTTATTTTTCGTATCAGGATTTGCCGTATCAAGACCGTCTAAGTTGGCAGACAATAAAGCCGCAGGTCCATGACAAATCGCTAGGACAAATAAGTCGTTGTCATGGCCCCAACGGAGTAATTCACCGAGACGCTCATCTTCAGGTAGGCCAAGCATCGCACCATGACCACCTGGGATAAATAATGCCGCATAGTCATCGCTATTGGCCATGTCATTTTTGACAAAGTCAGCGATACTTTTAGGATTCTCAAGCTTTGGCTGATACTCCGCGTATATTTGTTTAACGTCGTCATCGTCTTCTGGCATCGCCCATTGCTCGACTTTGACAGACTCCCCTATTGGTGTAAAGACATCTACCTCAAAGCCCGCTTTTTTAAAATGTAATAAAGGCACCATCATCTCAACAGGGTGATTACCGGTATCAAACTTTTTACCATTTTCCATGGTCATGTATTGCTGATCGGTACAGACCATCAAGATTTTTTTATTGCCTGTATACGGCGCATCGTACTCGGTATTGTCATAGTTGGTTTTGTTTGGCGCTGCCAATTTCAGCGACGACTTAGAAGGAATATAAATCCCCGCCTCGGTTTCTTGTGCGTGTAAACCTAACGTGTCTTTTGCATTGTCTAGCATTTCTTGAATATTCATAGCGCTTCCTAGTTATTATTAATTATGTTGCATGGATAACTGGTCAAGTGACATCTAAAGAGATGTATTTTTAAAGCATACATCAATGTCGCTACCCTTTGATCTTAAGATAACAAACTGAGAAAGCGTTAAATAGACAAGACTTTTTATATTTCGTAAGCTTTGTAAAGAGAGCGTGGCTAATCTGTCAAATGACAATAGGTGCAATAGTGACTTAGGTATAAGTTGTTTTTGTAGGCGTTCGAATAGGAGTATCGCGGCTGATGAGCAGACGCTAACGGATGGCATCCGAGTGATTGGTGAAGTGGTACGTGAGTTGTATGATAGCGCCAAGTAAAAATCTTTGGCGATAAAACTAAAAAACGGCCTCATTAATAGTCCGCTTTTTTCTGTCGCTTAGTCATTGACTGAGGCTTATTGGTTGGATGAAATATAGTCGTCCACTTATTTAAGGCAAAAAGCACATAAGACAGCAAGCAGGTATTAATCAAATCACGGATGCTCGCGACCACCTGTGTACGGTTTAGACCAGCCATACCTAGCGTGTCGATTGTATCTCGATTATCAAGATACTCACCCAACAGCGCAATACCAGTCACGACGATCAAAGCCATGAATGATCGGATACCTTGACTTTTAGTGAGAGGGCGCAGCACGAGCAGACAAAGTAGATAAACCCCGACACCGACATAGATATGTAGAGCATCTTTTGCCAATCCTGTTGTCTCAATGATATCGATTTTGAAGGTGGTAAAATCCACTAGAGTATTCCAAGTATAAGCGAGTAGAAAATGATTGAGCCTATCACTAAGCAATAATAACTAAAAATTGATAGTTAAGAATGATAATAGTGGAGAATAAAAAAGGTAGATTATACAAGCGATAATCTACCCTATTCTGAAGCAAGTGTGCAATTTACGTTTAATGCCTATCTACACATCCCACTCGACGAAGTTTTTTAACAACTGCAAGCCAGCAGTATGGCTTTTTTCGGGATGGAACTGGGTAGCAAATAAATTGTCTTGGATTACACTGGCACAGAACGGTTGACCATAATCACAAATGGCAGCGACTTGCGCGCTATCGGCAGGCTCACAATAATAGCTGTGCACAAAATAAAAATGCGCGTTTTCTTCAATACCATTCCACAATGGGTGAGCAAAATCCATACCGCTGATGGTATTCCAGCCCATGTGCGGTACTTTGATGGTAGCGCCTTGCTCATCCGTCCACGCGGGATCAAACGCTGCTACCGTGCCCTTCAAAATACCAAGGCAATCTGTACCGCCATTTTCCGCTGAACGCTCAAATAACGCTTGCATACCGACACAGATGGCCATGACAGGCTTGTTGAATATTGCTTGCCGTATCACCTCATCAATCCCTGCTTCATGCATACCAGCGATACAGTCGCGCATGGCACCGACACCCGGAAATACAATCTTGTCTGCAGCCGCCACCACTTCTGGGTCATTGGTGATAGCCACTTCCGCTCCTACCACCGAGAGTGCTTTACTGGCAGAGTGCAAGTTGCCCATGCCATAATCTAATAGTGCTACTTTCATAATTCCTCACACGCTAACCAATAACGATCGACTGATGCATAAATATTGTCTTTTGGAGATTCTTCACCGACTGTCACAACTTTGAGGCTATTGCTATAAATATCAGAAAAGTCGAATAGACATGGTGAAAGTCCTGTTCCTGCACAGCTTTCAAGTTCGATATAACCTTTGGTCCAAAATAATGCGCCATTACCATAGCTAATATCTGGATTTTCAATATCATTATAATGAATACTCTTGACTGGCTGCCATCCTGCCTCTAGGAGTAAATCCCTAGCATCATGATACGTCAGTCCCGTAATCACAGGCACCTCGGTATGATTGGTAACTGGACAATGAGCAAAACTGCTATTTGTTATAAAAATAGCAGTCAGTGTAACCACAGTCATTACAGACCGATTCACCTAAAACGCCTCTTTCGTCGATGGCAGGGTATTAAGTGCGCGCTCATCATACTCACAAGCCATACGCAGCGCACGCGCAAAGGCCTTAAAGGTTGACTCGATTTGGTGATGGCTGTTTTTGCCTTTGAGATTGTCCAAATGTACCGTCATCCATGAGTGATTAACAAAGCCATAAAAGAACTCGCTAAACAAATCGACATCAAAGCGGCCCACATGCGAGCGCGTAAATGGGATGTCCATGTGCAAACCTGGACGCCCTGACAGATCCACAACGGCGCGGGTCAATGCTTCATCGAGTGGTGCATAGAAATGCCCGTAACGACGGATGCCTTTTTTATCACCGAGCGCTTTATTAAATGCTTGCCCAAGCGTAATGCCAGTATCTTCGACGCTATGGTGATCATCAATGAACGTATCACCATTGCACTTGATATCTAAGTCAAACAAACCGTGACGCTTGATTTGGTCAATCATATGATCCAAAAATGGTACGCCTGTGTCTACCACGCCTTTACCCGTACCATCAAGATTGACGGTACAAGTGATTTGCGTTTCGGCAGTGATGCGCTCAACGGTCGCGATACGTTCAGGGCGACCATGTAGATTTAGGTTTTTTGGTGCATTTTGCTCAGGTGTGTCAGCAGTCGTCGTTGCATTGGCTGTCATGGCTACTCTCTATCAGTTTTTTATCAGTGAAAAGCGGTCAATAAATAAGGCAAAAACATGCCCAAAATATTTTACTAGTGTCTCAATTATCAGCTAGCAAAAAATTTATTAGAAAATGATATATACAAAAGATATCAATATATTAGGGTTTATACGTACTAAGTATGATCTAGCCTCATCATAGCAAACCCTAACATTTACTACCACGCCCAAGCCGTAAACCACGCACAAAATTACCTCATTCTGCTAAAATAGTGAATTCAGTTTAATCAATCATGACCGACACTATAACGTCACGCTATAGTCGATTCTAAATAAAACAGATATATTATATTCCAACGCTGAACTGGAATAAATTTTTCTGGCGTGCTATGCCGTTGCTGCCAGAGGCTGCGAAAAATTTATTCCAGTGCCACTGTATCGTTTTTATACTGAATTCACTATATATTACCTTATAGAAACCGTCTGTTTATAGGAACTCCTATGCCTTTAGAAGCAATTGCCATCAATAGCTTGGACACGCCCCTGATTAAAAAGCCTGCTCGTGAGAATGAGCTATCAGAGCGCCTACGGGCCTTGTATGACAGCGATGAGGCGCAGCCTGATGGCGCGACCGTGTTAAATCTCGTTGAGCAAGGATTTAAACGGGGTCAATGCCTCTATGTCGGTATGTTCAACGACAAGCCGATTGCCGCGGTGGCCTGCTTTGATGATGGGCAGACCGATGCCAAACGCTTGCAGTATCTGACAGTACACGCCCAAAATCGTGGTCGTGCTATCGATGCTAAGTTTATCAAACTGGTCTATGATGCTGAGGTTAAAAAAGGCGTGCGTGAGTTTGTCCCTGTTGATGCCGATATTCATCGCATCATGAGCGAGTATGAGTTACTGCGCGTTAAAGATTAACTGCGGCATTCGAACCTTTGATTTCATCAATATCCAATTATTTATACGCTTTTGTCTTATATAATGAAAAAATAACTTGACAGCAGTGCGTATATTTAGTTTAATAGCGTCCTCAACGAAGACGGCTCGATAGCTCAGTCGGTAGAGCAACGGATTGAAAATCCGTGTGTCGGCAGTTCGAACCTGCCTCGAGCCACCATTTGTTGAAAAAATTCTAAAAACCCTCAAATAGCGATATTTGAGGGTTTTTTTATGCTTGAATACTTTATATACCGGAGTACATAGCATCTGTAACCTTCACAGCTCAACAACATTTTTAGACTATTTTTTCAACTGCTTAGCTCAGTATACTGAGTAACAATACTCGTAACAGGTGATGTGATGAGAGAGTTTGATTACGATTTGGACTATAAAAACTTAGACTTACGTGAGCAGCCTGAATTATATCGTGTCGGTCGCGGCGAGCAAGGCGTGTTATTGGTAGAGCCGTATAAGTCAGAAATCCTGCCGCACTGGCGCTTTGCGACGCCTGATGTTGCCAAAGAGAGCAGCGAGACGATTTATCAGATGTTTTTGGATTATCTAGCAGACGATGATTTTGTTGGTGCCGATATGGCGCGTAAGTTTATCCAAATGGGTTATACCCGTGCTCGCCGCTATGCCAACCATAAAGGCGGTAAGAAGTACAAAGGCGCTGTACCCGATGACAAAAAAGGCCAAAGCGGGGCGCATGGGCGTGATGAGCTGCCACGGCAAATTGAGGACCCAATAAAAGCAGAATCAGCACGTATTTTTAAAGAAAAATGGGATAAGTGCCGCGACAATGAAACGTATTTAAAAATGAAAAAAGCACATCGCGAGCGTTACAAAGGCGTTGAATAAGCGTAAAACGCCTTTGTAGTCATGACTCTCATGTTAAATACTAACGGTTTTTATAATAACTAGCGGCAAAACAGTAAGGCTTAATGATTTGCTATGTTAAGGTAATATAGTCAATCCAGAATAAAAGTGGTACACATATTAATGGTGTCCTACTGGTATAAATTTTCCTCGCTAGCTGTTCGCAAGCGTGACAGATGCTTCATAAAATTCATACTAGCAGGACTGTAACCTGTTTAAAGTGGATCGATTATAAGCACTCACACACATATTTCAAAACATTTATCACGTGGATAACCAATAATGACAATAGACAATAAGAAACTTTTGATTTTTGATTTTGATGGCACTTTGATCGACAGCGTACCAGATCTGGCTGATGCGACCAATGCTATGTTGACCACGCTTGGCAAAGAGACTTATCCTATTGACATCATACGCAACTGGATAGGTAATGGTTCACGACTGCTCGTGGAGCGCGCCTTGGTTGGCAAAATAGAAGTCACAGAAGGCGCGTTAACGATCGAGGAAGCCGATCATGCCGAACAATTATTTTTCGCTGCTTATACTAAGATTGGTGGTAGCAAAACCGTCGCCTATCCCGATGTCGATAGTGGTCTAAAAAAACTGCATGCAGCTGGCTACACGCTCGCCTTAGTAACCAACAAACCTATTCGTTTTGTCCCAAAAATCTTGCAAACGTTTGGCTGGCAGGACTTATTTAGTGAAGTGATGGGCGGTGACAGTTTACCTACCAAAAAACCAGATCCAGCGCCTTTATTGCATGTCTGCAAAGCTCTAAACGTCAGCGCCGCAGAGGCAATCATGATTGGCGATTCTAGAAACGACATATTGGCGGGTCAAAACGCCAATATGGACACGCTTGGACTGTCTTATGGCTATAACTATGGGCAAGATATCCGCGATTTGAACCCGACTGAGGCGTTTGATAATTTTGCCGATTTGGTTGCTTGGATCATGCAAACTAACACTTAATCCATCAAACAGTATTTATAAGACAAACAGTATTTATAAGAACAGTATTCGTAAGAGTAATGTCCATACAAGGTGAAGCCATAAATTCTAACTCCCAAACGATGGTTATTATTTACTACGATAACTGAGAGCTTCCGACACATGGGCGCTAGTGATATCGATACTATCCGCAAGGTCTGCAATCGTCCGCGCGACTCGCAATACCCGATGATAGCCGCGTGCTGATAAGTTCAAGCGCTGCTGGGCGAGCTGTAATAATTGCTGCTCGCCCTCTCCTAGCTGAATGTATTGATCAATCTCGCTAGGACTAAGCTCGTTATTTACTTTTTGTTGTCGCTTTAATTGATGTCTGTGAGCAGCAGCAACCCGAATCCGCACTTGTTCAGAGGTTTCTCCAACCTGAGCATTTTGCAGATCGGCAATCGGTAACGCAGGGACGGTAATGTGCAAATCAATGCGATCTAACAGCGGCCCTGATAACTTGTCTTGATAGCGCTTAATCTGTTCGGGACGACAGCGACTGACAACTACAAAATTAACTGATAATATCGAGGAGCCACCGACTAAAACACTACAAAAATAGATGATAATCTGATGACGATGACTAAACCTACAATACTAAATGATAATTTTCCAGCTAGAATTATCCCTAGAAACCATAGAACCGTGACAGGTTTTATTCATGGTAATAGTAGTACATATTCAGGTTTCGAATCAAGTCTAGAACGTGATGCTCTGATATTGACTGAGTTTAATTTATCAATAGTAAACCATTTAGCTCAACCCAGAACATTTGAGTATTTTTATGATAACAAGAACAGGAAATATACGCCTGATATTTTCATAGAATATAGTAATGGGAAAAAACTATACGTTGAAGTTAAATATAGGGACGACATAAGAAAAGACTGGGCTATTCTAAAGCCTAAGTTCAAAGCAGCTATTAAAGAGCTATCCACCGAGGAAAATACACGATTTAAAATCTGGACAGAAAAAGAGATCAGAAGTCCTTTACTTAAAAACGCTACATTTCTCCTTCCTTATAGACACAGAAGTTTTGAAAACTATCAGCTTGAAATGATTAAAAAAGTAGTTTCAAGGTTTAATGAAACAACTCCTGAAGATGTGATTAGGATATGTTCTAGTAGTTTAGAAGCTCGTGCTGAATTCCTAAATACTTTATGGTACGCCTTATCTAATCAGATAATAAAGGCTGATTTGACTCGTCCCCTAACAATGAACTCTTCTATATGGATTTAATAAGATGTATGAAGTTAAATTAAATGTAGGTGAAGAAGTTTTTAGCGGTAACTCTCGCTATAGAATAACAGCTGTTCTTGATATAGAACATGTATGCGTTCGTAGCAGTTTTACTGGTAAATCAAAAAAAGTCCACATATCTGAGCTGTCTTCAAGTCCTGTCGATGAAGATGACACAAAGATAATACCAGCTACTGAGTTGATGCATATTCCAGATGAGGAATGGGTCGAAATTCACAATAAGGCTGGGCTTTTTAATAACATCCTTCAATCCGATTCTGATGAAAGGCGTGATGAAATAAAAAAAGCTGCTGAGGAACTAGGAGTATCAGAGCCAACACTGTATAGACAATTGCAGAAATACAAAGCGAGTAAGGGGGATCCAACTAGCTTATTAAGAAAAAAGCGTGTGGATAATGGACGCTTTGAGCCTGAGATAGAGACAATAATACAGTCATGTATAACTCAATATCTATCAACAGACAAACTAAAAGTTTCAGATGTTTTTAGAAATCTTGAAACTCAAGTCTACCAATATAACAAACTGCATGGAACTACATTTACAGCACCGCATATCAATACTATAAGGTACAGAATATCTCAGCTTACTGCTGCTGAGATTGGATCAACAAGGCTGGGTAAAAATGGTCAAGAGTCCTATCGTCCTATTATTGGTAAGTTTCCAGAAGTAATAAAACCTTTGGAGATTGTACAGATTGATCACACTCCCTTAGATCTTATGGTTGTTGATGACGTTAATAGACTGGCTATAGGTAGGCCAACAATCACGTTAGCGATTGATGTTTTCAGTCGAATGGTTACGGGTTTTTACATCTCGCTAGAAAAGCCAAACACCTTACTAACAGGATGTTGTATCACACACTCGATCTTAGATAAAAAGAAATGGTTGGCAGATCACAAAATAGATGCTCAATGGCCAGTATATGGCCTAATAGATACTATCCATACTGATAATGGTAAAGAGTTTCATGGTAAAGCCTTAAAAAGAGCATGTGAGAAATATCATATCAATCTAACTAAAAGACCCGTTGGGACGCCAAGGTATGGTGGACATATTGAACGACTGTTTAAAACTTTCAACGATACAGGTATCCATGCATTACCTGGAACGACTAAATCAAATATTGTAGATAAAGGCGAATACGATTCGGAGAAAAAAGCGGTATTAACTTTGTTTGAACTCGAAACTTGGTTTACGGAGCTTGTGGTCAATATCTATCACCATACGGTTCACTCTGAACTTGGAATGACTCCGTTTGAGAAGTATAAAGAAGGGATTTTAGGGAACGATACTACTTTAGGTAGAGGGCTTCCACCTAAGATAGAGCACGAACTACAGCTCAAAATTGATTTCTTACCCTATGAAGAGAGAAGCGTACAAAAATATGGGATCCAGCTTTTTGGTATTCTTTACTACCATGATCTTTTAAGAAAATGGATACGCCAACCTGATAAAACACGTAAAAACTCAAAACAATTTATTATCAAATACGATCCAAGAGATTTAAGCTCAGTATTTTTTTATGATCCTGATATGAAGTCATACATTACTGTTCCGTATAGAAACTTGAGTCGACCCGCGATATCTCTATGGGAGCTAAGAGAGATCAAGAGAAGACTAGCGGACGCTGCTCCAAAAAGTCAGGTTACAGAAGACGATATTTTTGAAGCTAGAATTAAAATGGCAAATATTGTTGAAAACGCATCGAAAGAAACAAAAAAAATAAGACGCTTGAAACAAAAAGAGTCAGTTAGAGTAAAAGAATCTATTCCACAGATGGCTGTGAAAGCTGAGCAACTAGAAGAGGTTCATTTAGAAGAATTTGAGGACTTAGAAGACTTTGATATTCAGCCATTCGAAGATATAGAGGAGTAGTATATGGAACATTTATCTGATAAAGCTCGAAGCTTAATAAATGCTTCAAACGATGAAAAAATATTCTATATAAATACAGATAGGTGGATTGGCTACCCACGATCTCAAGAAGTTCTTAACAGCTTAGAAGATTTAATGTGCTATCCAAAGACAGATAGAATGCCAAACTTATTAATTGTTGGTGATTCTAACAATGGTAAGACAAAAATATTGAAACAGTTCTTAAAACGTTATCCATTTGATATTGATGAAGATACTGCGCTCAATATTCAACCAGTTGTCATGGTATCAGCGCCTTCAAAACCAGATGAAAATAGTTTCTATATTCGTATGCTCCAAGAGCTTCACACCCCTTATGTAAAAAATGAAAGCGCGAGTGTCAAAAGAGAGCGGATTATTCGAGTACTGAAAAAACGTCAAACTAGAATGCTAATTATTGATGAAATTCAACACATTATCGCAGGATCACTTAATGCTCAAAGAAACCTGCTTAATGCGATAAAGGATTTAAGCAACACTCTTCAAATTCCAATTGTTGGCGCTGGTATTGAAGATGCTTTTAACGCTATTCAAGTAGACTCACAGTTAGCTAACCGCTTTCAGTTAGAGGTTCTACCAAGATGGAAAATAAACACTCTAGATGATACTAAGAATTTTGCTCGATTAATCGCATCTATTGAACAAAGCTTAATATTACCAGAGGCCTCATATTTATATAAAAAGCCGTATCTTGAGAAAATTCACTATCTAAGTGAAGGGCTGATTGGTGAAGTTTTTCAAATATTAAGGAAGTTGGCTATTTTTTCAATTAAAAACGATCAAACTTGTATCAACGAAGACACATTTGATTCCGTAACCTTGTCGACACCTTCAAACAGACGTAAATTGTTAAGTCAGATAAGATGAGCTGTAAATATCAAGGTCTAGAGCTATCATATAAATTACAGCTACTCCCAATATATCAGGACGAACTACTTAGATCTTGGATAATACGTAATGCGCTATTCCTTAATATGAAACCATCGCAGCTATCTACTATTATTTTTCAAAATACTGATATTTGGAAGTCAGATATTGATACTCAGCTCTCTACTAAAAGTATTGAATCACTATTAGGTACTGTAGAAATCAAAAAAGAAGATTTGAACAACACTTTAATCTCTTTAAACTGTGACTATTTTTACCCTCATTTGAATGATTCTAAGCAAATAAAATGGGTTCTGAGCATTGGTGTTCATCAAAGAGGTCAAAAAAGTAGTATTCAATATTGCCCATTATGCCTATCTACAGATCAGGCTCCCTACTTTAGAACATACTGGCGGTTCGGGTTTTTAACAAGCTGTCACATTCACAATGTCTGTTTTCTAGATAACTGTTATAGCTGTGGTGCCTCAATAGATTTAGTTCGTTATGATAAGAAAGGTGATGAGCATTTTAAGCAACTTGACTGTCTAAAATGCAGTCAATGCTCTTTTGACTTAAGAGATGCCCCAAAGATAAGACCTCATCATCATGAACTTAAAGCAAATCATGAGCATTTTGAACTGTTAGTCAACGGCTATGGTAGTGTTGGTAACTTACATTTTAATTATTCGCATATCTACTACGATGGTTTTAAGCGAATTATGTCATTTCTACTCTGTAGTAAAAACGGAGTTGAGATGTTCAATCACATTGTTAGTATAAATAACTTAGACCAGAATTTCGTCACCGACAGAAGCATAGTACGTCGGCATTCAGAGCCTGAACACCTATCACTTGATATGCGAAGAGTCAGTATTATTTTCTCATATCATGTAATGAAAGATTGGCCTATAAGCTTTATTAAAATCTGCAAAGAATTTGGAATTACTAAACGATTTATATACTCTCCACATCTTGACTATCCTTTTTGGCTGAAAAAGGTTCTAGACTTAGAGTTGGCTTAGAATAGAAGCTTTAGTTACCAAAGTATGAAAGTATCTCAATTCTTGAGTAATGGCGATATAGTTTATATACTTGCTAATATATCCATCAAGCCTATCTACTGAACATTTTCAAAGAAACACCCTCTACAAGTCAGGGTATATCGTTTTTTGCATCGCTATCCAAATCTATTACCCCACTACATCCCTTCATACAAACAATTGTATAACCTTAACCTTTTAAAAATCACTATGCGCCCCAATGTCATCTGCTGTAAATAAATAATAAAAGAGACTCAAAATGGGTAAAGACTTTAGAATATTGACGCTTTCGGGAGGAGGCTATAGGGGATTATACGCTGCTAAAGTTTTGGCTGACTTAGAGGAGCAAACTAATCAGCCTATCGGGCGCTATTTTGATCTTATCGCAGGTACATCGATTGGAGGGATAGTAGCCTTAGCAGTAGCTTACGAGATTCCGATGAAAGATGTCGTTGAAATGTTTAAAACACATGGGCAGGATATATTTAAAAAACAGAAATTTAGTTTTTTTTCTATATTTAAATCTACTTACTCTGGTAATGGTTTAAAGGCTCAAATAAGCAAATTCTTTTTTGACAAAAAAATTGGCGATTTGAAGCATAATGTCATTATACCTGCTATTAACTATTCAGCAGGTGTACCTGTAGTATTCAAAACTCCTCACCATGAAAGCTTTGTTCGTGATTTACATCTCAAAATCGTTGATGTTGCTATGGCAACCTCGGCTGCGCCTATATACTTTCCAAAATATGAGTTCAATCATTCTAACTATGTAGATGGTGGGCTTTTCGCCAATAATCCAAGCTTGTTAGCAATACATGAAGCACAGCACTTTTTTGGTATTCCAAAAGATAATATATCTTTATTACATGTCGGTACTCTTTCTTCCCAAACCTCTGACGTAGTCAAGAAAAACCAAAAAGGTGGAATGACGGATTGGGCAAAAGGCATGTTACTGAACAAAGCGCCTAAAAATATCATAGAGCTTACTCTTGCAAGTCAACAACAAATGATGACACATATGACTAGACATATGTTAAACGAGAAATACTTTAATATAGACGCAAATGTATCTAAAGATGCGAACAGTTACATAGGTCTAGATAGACATGATGAATATGCAACTAATGTATTACTTTCTCATGCTCAACAGTCATCGAAAGAAGCTTTAGGCAATCCATTTATATCAGCTCTACTTGAAAAACAGACTAACGCACCTACTTGGATAAATATTGAGGAACAAATTAATGAATAATGAAATACCTACTAATAATTTTCATCGAGTGTTACGTAATGAACCAGAAGGTTTTTTTACTCAGTTATTACCTACAAGAGATCAGCTAGATATTTTTAAAAACTGCAAAGATCTTGTGCAGGAAGCGCTTGAGATTAAGCTTAAAGAAGAATACGGTACTAAGCCAAAATTTAGATTGCAAGGTTCATGGGCTTATGGCACCTGCAATGTACCAAATCGCGAAGGTCAAGAGATAGATTTTGATTATGGATGTTATCTACCTGAAAAGTGTTTTTCTGGCGATCAAGAGAGTGATGCAGAAGTATTAATAGGCCATGTTAAGCAAAGCTTATCTCAACTTTGTTATGTTGAAAACTGGCAGCTAGACGATACGAACCCAAGTTGTTTACGGATAAGAGGATTTATGGCAGACGCTCATTTTGATATACCCTTATACGCCGTTCCTGACGATATGTTCAATGACCTAAAAGATGTACCTATATCGAGTCGTAAGAACTCAGATGTTGTCGAAAGCAATGAAAGTTTTGATGGTTTATCAAATCGGGGTTATGGAGGATCTTTAAACTTTAGTGAAGATACTCAACCACAGGATCTATCAACTTTTTTTGGAGAGTCTAGCTTCAATCGCAGTTCAGACACTATTAACTTGAGTGAGTCTTTGGAAAGCAACCAATTCGACGGTATACAAAAGAATGAGTCAACCCAACCCTCTATAAAGGATATTTCGCTAATTAGAAATGATGGCAAATGGAAAGTATCTAACTGTGAACGTGTTCGTGAATGGTTTCTAAAGGAATGTAGTAAGCTTCCTGGTGAAGGTCAACAGTTGAGATCTATAGTTCGTTATATCAAGGCGTGGAGAGATTATGATTTTAACCCCAAACATCGTAAAGCACCCACTTCATTAGCGCTTATGATATTAACAGTAGATACGTATGAATATACTCAGCAACGAGATGATAAAGCGCTAACACAAGTAGCCTCAATGCTTCCTAATAGGTTTTTGCAAGACGTTACTTGCAAAGATATAAAAGATCATGAAACTGAGATATTTAATGATTATGGAGACAATACTTATAAGTATAGAGCTGATGACAGTCGTTTAGCTAAACAGTTTTATGAATCACTTGAATATTGTTCGACCAAAGCAACCGTAGCTAAGCAATGCCTCACTCTTTTAACGACCAGTCTTGGCGATAAGATAACGGATAATGAGGATTTAGTTTCTATTAGTGTCAAAGAAACCAATCCTAAACCTGTACAAGTAGCAGCAGCGGCGGCTATTCTCCCATCACAGATCGGTGGTTGATTTAAGCTTATGAATCGTACTGATGTAATGATAGGTATTAGTAGTCTCTATCCTGACTGGACGTTTTCACGTAAAGCGCAACCTTTACCGTATGCCAGAGGACAGGTTCAATTAGGGTCTAAGCAAGCTTATCTTGATACATGGACTATACGTTTTAATGTAGGTAGAAAATGTGAGATAGAGCTACTAATACAAGTGTCCGATTGGGATTTTATAGAGTTGCCTTCTGTATATATAAGGTCTATACCAGAAAGAGCTATCGAAAACATCTTACCTTCGCCTCATCTATTTTTGAAACCATGGGTAGTTGATGATAAAAGCTATTATTATTTATGTTACGCATTACTTAACACGGTATCGTTTGATACCGATAATAAATTATCTATTATTGAATATTGTTTCAGTCAATCTAAAAATATAGTCACTCAACTATTGACTGATCATCACTATCGTTCCAAAGATACAGTGCAAGAAATAGTCTTCTTATGGGAACAAATGGCGACTTGTAATAGCGAAAATTATCAATATCATCTTAGTAATATTACTGCTGTTAAAGCTGATCCAAAGTATTCAATATACTATGGATCTACTTTGGTTATAAATAATGATACATCAGGTTATCATAGCTTTGTAATCTCAAACTCCCTACAAGAGCGGTCGAATACTTTATGTTTTGTGATTAATTTAGGTAGCTCTTATCAGCCTCATTTTTTTCCTTACCAATTCATAAGTGAAAGCTCATTGAACGGAATCCCATTTAAAATATTTATCAACTGGTTGAAAAGGATTTCTTTGAGCGCCTATTCTCAGCTTGAATCAGCTATCTTTGGATACGTTAAGCATATTAAAGATATGTACATATCTGAAAAAGAAGCCAGCCATCATTTTACAGGATGCTTAATTATAGATAGTGAAACACTTTGCTTTAGAATTGACCTATCTTTATTGAATAAGGCTTATAAAGACAAAGGAAGATTAAATCTCTCAAAAAATCATCGACAACAAATATTGAGTCAAAGCAGACTTTTTCTGCTAAGGTCTTTAAATTATACGCCTCATCACATTTTTGAAAGGAATATTAAAAATTTGGAACAACCCAGTTTGATCGATAAGAAAGTATTGGTAATTGGTTGCGGTGCTATCGGTGGTTATATCGCGTTAGCGTTAGCTCGATTAGGCGCAGGGGCTAATAATGGAAATTTAATATTAATTGATAACGACAAACTATCTTCACTAAACTTAGGAAGGCACGTTCTAGGTAAAAAATATTTATATGACAACAAGGCTGTTGTTCTAAAGAAAGAGATCGAGAATCAATTACCCAATATGAATGTTACAGCTCACCAAGATTCTATTTTAAATAAAATGAATCTCATGGAGGATGTGGATTTAATAATTGATGCTACGGCAAATTCTGGTGTGTCTCAACGTATTAATGAGGCTTACTACCAATCAGATAAAGTAACCGCACCTATCATCCACGCTTGGATTAGAAATAATGGTGAATGTGTTCAGTCTTTGTTTTACGATAAGATGGTTGCAAGTGCCTGTCGCTCTTGTATCAATAAGAACGGGCATCATATACGAGCTGCATATGACGCACTAGAAGGAGACGTAAATTCTATTACTGCTATTCGAGCCTGTACTGATTTTACACCTTATGCTGTCTCATCAAGTATGTCTACTGCTGCTTTAGTGACCGATATGGTTTTAGATTGGTTAAAGGGTGATGTTAGTCCAAGATATAGAACTCGATACAATGAGAAGTGGCATTCAAATCATTTAAGAAGTTCAGACTTTCTACCGCATTCTGACTGTCATGTATGTGCTAAACCATGACGAGTAAAACATGGTTTTTTGATAACAAATGCCCTATTCATATAGTAAGTTTTGAATCTAAAGTTCTAGAAGTGATAAATAACTATAGACAAGAAAGATATCGGCAACAGTTAGAAAGCTGTGGCATTTTGATGGGAGAGAAAAGAGGCGTTGATTGCGAAAATGTTAATGTTACGCACTTATCTACACCTGAAGACACTGATGAAAGAACTCCTACTTATTACAAAAGAAATGTGCAAGGCCATCAAGACTGTCTAAATCAACTGCATAACTCTAGCCGTGGGCGTATTCAGTATTTAGGAGAGTGGCATACGCACCCTCAAGACAAAGCGAGTCCATCTCATATAGACTATATGGAGTGGCATAAAACCTGTCGGTACTTTAAAGATATACCCGTATTGTTCTTCATTGCAGGTATACATGAAGACTGGCTTGGCATTCAAAAAAATGAAGTATTGTATTTACCCACTTATTTTGAAAATGGAAGTTATTAATCTTAAGTTTTTAGACTATAGTAGAGCTTTTATAAAATTGGTACAGTGGTTTTAAAATAAGTAAAAAGTAAAAAGATTATGACTTATTCAGCAGACTTTCGAGCACAAGTGCTTAAAAGTGTCAAACAACAAGGTATGAGTATCAGACAAGCTTGTGCATTCTATGACATTAGTAAGGCCACGCTACAGAATTGGCTCAAAGAGCCTAGCATCAAACTAACTCGCAATAAACCACCCAGTAAAATACCTAACGAAGCATTATTAAAAGATGTTGAACAACATCCAGACGATTACATGTACGAGAGAGCACAGCGTTTCAACTGTAGTAAATCAGGCATTGAAGCGGCTTTAAAACGTCTTGGCATTAGCCAAAAAAAAGACTTTAGCGCATCCAAAAGCTTGCCCCCTAAAGAGAGCTAAGTATCTAAGTAAACTTAACGAACACATTGCTCAAGGCTTTGCTATTGTCTACATGGATGAAAGCGGCTTCGAGTCTGAAACCCTGCGTCCCTTTGGTTATGCACCGATAGGTAAGCCTTGTATCGATAGCTATAACTGGCAAGGTAAAAAACGCACCAACGTCATTGGTGCTTTATACGAGAAGATGTTATTCGCGCTTGAATACTTCGAGAAAAACATCGATGGAAATATATTTTACAGTTGGTGCAAAGATACACTAATACCTAGTCTTAAGACCAAATGCGTCATTGTCATGGATAACGCCAGCTTTCACAAACGCGTTCAGAGATTACTCAACAGGCATGGTCATCGCCTGCTATTTCTACCGCCTTACAGCCCTGATTTAAACCCTATTGAGAAAAAATGAGCACAGGCTAAATTTCTACGCCAAGGGTGGATGGAGAATAATCTACCTAAACTCTTCCATGATATGGGATGTACTGATTTTATTCTGGATTGACTATACTATATCTTTAAATCATATAATTATCCGCATACTCTTTTTTTAGATACTCTAATCCAAGGCCCCAATCATCTTTTAGGAAATTAAAGATCAATCTTTCAAAATTGTCTAAAGTAGTATTTGACGCTATAGAAGACTCTAAGTTTGTCTCATCGTAGTGCTAAAAGTATTTAAGATTCATTTTAAACCAAAGTTATTCAGCGAACCAAACATCCAAATATAACTTATAGAACTTTCGGCGTTGAAATCATTACTAACTTTGAGAATCAATAACAATATCAGTGACAGAATCTTGCTTTAAAAAATCAGCCCATGCGACTACAAAACTTTCAAAAGTATTTCTTTTGATAGTTGCTTTATAGTCATTATTATCTTCATCATGTATAGAACTTAAAATTACATTATCACCGTCTACGATAACTTGCCAAGTTTCAGAACTTATATCTAATGATTTAGTGTTCTTATCTTCTAAACTAGTCAGTATGTTCTGTGAAAATTCAATATCTAATTCTGATAAATAGTAGGAAAGCATTCTCATTTCATTGCTATTATCTAAAGGACGACATGATGGTATAAGCCTATTCCAATCTTTATTTTCAAAATAATAAAATAATATACTCATAACAGCCTCTTCTTTATTGATTTTTGCTAGGATAGACAGTTGTTTTAGGTTCAAGGAAGCCTTCAACCTTTACTCCAGATTGTGTAGTGCCAGACCACCTGTTACCGTTTACTATTTTATTTTTATAAGCGTGATTCAAATTTAATTTTATTATAAAAACCCTGAGTTAGTATTAATTTTATTTAAGATAAAATCAATACTTTCATTGTCTTGTCTGTCAAACTCGTAAACAAAGTTATTTATAAATTCATTAACTGGATAGTTGTACTTATAGATAACTATGCTAACTTCATTTTGAATCTTGAAAAGATTTTCGATAATTTTCCTATCTTTTTCTATACCTGATTTACCTATCATATCTAAATTATTTTTGATCTCAGTTTCATAAAATCCTAATACAGAATCTATCTCTGATTTGCTTTTAACATATAAGTCTAAAGCGTCTATAAGCATAAGAGCACGGTTGTCCATAACTTCTCCTTATCTAACTGGTTGTATATGCCATATTTCTTTAGTTTTAGGGTTGTAAATCATTTCTAATCCACTGCTTTCATACCTGTAAAATCCTTCTCTACCTCTTGGATCCAGTGTAATCCTAGGATTACTATTAATTATTTCTCTAGCTTGGACAAATGGTGCGGGTCTGCCTTGTTTCCAAACTCTTTCATAATAGTTTGATGATGTTTTCATACCGTCAGCATGATAGTACCCATCTTTCTCAATTATTGGTTTACTTTGATTATGTTTATCACTAATCCTTTCATGTCGAGCCTTATTATAATTTGGATTATTTCTGCCAATATTATTATTACTAGACGCTGCTACTTTTACAGAACTTTGAGAGGGTTTTAAAAGGGATTTACCAATCCCAGCGCCTATAAGAACACCTGCTTCAAAATTGCGTCTAAACTCTGCTAAATTAGAACAAGCATTTACGTTATTACCTGAAGCACAGCTTGCGAGATCATTGTGTCGTAAAGAATAATTAATGACTTGGTTATATGCAGTTTGGTTTTGACCTTTTCCAACTTCCTTTATTAGTTCATTATAATTAACTTGCCCAAATACTTTTTGGAACTTTGGCAAACAACTATCTGGATTACCACTGTTTAAACAGTTATCAAGCGCAATAGTATTTTCATAAATTCTTTTGTTCATGAGTGGTATGATAGTTTCTTGCAAATACTGATAATCATCTGTTCCTCCCTTCTTAGCACGATTCCTTTTCAATAATTCTGAAAAACCATCTATCTGCTTTTGGGTTAAATAATTATCTTCAACCGCAACCTTACTCGTCTCAGCCGCGTTAGCTGCATTACTTGCGCTACCTGTCGTTGCACCAATTCCAACACCCAAAGCGCTGGTAATAGCGCTGACCGTATCTTTTTGCTCAGCCGTTAGCTCGCTTGGCTTGTCAACGCCATACAGATATTTAGATAGTAAAGGCGCGGTCGCTTCTCCTGCTCCCGCTGAAACACCACCAGTCAATGCATCGTTACCTGTAGCATAGCTGATAGCAGCTCCTAAAATACCTTGAGCTAAAATATGAGCAGCACTACCTTGCTCTGATCGGTCACCACCATCTATACTATTGATGGCTTCATTGGCTTTGAAATAGTCTCCAATTTTACTGGCTACAAACGGACTAGCTGCTTTAGCCACATAACCTGTTACGCCATTAGTATTGGGCCCGTAAATAGCGCCAGAGATGGCATCAAACAATAGGCCTTGATTTTGGACTTTGTCCGCTTGTTCTATAAGTTTATCGCGAGCAGTAGTATTACCTAGCTGTCCTTGTTCTTCTGCCTCTTTACGTAATTTTTGTTCTTTAGCATTAATCTCAGTCTTAATTTTACGACGCTCTTGATCAAAGGCTTGAGTGATTTCAACTTGCGCCCCCAGCTCCTCATTGACTTTCTCTGCATCAAACACATTCTCAAGCGCACCTGCATACTCAGCTTGATTGTCAGTGGTGATACCACTATTACCTGCTATTCCTGTAATACCCGCTTTAGTGATACTGCTATCACTATCACCGTCTGTGCCGTAACCTAAACCGTTACTATTAGCCTGAGGTTTGTTCTCAGTCATACCTAAACTGACGCCAACCTGAATAGCATCGCCTTTATAACTACTGGTGTTCTCAATATCTTGAGTAGTAATGCCGCCTTTGCTCACATAGTTATTACGTCCGGCGGCTACCGCAGCATCAGTAGTAGTAATCGCGCCACCGATAAGGGTGGTTTTACCATCAACGGCAAGATTAAAGCCACCGTCTCCTGTGAAGATGCCCGACTGCTGACCCACGGCTTTATAGTCCGCGTTAATGTTCGTCTTGCCACCATTGACAGAAAGACTAGATCCTGCACCCTCTAAAGCGACATCAAGCGTGAAGCCCATGTTCTTTTGCTTACTGTCGTAGGTAGCCGTGTCTTGTAGAGACTCGATGTTGACATTGCCACCGATATTGCCTTGTGCTCTATTCGTGTTGATGACACCGCCTCTGATATTGACATCATTACCGATGTCATAGGTAGTGGTGCCGCCAACGTTGATTTGGCTGTTGGCATAAGTCACTGAGTCACTATTGGCATAGCCTTTACCTCGACTGGCGTTAGCGGTTATACCGACGCCACTGCCTGTAGACGCATAACCACCGATAGCGGCACTTGAGCTCTTATTATCACTACGCGTATTGCTGTTTTGTGCGACACCATTGACGTTGAAGTTGTTGTCCGCTTGGAATAGGGCGTTATTATTTACATCGAATCTACTGCCATTAACGTTGATGTTGCTGTCGGTGCCTGCACCAGTAGCAATCAGGGCTAGGTTGTTAGTGGTAATATTTGAGCCTTGGTTGACCTCAGTGTAGCTACTGCTATTTGATTGGCTCTTTTGGCTGCCAAGCGTGGCTTGTATGCGGGTGTTGCCGACGCCTTTAAGGTTGCCATCGAGTAAATCGTAACCCGCGCTATTGGCCTCTTTAGCAAGAGCTTTTACTTTTAATGCTCCAGCAACACCAGCCATACCTTTCATACGTACACTTTCAGTATTACTGCTAGCGCCAACTAGACTCCCAATACTTTGAGCACTATCGATGAGGCTGTTTGAGGCGGAAATCGAGAGACCACTTTGTTTAAACTTCTGCTCGCTTTGATTAGTGTAGACGTCCAAAGCATTATCGATATTAATTTCTTGCGCACGAACAACGGTGTTGCCGCGATTAGGGTCATTGATGTCTAAACTGCTATCTGCACCCATTCCAGCAATCAGGTTGCTACCCGTTTGCTGATATTTGCCTCCTGCGCTGATAATTACATTGCCATCAAGAGCAGCGACATTGCTTGCGGTATTGGTTAGTGCGGTTTGAGCATTACTATCATCCGTTTGTTGTTTGCCGATAGTGATACTGGCACCGCCTGTACCAAACATGCCTGACTTTTTGACTTGAGTGCTACTGCTTTCGCTTGAGGTATTCTGTGCCGCTAGTATATTGATATCACCACCAGCGCTAAGTGCAGTACCTCGATCACTGATGGCGTTAGTACCTGTGAGACTAATATTATTACCCGCTTGAATAGAGACGGTATTGCCTTCAATATTGCTATTGATCGCATTGTCACTTTCACTGTTGAAACGCTCTTGAGTGGTTTTCTTACTTAAGAAGCCACTGCTGCTCATTTTACTAGCGGTTGAGAAGTCTGTAGTGGCGCGTCCTTCGGTAAAGCTAACATCGTTCTTAGCATAGATGCCCGTATTACCCGTTTGACTGTTAAGAGTCGTAGCGACGCCTGTGACGTTGTTGCCTGCTATCGTCAAGTCACCATCACTGGTAACACGGCTACCGATGTCTTGGGTTTGACCATCAGTGTAGTAGTTATTAGCATCTTTAATAGCGCGGATCTCATTGCCAGTGTTAATCGCATTGAAGGTGACATCGCCATCCTCTGAGAGGATTTGCGTGTTGCCGCTTTGGTTACTAGCAACCCCTGCGGCAAACACGATATCATTCTTGGCGGCGATAGACAAAGTGGTTAAGGGGTTGCCATTAGCGTCCACTTGACCTTTAATACCACTGCCAACACTAATTGAACCTACTTGATCGATACCTGTGCGAGTAGAGGTGCTTGCGCCAAGCTGAGTGCTAGTACTATAAGTGCTGCTAGCATTAGTGATGCTAGCAGCGCTCAACCCTAAAGTATTATCGGCATAAATAGTACCGCCGATGTTGCTGATTGCATTATCAGCGTTGGCTCGAACATCAGCCCCACTTAGGCGACCGCCATTGGTATTGTTGACGTTATTAGCGGTTACGTTAAGCGTTTTATAACCGTCAATCAGCCCTTGGTTGTTTAAGTCTTCATTGAGATTGATATTGACTTGGGCGGCGGCAATAAAGCTGCCATCGCCTCTAATCGCGCCTTGTTTAGCACGAGTATAAACTTTGGGGGCAAGTACAGTCTGTATACTACCATCTGCTAGCGTGACTTGCTGCTGCTCAAGCCAGACGATATCGCTGGTCAGAGCAGCAACTTGGCTTGCTGTGAGAGCGATACCTGGACGTAGATTTAGTCTCTGCGCGGTAGTCACCCCTGCATCCATAAGACCTTTGTACTGCTGATCTTGATCGCTGTAATCATCTAAGTAGTAACGTCCCGTCAGCATCATGATCTGATCGCGAATAAATTGCTGCTCGTAGTAGCCATCACCCAAGCGTTTTTGAGTAATGTTAGGATCAAGTTTAAGTCGCTGTAACATATAGTCTGAGGTGAGCCAGTTACGATAATTGGCAAAATCAGGATCCGTCTCTACTAAATAGCTATTGGTACTATCAGCATCAATAGTGTAGAGGCTGCTGTTGGGCAGACTTGTCGCACCATCGACACTTCTAATCTCATCGCCTGATGGGGAGACGGCTACGGTAATTGAGGTATTATTGGTAGGAGCAGCACCGCCTTGTAGACCTGCTACTGATGAGCCATTACCATTGACCTGATTATCGACGTTGGGCGTATTTTGTGAGGATGGGGATAGATCAGCAAACTGCTCCCATCGCGCTACGGGTAGCTTGATGCTGGTTTCTTGCGTATCGGTATAAGCTATTTTGTCATCATAATCACGCTGATGATAACGCTTAAACCCACCGCGCCACCTTGACTTAGTATATTGACTGGTACCGTCTTGAATGACGAGTAACTTACCTTCACCATCAAGCTGCTCAAGAGTATCAGCATTTTTATCAAAATCAATACGACCGCCTGCCAGAATCTGACTTTTGTCATTTAGAAGATAGTCAGTATTAAGTGCGAGGTTACCACCAGCAATGATCTGCGCAGGTGCTGAGTCCAATACTACGCTTTGTTTTTGTTTTTCATTGACTATGATTTGCGTCCATTTTCTGATCTCAATCCTTCCATACCCTTCATTGTAGGCACGAATAGCGTTAACGAGTGCTTCGTACTTGTCACTATCTTGCGCCTCCCAACTACCTACTTCAGCATCGTAAGCTTGTAGGGCAGCATCGTACTCTTTTTGCTGCTGCTGATACTGCTCAAAAGCGTTGTTATAAGCAATGCAAGCTGCACTGGTAGGATCACTACAGCTTTCTTGACCTAAAGGTGGTGTTGGTTCAGTGAGGTTAGGCGCTGGTGGCGCTTCTCTGTTGGGCGGTGTCAGCTCAAAGTATGCCCAGACAGGATCGTCATTCGTATAGTTCAGCGTACAAACGCTATTTTCCCCATCACTGCAACTAGTCGCGTTAGGTATTGGTGACTGACCCAGCTGACCCTCTTCGATAACATTGTCTTTATCCTCAGCGTATCTATACTGACCCGCACGACTCCAAGACTCCCACTTTAATTTGTCTAAAGGTATTTTAGTGGCGGTGCCTTCAGGTATGATGAATGTCTTTTGGTTCTCACTACCTTCAACGTCTTGGATCTCAGTTTTAAACGATAGATTTTTATTGATCAATTTGTCAGCAGTAATTGACATATCGCCAAACGATTCAATACGACCGCTGAGATTATTGACCTCTTTTGCATTGGCCGTAATGACACCCTTGTCATCGATAGCACCACCAATGGTTAAGTTACCATTGCTTAGTATCCATGCATTATCTTGCGCTTTACTATTAGTGACAGCGCCACTTTGATTATTGATCGTATCAGCAATGATCACCATATTACCTCTTGAGGCGATAATAGCGCCTTTAGGGTTTGAGCGACCACCCTGATTGTTTACCGTTTTTGCTTTGATCAATACTTGGGTACCATAGATTTTGGCACTATCGTTATCTAGATAATTAGCTTGGAGCGTCAAGTCATTAGCGTTGATTAACCCTTTGTTATGCAACGTATTGGTCGCTGTAATGTTGACGTCATCACTAACTATCTTGCCATCACTATCGTTAGTGATATTATTCGCTTGCAGAACCAACTTATCGCCTGCTTTGAGCTCAGCTTGATTATTAAGATTACCTAGTGTTTGAATAGATAACTGATTACTAACTTGCAGGGTATCACCTGCTTGATGAGTAAAGTCTTGCTTGAGAGCAATACTGGCATCGCCTTGACTGATAACGGAGCCTTTAGCATTGCTAAATTGATCAGCAATCACTGTGATATTTTTATCACTTCTTAGTTCTCCAGCAGTATTGGACAGTACTAAGCTTTGCTCCTCGACATCTATACCATCACCTATATTTAGAGATTCTCCACCATAAATATAGCCTTGGGTATTTTGCAAATTTTGTGAGACCCGTAGATCACTAGTATTAGCGCTGATATAACCCTGTGCATTATTCAAGGTTTTAGCGTTGATAGTAATATTTGGTGATTGTATACCTCCAGTAAAGTTTTTACCATCTAGCTGATCGCTATTGCTAACTTGCTGCGCTGTAATCTTTATTGCTTCATCAGAGAGTAATAAAGAATTCTTACCCGTGTTTTTTACGGTATCAAAGCTTATATTTAGCAACCCTTTGCTACGAATAGTGCCCGAACTATTGGTTAGCACGCCGTTTGCGTTTGCTTGGTTTAGACTAATCGTGGAATCGGCATAGAGACTACCTTGAGTATTGTCTATACTCGATGCCAAGATATCGATCTGATTGGCTGATACTTCGCCATTACTTAAATTGGTATTTTTTACAGAGTTTAACGTCGTTTTATTATCAGCGTAGACTTTGCCATAACTCAGGTCAATATCGCCAGTATTTGCAGATAACTCGATATTTTTGGCTTGCAAAGTGGCTTTATTTAGATCTAACTCACCACCTGTCATAACTAAGTTACCAGTAGCAATAATTTGGCCTTGATTGCTTTGTTTATCTCGACTAGTAATCGTTAAATCGTATTCATTAGTCGATAATGTGCCATCCTCACTCATACCAGCAATGGTCTTTGAAGTGGCATCTTGCGCGGTATCTTTTGCTTGAATAGAGAGTCTAGAGCCTGATGCAATAGTTGAATTGTCCAGATTATCTAATCGATCTTTGATCTTAATATCTATTGCTTTACCGCTACGGATAAGCGCCTTGTTTTGAGAGACGAGCGATTGACTGTCAATACTGACATCTTGCTTGGCACTTATAAGACCTTGAGTGTTATTAAGCTTACCGCTAATAGTAAGATCAAGTGTATCCTCTGCATATAGTTTGCCTTCAGTGTTTTCAAGCTGAGCCGCTTGAGTCGTCACCGTTTGCCCTTGTATCAAACCTTTGGTGTTATTGATATTGCCTTGAGTATTAAGTGTAATACTTTTTTGACTTGCTAAGACACCCGCTGTATTATCAATCTCTTGTTGGCTAGTGATATTAAAGCCTTGTTGACTGATTATCTGACCTTGCCTGTTGTCAAATCTTGCCAAATTCCAGTCAGCATTACTCACCTGAATACGGCTATTATCATTGTTTAAGCGATTATTCACTTGCTGATTGTCGGTAAGAAGCGTATCGACGGCTATACTTGATCTATCTAAATTATTAACATCTCTCGCTTGTACCTTTAGTTGACCATTAGCAGTGATTCGCGCATTGCTAGTCGTATTGCTAATAGTGGTCGCTGTGATTGAGCCATCAGTAGTAACTGGCGCTAGAACAGGAAAGGCGGGTGGGACTTCAGGATTAGTAGGTGGATTTGAGTTGTTAGAATTGTCTACGACCTGATTTTGCGCACCAGTATTAGCCGTACTGGGTGCAGAATTGACACTTGGCGTTGTCGCTATGGGTTGATTGCCATAAAGTGCTTGCCCAATAATCGCCTGATTTTGATTAATAAGTTTTTGGCTTTGTACTTGTAGCTTACCCGTACCTGTCTGCTCAATTAGACCCGTGTTATCAAGATTAACCGTCTTTATATCAAGCTGTCCACTACTGATAGTTCCAGAGTTTTCAATACGTTGCTGAGTGACTGCTTGAGTCTGGTCGTAGCTACTGATTAAACCTGAATTAATCAAGTCTTGACTGTTTAAGGTTATCGTCTTTTGACTGCTACTGATAGTACCCGAGTTATCGATAATACCTGTTTGTTTGATATTTAACGCTTCTTTGGAGGATAGCGTACCTGAATTAACGAGATTACCGTTGTAGTCAAGCTGTAATCCACTTACGTTTGAAGCAATAATGCTACCAGCGTTAGTAACCCCCATACCTTTGTCAGTACCAATAAGACGGATTTTGCCCGCATACATCGCCCCGAGTGCTGAGACATCGAGCGCAACGCCTGTGGCTTGATTGCTACCAGCAGAGCCTCTAGAAGTAATAATCGAATCTGCGCCATCAGCCTCGTAGCTAATCTGATTGCTACCAGTAATGACGTCTAAGTTTTTGGCATAAACCGCCGCATTAATTTGAGTGGTTTTTGCGAGTATTTGCGTATAGTCTGAAGTACTGCTATCTAAGCCATCACCATCAACCCGAATGTTGCCATCTCTGATATCAAAGCCAGTGACGCGGCCTTGATCCATCAGCGTATTACCCGTCGTTAACGTCGTGCGCGCGGCATTTATAAAGCCACAACCTGCGCAAGTAATACCAGCAGGGTTAGCGATGATCAGCTCAGCTCGTCCGCCTGCGATTTCGGTGAAACCGCTTAAGCGACTTGGATCACTTGAATTGACTTCGTTTAGAATGACTCGAGCTTCACCGCGAGCGAGATAGGGATTACCCTCAACCCAACCCGCAAGCTGAGTTTGCGCGTTGACACGGCTATTATTTAAAATAGCACCATCAGCGCCAACATCGAACTTACTAAAGACGTTGCGCGAGACCCCAGCCGCACTTGGACTTTGGATATTGACCTGCGTCTTACCACTTGAGGTGTTGATTATCACCGCTTGATTGTTAGCCGCTGCATTGCGATCAGCGACTATGTTCGTGGCATCAGCATGAGCCGTTGTTGCCACGACAGTAGCTAGTCCTAATGCTAATAAAAGGTGTGATCTTAGCGTAATTAATTTGCTACTTTGATAACTGCTACTATTGCTATTAGAAGCATCAGTGTGACCAGCCGTCTGACTATTAATCTGAGAACTACCAGCGACTTGACTAATATCGCTGCCACCCTCACTTGTATTACTGGTTTTACCATGAGAGCGTGCGGCCTCGGACACCACCATAAGCATACCACGGGCTTTGTTAAAGATAACTCGATAGCATTGCTTATTCATAAAGATGTCCTTGGGTATAATAGAGTCATGCAACTATTTAATTTTAATAACTATTTTTTTTCAAATATAAAGCTAATACTGCCAGCCTAAACTAAAGCCTGTCACCCAATCTTTATCACTAAAGTTATCAGGCTGATTAAGTGGATAGCCTGCGAATAGATCATAGCTTGTGCGTAGTGGGGTCACATAACCCTTAACGCCAACCACACCACCAATCAGATGATTACCAAGCAGTAAATCATCTTGCACCTCGTTATCAAGCTTGACGTATCCTGCATCAATACCTGCATAAATGGCATGGGGTCTGTCGCCTAAATAAGCGCTCAGCTCTTGTCTAAGTAATGCGCCATGATCGCCGCTTAAGCTACGATCCCCATCAAAGCCGCGCACACTATATCGACCACCGATGATAAACCTCTCGTTGGGCACTAATGCTTCAGTGGCGTATTGACCTCTAAATGTGGCACGATAATTTAAAGCTTGTTTAGCAATCGTCAGTCCTCGATTGACATCAATATTTGTTTTGATGATACCAGCGCGCGCACTGCCTTCATTGAAGAGCGCTTCGGGCGGATCAATGGCATCAAAGGCACCCGTACCGCGCTGATAAATAATATCGCCCAGCCACTGGGTCTTGCCAATCACCGTCTCATAGCCGACACCCACTTTGTAGCCTGCGGTGCGACGTCGCTGTACTTCTACTTCCGTATCATCGATAAAGTTATTTTGCTGCTTAGCAAAGCCGCCAGCTTTTAGGTAGGTTTTACTATGATTATCGCGATGTACTAATTGGCTCACCAGCACATCGGTATTGTAGGACTCACCGCTATAGACATAGTCTTGATTTACGCCTGCGATAGTTTGGTCATAGTTATAGCCACTATGCGTTAGGGTGACTAGCGTATTATCGATAGGCAATACATAGCCGAAGTTGTAGCCGTCGCTACCATCGCTGTCTTCATTACCACCGTCCAAATCACGGTTATAGGACACATAAAGCAGATCGTTATGCCAAGTAGGATTGTCTAAGGATAAAGTAACATTAGCTTGATACACGCCTGTGCTGTCTTGACCTGAGTCATCAACGCTAGCCGAGAGTCTCCAACGCCTATTTTGCTGCCATTTCACTCGAATATCACTGTAGCCAGGGGCACTCATACGGTTACTTGGCACAATAGAGAAATCCGCATCAGCGGTGGGTACACGTTTAAATTTCTCAAGCGCTTGTTCGATATCACGCACGTTCAGCAGGTCACCTGAGCGCATCGGCATGGCAGGAGCAAAGTTAGCAGGGTTGCCCGTATTGTCAATATAGATGGGACGAGACGCTTTTATATCGATAGGCGTTATCTGGTCAATACGACCAGGAATAATGGTGAGGAATAAATTACCTGATTTAAGGTTTTGATTATCAACCAGGACACGCGTAGTCACGTAACCTTTTTCAATAATACGATTCTGAACATTAGTGACTAGCTGGTTGATATCATTAACAGATAGACAACGACCTAACATCGATTCTTGGCCTGAGGTATAAGGCCGCAGAGCAAAGTTAAACTGGGCGCTTAGCTCACCAGTGAGATATATATTATTGATGTCAAAGCAAGGGGTGGAGGCAGGATCAGTATTTGGATTAACAGATGACGGTGTAATTTGAAACTCAGTCGTATCAATGTTGACGTTGGGTCTGGACAGCTGTTGTTGTTTTAAGGCCTCGGTGCGCTGTTGTTGAAATTGCTCAGGGGTAATAGTATTAACGCCAACGGCAGAGGGTAAGATATCTTCTGCTGTTGCTAATGGACTGATTATACCTAATATGGCTGCTATGCTGATAGGTAACAGATGTTTGACAAAACGATTTTGATTAACAGTAGCAAGATATGTGTACATAAGTTCACCAATATTATGATAGGGAAATTATGCTATCAACATATATTCAAAGCAAGACTTATTTATCAGTATTAGATGCCAGGCTACTATTTTAATAAAATTATTTGTAGTTGATTGAATTTTCCATAGTACCTTACTTAGTTATAGCGTGAAATGATTAAAATTTGGTTCACAATCAAATTATTTAT
>NZ_CAJHBU010000022.1 GCF_904846715.1 Psychrobacter vallis
CGCTAGTTGGTCAGTTTGAATAAAGTAGTAAACTACTTATCCAACCCGCCTTCCCTTCCGACTGGGACGCATTATACTCGGTTTTAAAGAGGGGTCAAGGAATGATTTTGCAGATTTATCAGTTTATTTCGGTTAATGAAAAATACTAACTACCTTTCAATGAGTTAGCTATTTTTTATGTTTGGATTTATTTTTAAACGTAGTGATTTATTGCGTATTTGGGTTTATTAACGTCGATTTTCTCTTCTATATAGTCGACTCTAAATAAAATAGAACTATTATATTCCAACGCTAAACTGGAATATAATTTTCTGGCTTGCTGTGCCTACGCCGACAGAGGCGGCAAAAAATTTATTCCAGTCCCTGTTACTCGTTTTTATACTGAACTCACTATAACTTACCTATTTTTTTAAAGAATTCCTTATAGGCTGCGACTTTTTTGTCTAACGCTAACGGATAAGCGCGTGAGGTAGACGGCAATCTATATAAGGTTAAATCGTTTACATCAGTGGTTTGATGACTGTCTGCATTTTGCCATTGATAAGGATATGCCATACTTTGATTGGTCTTAGGGTATTTAGATTTGGCTGGTGGTGTAACGAGCAAACTCATTAACACTTCTGTTGCTTTGCCGCCCGTGGTAAACAATGTCTGTACCTTTGGCACTTGCGGCAAAATATTATCTAAATCAACCGATGTCACTACGGTTAAGTTTTTATCAGAGGCGTTGCCCGTCTCCCGAATGGCTTGCTTGACAGTGGGACAAGAGGCGATGCCACGCTCAAACATAAAGTTGCGAATACGCTCAGGATCAAAACGCTCTTCATCCCTTACTCTAAAATAATCGTCATCGTCAAAAAACACGCGTCCATAAATACGCCACATATCATTGTAAAAGTTAGGATAGTGAAAGGACATCGCCCATTTATCAGCAGTCGGTGGAAACGTTCCCATCATCATCACGGTGGCATTTGGCGGTAACACTGGTGGGAAAGGATGCGTTTCTACTGCGGCGGCTCTCGTTTCGGACAATATCAACTGATTATCCGCTTGGTTCGCGTTGTTTTTGGCATTGGCTGGTTGTATGGTCATGATATTCTTCATCAGAAAAGGGGTTTTTTTGGTATCATAGCAGGCCTAAACACTGCTTTACTTGAATGACGCTATCTATAGTCAATATTGAATAAAATGGATACACAATATTATGGTGCGGGACTGGTGCAAATTTTGCTTGCTGTGCCTACGCCGACAGAGGCTACAAAAAAGTTATCCAAGTCCTGCTGACTCTTTTTTATATTGACCTGACTATGGCCAAATACAATTAAATTAAATAAGACCAATCTGGTTATAAATGCATTTGGCTTACTTTAGTATCAAAGCATTAAGCTTACTATTGATAGGCTAAACATAGCGTTAAAGTGCAGTAAGTGTTTGTATCTTTTATACTAATAGCAACCGCAATAACTGCGCAAGCATCAGCCCAAAAATCAAGAGAATTCTTATGAGTGACTTAAATAGCGGTCTAAAAATTACAGTAATCGATCATCCACTAGTCCGTCATAAACTCAGCCTAATGCGCGAAAAAGATTGTAGTACTTACAAATTTCGGACGCTGACCAAAGAGCTTGCGCGCTTGATGGCGTATGAAGCGAGCCGTGATTTCGAAATTGAAACCTTCCCAATGGAAGGCTGGTGTGGTGAAATCACTGGTGAGCAAATCATCGGTAAGACGGCGACGATTGTACCGATTTTACGTGCTGGTATTGGCATGTTGGATGGAGTACTCGATTTGATTCCTACCGCAAAAATCTCTGTCGTCGGTCTACAGCGTGATGAACAAACATTGCAACCAGTACCTTTCTTTGAAAAGTTCGTCAGTCACATGGACAAACGCCCAGCACTTATTATTGACCCAATGCTAGCGACTGGTGGCTCCATGGTAGCAACCATTGAGATGCTGAAAAAAAATGGCTGTACTAACATTAAAGCATTGGTTTTGGTTGCCGCACCAGAAGGCGTACGTTTGGTCAATGAAGCACATCCTGACGTGACTATTTATACCGCCGCGCTAGACAGTCATTTGGATGAGCATGGTTATATCATTCCAGGTCTTGGTGATGCGGGTGATAAAATCTTTGGCAAGCAATTATTAAATAAGTAGCTGTCAATCTAGGGCGTGTCCTCAATTCAATCGATAATCATCTAAATGAGGACACGCCCTAGCAGTATTTCAGGTGACATGGTCGATTTTAAATCAAACAGATACATTATATTTCAATGCTGAACTGGTATGAATATACAGCCTCAACGATAAGGACAGACAATGAACGTATTGATTACAGGTGCTAGTGCCGGTTTTGGTAAAGCACTGGCTGAACGTTTGGTCGCAAAAGGTCACCGTGTCATTGGCTGTGCGAGACGCATCGATAAACTTAATGCGTTGGCAGAGACTTTGGGTGAGAATTTTTTGCCGGTGGTTATGGATGTGAGTGACACCGACTCTATCCCGCAAATCATTGCCAATCTGCCTGATGGCTTTAAGCAAATCGATGTATTAGTCAATAATGCAGGACTGGCACTCGGTACAGAGCCTGCGCACAAGGCCAATCTTGATGACTGGATGCGCATGACGGATACCAACGTCAAAGGTCTAATGGCACTTACTCATGCCGTCTTGCCAGCGATGGTAGCACGCGACAGCGGTTATATCATAAATGTGGGTTCGATTGCGGGCAGCTGGCCATACTTTGGTGGTAACGTCTATGGCGCGACCAAAGCTTTTGTAAAACAGTTCAGCTTAAACTTGCGCGCGGATCTGATTGGTACACAAGTGCGCGTTACTAACCTTGAGCCAGGCGTTGTAGCAGGTACGGAGTTCTCCAACGTGCGTTATCATGGTGACGATGCCAAAGCCGCAAAAGTTTATGATGGCTTCAAAACCATGACGGGCGAAGATATTGGTGATATTTTGTTATGGCTTATCGAATCGCCTGCTCATGTCAACATCAATCGCTTGGAAGTGATGCCAGTGGCGCAAACCTATAATGGTTTGACGGTTGCTAAGAAAGATTCTTAGACTTTAATTTCATCTATAGTCAGTTAAAAATAAACGAGTGACGCAAAACGAGAGTTCTGCTGGTATAAATTGTCCTCGCTTGCTGTGCCGTTGCAGACAGATGCTTCGAACAATTCATCCCAGCAATCTCTTGATCTTTTTAAATCGAACAGACTATATCACTCTGTCTCATTAACGTAACTCATAAAACCGAAGCAATATAGCGTGATCTATGTTGCTTTTTTTTATGTCTTCAATTGTGAGCTCATTGACCAAACGCAAGTCCTGAAAATCTAAAATCAGTACTTCATTACGCAGGCGCTCGCTAGTGCGTTTATTGTGGCGTATTGGAAATCCCAATACTTGTTTGCCGACGATTTTTACATGATTCACAATAGTCGCTGAATGAGATATTTTTATGTTTTCAGCTATTTTCTGGGCATTAATGATCGCGGTGGCGGGATTGACGGTTGTGACTAAAATCTTGGTTTGCCGAATGCTTTTGGGTAAGTCTCCTGCAAAAAATACTGTCTGCTCCAATGGTAAATACTGAGCGTGACGCATTAATTCTTGCCGAAATAAGGTAGGCATATTCGTGTTAAAGCTGTCTTCTGTTTGCTGATAAAACGCCGTAAAATTACGATGAAGGTAACGTCCAAATACGGTGCTATTAACCCATTCTTGATATGTGTCATTTGTTAGTAGCTGCTGGGTAAAAGCAGGCGCATCTGGAATAAGGTCAGTCGTGAGCATCGCCTTTAAGAGTGTTTGCGGAGTGATAAACGTCTGCTGCTGCCAAACTTGTGGATACAAGCTGCTATCAAGTAATGGTAATGTCGATTGATTCATGCGCTGATATCCTTGTCAGTCATCAAATATCACAACCACTATTTGTACCATCAGCCAACTTCTATACTATGGTCATGTGACTGTTTTAATATAACAGTCTTTCACTCATAGTATAGATACTTTTGCCATGATATATTTTGCCCAAGATAGGTCGATTCTCAAGAAAACAGATACATGATATTCCAACGTGGAACTGGTATAAATTTTTATACTAACATCACTATAGATCGATAAACCAAAGCGATATCACCTTATGAAAACAAACCTCCTTTTTCTACCAAGGCATTATCAATTACAGACGCTAAATATGGCACTGGCTGATGGTACGCTATTGCCAGTATCTGTCATTGGCAACGGTAAACCCGTCATAATGCTACACGCCTATGGAATGGATGCACGTGAGTTTTTACCTTTTATTCTACCGTTAATAGATAAGTATGAGTTTTACTTACCGCATTTTCGAGGATTTGGCGCAGCAAAAGACATCAATCTTACCCAGTTTGATTTTGTACGTCAGTATGCCGATGATATTCACGCCGTGATTGAGGAAATTTGTATGACTCGTGACATAGAGTCTTTGCCCGTTGCCGCGATTTCGATGGGTGCACTAGTCATGTGGTCGTATTTTGAGCATTTTGGCATATCACGAGTCAGTCGCTATATGAACATAGATCAAAGCCCTGTGATTCATAATCAAGTGGATTGGCAAGGTGGGCTGTTTGGAAAACAGCAACAAGAGATGTTTGATATCTTTCATGAGGTAGTAGACATGACACTGCCGTATGCTAATCTCAATAGCTTTACGCACTTGCCTTTTGCTCTCAAACGTCGCGTGACGGATGTCGAACGTTTGTTTTCCTTATTATCCGTGAATCGTACGCGCTCCAAGGCCATCGTACAAATATTGACTCATCAACATGATCATAAATTGGTATTTTATGACCACAGCACGTGGCAACATAAAATGCGCTGCCTACAAGCCTATTTGGCATTGCCCTATGATTTTCGTCCCATCATCGCAGATGTGACCATTCCAGTGGTCAGTCTGATCGGTGGTCGCTCAGAATTATATGATCCCAAATGGCAGCAAAAAATCACGCAGATGCTTCCCAATGCTCGCGAAGTTGTATTGCCACGCTCAGGTCATGCGGTGCCGCTGGATGAGCCTATTAGGTTTTATAA
Source organism: Psychrobacter vallis (assembly GCF_904846715.1). Classification (GTDB taxonomy): domain Bacteria; phylum Pseudomonadota; class Gammaproteobacteria; order Pseudomonadales; family Moraxellaceae; genus Psychrobacter; species Psychrobacter vallis. The sequence goes on from NZ_CAJHBU010000022.1 coordinate 5,087, forward strand.
GGTATTAAAGGATTTTTTGGAAGCTTAGTTTCTAAACTGAATAAAAAAGCGACTCCAAAAGTCGCTTTTTTATTTGCTCGATCTATTTACCAAAAACTTAGCACTAATCAGCCAACGTTTGAATCAATTCAAATCGTGGTATTTCTTTACCATCAACCGTGACCGTTTCAGCAAACATGCTTAAAGGTCGCACCCAAACGCCATATTCACCATAAAGACAACGATACACGACTAACGACTCTTCGGTCTCTGAATGGGTTGCCGTATGCAACACTTGATAAAGGCTGCCTTTATAATGGCGATAAATGCCTTGGGGAATGGATTTTTTTATCATATTCAACTCTAATTTTTCATATTTTCATATAGCAAATAAATAAGATCGGCGATACATGCCGACCTTATTTTTACTTTTTATATTGGACGCTATAGTCGATACTAAACAACATAAATAGACAATATCACGATGCGAGACTGGTACAAATTTTTCTTGCTTGCTGTGCCTGCGCAGACAGATGCTGCGAAAAATTTACTCCAGTCTCGCTAATCCTTTTCTATATTGACCTGACCATATATCAACCCACCGTCACTTTTGCATAAGCCTTTTTGCCTGCTTGAATGACGACTGTCTGACCTGACGTTAAACTAAAACCTGCATTGACTTCTTCGCCATCTACTTTTACCGCATTACGTTTTAGCATGTCTTTTGCCGCAGCACTGTTCTTAGTCAAACCTGCTTGGTTTAATATCTGTGTGATAAACAAGGACTCTTGACTATCCTCAAGCGTTAACGTCACTTCTGGTAAATCAACAGGCAACTCGCCGTCGGCTAACACATTACCTGCTGATTTGTGTGCATTGGCAGCGGCATCAGCATCATGAAAACGCTCAATGAGTTCTTCGGCAAGAATACGTTTGATCTCTTGTGGATTACGACCACTTTCCATCTCTGCCATTAAGACTTCGACTTCTTCCATGGGTTTAAAGCTCAACAACTCAAAATAACGACGAATTAAAGTATCTGGCATCGATAGAAGTTTTTGGTACATCGTGCCTGGTGCATCATGAATTGCGACGTAGTTATTTAAGGATTTAGACATTTTATTGACGCCGTCCAGCCCTTCTAAGATTGGCACGGTGATACAAACTTGCGACTCTTGGCCGTAACGACCTTGCAGTGTACGTCCCATTAATAAATTAAAAGTCTGATCAGTACCACCAAGCTCGACATCGGCTTTTAGCGCGATAGAATCATAGCCCTGCACCAATGGATAAAGAAACTCGTGGATAGAAATGGGCGTTTGCGACGCATAACGTTTAGAAAAATCATCACGCTCAAGCATACGCGAGACCGTCTGTTGGCTGGCAAGCTGAATCATATCAGCGGCTGACATATCGTTAAACCATTCGGAGTTAAACACCACGCGCGTTTTTTCTTTATCCAAGATTTTAAAGACTTGTTCAGCATAAGTGGTCGCATTGGCTTTGATTTGCTCATCAGTCAATGGCGGACGGGTAGAGTTTTTACCAGAAGGATCGCCAATCTTGGCAGTATAATCGCCGATTAAAAAATAAATCTCATGACCCAAATCTTGAAAATGCTTGAGCTTATTAATCAAAACTGTATGACCCAAGTGCAAGTCGGGAGCAGTCGGATCAAAACCTGCCTTGATACGTAGCGGACGATTGAGTTTAAGCTTGGTAATTAAATCATCTTCAGACAGGATTTCTTGCGTCCCGCGCTGGATAAGGGCAAGCTGTTCTTCTAGCGTGTAGGTTTGAGTGGTCATGATGATCTCTTTATCGTCTTTATTAAGGGGTAAAAGCATGTGGGCTATTTAAAATCGCGTAGCCGTCAAAAAATGTTAGAATTTGGCAGATATACTAGCGTTTTTTAAGGTAAATTGCCATGACCAACCCCGCATCAATGACTGATACTCCTGATAACACTCATACAGATTTAAGTTTAAATAATGAATTAGATAACCCGTCAGACGATTACTTAGATGCTTATTTAAATAATAATGACGACTTAAATTACGAAACCCTGACCGAGGCGCTCGAACAAACCGTGTTTGAAAACTTCGACGATGGCTTGTATATCGGTATGATGTCAGGGACGAGCTTGGACGGAATGGATGCGGTGCTTTGTCAGTTTAATGACAAGATTGATAGTAAAAACGAGACGCAGCAACCCATGCGCTTGCTTGCGACATACAGTCAAGACTTCCCAACACGGTTACGTGAGGTTTTATTGGCACTTTGCCAGCCCAATGGTGTGGATGAATTAACACCAGAAGCGGATGAACCCAGTAGTGAGTTGGACTGGTTCGGTTGGGCAAGTCGTGAGTATGCTGAGTTTGCCAGCGACGTGGTCAATACCTTATTGCAGCAAGCAAATACAGATGTCGAGGCGGTTTTAGCCATTGGCTGTCATGGGCAAACCGTCCGCCATCGTCCGCAGATGGGCTTTAGCTTACAGTTGGTCGATGCCAATATTATTGCTGAGCGTACTGGTATCAGTGTCGTCAGTGATTTCAGACGCCGTGATATGGCGGTCGGTGGGCAAGGTGCGCCATTAGTACCAGCATTTCATCAAGCACTATTTGCCACAGCTGATAACACGCGTGTGTTATTAAATTTGGGTGGTATTGCCAATATAACGGTCTTGCCAGCCATCGCTCATGAAGACTCGAATCATCAGCCAGCAAATGATATCGTTGGTTATGACACAGGCCCTGCCAATTTATTATTAGATGCGTGGACGGCATTGCACACCGATAAGGATTACGATGCTGGTGGTGCATGGGCAGAGTCAGGGCAAGTCGTCGAGCCACTACTAAATCAACTTCTAGAACATCCGTTTTTTGCTCGGCCTTATCCTAAAAGTACAGGCCGTGAAGATTTTAATCTAGCATGGTTACAGGATGAGCTACAAAAATTCGATCAAGCGTCTGTCTATGTGCGCTACTCATCAGCAGATGTGCAAGCCACTTTAACTGAGCTGACGGCTGTCAGTGCCAGTACACAAATCAAACCATTTTTAAGTAATGATACACAAGAATCTGATGCTGTCTATGTTTGCGGTGGCGGTGCGATGAATAATTATCTTATCAAGCGTTTGCAAGCGCATCTACCTCATTGCACCGTACAGACTACGGCGAGTTTGGGACTTGATCCCACTTGGGTGGAAGCGGTCGCATTTGCATGGCTAGCAAGACAAACCTTGATGGGTGAATCGGGTAACTTGCCAGCGGTGACGGGGGCAAGTAAAGGCGTGGTATTGGGGCAAGTGTGTTTTGCCTGATTGGTCAAATTTTAGTTTACATACGTGCACCTATGTGTTTTATAATGAATTTTGAAATACCCTCCTCTTAGGACTCGTAAGTACAGGATATATCGCATGAGCCAACACGACAGTTCATCCACCGCGCAAGCTGCAAACGATACTGCCGCTGCACCGAACCATAAAATGCGTCATAAGCCACCACACTACGAACGCACTGATGATATGCGAGTGGTAGTCACAGGTATGGGCGCCATTACCCCGCTTGGTCTAGACGTAGATAGCTCATGGGCAAGCCTACTTAATGGTGATAGCGGCATTGCCACCATTACCCACTTTGATGCTGCGAACTACCGTGCGCAAATTGCAGGCGTCGTCAAAGACTTCGATGCCAAGCAATATATGAGTGCCAAAGACGCACGCCGCTATGATGATTTTATTCATTATGGTATTGCGGCTTCTGCCATGGCGTTAAAAGACGCCGGATTTATCGATGAAGTAAGTGCTGCTGATGCCCCTGTAAAAGGGGTAGATCAAGAGCGTTTTGGCATTATCTTAGGGTCAGGTATTGGCGGTATTCAGACCATCGAAAGCAGTCGCGACATGCTACGTGAAAAAGGCGCTACCAAAGTATCTCCCTTTATCATTCCAGGCTCTATCGTCAATATGGCTGCTGGATTGGTCGCCATCAAGCACACGTTAAAAGGCCCGAATCTCGCCACATCAACGGCTTGTACCACCGCTACCCACGCTATGGGTTTGGCAGCTAGGTTAATTGCTTATGGTGATGCTGATGTCATGCTAGCTGGTGGCAGTGAAAAAGGCTCAAGTCCACTTGGTATGGCAGGTTTTGGTGCCATGCATGCGCTGTCGACTCGTAATGATGAACCAAGCAAAGCATCACGACCCTTTGATAAAGACCGTGACGGTTTTGTGCTTGGTGATGGTGCTGGCATGGTAGTTTTAGAGAGTCTCGCCCATGCCAAAGCGCGCGGTGCCACGATACTTGCTGAACTGGTCGGCTTTGGTATGAGCGATGATGCCAGTCACATTACCTCACCCCCAGAAGACGGTAACGGGGCAGCCAGAGCTATGCGCAATGCCTTGACTGATGCGGGTATCGATCCTTCCGCTGTTGGTTATGTCAACGCACACGGCACAAGCACACCAGCGGGTGATGTTGCTGAATCGATTGCCATTGAAACCGTGTTTGCACCAGTAAAAGACAGTATATTGGTGAGTTCAACCAAATCTATGACGGGCCATTTGCTGGGTGCTGCGGGTGGTGTTGAAGCCATATTTACCGTACTCGCCCTACAGCATCAACATGTGCCACCAACCATTAACTTGGACAATGTTGAGGACAACTGTAACCTCGATTATGTGGCCAACCAATCGCGTAAAGTTGACAATCTACAGTATGCCGCATCCAATAGCTTTGGCTTTGGCGGTACCAATGGCTCATTGATATTTGCGCGCTGGCCTATCAGCCATTAACCTATAAAAATTTGCAACGCAAGTCGTTGTAACGTTGGTGTCAGATTTGCTACGTTTGTCCACTTGCAGCCCCTTATCGTACTTGCGTATGATAAGGGGTAATTTTTGGAACATTTATGGACGATACCATGTCAAGCTACTCATTTTCTCATCAGTTTTACCAGCGCTGGACGTGTGCGCCCGAACCTATTCGCGCTGCCATCACCCAAGAGCTAAAAGACATCACCACCCTATTGCAAAATGACACGCCATTTGAAAGCTTTGTGTTTAACACTCATGATTTAGACGCTCATGTCGATGAACTTTATGAAAATCATGAAGCCGAACAAGCGATTGCTAAAGCCATCGCTGACAAACACGCGCAAGATCAAGCGGCGGCCGAAAAACAGCGTTTAGAAGAACAAAAAAGACAGGCAGTAGAGGATGATAAGCGCAAAGAAAAAGCTAAGTTAGAAGAAGCCAGACTTCATGCAGAAACAGAAGCTGCGCAGAAAAAACAAGAGCAAGAGGCACAGCCAGTCAGGGAGAAAAACAACGGCGATGAAGCAGGTGCCGCTATTGATAAGATAAATGCGGATAGCTCTACTATTATTAATAGTACCGCAAATAATAGTGCCGCAAAAGCCGATTCTGAAAGCACTTCTGTCGAAAGCAGCTCTGACAATAAAACCATTAGCGAACATGCCAATACTGTTGGCAATAGTAGTGTTGACAGTACTCACAATGATAAAAACATTAAAAATGATCACAGTATTACAGCGATCAATGCTAAAGCCAGTGCAGCGATCAGCTTGGCCGTAAAAGATGCAAAATTAAGTGCCACTCATCAAGAATTAATCCGTGAATTAGAAATGCAGATTGATGATTATCTAAGCGATCAGATGATGCTGATGTCTGAAAACTTAAAGTCTTGGTTACGTGCCGAGATGACTCAGCATTTAAACGAAAAAAATGCATCAGCAGCTAATGAAGAAGTCACTAAGAAAAATAGTCATTAGTCATTAGCGACTCTTTAATACTGTAGTCAAAATGCCCTAAAAACGCTACGGTACTGCTGCTATCAATTTTTCTTGCTTGCTGTGCCGTTGCTGCCAGAGGCTTCAAAAAATTGATAGCAGCAGGGCGTGATGTATCGATATTACTTTTCACTGACTATACAATTGGACTAAAAAATTGTTAAACCTTTAGACAATAAAAAATACATACTAAAAAGCCCCGTTCCTTAATGAACGGGGCTTTTTAGTTGGGCTTAAAAGAAAATCGGTTTGGCTTAGATCAGTTTGAATTAGATGGCTTTTGTACGTTCAGTTAGCCACTCAAATGCTGCGCCATCAACGCGATCTTTTAGCTCTGCATAAACTTGGCGATGATACTCATTGAGCCAGTCAATCTCTACTTGATCTAACAATGACGGTTCAATCAAACGCGTATCAATTGGGCAGTAAGTGATGGTTTCAAAATGTAAGAAATCACCAAACTCTGTCTCCGTAGGGCTGGCTACTCGCGTATTGACGACCAAGTTTTCGATACGAATGCCCCATTTTCCCTCACGGTATAGACCTGGCTCATTACTAGAAATCATGCCAGCTTTCATGGCGCGCTCTTTTGGAGTACTGGCACTATAAGCAATGACTTGTGGGCCTTCATGCACGTTCAAGAAATAGCCAACACCGTGACCAGTACCATGACCATAATCCATCTGGGCTTGCCACAGTGGCGCACGGCAAATCGCATCAATTAATGGCGACGCGATACCATCAGGGAAATGAGCACGCGCCAAGGCAATATGCGCTTTTAGTACCGTGGTAAAGTCACGTTTGTGCTCGCCATTTACGTGTCCGATTCCGACCACACGCGTGATGTCAGTCGTGCCATTTTGATACTGCGCGCCTGAATCAATCAGCAATAACCCGCCTTCACCTTCATTCACATCAAGGTAACTAAATTTTTCTGGCGTCGCACGGTAATGTGGCAATGCGCCATTTTCATTAAACCCTGCGATGGTTGGAAAACTTGGCGACACATAATGCGGTTGCTGGCTCCGTACTTCGATGAGCATGCTATCCACATCCAACTCACTCAAACGCTCACCATTATCAAGACGTTGCTCAAACGTGGCAAAAAACTCACATAAAGCCGCCCCGTCTTGACGCATGGCTTCACGAACATGGTCGATATCCGCCTCAGATTTCACAGATTTAAGCAACGTACTTGGCGCCATTTGTTCGATAAAGCCCACATCATCGACCATTTTTGATAGCGTACCCACTGCCACTTTACTTGGATCTAATAATAGCAAGTCTGCTGGTGTCAGCGCAGCCAATGCTTCTTGTACAGACTCGTAAGCAGCAAGCGTGATACCGCTGTCATGTAAGCTTTTGGCAACGTCAGCACCGACTTTATTACTATCGACAAACAAGGTCGCCCTGTCTGCACTAATCAGCATGTGCGCCAAAAATACTGGATTGTAATCAACATCAGCACCGCGCAAGTTAGTCAACCAAGCGATGTCATCTAAGCTCGACAGTAAATGATGCGTTGCTCCTGCTTCTGCCATACCGGCACGCACCGCTGCAAGTTTCGATGTGGCTGATTGCGAAAGAAACTGTTCATCATGGGGATATAATTTGGCAACTGGTAGCGCTGGACGATCCGTCCATATCTCTGTCAGTACATCACGCTCAGTGATTAAGGTAATATCAGTTGCATCAAACGCATTTAACAGTCGATCTTGCTCAGCGATAGACAGGACATTGCCATCGATGGCCACGCTATCACCTTCTTGTAAATGCTCAGCCAACCAATCAATATGGTTCGGCTGACCGGGGGCAAGCTTCTCCAAACTGATACCTGTACCCTCTAGCTGGTCAGCGGCATGTACCCAATAACGGCTGTCCGTCCACAGACCTGCAAAGTCCGCTGTCGCGACCAACGTACCCACTGAGCCCGTAAACCCTGACAACCAAAGTCTTGCCTGCCAATACTCTGGTAGGTATTCGGACAAATGCGGATCTGCAGACGGTACGATAATTGCCGTTAGGTCTTGTGCAGCCAGAGTCTGACGCAGTCTATCGATACGATCATGGATGGTTTGTTTGTTCATAAGAGGTTTCCTTATTTATTTTGGAAAATAGCACTAAAAAATAGAACGGTGAGGCGACTATGGATAGTCGTCTTATTTGAACATGACAAATTAGGATTGATATTATTGTAGTAGAACATCATTAGATGTTTGGGCAGAAATACAGCTTTCAATGATTTCAAAGAAAACTCTCACCAAGCAAAATAATAAAACGCGCTACCAGTCATGGTAACACGTCTTATCATTTGTCAGTGTCTTATGCCGTACACATACCTAACGACTGACCAAAAGCACTATTCATTAACTGACTTGATCCGCCTGTTCGCTTTTTTTCAGCATATTATTGATAGGTTTTGCTAATACCAATAGGATGACAGCGGTCACAACCAAAAAGATCGTCATGGTAGTAAACAGTGTCGGTAAGCCTTCGATTTTGTCGGCTGAGACATGACCACCAAAAAAAGCCGCGACCAAATTACCCATTGCAATAGAAGCAAAGAACAGCCCCATCATCTGGCCTTGCATGCCTGTTGGCGCAAGTTTCGTCATAGAAGACAGACCAACCGGACTGAGCGCTAATTCACCCAGCGTCAGCAATAATAGACTGCCTACCAACCATAAAGGTGAAGCCAAACCACCATCGCTGCCCAAAATGCTTTTTGAGGCAAAAATCATCAGCGTAAAGCCTGCGGCCGCGAGTAGCATACCAAGCGCAAACTTTGCCATACTGCTCGGTTCAAGACCTCGATTACCAAGCTTGACCCAAATGATACTCACAATAGGAGCCAATATTAAAATAAACAAAGGATTCAATGACTGGAACCAAATACTTGGTATCTCAAAACCTAAGACATTTAGATCGGTATAGCGATCGGCAAATAAGTTAAACGACGTGGGCTGCTGCTCAAAACTTGACCAAAATAGCGTCGAGCCAATGATAAGAATAAAGCAAATAAGCAAGCGCAATTTATCTGTCTTATCTAAGCGCGGTGAGATAAACATAATAGCAAAATATAGAATAACTACGGCGGCGATGATATAGGTCATATACTCCGCAACCATCTGCGGGTTGAACGAGACCATACCGCTTGATACCAACAGCACGAGTGCTGCCAGTAACGCCACAAATCCTGTGACCCAACGACCAACGTTTTTATAACGGTCATTGGCGTGCTCCCACTCGGCAGTGATACCTTTGGCTTGTGCATAACGCGTTAAATTCTTTTGTGCGGAAAAACGGTAGATCAATAGAGATACCAGCATACCCAAACCACCGACACCAAAGCCTGCGTGCCACATGCCCTTTTCTTTAAATATCCCAACGATAAGCGCGGCCAATAGTGCCCCAATATTGATACCCATATAAAACAAAGTAAAACCGCCATCACGGCGCACATCACCTCTAGGATACAAGGCACCAACCATGACTGAAATACAGGTTTTAAACAATCCTGAACCCAGTACAATACATATTAAACCAACAAAAAATAGCGTCATGCCAAACATAGCGGATAACGCAATACACAAGTGACCAAGAGCAATGATGATACTACCCCACCACAAGGCACGTTCTTGACCGAGCCAGTTATCTGCCAACCACCCACCCGGTACAGCGGCTAAATACAATGAACCCGCAAAAATACCGTAGATAGCCGAAGCGGTTACTTCGTCAAAGCCAAAACCGCCGCTACCAACTGTCGCAACCATAAAGAGTACTAATAGCGGACGAATACTATAATAAGAGAACCGTTCCCACATTTCAGTAAAAAACAGCGAACGTAATGGCTTGGGATGTCCCATAAAACCATTGTCTAGTGCTTCCAGCTCAGCCGCACTAGCCTCTGATTTTGCTTCTGTATTCATAACTTTATTCCTTTAAAGACCACTGTATTGATGACCAAACCCCTACTTATAGCGACGAGCGGTCGTATAGGCGCATTATTGTTTCACTTGGTTATAAGCAAGTAAAGAAAAAGTTTGGTAATGATTACACAAATACCCACAAAAAAACTCGCTCCCATCACTGGAAGCGAGTTTTTTGACATCATGGTCATAACACGATCATACTCAAGCTTTAAACAAAGCAGCAGGTTCTCGCTTTATGAAAAATTTAAGTGTTTAAACGACAAGCGCACTGTCATGAACAATAACTTCATCATAACGTTATTGAGCAACTGCTGTATCATCGGCAGCATCACCTGCATCTAAATCACCATCCGCTTGCTCAGCGGTTAAATCCGTATCAGCAACCGCAGCTTGGCTAACAGTACCAGAGGCCGTTGCTGTGCCAGCTAGGGCGGCAACCACGGCACTATTATCAGTATCAGCATCTGTGGCTGGGGTGACGGTCGCATCTGCAGCAATATCAGTCGCTACGGCAGCAGTATCTGCATCTGCGGGTGCTGCTTCAGAATCGGCTGGTGCCGTATCTTCGGCGGCAATGACTTCTGCTTCATCAGCCGCAGCCGATGCTTCGGTCGTCTCAGCAGTGATATGTTCGCCTGCTGGACGCAAAAATGCAGAAACACCAATAAGTAAGACAATACCTAAAAACAAGACAATGCCGCCTAGAGTAAACAACAGCTCTTTCTTTGGATTATTATTGACGATACCTTCTGACATACCTGATCCACCTTGCACAAAATATTTGAAATATTGGCCTATTATATCGCAATTTATACCGATTTGTTAAAACCCTTAAGTATTTAAAGGATTTATTATCGACAATTTTTACTAGGGCGTGTTGAACTGGTATATCGTTTTTATATTGAACTCACTATATCGGCTTTTATGATAGATACTCACAGCTTATTTTACCTGTTTACCCAAACGTGCTGATCTCACCGTACGCTTGCCAAAATAGCTCAAAATAAGCAACAACGCCATGACGAACAAGATAGGATAATTGCCAAAACGCATAAAAGGGGTATTACCAACCCGTGCCTGAATATCACCGCGTAATACCGTACGCTCAAACTGCGGTGCACGCTCGACGATGCGGCCTTTATGGTCAATGATAGCCGTTACACCCGTATTGGTGGCTCGCATAAACCAGCGGCCATTTTCGAGCGCGCGCATTTGCACCATTTGTAGATGTTGCAACGGACCTGCGGACGTGCCAAACCAAGCATCGTTAGAAATAGTCAGTAAAAAATCCGTACCAATCGCATTCTTCCGAGTGGTATCTGGATACGCCACTTCATAACAGATGGCAGCACCTAGATTGTGGCCTCGCACACGCAGCGGTGACTGCTCATCACTACCACGGCTATAACTCATGATGTCTTGGCTACCCGCTAGGTTTGGTAGAATGTCTAGCACCCCTTCGAAAGGAATATACTCACCAAACGGCACCAGACGTTGTTTTTTATACAGTCCTTCTGCTTGTGCGCCCAAGGCAATCACACTGTTGTAAAACGGTGGATATTTATCCGTACTGGCATTAAACGCTGCCTCATCCTTATAAGGAATACCCGTCACCCAAGTGGTGTCAGTTTCTTTGGCCATTTTGACCATTTCATTGATAAAACCAACCGCTTCCGTCTGGAACATCGGAATCGATGACTCAGGCCATAGGATGATGTCCCGTCCCCACTCTGTACTGGTTAAGGTTGCATAGATTTTTAGCGTTTCTATTTGATACTCAGTGAGCCACTTCAAATCTTGAGGAATATTACCTTGGATCAACGACACGGACAAATCAGGCGTGCCTTTGGGCTTCGTCCATTGCGGATTGATCAGCCATAACGCAGAGCTAATGACCAACAAAGCCAGCGCAGGAATCATATAACCGCTGCGGCGGCGTAACAGCTCAACCACACTGGCAGCCAATAACACGGCAACAAAGGAGACGGCAAAGACGCCAGCGACAGGTGCTAGTGAAGATAACCAATACTGCTCAGTGAAAGCGTAACCCACGAACAACCACGGAAAACCAGTAAATAGCCACGTTTTCATCCACTCTTGTAAAATCCAGAGAGCCGCAAACGATAATGGCTGCTTACCGACCACGCGATTAAAGAGTAAGGCCAAAAAGCCGTGGAACAACCCCATGCCCAGACCCATCAAGGCAATCATAATCAGGGCAAGCCATGCGGGCGTATTACCATAGACATGGATAGAGGTATATAACCAAAATGCGCCCACACACCACAGCCCTGTACCATAAGACTGACCAATAAGAAAGGCGCGTTTGCCACTCATCTCAGGCATCAGTAACGCATATAAAATAGCCGGTGATACCAATGCTAATGGCCAAAAATCATAAGGCGCAAGTGCAAACACAAAGACAGCGCCAGCCAGCAAAGCAATGAGTAAAGTCAGCGCCATAGGTAAACCCTTTGGCTTAGCGGGGTTTAGACGTTTTTGCAAATCAACAGTAGACAGACGCATAGCAGGTATCCAAGACTATATTTCCCAAAATGTTAAAGCTTCAGTATTCAGGCAAAAGCCAAGCCAAAGCGAACCGTATCATCTTTTATATCGTATTCAATCCCAATCCCGAAAATCAGAGTAGCAAAAAAATGCAAGTACTACACATGGTAGGCTAAACGAGTTTGACCCCGCTAAGCGTATTTTTTGGGTTTGGTATAAAAATAAAATTCGCCCATGATACCAGCCTAATCTTATCAATGGGTAAAATTGCGTAGCAAAATCCCAATGGCCAAAATAAAAAAAACACGACCGCAATCGTGTTTTTTAAATCTATTCATCAGCTGTAAAGATCTATTAATCAGTTAGAAAAATAGTATCGACGAATCAATGACTGCCTATCAATATTTTTTGATCTACATTCATTTTGGTGAGCTCTAAGTTTTGGATAAAACGCCCTTCAACATCAGTTATGGTGATTTTCCAATCATCTATCACGACGCTCTCACCTTCTAGATCACCTACATAGCCAAGCGACTGCATGACCAAACCGCCCATAGTATCGACATCGGTATCATCAAAATGGCTACCAAGTTCATCATTACAATCCTCAATCACTGTTGAGGCTTGGACGCGCCATGTGTTTGGTTTGTCGGGATCAGCAATGATATTATTTATATCGCTGTCTTCATCAAAATCATCATGTTCATCGACGATGTCACCGACGATTTCTTCGAGCAGGTCCTCCATCGTGACCACACCGCCAAAGTTACCAAATTCGTCGACGACAATCGCCATGTGTACTTGCGTCCGCTGCAATGAACGTAATAATGTATCAGAGCGTGCCGTCTCGCTAATGTATAGCGGCTGACGCACCAAATCTCTAAGACGTTTGCTATCAATTTTGTCCTCTTGGTCACGCACCATATGGACAAGGATAGGAATCAAATCTTTTGCCAGCAAGATACCGATGACGGCATCATCGTCCTGACTGTCAAATACAGGATAGCGCGAGTGGGTGGTCTCAAGAATGATATCCATCACTTCAGCAAGGCTGGTACTTTCGTGCAAGCCAATTACTTGCGGACGTGGTGTCATGATTTCGCGCACTTGGGTCGCTGGTAGATCGAGCACGCCTTCTAACATATCAACGGTATCAGGCTCTAAGAATTGGCGCGAGTCTTGTACCAAACGAATCAGTTCATCACGGGTTTCGGGAGCGGTCGATAGCCAGCGTTTTAAGCCGCGCATCGACCAACTACTCGGGCTAGGAGCGTCGTCAGACATGGTGGTATGGTTTAACCTCTTTAGTTAATAACAACTTAGTTAATGACAATGAAAATAATAAGCAAACAACACAGAAAACTTAGATGGGGACAAAAGCAGCAAATAAAACAGGTGTTTATGATTAAGTCATAAATAAACCCATATAAATCAGCTTCACTTTATCGCATGGGTCACCGACATTCAACGACAAATTCACTCAAATTGTACTGTCAGTGTGTTATAAATTTTGCTATGGTCAAAGCCTTTATCTATCAAAACGATTCTTATGTCGCTACGTTCTTTGTTTTCTCGCCTGTTTTCTTCTCATTCAAGCCATCATGCAGATAAAGGCTTGAACCGTCACGGCATAAAAAATAAAACACCTGCTGCAAACCGCCCACCGCCCAGATGGCGACGCTGTATTATCCAAGCCTTTATTGCAAAGGTGCTGATACTGTCTGCTGTTTGGTTACTGATGGCCATTTGCTATCACTTTGGGGTATTTAGCCCCATCACTTGGCTGACAATAATAGTGGTTGTAGGATTATTGTCTGCGCTGTTTGCGGTTCGCTATTTGCCTGAATTTTTTGCTAAATTGGACAATAAAGCGACTGATAAATCGACTGAAAATACAATTTCTCATATTGGCTCTAACAGTACTAATAATAACAACCTCTCTAACAGAAAACTCACCCATGTTAAATGGCTGACAGGCATGTATGCAGCGGTTTGGCTCACTGGGCTTGGTTGGTTTTTTGCTATCGAGCCACAGCAAGAGCGTAACTGGATGGCTGAGGTGAGTCAGCAGGTTGCGTATGAGCGTGATGCGACCAACCCTGATTTGATTACGCTGACCCATGTCCGTAATTTTGATTGGCACACAGACAAGGACGCCACCGAGCGCTGGGAAACGCGTACTGTCGATTTGTCCAAATTATCTGGGGTCGATGTCACCAACTCTTATTGGATGGGGCCCCTAATTGCTCACACCTTGGTCAGTTTTCGCTTTGAAGACGATAGACCACTTGCCTTTTCATTTGAAATTCGTAAAGAAGAGAACGAGTCGTTTTCTGCCCTTGCTGGGTTCTTTAGACGTTATGAGCTGAGCCTGATTGCCGCAGAAGAGCGCGATATTATCTACACCCGCAGTAATGCACGCGGTGAGCAGGTTTATCTGTTCCCCGTCAGCAATCTACAACAGCATGAGGTTAGATCACTGTTTGAATCATACTTGACCGCTGCCGATGACTTGAATACAGCGCCTGCGTGGTACAACACATTGCTCAGTAACTGTACCAATATCATCTTTTATATGGCGCGTATCGTCAGTGGTGATCGTTTGCCATGGGACTATCGGATTTGGGTATCGGGCTGGCTACCAAATTATCTATATGATGTCGGTATGCTCAATGCCAATCCAGAGCAGAATGGTCAGCAGTGGTCAATGGACACGTGGTACGAGCGCACGCATATCAACCCAAAAGTGAGAGAGTTTAACAATCAAATCGACGTAGCATCTGGTATGAATGGTCAGGCATTTTCTCAGCAAATTCGCCAAGATATTCCGATGCCAGCATTGGCTCACTCAAAAGCAGATGCCGAAGCACAGGCCGAATCCGCATCTCATGTAGCTGAATAATATTGTGTAAAAGGGTAAAGCGTATAAAAAGGTAAAAATTGAAACTATTTAAGGCTTTACCCAATTGACTACGCGCGTTTCCATCTCTTCATCACTCATGCCCGTCTCGCTCACGCAGCGTCCAGCCACGCCAACATTGGCAGCGCGCATTTGTTGCTGCGTCACCACGGCATCCCCAGTCAATAACAGATGCCAACTTGGTAAACTCTGTCCTTTATACAAACGCTTATAAGCACAATGCGCAGGCAGCCACATCATGTTTGGCAAATTGTTAATAGTCAGCTGAATACAATCTGGCACATGCTCTTGGCGCGTCGCATAATGCTGGCAGTATCCCGTCGCACAATCCATCAGCTGGCAAGTGACATCAGTATATTCGACCAGTTCTTCATCCACATCGCCATGCTCATCTTCGTCGATGTACTTAATTAAGCAGCAACTGCCGCAGCCATCGCATAACGCTTCCCACTCGCTATGATTTAATTCTGTTAACGCAAAGTGTGACCAAAATTGGGGGCGCAATGGATTGGCTGCGGTGGTCTCAGGGAACAACGTCACAGATTGCTCAGGCGTAACAGATGTATCATGGTCTGAGTACAAGTCTGAGTTGTCATCATTTTTGTTTAACAAATTTATAGTCATAAAGGTGCAGTAGCATTTTGATAAAGAGCGTTACAGTATTATAGCTGTTTTTGCTGAGCATGGGCGTTAAGGTAGTAAAAGTCAGAAACACGAACAATGATAAATATAGAAAACTAAAACTCACAACATAAAAAAGGACAATAATATGTCAATTAAGACTTTTGAATTAATCAGTACAACCGAGAACAATGTTGAGCTTATCAGCTATGTGGCACTGCCAGAAAACGCTTCGGATGACAATCCCGTGGCTGGTATTTTGGTCGCGCCAGAATGGTGGGGCGTGGTTGACCATCCCAAATCAGTCGTCGAGCGTTTGGCTGAAGCAGGTTATGCCGCCGTTGCGATGGATGTCTATGGCGAAGGCAAACTGACCACCGATGCGGCGATGGCAAACATGTGGATGGAGCAAGTACTTGCTGATCAAGATATGCTAATGGCGCGCTGCCGTTTGATTCTCAATGATTTTAGCGACCAATTGGCCGTCAATGGTGACAATCTAGCTGCCATCGGTTACTGCTTCGGCGGTAAAGTCGTACTAGACATGGCGCGCGAAGGCATGCCATTAAAAGCAGTCGCCACCTTCCATGGTAATCCAACGCCAAAACAGCCCGCTGACAAAAACTTCAAGGCCAAAGTGTTGGTTGCTCATGGCCGTGATGACTCAATGGTATCAATGGACGCGATTGAAGGCCTCAAAAAAGAGCTAGACGCAGCAGACGTCGACTATACGATTGATGTCTATGACAATGCCAAACACGGTTTCACCAATCCACATGCAGACGAGCGCGCCGCTGAAAATAATGCCGACCTTGGCTACAACGAAGCCGCTGCCAAACAGAGCTGGGAAAATATGCTGGAGTTTATGAAAGCCAACTTGTCATAAGCTGTAACCAAGCATGTGAAAAGATTGCTTTATAAAATTGAAGCAAACGAGAAGTCAATGAGAGGTCAGCTAAACATTTGAGCTGGCCTCTTTTTTATTGCTGCCAGTCATTCGCTGAATCAGTGAGAGTGACATAGCCTGTCTTGTACTTCTGCTTAAATCACGTCATTATCACTTTATTATGAGCTAGATTGAGTGAGAAGATGTTATATCTATTGATAACCCAATTGGGTTGGCTGGCTTTTACGGCTTTATTGATCGCGGTTGTCGCACTATATGCCAAGATAAATCGGCAGATCGGGCAATTGCGGCGTGATATAACCAAACTACAGGTCGAGCTTGAGCAACAACAAAACAATGGCCTATCTTCAGAGGAAACGTCACCTCCGTGGCCACCATCACTGCCATCTACGCCTTTAGCAAATCTCCCATCAAACCTCTCTGATACGGCATCAGTGGATGACCGCTCTTTAATCATTACGAAAACCAATGCTGAAACCACTGCCACTACAAAAAGCCTAGACGCGCCCATAGAGCCTGATGAGCGCTCTTTGCCTGTCGTCACGTCACTGATTCATTCCATCAAAAATTGGTTTTTCGGTGGCAATTTAGTCGTACGTGTCGGCGTATTGGTATTGCTGGTGGGTGTGGTGCTATTGCTACGTCTGTTGAGCGAATATATTGAGATTTCGATTGCTGCAAAGCTTATGGCCATCGGCATTGTAGGGTTGGGATTGGCAGGACTTGGCTTCAAGCTAACAGCAAAACGGTTTTCTTATGGGATTACCTTGCAAGGCACGGGTTTAGCCATTGCTTACTTAAGCACCTTTTTTGCTTATAGCGTTTACCAAATCATTCCGAGTATACCGAGCTTTATTAGTCTTGGCTTATTGTCTGCGATTACCATTGCTCTTGCTGTGCGTCAAAATGCGTTTCCCTTAGCACTATTGGCGTTGTCGGGTGGTTTTTTTGCCCCTATTTTGACCAGTGAAGATACGGGAAGTTTGGTCGTCCTGTTCAGTTATTATCTGCTGTTAAATGTCACGATTGCCATTATTGCTCATTATCGTCCTTGGAAAATATTAAATTTATTTGGGGCGACCGTGACATTTGGGCTGGCCTACTATTGGGGCATGAGTGAGGATTTGACGATTGTCATTGAGTCACAGCGCTGGTTATTAGTAACGTTGGTTGCCCTACATTTGCTCCTTTATCTATTTGTCGTCATTCGCTATGCGCAGCAAATCATTAGCTACAACACGTTCAATGAATCTGCATTTAACACCACTCATTCCACCAATGACCAAACAGATCCTCTAAAAACTCTGGACAATGAACAGACGACTTATCTGTTCCCTATTGATACGGGATTATTGTTTTCAGTACCGCTGCTGGCCTTTGGTTTATTTGCCGCCTTACTCGATGATGTTCCTAATGCTTTAACCGTGACCAGTGCAATTTTGGCCACTATTTATATTGTGTTGGGCTGGGTTTTTGTCCAGCGAAGCCAACGTTATGCCTTAATTACGGAAGGTATGCTGGCACTCGGCTTTGGGTTTTTAGCGTTGGTGATACCGCTGGCTTTAGACGCTGAATGGATTGTTTTTGGTTGGTCGGTGCAAGGACTGGCGTTGGTCTGGTTTGGTAGGCGCTCACTGCGCGCTTGGTCGGTATTGTTTGGACTACTTTTACAGCTCATCAGTATCGGTATGCTAGTGACGAACGCGGTATTTGATAACGAAAACTATCCTGTTTTAGCCTTTAGTATTTCAGCGATCAGCTACCTAGCAACCGTCTTTATCCTACGAGCTAGCAACGCCCCTGCTGTGTTAACGAACAAATTAAATGGCGACGTAGTACCCTCTGTCCTATACGCCTCAGAATTGCACAGTAGCTCAGATGCGCTGGACACTTATGCCAATGCACTGGGCATCAGCACCCAAGCTGCGCGACAATGGCTGACCTCAATCGATAGTCAAAGTATCGCATTTAAACTCGTTTGGCACAGTCCTAGAGTGATAAAACTCTTAACATTGACCGCGATGGCTTGGATGCTGCAAGTGCTGGTGCTTGATTTGCGTCATTGGTTTGATATCTGGCAGTCAAGGACAACACTGGTTGCGCTGGCGGCACTTATTAGCTTAAGTGCTTATTGGGTGGTTATCAATCGTTACCGCCCGTGGCTAGAGATCAGACAGCTCAGTCAGGGACTGTTATGGCTATTTTATCTGATGCTGGTACTACAATTACCACAAAAATTCGAGCTAAATTTAACATGGTCAACAGCGGAATGGTTTGTTTTCATAGGTTTGATAATCGGCTGGTTGATTGTCGGTCAGCTCTGGTTAAAGACACAGTCAGATAATAAAAATACGTCACGCTATGCTGTGGCAAGTTGGCTCGGCACGGGTATCTTGCTTATCGCTGCCGCTGCTCATTACGGACTTCCAGACTCTGATGGTGTCATGGCTGTCTTAATTCCAGCTGTTTTGATATTGGCAGGATTGTGGTTTAGCTATCGTTCTATTAATAATCCTTTTGGCAGTAATCGCAAGCAAAATACGCAAGTGACTGAAAAGCCAAATCAAGGTTTACTGCATTGGTTTGATTGGCAGCGTGCACTATTAAGTTGCGCCGCTATCTTTACTCCGATGGCTTTGTGTTGGGTCGTCATGACCAACTGGTCGTATAACGGTGTCATTTGGGGCCTGCCCTATTTTCCTCTACTAAACTTATATGATGTCACATCGTGGCTAACGCTATTGGTTGGTTTTGGCTTGTATTACATGAGCCAAAATCCACATGATGATAAACTAAGCCCATCAAATACTGACCTCAAATTCAAACGAATATTTACCACAGATAATTTACTGATTGTACTGGGACTGATCAGCTTTTGGTTGATCTCCAGTATGTTAGTCAGAACGCTACACGCGTTTATTGGTACACCGCTATGGGACAGCTCTCAAGGTGGCGCGTGGCAAAGTGAGCAAGTGCAGACTGGGCTGACGATTTTATGGACACTCTTAGCATTAGTCGCCACCATCATCGCCAGTCGCTACTGGCAACGCGCACTGTGGTTTATGGGGATTGGTCTGCTCGGCATTGTCGTGTTGAAACTGGTCTTGGTTGATTTGTCACAGACCGAGGCGATTTGGCGGGTCATTTCTTTCCTTGGTGCGGGTAGTTTAATATTATTGATTGGATATCTTGCCCCACTACCACCTGCACGCGAGGAAGTATCGGATCAGTATCAAGAGTAGTCGCACATCTGGTTAGATGAAATTGTGCCGTGAGCACGCAGGTTCTGTAGTAAACTGGCACTATTGACTAAAGATATGTTTAAAATCAAAGCATGATCTATCTTTAGCACTAAATTTTATGAATAAAAAGGTTACGAAAGCAGATGGATAAGAGAGTAAGTATTCAGTGGTTCCCCGGGCACATGAACAAAGCCCGCAACGAAATCAAAGAAATCATGCCACAAATGGATGTAGTCATCGAAGTGATCGATGCGCGCATTCCTCATAGTAGTGAGAACCCGATGGTCGCGGCTTTACGCGGCGAAAAACCTGTTATCAAAATCCTAAACAAAGCCGATCTTGCTGACCCTGAATTGACCCAAGCATGGATGGATCATCTCGAGCAGCAAAATGGTGTCAAAGCGATTGCTTGCGATACCGATAAAGCCAATGATGTAAAGCGTATCATCGCAATCTGTAAACAACTCGTCCCCAATAAAGTCGGAACTGGTCGCCAAATCAAAGCCATGATTATGGGTATTCCAAACGTCGGTAAATCAACATTGATTAACACGTTAGCTGGGCGCGCCGTAGCAAAAACAGGCGACGAGCCAGCCGTGACCAAGTCTCAGCAGCTTATTAAGCTCGACGACGATATCATGCTCTATGACACACCCGGCATGCTATGGCCAAAGGTTGAAAACGAAAACTCTGGCTATCGCTTAGCAGCAACAGGTGGTATCCGCGATACGGCTTTTGACTTCGCTGATGTTGCCAGTTATACCGCTGAGTATTTGATGCAAGCCTATCCTGAGCTGTTAAAAACTCGCTACAAAATTGAAGAGCTACCAAAGACCGACTGGGAGTTCTTTGAAGTGGCTGGGCGCAATCGCGGCTGCGTACGTTCGGGCAACCAAGTCGATACGTACCGGATGTCTGAGATCCTCGTTAATGAGCTGCGTAGCGCTAAGATTGGTCGTATTACGCTCGAGACGCCTGCTATGATTGAAGCGGAAGAAATCGTGGTCGCAGAACAGCGACTCGCCGCAGAAGAGAAGCGTAAAGCAAAAGAAGAAGAAAAACGTCTACGTAAAAAGCGTACACGGCAGAATCGGAAGTAAACGTGTGAATTTTGTTTAAGTAAGTTCAATAAGAATGACGTAGGGTGCGTTTCATGCACCGATAACGAAGTTATAATTGACTATCGGTGCGCACTAGAAATGGAAAATTTTATAAAAGCCAGACTAATAAAATCAGATTTATTAGAAATACTTCTACAATTTGAACGTTATAATCTCAAAGATATGACTAGCATTATCTTACTTAAACAAGCTTTAATATCTATTGCAAATCTCGTAGATTTTGAACGTACCATGCGAGTTATTTATAGTAAACACAGAAACCTGTCGTCTATGTTCAATGAAATGTATGTTGAGTACGAGTTTGCAAAATATATAAGAAATAAGTTTATTGGTCATATTAAGATAGACTTGCTGACTAAGGCTATTGAATGGAAACCAGAACTCAGATACCTACTTCATAAAACTAACGATCCAGAAGTTATGTTTCTATACAATATTTGGATATTAGAAACCACAATTAATAGTTTTGTTGATTCAAACGGAAAACATAGAGTATTTGATTCAGACACAGATTTAATTTATCCACCTGACTATCAGCGATTTATTAACTTTATTAATGAAACGATTAAATCTGCAATAGAGTACCTAAATATTTTGGATGCGATACTTTACATATCTATTGAAGAAGATGAAAAAACAGAAAGTATTGAGCATTGGTTACTTGCAGGTCAGACTAATTTTAAATTCATCAAAAAATGAGTAAATAATACCATTACTTAAATGTTCTAATTAAAGTACATTCCAAAATAAGCAAGTAGTTTACATAAAGTTTGCGACACCTAACTAAAATTATAATCATAAGTCGAAACACTTGAGCTGCTAGTGTCAAACCATACAAAGCCAACCTATTGAATAAGCGTATATAAGGTATAATTACATACCTTCAAAAAAACAAATAATAGAGCCTATGACCCAGCTAACTGCCAATTCTGAATCTTCTGACACAACTTTTAACCACACTACATCCTCCCTTAACTCTTTCGCCCCGCGTCTCCTCGATTGGTTTGCCGAAAATGGTCGCCATGATTTGCCATGGCAACAGCATCAGACCGACACTCCCAATCCTTATATCGTTTGGCTATCAGAAGTCATGCTCCAGCAAACACAAGTCACCACCGTGCTACCCTACTTTGCGCGTTTTATGGACACATTTCCGACCGTACAAGATTTAGCCGCTGCCGAGTGGGATGTGGTCGCCGAGCATTGGGCAGGGCTTGGCTACTATGCGCGCGCGCGTAATTTGCATAAAGGGGCTAAGCAGTTGGTCGAGGTTATCGATGAGACAGGAGATTTCCCACAGACTTTAGCAGGCTGGGAGGCGATTTCTGGCGTTGGGCCATCGACTGCTGGCGCGATTATGGCGATGGGATTACATCGTTATGGCGTCATCTGCGATGGTAACGTCAAACGTGTCTTGACGCGCTGGGCGGCCATCGATGGTGACATTACCAAATCTGCGACGACCAAAGAGCTATGGGCACTCGCTGAGCGTTTGACCCCAATAGAGAATTCAGGCTTATTTGCGCAAGCGATGATGGATATGGGCGCGACCTTATGTACGCGTAGCAAGCCTGCTTGTCTATTATGTCCATTAAAAGATGATTGCTTAGCACATGCTGAGGGACGCGAAACGGACTATCCAGTTAAGGCAAAAAAGCAGCCCAAACCTAGTAAGTTTAGTGACGCGTTGCTAATAGAAGGTGCAAGTGATGACATACTGTGGCTACAACGTCCTGATAACGGTATCTGGGGCGGACTGTGGAGTTTACCATTGCAGTTCATCGAAAAAATCACAGGAAAAGCGACTGTCATAGTACAAGATACTAGCCTTGATAAACCGCTAGATGTACGTAGTGATGAAAAAGTATACGAAGCAGAATTTACCACTGCTGAGCAGATTATCAATGAATGGCTGATAGAAAACAAATTGGTCGCAGCATCGACCAGTCGCACATTGCTAGATGACGATCCTATCAAGCATTCACTGACGCATTTTCACTGGTATCTGACACCGCGTAAACTAACGATTGACGCTAAGCAAATAAACGTGCTGAGTGAGAAATTAGCCGCAGCTGATATAGTCTTTAAATGGTTATCAGAACAAAAAGCGCAAGACAGTTTAGGACTGCCTCGCGCTATGATAAAAATTATTGAGCATTAAATTCAGAATCGATAATAAAACTTTAACTGTAAACTCTAAGCGCTATTTTTAAAGGTAGGGCTTAGAACTTTTTTATCATTGAGCGTTCTGAATTTTAAGACAGACCTTTAAGGCTGGCCTCTAGGACTTGGGCACACGCAAACGCATCAAGCCTTCTTGTTGTACCGTGGCAACCAGCTTGCCGTCCTGCCAAAACTGACCATGATTTAGACCTTTGGCGTTAGATGTGGTATCACTCCACATGTCATATAGCATCCATTTATTTAAATCAAAATCACGGTGGAAATGCATCGAATGATCGATACTGGCAGCTTGCAAACCGCTGGTCATAAAGCTGACACCGTGTGACATTAGCCCTGTGCCTACCAAATAGAAGTCCGACGAAAATGCCAATAAAGCTTGCTGAATAGCCGCAGGCTGATTGCCCAGCTCGCGGATACGTAACCAGTTAGCCTGCTTAGGTTTCATCGGCTCTGGATGGATAGGGTCACGCGGCTTAACAGGTTTTATTTCCACATGACGACGACGCATAAAGCGTGCTTTGAGCGCCTCTGGCACTTTGCCCACATACTCTTCTTTTAAATCCTGCTCGGCCAGCAAATCTTCAGGTGGCGGATAAACGGGCATGTCTTCTTGGTACTCCAAACCCTCTTCCATCGGTGAAAACGATGCAATCATCGAAAATATGACTTGCTCGACGGGCGGCTTACCACGCATTTCTTTGTATTGAATGGCGGTCACTTCGCGCGCAGACAGACTGCGGCCGTCACGCAAGCGGCGCACTTGATAAATAACTGGCTGATTGATGTCACCACCACGCAAAAAATACCCATGCAATGAATGACAAGGCTTGTCTTTATCCAGTGTATGCGCCGCCGCCATAATCGCTTGCGCCAGCACTTGCCCGCCAAAAATACGACTGCCAACATAGTCATGGCTCTTCCCTTCAAAGACATCAGGGGTCACTTCGATAAGCGCTACGGTAGTCAGCAGCTCATCAATCAGTTGCGAATAATCGGACATGACGATATGTTTCCTTATTTTTACAAAAAACGCCCAGCACCCAGCGATATCAATATAATTATGATATTGCGACAGCTCCTTTGCGTTTGAATTTAAAATAATATGAAATCACTTGCTAACCATACACAAGCGAGATTTTAGAACAGGAAATACAGTCATAGCAGTGCTATCACTCAGTATTTGTTACTTAGGCATTTGTTACAAATTAGCAAGGTAAACATCTTACCCAATATTGATGGCTTTGACTAGAGACTAACCGCTTACTTGTAAGTATCGCTCGGCTTATTTAACCGAAGCAATACAAAATAAAAAATCGATAAAAACCGTATTCAACATAAAAAACGAGATGTCTTCTGATACACCTCGTTTTTTATCATTCTCACAAACTTATGGCTTTACTGCTACCAGTACACGAATAGAATCTGGTACTAAAGATAAATTGCCTAACGCTTGCTCGCCTTGGGCTTTTAGCTGCTCTAAGCGTTCGATTTCTGCAGGACGCACGTTAGGATTGATGGTCTGTAGATGCTTTAGGCGTTTGATTTCACGTGACCACTGTTGGCTAAAGCGCTCACTCGCTTGCTCACCAATCTCCACCAACTGCTGGCGGGCGATGTCTTCGGCTTCATAATAGCGCTGCTCAATCACGTCGCCACGTGCTTTGATCACTTGGCGTGCACGGTTTTTATCCAAACGATCGATATGTGGCATAATCATATCGGCACTGATACGTGCGGATAAATCACTGCCCTGCTCACTGATAAAGACACGGATATTTTGCGTGGTTAAGGTCGCTGGTAAATTGAGCAATCTTGGCGCAATCGCTTCAACGCGGAAGTTCACTTCGAGTAGCACCATGCCTTGTGGCACAGCAGCGCTTTTTAGCATTGCAACCGTGGTATTACCAAAGGTGCTGGTACTCGCCAGCTCATAGATGGCGCGCATCAGAGGATGTTCATGCGTGATAAACTCGATATCTTCACGCTGCAACGCTTGCTCACGCTCAAATGTCAAAGTCATACCGTCTTCATCACCCAGCGGTAAGCCATCGATATAATCACTAATCTCGGTGCTATCAATCGGGGCAATAACCCACGAGCCATCACGTTGGATATTGTGATCGATATTGGCTGAGGCAAAAAAGCGCTCAATAAACTGTGGTAATAGATTGTGTCCATCAAAATCACGCATGGCATCGGCAATACGACCAGCGACACGCGGGCGGCACGAGTTATACTCTAACAAGCGATCGCGACCCGCTTGTAGCTGTGCTTCCAGCCCCAATCGCGTTTGTAGCGCTGCTGCGATGACGTCTTGTAACGTCGTACGATTATCGGCGGTATCGGCACCTTCAAGCATTGGTTTTAGTTCTTGAATAAACTGCTCTTGCACGCTTTGCGCCGTTGGTGAAATCTGATTGAACATATTCAAGGCATTGTTATACCATTGATAAAGACGCTCTTGCGCCGTGCCTTGGACATACGGCACATGCAACATAATTTGCTGCGTTTGTCCGATACGATCTAGGCGACCGATTCGCTGCTCTAGCGTATCCGGATTGGCGGGCAAATCCCATAGTATCAACTGGCTGGCAAACTGGAAGTTACGACCTTCTGAGCCAATCTCTGAACACAATAATATCTGCGCGCCTTCGCTATCGGCAAAGAACGCTGCCGCTTGGTCACGCTCAAGCAAGGTCATCTGTTCGGTAAAGATAGCGGTTTTAATACCTGCATGCAGACGCAATACCGCCTCTAAGCTCTCAACGGTCGCACCACTACGGGCAATCAACAAGACCTTTTTATGCTTAAGCTCGCCTCGCAAGATATCAATCAACCAAGACACGCGTGGGTCGTCTTCTAGCCAGCCGCCATCCGGCTGGTTCTCTTCGCCCCACAGCTGCTCGCGCAATTTGCCGTTGGTTTGATAGCTGTCTTTCCATGCCTCGGGTAATGGCAGTGGATACGGCTGACTGCTACGACCATAAAACCCTTTTACACTTTCACGCGTATTACGGAATAAAATACGACCAGTACCATGACGATCGAGCAACTCATTGAGCGCATAGGTACGCAATTTTTCATCGTCATTAATCGCTGCCAACTCGTCAATACTGATATCCAGTAGACTGCTTAACGCGGCAATTTGCCCATCGCTTACGGGCTTATCTTCTATTAACACGCCAGCGACGGCTGCTGTTTCAGCAAAGGCTTGTTGACCATCGATAAATTCATCCAAATCATCAAAGCGATCCGGATCTAACAGGCGCAAACGCGCAAAATGGCTTTGGGCACCAAGCTGCTCAGGGGTCGCGGTCAATAGCATGACGCCTGGTGTTTCTTCGGCAAAATCTGCAATCAAGTCGTACTTATCATTGCCGCCTTGCGCCTCATCCCAATGCAAATGGTGTGCCTCATCGACGACCAACAAATCAAACCCAGCTTCCATCGCTTGATCATACAAATCAGGATGGTCAAGCAACAGATCCATACCAGCGATAATACATTGCTCAGTAGCAAAGACGTTTTGCTCAGGGTCGTGCTCTTTAATCGCGGCGGTACGCACCAAATCAAACAAGGCAAAGTTTAGGTTAAAACGACGGCGCAGCTCAATCATCCACTGATATTGCAGACTGTCTGGCACGAGAATAAGCACACGCTCAGCCTTACCAGTCAATAACTGCTGATGAATAATCAAACCCGCTTCAATGGTCTTGCCCAAGCCCACTTCATCCGCCAGTAAGACACGCGGCGCGATGCGTTTGCCGACTTCATGCGCGATATAGAGCTGATGCTCAATAATATCGACACGTGCACCCATCAAACCTTTGAGCGGATGACCTGCCAGCGCTGACTGCATACGCAAAATATCTTGGCGCAGCTCATACCAATCGCCACGTTCAATGCGACCAGCTAGCAAACGCTCAAGCGGTTTTGCGAGCGTAATATTGGCCGCTAGCCGCGTCTCCATGATGCCTCTTTCGTGCTCATCGACCCCGTACTTGAGTACGCCCATGACTTCATCGACAGCATTGACCGTATAGCACTTGCCATCTTGGTCGTAGATGCTATCGCCTACTTTGAACACTACGCGTGATAGTGGCGCAGAGTTTTTGGCATAGACGCGTGTTTCTTCGCTTTGAGGAAATAAAATATGGACACATCGGTCATCGACATCGATGACCACACCTAAGCCCAGCTCGGACTCCGTATCAGATAAATAACGTTGACCAACGGCAAATTCGGTGCTGTGCAATGAAGCGATAGAGATAGTCATAGGGCGATGTCTTTTGTACTCAGATGATAAGAAGATAGATAGCTATGATGGCTATAATACGGCTAAAGTGACTCACGCAGCATTACATCAAAAGACGTGCGCGCGATGCTGTAATATAAAACAAGCCAGCCGTTAAACCGAACCATTATATAACGTTAGCGGCTAGATGAGTGCGTTAAGTTGAATTTTCAAGAGAGGGCTTACGATAGCCATTGATATTATAAGATATTTGGCAAATTCGTTTTTGACTAAGATTCGTTTTTGACTAAGAACTTTCACGTGCTACATTAAGACGCTCATCACTCTCGACATCAAAACAATAACTAAGGATGACTCATGCAAGCGGTTTTTTTAGATAAAGGCACTTTCTCTGATGGCATTGACTTGCCAGCACCGGCAGGAGTGAGCGATTACGTCACTTATAATGACACGCCAAAAGACACTAATTTCATAATTGAACGCTGCAAGGACGCAGACATTATCATTACCAATAAGGTTCAAATTGGCGCTGATGTGATTGCAAGCTTGCCCAAACTCAAGCTGATCCAATTGACTGCCACAGGAATGAATAACGTCGATCAAGACGCTTGTGACAAGCATGATGTTACACTTTATAATGTCGCTGGTTATGCGGTCAAAAGCGTCCCTGAACACACCTTTATGCTGATGCTGATGGCGATGCGCGCAAGTATTCATTATCATCAAAAAGTCGCTGATGGCACATGGCTGGCAAATGGTAATTTTTGTTTGCTTGATATCCCGCTGATAGATTTGGAAAATAAAACGTTGGGTATCATTGGCGTGGGTACAATTGGCAAACGTGTTACCGAAATTGCCCGCGCTTTTGGCATGACCGTATTATGGGCGGAGCATCAAGGACAAACGCCGCGTAACGATAACTATACAGCATTCGATGAGGTACTCGCTCGTGCTGATGTTATCACCCTACATTGCCCATTGGACGAAAACACCCAGCATCTCATCAACAAAGACACTTTGGCAAAAATGACAAAGCAGCCACTTATCGTCAATGTCGCGCGCGGCGGTATCGTCGATAGTCAAGCCTTAACTGATGCGATCAATAGTGAGCAAATCATCGGCTATGCCAGCGACGTATTTGAACAAGAACCCATCACAAATGACGATCCTTTACTGACTCTTGCCAATCATCCACGCGTCATATTTAGTCCGCACAATGCTTGGGGCAGTAAAAGCGCGCAGGAGACCTTATGGCAAATGCTCAGCAAGCAAGTGACTGAGTTTATTGATGAGCAACCATAAAAGTTAACGACACAAGCATTAGCGACTTGGTTATAGGCAAGTGAATATAAACGAGAGTCAGCAGCACTGGGATAAATTTTGCGAAGCCTCTGTCGCCATAGGCACAGCAAGCAAGGAAAATTTGTACCAGTTCTGCATAATAGTATTCTGTAGCTGTTTGGTTCGCTATCGACTATTTTATTAACTCAGTTACTGTTCAAATTAGTTACTATTTAACTCAGTTATTGTTATTTGGTACTAGCGACTAAATTGTAGCCAGTCATCTTTTATTTTACGGTATTTGAGCATCACGCGGTCGCTGAGATAATTGTTGGTCACGTACCAAGGATAGCGATCGCCTTGCTTGGGCAGTCTATCCTTTCCTCGCGTCACATACCCTGCCGATAGTGCGCCCATGACCGTATCTGGTTGCATGTGCGCCTCAGCGTGTTCCGTCTTTGCACGCGGTAATGCCACTTGATAGCGGTGCTTGTGCATATAATCCATTAGGCGCATGACATACTGACATGCCAAGTCGATTTTTAGCGTCCATGAGGCATTGGTGTAGCCAAACAGTGCCACCATATTTGGCACGCCTTCAATCATGGTCGCCTTGTAGGTCATACGAGTCCCGATATCGACGGCATGACCATCAATATATACGGCTGCACCGCCAAGCATTTGTATCTTTAGCCCAGTCGCAGTGACAATGATATCGGCATCGAGATGTTTGCCAGATTCGAGCATAATGCCTGTCTTAGTAAAATGGCGAATCTGATCCGTCACTATGTCAGCGCGTTCACCGTGTAAGGCTTGGAATAAATCACCATCTGGCACCGCACAAAGCCTTTCATCCCAAGGATTATAATCGGGCACAAAATGCGCCACGTCCACATCGCTGCCTTTTAATTCAGTTTTAACCCCTCGTTTTAATAGTGCTTTCATGGCCTTGGGCGCAAAGACAGCCGCTCGGTAAGTACTTTGTTGCACCAACACATTGCGGACGCGCAGTAGCTTATAGGCTTGCTCTTTTGATAAAGGAGAAAACTTACCAGATAGCCAGTCCAGCGCGTAATCATCGCCCGGTATACTGGCCACATACGTGGGCGAACGTTGCAATATGGTGACATGGCGCGCGCATTGCTCGCCAGTTTCGTCTACTAATGCAGGTAGCAACGTCATCGCGGTAGCACCACTACCGATAATGACTATTTTTTTGTCCTGATAATTCAGGTTTTGCCAATGCTGTGGATGGACAATGCGACCTTGGAACGCCTCTTCTTTGTCAAAATAAGGCCGATAGCCTTGCTCATAATCGTAATAGCCAGTTGCACCCACCACGAATTTGGCGGTTAAAGTAAATACTTCACCGTTACTATGATTTTTCACCATCGCCGTCCATTGCTGAGTCATACTTGACCAAGACAGCTGCTGCACTTCATGCTGATAGCGAATATGCTCGGTAATACCAAATTCACGGGCTGTATCAGCGATATAACGTTTGATATCACTTCCTTTTGCCAACATCCTGTGGTCTAACCATGGACGAAAACTATAGCCAAAGGTCAAGGCATCCGAGTCAGAGCGAATGCCCGGATAAGTAAATAAATCCCATGTTCCGCCCAAATCTGCTCGTTTTTCTAATATCGCAAATCGTTGAGCCGTTTTTTGCTTGTGCGACTTGCTCTCGCGTTGCTTTGCTTTACTGGGTTTTTTATGACCAAACAACCCCTTGTGCTGTTGCTTTTGCAATCGACAGGCCATGCCTATACCAGCAATTCCTGCACCGATAATCAGCACTTCATAATCCGCTGGCGTATTCAGGGAAGGTTGCTTAAATTTAAGGCGATTTTTAACCGCCTTTTTGAAAGTAATAATATCAAGCATACTTTTCATCCTTGTAGTGGCATACATCCTTGTGTTTGCATAAGTGTTTTTACAGAATACATTTTTTAACAAGACCTACTCTAAAATAAGCGCATTAAAAAGGGCTAGGACTTTCCCAATCCATCCATGCGCCAAGCGTGGGATGTTTAAGGCGCAGTTGCTGGGCATGTAAATTGAGCCTTGGGGCGATAGCCAATGCCTCGCCTTCCGCATAAATCGGATCCCCAATCATCACGTGACCGACATGTACCATGTGTACCCGTAGCTGATGACTACGTCCCGTCACTGGCTTTAACATGACGCGCGTGACTGTCTGACCGTTGATTTCTTCATGCGCCAGCACTTCGTATAAGGTTAATGCATGTTTTGGCCAGTCATGATCGACGATATGGCGTGGTTTAGTTGTCGGCTCGTAACGTACTGGCACGGATATCTCACCCGTTGCGCCCACGTTTTCCCACTTGCCAAAGACACGTGCTTGGTATCTTTTTTGGGGCAATCTCTCAATAAACTGCTTACTGATATGGGTTTGTGCCGCGGCGTTTTTTGCAAAAATCAGCAATCCCGACGTATCCATATCAAGGCGATGAATCAGCTTGACCGCTGGATTGGCGCGCTCAAGTCGAGCC
Organism: Psychrobacter vallis; assembly: GCF_904846715.1. GTDB lineage: Bacteria > Pseudomonadota > Gammaproteobacteria > Pseudomonadales > Moraxellaceae > Psychrobacter > Psychrobacter vallis. The sequence goes on from NZ_CAJHBU010000022.1 coordinate 36,370, forward strand.
AGCAAACTCACCTTCAATGTTTTACCATCGACACTCAACAGTCCTGCGGGCTTGTCGACTACCCAAATATCGTCGTCTTCATAGACGGTAATGTCTTGCGCAAATGCTCGAAAAAATTCAAACGGATAAGCATTTTCTTGGGCGTTGAGGATAAGGGTTTCTTCATCAGTAAAAGGCATAAAACGGACTACTTATATAGTGGGCTATTTATATGAGTGAACAATCCTATGAAAGTCTCACTCAATTATGAATGACAATTTGCAGTTATGAATGCAATTTGAGCCGATCAATGATTTGAAGCGATGATATAGTCATTTCAGTATAAAAATGAGTCAGCAGGACTGGAATGCTTATCTCTAAACGAGAAGTTTCGTAGCATCAAGCTGCGTAGGCACAGCAAGCCAGAAACATTTATACCAGTTCAGCGTTGGCATATAATATATCTGTTTTATGTAGAATCAACTATAGCCATCAATAAAACAAGTGACAGACAAAACATAACCTGTGTCGTTGTGTTTCGATTTATTGTGCTAATCGTAATTGTTAAACAATTTAACCGGACTGACTCTGCCAAGCGTGAGCAAACATGTTAATATAATGGCACATTTTTACCACTTCTAAACGATTCTTTAACCAGTCACTGGCCTATTATTAAACCAATATGAGCCTCGGTGACTGGTCATAGAAATAATAAAACAAGAGAGATAAAATTATGTCAGACCTTATTGTAAACACCACCGATGCAAATTTTGACCAAGACGTATTGCAATCAGACGTGCCTGTGTTGGTAGATTTTTGGGCAACTTGGTGCGGTCCTTGCAAAGCAATCGCCCCTATTTTAGAAGATCTAGCGACTGAGTACCAAGGCAAAGTTAAAATCGTCAAAGTCGATGTGGATAATAACCCACAAGCCGCCAGCCGTTTTGGTATTCGTAATATCCCAACGCTATTTGTATTCAAAGATGGCGAAAAAGTTGACTCAGTTATGGGTCTACAGCCAAAAGCTGAATTGGCCAAAGTACTAGACAAGCATCTATAAGTTGCGCTTTGCTTGCCTTCGTCAGTTTTATGCGAGCATTCTATAAAAGAAACACGATGATTAAAAAAGCCATTATCTAACGCAGATAGTGGCTTTTTTGCTTATTTTTTATGCAAAAAACGCAATTATATGAATTTTTTGGCAAAATTTATTGACAACGCCATTGTGAAGACCGTATAGTCTGCTGACAAGAGAAAACTAACGGTTTTCCTAAATGTCTTATCGCTATTCTCCTCGTGTTTATCTACAAAAACACAATCGTCGTTATAAATACCATTACTGAACGAAATGACTAAACAAAATTACTGATACTGAGTTCTTGACGCAGACTCTTATGTAGCTTTCTTTATCCTTATTTCTTATTACCTTGCATCGACTGATTGCAATTCGTACATAAGCTGACACGCAACATCCAAACTACATAATTCCTAGCTCTGTGCACGCATCCTCTATCGCCACACTATCGTTGTTTTAATCAATGTCGTGACTTGTGCTGCTAATGGCATCTCTCATCTGATCAATTGCTAATGACCTATCTATGAATCTAACTGAATTAAAGAAAAAATCAATCGCTGAGCTATTGGCCATCGCCAAAGAAATGGGTCTTGATAACATGGCGCGTAGCCGTAAACAAGACATCATCTTTGCCATTTTAAAAACCCATGCCCGTAACGGCGAAGCCATTTATGGTGACGGCGTCCTTGAGGTTCTTCCTGACGGTTTTGGTTTTTTGCGTTCATCAGAAGGCTCTTATTTGGCCGGTCCTGACGACATTTATGTCAGCCCTAGCCAAATTCGTCGCTTCAGCCTCAAAACTGGCGATAGTATTGCTGGTACGATTCGTCCACCCAAGGATTCTGAACGTTATTTTGCCTTATTAAAGGTTGGTGAGATCAACTTTGACACGCCAGATCGTTCGCGTCATAAGCTGATCTTTGAGAACTTAACGCCGCTATTTCCTACGGAACAGTTAAAGCTGGAGCTTGGGAACGGTACGACTGAAGATTTGACCGGTCGTATTATTGACCTCATCGCCCCGATTGGTAAAGGTCAGCGTTCTATCATCGTCGCACCGCCGAAAGCGGGTAAAACGATGCTGCTACAGACCATTGCTCAGTCGATTACTCGTAACAATCCCGAGTGTTATCTCATCGTGCTACTAATCGACGAGCGCCCAGAAGAAGTCACAGAGATGGTGCGTACTGTCCGCGGTGAAGTGGTTGCGTCTACCTTTGATGAGCCGCCACAGCGTCACGTACAAGTCGCCGAAATGGTTATCGAAAAAGCCAAACGTTTGGTCGAGCACAAACAAGATGTCGTCATCCTACTTGACTCTATTACTCGTCTTGCCCGTGCTTATAACACCGTTATTCCTTCTTCAGGCAAAGTGTTGACTGGTGGTTTGGATGCCAATGCTTTAGAACGTCCAAAACGTTTCTTTGGTGCGGCACGTAACGTTGAGGAAGGCGGTAGTTTGACCATTATTGCCAGTGCGCTGATTGATACGGGTAGTAAGATGGACAGCGTTATCTTTGAAGAATTTAAAGGCACAGGTAACCAAGAGATTACGCTTGAGCGCGATTTGGCAGAAAAACGTGTTTTCCCTGCGATGAATATCAAAAAATCTGGTACACGCCGCGAAGAGCGTTTGCTGGATGAAGACAAACTGCGTAAAATTTGGATTTTACGTAAATTGCTACAGCCAATGGATGGGGTTCAAGCCACTGAGTTCTTATTGGATCGCTTAAAAGAAGCGAAAACCAATGATGAGTTCTTTGAGCAAATGAAACGTAAATCACAGAACTAAGTCAAACCCGTTGCTTCTGAAGTGACTAACCAGATCTAATGAATTTACGATAAAACATAGATATTCGCAATCAAGATCGCCTGCTGGCGGTCTTTTTTTATAGCACCAAAAAAGTCATCATTAAAAGCGGTCAATTTTGTATAGTGAGTTCATGATAAAAATAAGCCAGCGGGAATGGTATGCTTATCTTTAAACGAGAAGTTTGGCAGCCTCTAGCAATAACGGCACAGCAAGCAAGAAAAATTTGTACCCGTCTCGCGTGATAATGTCGTGTATCAGTGCCATGGTTGAAGTATCAAACACGCCCTAGTATCGACTCTATGATTAATAAAAAATAACAGGAACACTTCAATATATCGACACAGTAGAGAAACATATTTTACAAGTTGTTTGCAAAGCTTAGCGCTTTTACTACGCCTAGAAACTATTAGATAGAGTACTATTGGACACAGAATACACATACCTTGCTATCAAACGTAGACGTAAGAATATCGTCTTTTAATTTTGATAAACCAATTTGATAATTTAACAGGTGATACTATGAAATTTGCTAAAACTATTGCAATGACTGCCCTTACTAGCTCTGCCCTTATTATGGGCGGCTGCTCAACTGGTGGATACAATAGCGGTGTAAGCAATACTGCCAAAGGCGCAGCAGCTGGCGCGGCGGCTGGCGCTCTTATCAGAAGTAAAGGCGACAGTAAAGACATCGCTCGTGGTGCATTAGCTGGTGCGGCTGTTGGTGGCGCTGGTGGTTATATCTTGGATAATAACTAAGTAACTATCTAGTCTTTGCAGATATTTAAATAGAGCAATCTTAAAATACCAAAAAGCTTGCAATTCACGTTGCAGGCTTTTTTAATGGCTTATATATGGTCAATTTAAAAAGATTACCGTTCTACTGGTGTGAATTTTATGAAGCCTCTGTCACGCTTGCGAACAGCCAGCGAGGAAAATTTATACCAGTAGAATATCATTAACGGATGTACCGTTTTTACGCTGGACTGACTATAATGCGCCACTAAAAGTATCACAAGATTGTATATTGCCACTTTCCAATCCGCGAGTGAACCATTGAACACGTTGCTGACTGGTTCCATGGGTAAAGTTATCAGGCACTACCGCCCCGCCACTTGCTTGTGCTAAACGATCATCACCGATTTGACTGGCGGCATTAATGGCTTCGTCGATATCCCCAGCTTCCAAGAACTGTACTCGCGCTTGATTGCGCTGCGCCCACACGCCTGCAAAACAATCTGCCTGTAACTCTTGTAACACAGATAATTTATTGGCTTCTGCACGCGTGACTTGACGACTGGCCTCACTCACTTGCTGACTGATACCCAATAATGTCTGCACATGATGACCGACTTCATGCGAGATAACATAAGCTTGAGCAAAATCACCCGCCTTACCTTGGTTATCTTGACCACCAGAGCCTTGTTCATCACCTACAATACCCAGATTCTGACGCATCTCCACAAAAAACGACGTGTCCAAATAAATAGTCTGATCGCCTGGGCAGTAGAATGGGCCTGTCGCAGAGCTAGCACTACCACAAGCTGAACTGACTTGACCATTAAAGAGAATTAATGACGGCTCTTTGTAAGTGCTGCCTGCTTCGTTGAATATTTGATGCCATACTTCTTCGGTATCGGCTAACACCACTTTCACAAATTGTGTGTCTCTATCGGTACTGGTTGCAGGTTCAGTAGATGTGCTATCCCCACCACCGGTGACTGCTTGACCCGTTTGCAGGGCGGTCATTGGATTTACGCCAAATACCAACCACAAAATACCTGCTATGATAATACCGCCGATACCACCGCCGATCATCTTGCCGCCGCCCTTACTGGTACGCACGTTAGAACTGCCTCGTCTGCCTTGCCATTTCATAATTTTATTCCTCAAACATACGATATATACTGAGACTCGTATTGACAGTTATTCATATAATATAATTGTTAGCGCAATATCACCCGATTAGCTCGTTTCATCACTATTGCACCCATACAAGTACTGTAGAAGATTGGCAATATCATAGAAACCAAACCTTAGAGCAGCCCTCTAGAGTAAGTGATGTCGTTGATTATACTTATATTAATTCATGTTTTTGTATGAGAAATTATATTAGATAGCAAAGCTAAAATAATTTTTTCATTTATATTGTTACTTAATTGTACAGACTATTTCTATTTAAATAAAAAACATATAGAATGCGTGGAAGCTGAGGAGCTGTGACTAAGATGAGTTGAATTCTGAGAAATCTCGGATTTCAACCTTTGTCGCTGCTACTGCTCATTTCATTTTCCCGGAGAAAACCTTATGAACTTAAAATTACTTGCTCTAGCTGGTATCATGACTGCAACTATGGGCCTAACTGCCTGTGACAGCAACAAAGAAAACGCTGCTGAAGATTTATCTGACGCGCAAGAAGAAGTGACTGATGCTTCACAAGAGCTAGACCAAGCTGCTACTGAAGGCGAAGTTACTGCTGACGCTGATGCTGCTGTTGCCGGTGCTGAAGCTGAAATTGCTGCTGCTCAAGCTGCCACTGCTACTGACGAAATGGACGCTGAAGTTCCTGTAGACGGTACTACTACTAGCGTAGACGCAGCTAGCGAAACTCCTGCTACTGATCCTGCTGCTGTTAACGCCGCTGATGAAGTTGTAGTTGTTGAAGAACCAGCTCAGTAATTTTATTGCTTAGTCAATAAATACACTGTAGTAAAAAAAGAGAGCTTTTGCTCTCTTTTTTTATGTTTGTCATTTACGATTTTAAATCAACTTATCCTAATCGCTAACACCATTTTCACGTTCTCAATTAAAAAGAAAAACGTGTGTCTGTATGACATTGATTAGGTCTAATCAGTTTGACACAGCTAACCATATTTTTTGAAATTAGTATTAATTCCACAAGACTATAGTAGAAATGATTTAGGCATTAATACATTTAGGCGTTGATAATACTGACACGCAAATTTATCTTAGACATCAAATAAACGCTCATCAACCTTTTGACGGAATTTTTGCCCAGTTTTGAAAGTCACCACACGACGTGCAGAAACTGCAACAGGCTCTCCTGTCTTGGGGTTGCGACCTGGACGGCTATTTTTGTCTTTTAGCTCAAAGTTACCAAAGCCTGAGAGCTTAATTTCTTTGCCATCGATCAAACTTTCTGACAACTCATCAAAAAAGTTCTCTACCAGACAACGACCTTCTTGGCGTGTTAGGTTAAGATGACTCATCAAATGCTCAATCATGTCAGATTTGGTTAAAGTGTTCACAGTACGACTCCTATGCTATGTCGTGATGTCTCATATTATGGTTTAGCGGTATGAGGGTGACTGTTGATTATTATAAAGGTTTTTTATCCTCTTTTTAACAAAGACTGCATTAAAATCCTTTATTAATAATTACTTAGCATACTCTACCGATAACAATTTCTATAAAAAGCAATGCCCTGTAAGCCAGATAAAAAGACTACAGAGCATTATGTGTTGTCAATACTAAATTTTAGCTGTCACGCAATTGCACGCCGTGCTGGTCGACCAGTGCTCGCACAACGTTATCTGTTGCAGTTTTTACCGCTTCGTCAGACAACGTTTGCGTACTGTCTTGCCATATTAATGCAAAGGCTAACGAACGCTGACCTGAGGGTACTTTGTCACCTTGATAAACATCAAACAGCCATAAATTGGTCAACAGTTTCCCAGCAGCAGCACGTATTGTCGATGTCAGTGTCTGTAAACTGATGTCGCTATCTACCAAAATAGCAATATCGCGACGTACTTGTGGAAATTTGCTTGGCGTTGCAATCGCGTGCTGCTCACGTGCAAGTGTGAGTAATGGCGCCAGTGACAGTTGAGCAACCCAAGTGGCTGGTAAGTCTAATTGTTTGGCAGTGTTAGGATGTAATTGTCCCAGCCAACCGACATATTCATCATCAATATACAATTTGGCGCTTTGCCCAGGGTGCAAAAAGGTCAGCTCACTACGCTCATAGCGGATGCGCGTGCTATCGATTTTTGCAGGTAGTAACTGCTCAATATCATGCTTTAAGTCATAAAAATCTAACGCACGGTTTTGATAGGCTTGTTCGTCCCATACATCACCAACTGCCACCAAAGCGATGCTTGGCGTTTGCACCAACTCGCTAATACTTTGTCCGACAAAGCTAAGGCCCGTCTCAAAAAAACGTACGCGCGACTGTTGGCGATTAAGATTGTATTGCACACAAGGCAATAAACTAGATAACAAAGTGCGACGCATCACTGCTAAATCGCTAGAAATAGGATTTGCCAGTGCCAATACTTCTCCTAGCGCATCATCATCCAGCAAGGCTTCTATTTTGGCATCACTAAAACTGAAGCTGATCGCTTCCATATAGCCATTATCTACCAGTGCTAGCTTCATCTCATGCGTCAAATCTGCTGTGTCGTCATAATCCATGCTCACTTGCAGGTGTGGCAAGACGCTTGGGATATTGTCGTAGCCATAGATGCGAGCAATTTCTTCGATCAAATCTTCCTTGATACTCATATCAAAACGATAAGATGGCGGCTTGCAAACAAGTGCCTCGCTTTGTTGCTCTACCTCAAAGCCCAATTGAGTTAAGATACGCACCATCTCTGCTGGGTCAATTTCAATCCCGATGACATCACGTACTTTAGCGATTGGCAACGTGATTGGCGCACGTTTTGGCAAATGCTCAAGGTTTTCGACTGCTATTATCTGACCAGCTTGACCACCCATGATGCTAGTGATTAAATTACAAGCTCGTGCCAATGCTAGTTTGGGCAACTCAAAATCGACCCCACGCTCGAAACGCTGTGAGGCATCAGTGTGTAATCCAAAACGGCGTGCACGTGCAGCAATAGCAAGTTGGTCAAAAAAGGCGCTTTCTAACAAGATGTTTGTGGTACTGTCAGTAACACTACTGCGCTGACCACCCATAATGCCTGCAAGGGCAAGCGCACCTTCATCATCAGCGATAACCAACTCGTCGCCAGTCAGCGTAATAGTTTGCTCATTAAGCAAGGTAATGGTTTCAGCTGGCTGTGCCAAACGTACCACGATATCGCCTTTGATATTATCAGCATCAAACGCATGCAATGGTTGACCTAACTCCATCAGCACATAATTGGTCACATCGACTAAGAAGTTATGCGAGCGCAGGCCCGACTGAACTAGCGCATCTTGCATCCATTTTGGGGTATCGATGCTACGATCGATATTGCTGATAGATTGTAATAAATAACGTGGGCATGCCTCGACTGCATCCACTCTCACAGTTGGCATTTCGCCATTATCAATTACTGCTGCATTGTCAGCAATGTCTGGCATTTGCACAGGTATGTCGTTAATGACTGATATTTCACGAGCAATACCACGGACGCTGAAACAATCGCCACGGTTTGGGGTGATAGAAATATCGAGTATCTGATTGTCTAAGCCTAAGTATTCACGGATATCCATGCCGATTGGTGCATCAGCTGGCAGCTCAAGCAGACCATCAATGCTATCGGTTAAATCAATTTCTGACGCACCGCAAAGCATACCGTTAGAGTCAACACCGCGCAGCTTACTTTTCTTAATTTTGAAACCTGTCTCTTTATTACTGGCATCATCACTTGGCAATACAGCGCCAACGGTGGCTACTGGCACTTTCATGCCGACCGTCACATTAGGCGCACCGCAAACAATTTGTAACAGCTCAGCATCGCCGATATTTACTTGCGTGACTCGTAACTTATCCGCATCTGGATGCTGCTCGACACTGATGACTTCACCAACGACCACACCACTAAATTCACGGGCAACCGCATAACGGTCATCAATCTCAAGCCCTGCCATGGTTAATTGTTCGGCCAGTTGCTCACTGGTATTCGTGGGGTTTACCCATTGACGTAGCCACTGTTCGCTAATTTTCATAAATATCTCGGATCAGAATTTTATAATAAAGATTTTGGAGTAAAGGTAGGCGAATTAACTTTTTATCTAAACAAGGAAAACTCTAGCCAAACTGCTTCAAAAATCGTACGTCGTTTTGGAAAAACAAGCGCAAGTCATCAATACCATAATATAGCATCGCAAAGCGCTCGATACCCATCCCAAAGGCAAAGCCTGTATATTTGTCGGCATCGATACCGCAGTTGGTCAGCACTTGTGGATGCACCATGCCGCAGCCCATGACTTCAAGCCACTTACCATTATCATCTAAGATATCGACTTCTGCAGAAGGCTCAGTAAATGGGAAAAATGACGGACGAAAACGCACGGTCAGTTCTTTGGCAAAAAACGCTTCTAAAAACTCACTGATCAAACCTTTTAACTCAGCGAACGTACTCGACTCAGTTACCATAAGCCCTTCTAGCTGATGAAACATCGGCGAATGGGTTTGATCTGAATCATTGCGATAAACACGACCGGGGCAAATAATGCGAATCGGCGGCTCATTCTTTTCCATGGTGCGAATTTGCACTGGGCTGGTATGTGTACGCAGTAAATAATGCGCATCAAAATAGAATGTATCGTGCATCGCACGTGCAGGATGGTGCGACGGGATATTGAGCGCCTCAAAGTTGTAGTAATCGCTCTCAACTTCAGGACCCGTTGCCACGTTAAATCCTGCTTGAATAAAATACTGCTGCATACGCTGGGTAATCATCGTGACTGGATGCAAGTGACCTTTTTGACCACCACGAGCAGGCAAAGTGATATCAATGCTCTCACTTGCAAGCTTGGCATTTAACTCGGCGATTTCTAGCTGCTGCTGCTGCGCCGTCAATGCCTCTTGAATACGGCTACGGACTTGATGTAACCAGCCGCCGTAAGTTTTTTTATCATCGGCATCTAGTTTTCCCATTTGCTTTGACCAGCCAGTTAGTAGGCTCTTTTTACCGGTCAATTGCACACGCAAATCTTGCAACGCACGCACATCGGTCACTTGTAGAACCAAGGCTTCAGCGGCACTGGCCAACTCATTTAGCTGAGCTTCAGTAAGCTCGCTTAGCTCTGTGGACAAGGTCGGTAGCGCCGACAAATCGGTGGTAGCGGCAGGGGTAGTCATAAGATGCATTCTTCCTGATTTAAACGGACTATTAATAATAGTGATTGGTAATTGTAGGGGTTTGTCCAAATATTGCAAACTATTTACCCAATCATTTTAAACTAAAGGCGTGTGATATGAATGGCTTGAATATTTAGACGATGATAGGCATGCTTGGATATCGATAAAGCTTTAATCTCGATCACGCTTAAAATAATTTAATATAAAAAAAGCCACCGACCAGCGGTAGCTTTTATTAATATCGTACTATTAATTAATATTATTCCTATCCATGTAGATAACTGCTTATCAATAACGACTTAAAAAGCAGCGTACCTAATTAGGAAGGTTAATATTTATGCTAGTTCCGCTTTAGCTTTTTCGACCAATGCTGTGAAAGTCGCTGCATCATGCATAGCGATGTCAGCAAGTACGCGACGATCGATTGCGATGTTAGCTTTTTTCATGCCATTGATAAAGCGGCTATAGCTTAAGCCGTTTAAGCGTGCACCAGCATTGATACGTGCAATCCAAAGACGACGGAAAGTACGTTTTTTGTTGCGACGGTCACGATAAGCATATTGACCAGCTTTGGTCACTGCCTGTACCGCTACGCGGTAAACACGTGAACGGGCACCGTAGTAGCCTTTTGCGCGTTTTAGGATTTTTTTGTGACGACGATTCGCCTGTACACCACGTTTTACACGGGCCATAAATTACTCCAAGATTTCTTTAATTACTGTTAAACGAATCACGATGTCATTGAATAATAGACATCGTTATCAGATTGCAAAGTCAGATATTTTTAATTCAGTCGCTGTTCATTAAACAACGCTTAATTAAAGGTAAATGACGATAGCCTACTAGATGTATGGGCACATACGACGAACTGCTGCTTCGTCAGACTTGTCCACCATCTTTAGACCGCGCAACTGGCGAATACGCTTAGCTGATTTCTTGGTCAAGATATGGCTTTTGAATGCTTGCTTACGCTTAAAGCCGTTCGCTGTTTTTTTGAAGCGTTTAGCTGCACCGCTTCTGGTTTTCATCTTAACTTTCATGATGATTTGCCTCTTTGTCTTTGATAGAACCTGGTCGTCAAATAGTCAATAACGGATAGTGGCTGTAAAAACAAGCACTAAACCTCTATCTGCCTCGAGGTGGGAGGCGGTATTTTAGCAGATAATGCGCTGTTTTGCCAAGGAAACTTTTCTCCTAGCCAAGTAAACAACGACTATAATCATAATCTAGCAGTAAAAGCTGTCTTATGGACTTTGCCATCAAAATTGTCATCAAGTTGCGGATTCTCTCTCAAATAGATTGAATGTCAGCTTGAGCTATGTTTAAGTATAATATGGGCGATGAGACAAGCCATGCGATCAGAACAACCTATTATTTTTACCTATAAAGAAGACGGATAAATGATGACTTTACCTACTTGGCTGACTGCCGTAAATTTTAATGCTGATGGCTTAATTCCGGCTATCGCGCAAGATCATAAGTCTGGGCGTATTTTAATGATGGCTTGGATGAACGCTGAAGCCTTACAACTGACCGCACAAACGCAGACAGCGGTTTATTTTTCGCGTTCACGCGCCAAATTATGGCATAAAGGTGAGTCATCAGGGCATACGCAGACCGTACACGATATTCGCTTGGACTGTGATGCAGATGTGATCGTTCTTAGCGTCACTCAGGCAGGTGGTATCGCCTGTCACACAGGGCGAGAGTCTTGTTTTTATCAGCGTTTAGATTTGTCTGGACAAACACCTGAGTGGCAGACGGTTGACAAGGTATTAAAAGACCCTGCTGATATTTATAGCTCAGACAAGTCAAACCATACTCACCTCCAAGCCGACGATGCGGTGGCGAATAATACGGCTGACACCGAGTCTGACACCACTCAAATTCAAACCAACACTTATTCTATGTTACAGCAGCTTGACCAAGTCTTAGCGGAACGAAAGCAAGCCGATGCTGACAGCTCTTACGTAGCCAGTTTATACGCAAAAGGTTTGAATAAAATTTTAGAAAAAGTTGGCGAGGAAAGCGTTGAGAGTATCATCGCTGCCAAAGATTTTGCCAATTGTGATGAAAGTAGAGACAAAACTCAATACGATGAGGCACGTCATGAGCTCATCTATGAAGTGGCCGATGTCTGGTTTCATACATTAGTTGGTCTAGCGTGGTTCGACATAGAGTCGGATGCCGTGTTGAACGAGCTGGGACGACGCTTTGGTCTCTCAGGTATCGATGAAAAAGCGGCTAGATAACCTAGGCTATTCAATAGTCGATACCAAGTAAAATAGATACACGACGTTATGATGCGAGACAGGAATAATTTTTTTTGCTTGCCGTGCCTTCGCAGACAGAGGCTACGAAAAATTTATCCCAGTCTCATTGACTCTCTTTTATATTGCCTTGACTATAAGTTAAGCAACTACCCTGTTTGATTATTGTTGTTTTCACCTTTTTGTCATAACTGCAGGTTATAATATAGCTCTGTTTTACCTCATATTATATGTCGATGTTTTTTGTTTAATATAGTCGCTCCAATTTAAAGAGTTATGTCAATCGTACGTTACTGTGACCGATTACTATAAACGACTCTTTTTTCTTTTGAATCGACTATAGGTAAGTTTTCTGACAAACTCAAAACATTCATATAAAGACTGAAAACCAAGTTACAAGGATACCATTATGGGCAGTTTTTCTATTACGCATTGGCTGATATTACTAGTGGTTGTCGTTGTCGTATTTGGCACCTCAAAACTTAGAAACGCTGGCAAGGACTTGGGCGGCGCTGTCAAAGGTTTCAAAGAAGCCGTCAAAGACGAAAATACAGATCATGCTAAAAAACAGGTTGTCCTTGACCACGATGGCAATGCACGAACGACAAATACAAGTCACTCAGCAAGCACCAAAGTTAGTGATATCGATATCAGCGCCACCCCTGTTGACGATAAGCACAACGTATAATACCTGCGGCACCTAGCCCTGCCACACTTAGCACTTAGATAGTGACATTCAACCATTATGTTTGATATTGGGTTCTCTGAATTACTTCTCTTTGGCGTCATTGCCTTAATTGTCTTGGGCCCAGAAAAACTGCCCCAAGCAGCGCGTACGGCTGGGCAATGGTATGCCAAAATACGCCGCACCGTCTCTACTTTGCAGTCTGAAATAGAGGCTGAGCTTGACTTGGCTGAGACACGGCAACTGATGCAAAAAGAGCTTGCCAAAATTCGTCAGACTGAGGCGGATATGAGGCGTGAGATGGCAGAGATACGCGGCAATATGAAAGAGTTTAAGCATTCGCAAAATCAGCACTTAAAGGCCACCCATACCACTCTCAATGATGATAAACATAGCGAGAGTGACATTGCTAAAGATAAAGATGAAGATACTGCTCAGGATAAACAATCACAAAATCATGAGCCGTTATCAATACAAGGTACTGAACAAGGTGATGACGAGGATGTAAAAAACGCTTCTCGTAATGATACTCGTCAAACCGTTCAACCCCTCACCACCCGACCGTGGGAAAATATGTGGTTCCGTCTTGGCGCTTATGATAAAGCCCGTCGTCTGCCCGCACCGCCGTATTTACCTAATTATAAGGCTGATGCTCTATTAAACAGTCATTTAGGTAAAGAGTTTGCTGTAAATGAACAGGTGACTGATTCATGATGTTATTCAAACGCAAAAAAAGCCGCCAAGAAAAAATCACCGATTCAGATAGTACTGATTCAGATCTCAAAGCCGCGACAGCGACCACTCCTAACGATGACTCTACCGATGTGTTAAGCACATTGGTTGACATGCCTATTACTGAGCATCTGATTGAACTGCGTCGGCACCTGATTAAGATATGTGTGGCCGTACTGGTGATATTTTTAGGTTTGGCGGGATTTTCACGCGAGCTATATAATTTCTTATCAGACCCCTTAGTTGCGCAGTTGCCCGCCAATTCGACGATGATTGCAACGGATATCACCTCAAACTTTATGGCACCGATACGTCTTACCGTGTTTGTCGCTGCATTTTTGGCAATGCCTTATATCCTTTTTCAAATATGGTCATTTGTCGCGCCCGGCTTATATAAAAAAGAGAAAAAAATTGCGATTCCAGTGCTATTGTCGTCTATATTTTTGTTTTATGCGGGGGTAGCGTTTTCTTATTTTATTGTGCTTAAAGGCGTGTTAAAGTTCTTTATCATGTTTGCCCCGCAAAACGTACTACCGATGACAGATATCGACAGTTATCTAAGCTTTGCTTTAAAATTGTTTATGGTATTTGGGTTAACGTTTGAGATTCCAGTGATCACCTTGCTATTGATATTGACTGGCATTGTCTCCATTCAGAGCCTAGAGGAAAAACGTCGTTATATTATTGTTGGCTGTTTTGCCGTGGCCGCAGTCGTCACGCCTCCCGATGGCGTATCAATGCTCATGTTGGCGATTCCGATGTGGTTGTTGTTTGAGCTCGGTTTATTTTTGGCAAAAATCTTAATTAAAGAAGAGCCCAATTCTCCCCTGGTTGAAGAGAAAGAATAAAACGCTTATTGTGACGCTTGAGCATCGCTATCATCCGCCAGCCAGCCATTGTTTATTCAGTGGCTTTTTTTACCTCAGTTGTTTTTACTCAATTTTCGTACTTTAGGTAGCTTTATTATGTCCGCATCTATGCCAACTTATATGAGCGATCCCACTGATGAGCAGCTGAACGCGCTGAATATGGCGATGGATCATCAGTCATTTAAAGTGGTCGCTTATGCAGGTGCTGGCAAAACGACAACGCTCAAACTCATCGGTGAACGCCTACGCGGACGGGGTTTGTATCTGGCTTTTAACAAAGCCATTGCCAATGATGCGCGGCAGAAATTTCCGCCGCATGTAGAGTGTCGCACCTTTCATTCGCTTGCTTATCGTCATGTTGATCGTGATATTACCGCAAAGCTGTCCTTGCCACGTTTTTCACCTAAACGTCTTGGTGATGATTTAGGATTGCAACCGGTACAAGTACGTCGGCAAATGGAGGGGGTGAATAAATATATTACGCTCACGCCAGCTCGATTATCACGTTTTGTCAGTGATGCAGTCAGCAACTTTTGTAGTACTCATGCCAGCTATCCTGCGCCAAGACACATATTGTTTCCAAGCTGGCTTGATGCGTCGGACGCAGAGCAGCTACGTGAAATGCTCTACCCTGCCGTTGAGAAGCGCTGGCTACAGTCGATTGATGCCCGTCATCCTGCTGGTATTGGTCATGATATTTATCTGAAGCTTTGGGCACTGTCTAAACCCAGTATTCCTGCAGATTTCATTTTATTTGACGAAGCGCAAGATGCCGATCCATTGATGATGGGAATTTTGACGCAGCAGCCAAGGCAGGTCATTTATGTGGGTGACGCGCATCAGCAGATTTATGAATGGCGCGGCGCGGTCAATGCGATGAAAAAATTGCCATTGCCGCAAACCTTATTGACGCAGTCTTTTCGTTTTGGTGAACCCATTGCGGAAGTGGCCAATACGCTATTGAAAGCATTACAAGAGGATGTACCCTTAAAAGGCAATCCTAATAAACAATCCTCTACTGACAAAGGCATGGTACACAGTAAAAAAGACGCCATTTTGTGCCGTACCAATGCCGCTGCCATGACGCAGCTGTTGACAGGACTGAAGCTTGGGCACCGCGTGGCACTACAAGCCGATACCGATCGTATGCTCAAATTCTGTCAGGCAGCAGAAAACTTAAAGAATGGCAAATCAGCTTACGGCGTGCCTGAGCTAGCGTATTTTTATAATTGGGGCGATGTACAAGAGTACGCTGAAACCAATGAGGGCAGTGATCTAAAGACCTTGGTTAAACTGGTTGACGATCATGGGACCAATGTATTAAGCCAAGCGGTCAATAGCCTAACCAGTATCGAAAATGCCGATTATGTTATCTCCACGGCACATAAGGCAAAAGGGCTCGAATGGGGGAAGGTACAGCTCGATGATGACTTCTATTATGATATCACTACCAACGCAGTCAAGATAAGCCCAGAAGAGTTGCGCTTGCTCTACGTTGCCTGTACACGCGCGCAAAGCAACTTAGACATTCACCATATAAAAGATTTAATATCAGGCTTGCAGACGGGGAAAAAGGTCATTTTTGGAAATTCTTAATTTTCTCATTTTGTTAGCATGAGCACATGCGCGTTGTTACCCTCTAACACCCTTTTACCACTTCAATTTCTTATGAAGATTACTGCGCCATGAATAATAATCAGCCACTTCAAGTACGCCAAAACACCATACACCAATTATTTGCTAACCCTGTCCGCCTCCTCGCTCCTATGGAAGGTTTAACCGATCCATTGATGCGCCAAATCTTAACGCAAATTGCCACAGACTTGGGTCGTCCTTATGATTGGTCGGTCAGCGAGTTTATTCGTGTGACTCAGCATGTCTTGCCCGCGCATGTATTCTACAGGTACGTCCCCGAGCTGCATCATGATGCCAAGACTACTTCTGGTACACCGATTCATGTGCAGCTTTTGGGTAGTGACGCACAGCTGATGGCAGAAAACGCCGCTTATGCGTGTGAGCTTGGCGCGCCCGCCATTGATATCAATTTTGGTTGTCCTGCTAAGACGGTGAATAGCCATCGTGGCGGCTCAGTCTTACTGGATGAGCCTGAGGTCATGTATGACATTATCAGTGCCGTACGTCGAGCCGTTCCCGACCATATTCCAGTTTCAGCAAAAATTCGCTTGGGTTATACCGACACCAGCAAGATGGATGATATTCGTGGCGCGATTGCTGATAGTGGTGCTGATTGGCTGACCATTCATGCACGCACCAAAACCCAAGGCTATAAGCCGCCAGCCTACTGGGATAAGATTCAGAATTTTAATTCGCTCGATATTCCAGTGATTGCCAATGGTGAGATTTGGAACACAGAGCAAGCACAAAATTGTATGGCACAGGCAGGTACGCAGCATTTGATGTTAGGTCGCGGCGCAGTCACGCGTCCCGATCTGGTGGCAAGAGTCGATAATGACAATAATAAAAACCTAGAAAACCTAACTACCTTATTATGGACAGATTTGATTGCTCATCAGATTAGATTTTTAGAAGGCGCAGCTAAAAGCGATGTGGTATTAATCGGTCGCTATAAGCAATGGCTAGGCATGCTAACCAAAGGCTATAGTGAGGCTCAGACACTGTGGGAAGGTATCAAACGAGAGAAAAATAAAGCAGTCATTATTAGTGCACTGCAAGCCAGTGTCCGATAATAATCAACTGCTTATCTTTTAATAAGATGACATTTATAATGTATTTGACGTTAAACGCTCACGCGAATCGCTAAATAAAATAGCATCAAACTACAAGCCATCGATAACACCCAAAGAATAGAGCGAAACGTCGCCAAGTTGGTGATGTAAGCCACGCAATAGCCGATCCGAATCAATACATACAGCCAAGCCAACGTGTTGATAATCAGTTGCGGAACAAAGAACAACATCGCCACCAAGACGGCTGCCAAAAATATTGGCAACGTCTCGTAACTGTTTTGTTGAGCAGCATTAGCACGTGCTGCCATCCCTGTCGTATGTTGAAAAAAGTCGCGAGGATGCGCATTATTTCTGATTTTAAAGCCGCCAGATACTTTTGCAACGATTGATACCGCCCATGGCAGTAAGCTTGCCACTACCATTGCCCAAATTGCTGACGCAGCTGTATCAGAGACCAATCCAAAGATTGCATTCATTAGTATCTGTGCCCCTACCCTGCAATAACTTCAAAATCATGAGTGATATTTACACCACCTTGTACCAGCATCCGACTGGCCGAGCAGTATTTTTCTGCTGATAAATGAATGGCCTTTTCAACTTGCTTATCTTTAATATCTTGACCCGTCACAATGAAGTGCATATGGATATCAGTGTATACCGCTGGTACGGTTTCAGCACGCTGTGCGGTTAGCTCACAACGTACATCTGTCACTTCTTGACGAGATTTTTGTAGAATCGACACCACATCATAACTGGCACAGCCACCAAGCCCTAACAAAATCAGTTCCATTGGGCTGGCACCCTCTCCTTTATCGGCATCGATTTGTACGTTATGTCCTGACGGTGATACGCCCATGAATGCTTTATTTTCTTGCCATGTAACGCTTGCTTTTGATTCTGACATCTTAGCTTATCCTTATATCAATGGGCACGTTGCCTATTTTTATTGTCTGAAATATATGCAGTTCGCCTAGTGTAGCATAAGCAAAAGCGAGATTTTATAACGTCCGTGTCTGATATTGTCGTCATCATGATAGCAATGAACATTAATATCCTTATTTCTCAATAATTTGCTTTTCATAAATAATATTTCATAGATGGTTTGATAAGTAGTTATCCAAATTACGTGCTAACGCCAATCTCTCTCTATCGTAATATTTTAAAAAAAACTTACAAAAGTCTAATTATAACTTACTGATTTTAAACCGTAAAACTCGTGAAACATTTTATAGCAAAATACTGTTACACATTTTGCTTGTTTCTTGGTTTAATAAGGGTAATTAATCTTATTTTTACCTGATATCGATAATAATCACCTTATAATAATTATGATTGCTGTCACGATGTCCTGTTTAAATAAGCAATATTTTAAACAAATTGAAAAGGTTTAGTCATGATAGATGCAGACGGCTTTCGCGCCAATGTCGGCATCATCTTGGCAAATACACAAGGGCAAGTACTGTGGGCAAAACGTATTGGTCACAACGCTTGGCAGTTTCCGCAAGGTGGTATCGACCGCGGGGAGACGCCGATGGATGCGATGTATCGCGAGCTCTGGGAAGAGGTCGGCCTACATCCGCGTCACGTAGACCTATTGGCAGTGACGCAAGATTGGTTGCGCTATCGTCTGCCAAAACGCTATGTGCGGCATGGACAGCACCCTTTGTGTATTGGGCAAAAACAAAAATGGTTTTTGCTACGCTTAGATGAGCCGAATACTCAACATATTCGCTTCGATGAAGGGAAACCTGAATTTGACCATTGGCAATGGGTCAGCTACTGGTATCCACTCGGACAAGTGATTCACTTTAAACGAGGCGTTTATCGTCGTGCCTTACAAGAATTGGTACGCGAACTCCCCCTAAAGCAAGAGCTAATTATTCCTGAACAAGACAATCATTTGCTGATGTAATAAGCGTCTTGATTGATAATGTCACAAATAATACCCACGTTAATTGTTAGAGATTTTAGCAATTAACGTGGGTATTTTTATGGATGTTTTTTCTCGCTTGTTGTGCTTATACAGTGAAGAGATACGACATTTATCCTAGCAACGTTGTGTTCGTTGTATAGCGACTCAAATATAGTTTGAACAGTCATCGAACTCTCGGCTCATAATTTCAGCAGTCACATGAGCGCTTTTATTACTATTTTTGCTCAATGTTAAAATACTTTGAGTACGTGTCCCATAAGTGGGAACACTGTTGTCGCTATGACCAAAAGCAACAGGTTCGATATAAACAGAAGACAGTGTTTGCTCAATCTCAAACGCCATACCCGTGTCAGGTAGTTTGTCTGCTGGCGCTTTTGTGTGATCGGATAATACGTTAAAAGCAGCTTGTTGCCAGTATTCAGGCGAGTTATTCTCAGCAATCAGTGGCAGCACTTCTTGCCGTAACCTGCCACGCAACCGTTCGGTTTTAAACCAACTGTCCTCAGGCTGGCCATTAGAGATCACATGCAGCCCTGCATATAATGGCGTGGGCGCATGACCACGATTATTCACGATAACCGCTTGTGTCGCATCGCCAACGATAAGGTTGAAACCTGCATAGGCTTGCAAATCAATGTTCCGCGCAAAATCCATCGGACTCAGAGTACTGGTCAAAAAATGCGTTACCAGCTCAC
The DNA here is from genome assembly GCF_904846715.1 of Psychrobacter vallis. GTDB lineage: Bacteria > Pseudomonadota > Gammaproteobacteria > Pseudomonadales > Moraxellaceae > Psychrobacter > Psychrobacter vallis. The sequence continues at coordinate 56,180 of NZ_CAJHBU010000022.1, forward strand.
CGCGCGAACGTTCATCCGAACCTGCCTGCACACCATCGCGAAAATTCAATACCGCAGCCCAACGTCCGTTTTGCTCATTAATATTCAAACGCTGCTCTTGGTAAATACCCAACCAAGTGCCACCGCTTTGACTGTCACGTCCGGCATAGATGGGGCAATCAGGCCACTGATGCAACTCTTCTGTTGGACGATTTAAAAACTCATCACGATTAGAGAGTAATACCAAAGGCAGCTCATCAAATAACTGCCAAGCAATGGCAACGATACACATAGCATTCCTTTTATAATCGTTTGTTGGGCGCGAGATTTTTGGTAAAAATAAAAATCATCACTTAAAACTGATTTTCTGAGCAAGTATCATTTATCGATCACCACTCAATACTTTATTGGTAGGGTAACTGATTTGAGACGTTGAGCGTATCACCTGTGACTGTTTACTTGGTAAGTCAAATTCCCACGCTACCATGCCTTGATTATCATTCCAATTGCGCTCCGTGACAGGCGGCGTGTGGGTGACTGCAACTTTCAGACTGTCATCGCGGCTGATGGGTTCACTACCCAATACTTGCAAGCGCACAGGACGGTTATGCTGATTGGTAAATTGATAGGCGTTGGTCGTTGTGAGGGTTTGTGTACGGCTCAGCACGCCTTTCTCACCTTGCTTGTCTTCATTAATTAGCTCTTTGACCATCATGCTTGGATCACGACCGAAGCCAATCCCCTGCTCTTTTAACATCTGATAATTGTAGCGTGACTGTCCAACGTAGTTATCATCACGGTACAGCTGTAATGAACCATCTACCCAATCTGACGTTAAAAACGGTGCAGACGCATACCAATAAGCAGCTGTCTCAACACTCGGCGTACTTCGAACCCAGAGCTTGCTGCTGCCAGACTGCTCGCCAATAACCGTACGTACTCGTCTACCACCACTGGGAATCGTCACTAGCTGCGGTAATCGATACTCAATGATGCCGTTTTTGTTTTGGCTACTGACCGTAAAGTTCGGTAGCGGTGATCCAGCAGCACCATCACTATAGCCCTCTCTTGCAGACACTAATACAACAGGCGTGTTATCCGACATCGGTGGTACATACTGAACATTTTGGTTTTCTTCATAGAGTGACAGGCGCGGCACATGAGGCAGTCGCCCTGTCGCACTTTGGTTAGGGTTAGCGGTACTGAGGGTCACAGGGACGTTGGTCCAGTTCTCGCCCGTTTGTTGGGCGATGATCGCCGATGCAGTGATATTTAGCTGCTCACTATTGGTGTTTAGGCGTGCTTGATAGGTAGGCTCCCAACCTGCGCCTTGCACCTGATAATGTAATTTAAGGGTACTTGGCGAACGGCTGGCTGTGCGTACACTCACCTGTGTCACATTATTAGAAGTTGATGTTACGCTACCTGCCATGAGCTGATTCAATGCGTCTTGTGCGCGTGCTTGACGCTGCCCGATCTCCAAAATCCTTTGGTTAAGACTGGTCGCTTGCGTCTCTATATCACGCACATTGTTGGCGATATTTCCGTCCGTATTGACCTGCGTGACTGTGGTCAAATTCTGCAAATAGGCTTTTGCTAAGCGCGCCGCTTCTAATTCAGCATTGATACTGGCTAGGGTGTTTTGCTGCGTCTGCACCTTCGCATCCCCTTGATATTGACACTGCGCTGCTTGCTCTCCTGTCAACTCTTCAATACTGATTTCACCAACATTGATATTGCCCACCGCCTGTACGCTGAGACTTTCTTTATCGATATAAGGGGAAAGACAAGAAAAAACCAGCGTCTGCTCACCGCTACCATTGATTGGTAACGCACGTGTCACGCTCGCTAGCCCTTGATAAACAGTCACTTGCTCAATACTACTGTTCGCTGCCTGAGCAGTAGTCAAGCCTAAAGCCGCCAAGCTAAATAAATTTAGCGGTATCAGCCATTTTTTAGAAGGTAAACACTGAGGTAATATTGCCACTTTTGATAACTTAGCTTGCATAATCATTCCTTAAAAATACGGTTAATCCATTAATCCATTAATCCATTAATCCATTAATCCATTAATCCATTAATCCATTAATCCATTAATCCATTAAT
>NZ_CAJHBU010000023.1 GCF_904846715.1 Psychrobacter vallis
TACTCTTTTTTTGGTTATTATTAGCATGTTTTTTATTAATGTTATTATTTATACTTTAATAATTATTAATTTTTTGAATATTTCTCTTTGTGGCGGTAGTGATGCTAGTTATTATGACTCTTATGCTCTAGGATCCTCCAGTCTCGCAGTAAATATTTGGCCAGTTATATTAAGATATCTTAATGATATTGGGTTATATTCTCGTGATGTTATTACTTTTTTTATATTCTTATTGAATTTAGTGTTTATTCCAATAATAACTACTAAGCTCTCAGGTGTGACTTTTAAGAGCCACCAAAAATTCTATCTTTATGTAACATTGGTGAGTTCAATTTACCCAACGCTTTTCTTTTATGCGTTTGATGTTTACCGTGATGTATTTATGGTTTTTAGTTTTTTAATCGGTTGTTTGACGATTAAAAAATCTATAAACAGCACCAGTTTTTTACCTTTTGTCTTTTATTTAAGTATTTCAATTTTAATAGGGATGCTTTTATTGGGTCTACGCCCCTATCTAGGATACGCTTTTTTAGTATCTATTCTTCTATGGAAAATCAAGTTTACCAAAAAAAGATTGATATTTTTTGGGGTTTTATATTTTTTGGTTTTATTTGTTGCAAACTATGCAGGATACTTAGATGCTCTTACAGAGTATCGTACTGGATTTGAAGAGAGTGCTGGTGGTTCTACTTTGGGTTTGAATTTTTCTAATCCTGTTATGTTTATCCCTAATTTTATATTGAGTATGTTAGGGCAGTTATTTGGTTTGTATATTACCAATCCCTTAGCCGTTATTTTATTAGCAGTTGAGACTATCCCTTTTTTCTTTATGCTAACCTATATTATTAAGAATGTTAGATTGGCGGATGGTTTTGTAAGGTTTCTTATTATATTTTTTGTACTATATGCCAGTGTTTGGCTGATTGGTAATGATAACTTGGGTACAGCGGTACGTCTGAGGCTATATAACTACTTTGCGGTTTACATTGGTTTTTTCTATATGCTAAGGCTAAAAAGCCTATCTTCAAAAAAATACAGGTTATAAAGTAGATGAAAATAGCGATTATTGGTACGGTAGCTTCTAGTTTTTATGGCTTTCGAGCTGGACTCATTAAAGCTTTACGAGAGAAGCAGTACGTTATTTATGCTTTTACCTCTGAATATAGTATGGATGATCTCAAAAAAATAGAGGCATTAGGTGTTATACCAGTAACATATGAGCTGAATCGTGGAGGAATGAATCCACTAGCTGATGCTAAAGCAACTTATGCATTATCTAAAAAGATTAAAGAAGTAGCGCCGGATTTGGTTCTTTCCTATTTTTCTAAACCAGTCATTTTTGGCACTTTGGCAGCGAGGATGGCTAAAGTACCAAAAATAATTGGTATGTTGGAGGGCTTGGGTTATGCCTTCACTGATCAACCAGAAGGATTGAACAATAAAACCAAACTGATCAAAAATATTCAAGCGCTTCTTTATAAAATAGCTTTGCCGCAACTCGATAAAATCATATTTTTAAATCCAGACGACCCAAAAGACTTATTAGCGTTTTATAATATAAAAGCAAAAAAGGTAGAGGTATTGGGTGGTATAGGTCTGGATTTAGACGATTATAGTTTTCAGGTGATAAAATCTATTGAGTCGCCTATTAAGTTTTTGTTTATTGGCAGAATGCTAAAAGAAAAAGGGATACATGACTTTATAGCGGCAGCAAAAATGGTAAAGCAGCGTTACCCTGATGTAGAGTTTACAGTGTTAGGCGCTATAGATACTTCTAATCCGGGTGCACTAAAACAGTCAGAACTAGATCAACTGATCTCTTTAAACATTATCAACTATCCTGGTCAGGTAGATAATGTACAAGACTGGATTGCACAGAGTCACGTTTTTGTCTTACCTTCATATAGGGAAGGTGTACCACGCAGTACTCAAGAAGCGATGGCAATAGGGCGAGCTGTTATCACCACTGATGTACCGGGTTGCCGAGAAACAGTCATAGATGGCGTTAATGGCTTTTTAGTGGAAAAATGGAACCCTAAGGCGTTAGCGGATAAAATGATTTATTTTATAGAACATCCCGAACAGATCAAAGCCATGGGCGATGAAAGTTATAAATTAGCGCAAGAGAAGTTTGATGCTGATAAAGTCAATAAACGATTAATAAATATGTTGGGCTTATAAATGATAAAACGACTCTTCGACATTACCGCCGCGACGACAGCTCTGGTTGTTTTATCGCCCGTATATGCGCTTACGGCGTATAAAGTAAAAAACAATCTTGGTTCACCCGTGTTGTTCCGTCAGACCCGCCCCGGATTGCACGGTAAACCATTTGAGATGATTAAATTTCGTTCTATGAAAGACGCGGTAGATGCTGATGGTAACTCATTACCGGACAGTGAGCGTTTGACGCCATTTGGTCAAGCACTACGTAATAGCAGTCTCGATGAACTGCCAGAGCTGTGGAATGTGATTAAAGGTGACATGAGTCTTGTCGGTCCACGGCCTTTGTTGATGGAATATCTACCACTATATAATGAAGCGCAGAAGCGACGTCATTTGGTGCGTCCTGGCATCACAGGCTATGCACAGGTGAATGGTCGTAATGCCATCGGCTGGAGCGAAAAGTTTGAGCTAGACACTTGGTATATCGATAATCAGTCATTATGGCTAGATATCAAGATATTGCTTAAGACAGTCAAAAAAGTTGTGATTAAAGACGGTATCAGTGCTGATGGTCAAGCAACGATGAGCAAGTTTACAGGCTCTCCAGCGTTGGCTAATAGTCATGAGTGATGTATTTGCTGTATATGGTGCGTCAGGTTGTGGACGTAGTTTGATGCCTGTGGCTGTCGAACAGTTGCAGCGTATGGGCAATGACAGCTCAATTATTTTTATCGATGACTCACTACATACAGAGAGCCATATTAATAATCATGTTGCTATGAATTATGATGCTTTTAAAGCATTAGAGGGTGACAAGCATGTCCTCATAGCGATTGCCAATAGCACTGTTCGCCAGAAAATTGCAGATAAATTGTCTGCTGATAGGATATCATTGTGGTCAGTAGCGGGTACTAATACACTGCTGATGGACAGTGTTAAAATTGCTGATGGTGCTGCTCTCAGTCCTTTTGTAACGATTGCATCAAACGTGACTATTGGTAAGTGTTTTCATGCCAATTTATATAGCTATGTTGAGCACGATTGTGTCATTGGCGACTATGTTACTTTTGCCCCGCGCGTCAGCTGTAATGGTAATATCCATATCCATGATTATGCTTATATTGGCTCGGGCGCAGTGATTAAGCAGGGTACACCTGACAAGCCATTGATTATTGGTAAAGGCGCGATTGTTGGCATGGGTGCAGTCGTCACCAAAGATGTACCAGCGGGCGCGGTAGTGGTCGGAAACCCTGCGCGTCTACTAAACAAAGCGTAAATTAAATAGTTATCCATCAATAGAGTGACTGAGACGTATATGCTAAACACCCCGTTTTCACCTTGGCCAAGCTTTACTCAAATCGAGGCCGATGCCGTTAGTCAAGTATTGTTGTCTAATAAAGTCAACTACTGGACAGGACAAGAGTGCCGTCAATTTGAGCAAGAGTTTGCCGAATGGTCAGACAGTAAGTATGCTGTTGCTATGGGCAATGGTACGCTGGCATTAGATGTTGCCTTACAAGCGCTAGGTATTGGTGCGGGCGATGAAGTGATTGTAACGCCGCGCACCTTTATTGCGAGTATTTCCTCGGTGGTCAATGTGGGAGCGACACCAGTGTTTGCTGATGTCGATGAGCTCACAGGCAATATTACGCCTGAATCGATAGCTGCTGTATTGACTGATAAGACCAAGGGCATCGTGTGCGTACATTTGGCAGGTTGGCCATGTGACATGGATGGTATTATGGCGTTGGCAGCGCAGCACAATCTGTATGTGATTGAGGACTGTGCACAAGCGCATGGCGCACGCTACAAAGGTCGTAGTGTTGGTAGTATCGGGCATATTGGTGCTTGGAGCTTTTGCCAAGACAAAATCATGACCACAGGCGGTGAAGGCGGCATGGTCACCACCAATGACGAGCAATTATGGCGCAAGATGTGGGCTTATAAAGACCATGGTAAGAGCTATGCTGCTGTATATGAAACGGAGCACGCACCCGGTTATCGTTGGCTACATGAGAGCTTTGGTACCAATTGGCGCATGACCGAAATGCAAGCCGTCATAGGGCGGATTCAGCTTGAGCGTATGAGTGATTGGACAGCGGCTCGTACTGCCAATGCGCACGCGATATTGACTGCCTGTGCTAAATGGGCAGATAAAGGATATTTATCTGTATCAACATTAGAAGCGTTACCAGCATTTGCAGAGGCCAAGCACGCTTATTATAAATTGTATGTTTATGTGCAGCCTGAGCATTTACCTGAGAACTGGTCACGCGATCGTATTATCACAGAGATTAATGAGCAAGGCGTGCCTTGTTTTTCAGGTTCAGCTTCTGAAGTCTATTTAGAAAAAGCTTTTGACAATACCGGATTAAGACCAGAGACTAGGCTGCCGATGGCTAAGCAATTGGGCGAGACCAGTTTGATGTTTTTGGTGCATCCAACACTGACAGCAGCAGAGATTGCAAAAACCGTTGAAGCATTGGACACAGTATTGGCAGCTATTGATATGGCAAACCAAGCCTAATTTATTGATGACATGCGCATTCATATTTGCGCTTCAATAATAGATTTATTACCTTTATCGCTTATGCTTATCTGATAGAGATAAGTCTCATTTATAAAAAGTAGGTAACCATGTATCACCAACCAAAGTATCAGCAACCAAAATATAAACAACTCAGTGTGTTACTGGGTCTTGGCATGATGTCGATGTTAGCATCGGCACAAAACCTACATATGAACGACCTCAAGCTCAAAGCAGATCTGGATTGGCTCAACACCCAAGGCGTGGTACAGATTAGTACCAGCACTTGGCCGTTGACTGCCAATGAGATCAAGCGTGGATTAGCATCAGCCAATGCTGAAACAGTAGCGCAGCAGCAAGTATTACAGTCGGTACAGACTAGACTGGATCAAAATCGTGATTCATTGGTCAAGGGATCTGCAGGCCTATATGTGCAAACCGATCGAGACCAGCTGCCGCAAACGTTTGCAGACGATCAGCTCGCTGGTCAACAAGCCACAGTAGGTGTATCGCTTAGTGAGGCGGATTGGGAGTTTAATTTACAAGCCAATGTAAAAAACGACAAGCTCGTCGATGATGACTCAGATGTGAGTTTTGAAGGATCATATCTCGCTGGTAAAGCCGCCAATCAATGGTTAATCGCTGGTAAAATTCCGGCGTGGTGGGGTCCTGGACATGATGGTAGCCTCATTCGCGGTGATGCCAGTATTCCTGTTACAGGTATCACTATGCAACGTGATGAGCAAAGTGCACCGACTTCTCAATATCTATCATGGGTAGGGCCTTGGCAGTATCAGCTATTTGCTGGTCAGTTAGAGGACTACGAAGCAATACCAGAGGCCAAACTATTTGGCGCACGTCTAGCGGCAAGTCCATTACCTTGGCTAGAAGTTGGCGCTTCTCGTACCTTTATGTGGGGCGGGGAAGGTCGACCTGAGAGTTTTAGTTCATTCGGTGATGCCCTTTTAGGAACCAAAGACAATGCTGACAATGGTGATGTAGATGGAGACCCGGCCAACCAGCTGGGTGGCTTCGATGCCAAGGTTAAGCTCGCTTCATTGATAAATGTCCCTGCTAGTATTTATGGTCAGTATGTGGGAGAGGACGAAGCAGGTGGGCTGCCTGCCAAAAATATGTATCTCGCGGGCGCAGATTACGCTTCTGAAGCTTACGGCAAGCCTTATCAGCTTTATGCTGAGTATACAGATACTCGCACTAGTGGCGAAGTTCAGGGTATCTCTTATGACCATGGCACTTATACGGATGGTTATTATCAGCAGGGCTATCCACTGGGTTATGCATTGGGCGGCGATGCTGAAAGCGTCGCGGTTGGTGGTCGATTATGGCTGGATAACCGTAACTTTATTAATGCTAAGTTGCAGCATGCAAAAGTCAACCAAGCAGACGAAGCCATCAATCAAGCATTCCCTACTACTGATAAGCTAACCAGTATCGATGTGGCATGGGAGCATCAATGGCAGCCTCAGACGCTAATAACCACCAGACTGTGGGCGGTTGATTCTGATAATCGATCAAGTGATATTGGCGCAGGTGTGGGGTTAGAGTTTCAGACTTACTAGCCCTCGCGTACAGCCGCTAATAAATAATAGCATTTGTGAGAAATAAAAATGGTCTGCTAAACGATAGTAGGCCATTTTTTTATTGTAGCCGAATACATGCTAGGATTTTGCAGCGTACACGGGTACAATATTACTCATAGTCAAAGATTGACGAACCATAAGACAGGCATGCAAAGTCCTTGCAAGCGCTGTCTTTATTTTTTTAATGCTTCCTATATTGGAGTTCATATGTCTATTGCGTCTACTGCTCAAGCACCCGCCATTGTTTTGGACGGCAAAGCACTTGCCAAACAAATAGAACAGCAACTGCGCACGCGCGTGGATATTATCAAGGATAAGACGGGACGTACCCCAAGCCTTGCGACGATATTGGTTGGTAACGATCCAGCTTCAGCGACTTATGTGCGTATGAAAGGCAATGCCTGTAAGCGGGTTGGTATGGATTCTATACGAGTTGAGATGGCAAGTGATACAACGACCGGACAGCTCATGGCAAAGATAGATGAGCTAAACAATAATCCGGATGTACATGGTATTTTGCTGCAGCATCCAGTGCCTGCGCACATTGATGAGCGTGCCTGCTTTGAGCGGATTGATTTGGCAAAAGATGTCGATGGTGTGACTTGTCTTGGCTTTGGTCGTATGGCCATGCAGCAGTCCGCTTATGGCTCATGCACACCGCAAGGCATCATGCATTTGTTAGATCATCATAATATCGAGCTTTCAGGTAAAGAAGCGGTGGTAGTAGGGCGTAGTGCCATCTTGGGTAAACCAATGGCGATGATGCTATTGAATGCCAATTGCACAGTGACCATTTGCCATTCAAAAACTCAAGATTTAGCCGCTCATATTAAGCGCGCAGATATTGTGGTCGGTGCAGTGGGTGTACCGGAGTTGATCAAAGCCGCATGGATTAAGCAAGGCGCAGTCGTCATTGATGCAGGTTTTCATCCAACAGACAATGGCGGCGTTGGTGATATAGAGTTGCAAAGCGTAGAGAATATTGCCAGTGCTTATACGCCAGTACCAGGCGGTGTCGGGCCCATGACGATCAACACACTCATACGCCAAACGGTCGATGCCGCTGAAAAGTCAGCAGGTCTAGATATCAACTAAGAAACGAATATATCCGATACCAGATAAAATGGATACACGACATCATGACGCGAGACTGGTATCAATTTTTCTTGCTTGCTGTGCCTGCGCAGACAGAAGCTACGAAAATTCATCCCAGTCTCGCTGACTCTGTTTTATGTTGACCTGACTATATTAGAAGTACTGATCGCCGATAAATAGGAGGCTTGAGAAAATACAGACTCAGGCCAAGTCAACCACATCTCAGTTGATAGGACCTAAAATGGCTAAAAAAAATACAGATATTCATGAGCGTCTACAGTATATCGGTCGTGAGTTTGTCGACATCTGCCACTACGTTATTTTATTTTTAATTAGTGTGGTGGTAGTTTGGACAGCTGGCAAAGAGTTTATCGGTATTGTCCAAAAAGGTTCAGCAGATCTAAAAGATATTTTGATGTTATTTATTTATCTTGAGCTGCTGGCGATGATAGGTATTTACTTTAAAACCCATCGTCTGCCAGTGCAATTTCTGATATTTATTGCCATAACAGCTTTGTCGCGACATTTGGTAGTTGATGTACAGGCTGTCTCAGATTATTTTCACTTATGGCTACTGGCGACGATTTCGGTGGCTATCATGTTATTAAGCGCTGCGATCGTTGTCCTGACATGGACGGCTCGAACCTTTGGTCGTCCAGAAGACAATCTCGATCAGCAGCATGCAAATCTAACGGTTAAATCCCTTTTACCTGATGATGCGCAGGCGCCTAATAGTACTACAAAGCATCGCCGCGAATGATGACTGAGCAAAGCAAAAAAAAGGGTTACCATCGGTAGCCCTTTTTTTATGCATGATTTTTATATCATAACCACTTTAGTCTTTTAAAGTTGTAGTACAAATAGCCACACAACGAACCAATGACTAGCATGATGGCAAAATATGAGTACTTCCAATGTAACTCAGGCATAAAGTCAAAGTTCATGCCATAGATACCAGCGATGGCCGTTGGCACTGCTAAAATACCTGCCCAAGCGGCAAGCTTACGCACCACTTCGTTCTGTCCCATATTGACCATGGCCATATAGGTATTCATCACCACGCTAAGCATTTCATTAAGACCATTGATTGCGTCCAGAGAATGCAAAAGATGGTCATTCACATCGCGAAAGTAGGGTTTGGCCGCTTGAGAAAAACCAGAAACCAGCTCGCTTTTTTTATGATTGATAAAAAAGCTACAGATGTCTTGCACAGGCAAAATAATAGCGCGCATGTGTACCAGCTGTGATTTTAGCTCATAGAGATTTTTTAAAGTGCCTTTGTCAAACTCATAGGTAAAGACATAGCGCTCTTGCTCACGTAAATAGCGACCCAAGCGATCGGTGATCGGCATATAGTTATCCACGATAAAATCGAGAATGGCATGTAGGACAAAGATAGGGCCCATGCGTAGCTTTTCAGGACGACGGTGACAGTGCTCACGGACGGGGGCGTAAGAATTTGAGGGGCCATTACGAATAGTAATGAGGTAGTTTTTACCCATAAATATCGCCGTAGTGCCATAGCGGATAATATTATCTTCAAGCTTGGCAGTACGAAGTACGACGAAAACCATATCATTGTCGTAGTTTTCAACTTTGGCGCGTTGATGATCTGCGAAAGCATCTTCAATCGCAAGCTCGTGCAAACCAAAGGCTTCTTTGACTTTGACCATGGTTTCTAGACTTGGGTCATAAAGACCCAACCAAATAAATTGTCCACTATTACTCAATGCACGACTGACATCATTTAGGGCAATTTGATCAAGTTTTTCACCCGTTTTTCGCGAATAGGTGTAGCAATTGACCACCTCTTCAGTACTGGATAAGTCAATGTCTTCATAGCGCTCAGAGTCTGGATCGTAGACCGTCATGGTCTCAATCGTGTCCTCAGTCGTCGCATCTACATCACCATAAATATAGCTATCATCATTGTCTAGATACAGATGCTTATCGCTCATATTGGCATGAATACGATTGACGTTAGCGTTGGGTGTAATTCGTGCTGTTTTTTTGATTAACTGGTCGTGATTGTTTTCCATACACCCTCCTCAATAAAATAAAAGACCGGTAATATAGTCAGGTCAATATAAAAAAGAATTAGCGTGACTGGGATAAATTTTTTGTAGACTCTATCTGTGAAGACACAGCAAGCAAGAAAAATTCATCCCAGTCACGCATCATAATGTTACTTATCCATTTTATTTAATATTGACCATAATCAAGACTCACAATAGGTTGTCTTAAAGCGCATAGCTTTTTAACGTGTCCATATCAACCAAGCTCAATAAACTCTCATGACACGCTTCTAGTTTTATTTGCGGTGCAATATCAAAGTCTAGCGCTTCGACCCAGCGTAGGGCGCAGATACACCAGTAATCACCTGGTTTAAGGCCAGCGAAATTATACTCAGGCAGTGGCGTGATAAGGTCGTTACCACGACTGGCAGAAAAGTTTAAAAACTCACTGGTCATCTTGGCACAAACAGTATGTTGACCAACGTCATGATTGCCAGTATGACAAAAACCATTGCGATAATAGCCGGTAATAGGATCAAAGCAACAGCTGGCAAGCGCCGTACCTAAAACATTGGTTTGGTTGATGGCTGGGTTTGGGTGATAATCAGATGACATAAAGCTTCCGAGATAAAAATATGTGTTAGTGTACCATGAGTCTGTGTCAAAGGCGTGGTTCTAACTAGACTCATGCCGCTCTTTATTATAAAGAATGAGAAGCATCATTTCTAATCCATCAGTTGTTTATGCAATGTGGTTATAGTCCTTTGACCTTTACACTAGGTGAGAGGTAATTAGATAGCGATTGGGGGTAATTGTCACTAGGCGAACCTAAACGGCTATGCTAAACTAAAGCGTAAGTGCCTTGGTGATTTATTAGGATCTATTAGCCTATCGCCGTTTATTAGCGCATAAAAATACTCGTCTTATCATTCTAAATTATACTGATTACTCACCCTTTTGCGGTTACCTATTTTTTTATAACCCGTTTGTTTATAAATAATTGGGTCCATGATGTTGCGCGTTAAAAATAAAAAATGCGCTACGTCTATGCAATGGTAAATATAACCTTTAAGTACCGCATCAATACCGCGTTTTTGGTAAGCGATACGCCAAACAAGGATTTATTGTGTCTGTTCGTTCTGATTCTGCAAAACCCGCTCAGTTAAATACTATCAATAAAGCGCTGACTCAGCCTGTCAAAAGTGCGGATGAGTCCAAGCCTGTACTTTCTTTTAGCAACTTTACGAATGACGTTGCCAACAGCTGGTTACTGCCTGATGGGGTGGTGGACGTGTTGTTTGAAGATGCTCATAAGCAAGAAGTGCTTAGATATCAGTTGACTCAGCAGCTTATCGCTCACGGTTATCAGCTGGTCAATCCACCAATGATTGAGTTCACGGAATCGTTATTGAGCGATGCGTCAGAGGATTTGAAGCGGCAAACCTTTAAGATTATCGATCAGCTAACGGGTCGATTGATGGGTCTGCGTGCCGATATCACTCCGCAGATTTTGCGTATCGATGCGCATCATGGTGGTACAGGCATTGCACGGTATTGCTATGCAGGTGATGTGATTCATACACTGCCTTCAGGGCTTTTTGGCTCACGGACGCCGCTACAGTTGGGTGCTGAGATATTTGGTTGTGCCTCACTTGCCGCCGATATTGAGCTAATAGATGTGTTGTTCGGCATGGTCAATATGCTAGACATGAGTGCCGACCTGCATATCGATTTGGGTCATGTAGCCATATTTAAGCGTTTGGCCGAATTGGCCGAGCTATCAGACAGTGACACTGAACATTTAATGAATTTATATGCCAATAAAAACCTGCCAGAGCTTAAACGTGTCTGCCAAGCATTGCCGATGGGTGGCGACTTTTATGCATTGGCGCGATTTGGTCATGATATCGAAAACCTCTTGGCCAAGCTATCAGCGACTGCTCAGCAAGATACGCAAATTGCAGATGCTGTCGATGAGTTGCAACGTTTAAAAACCCATTTACAAGAGCAGTGGCAGTGCCCAGTCAGTATCGATGTGACAGAGTTATCAGGCTATCATTATCATACTGGCATTGTCTTCAATGGTTATATCAATAGCGAGACCCAACCACTGGTACGCGGTGGTCGTTTCGATGGGATGCAAAGCGGCAGTCAATTAACAGGCCATCAGCTGCGAGAAGCCACTGGCTTTAGTATGGACGTCAGCCGTTTGCTGGCTCATACTCAGCTTGATGCACCAATTGTCGTACTGGTAGATTATATGGCGTCCAGCAGTGCAAACGAAGAACAAAGACAAACGTTATGGCAACAAGTTGAAAGTTTGCGCCAACAAGGCTATCGCGTCACCATGCCTTTAAATGCAGAAGACCGTCCAGCAAATATAACGCATCATTTGAACTTTATAAATAACCAATGGCAGTTACAAACTGTTTTAGCTTGACCTCATTAACCATTTATTGAATGGCTGATTGACCAAATGCACACCGAAAACTAAGCATTGATTTTTAATATAGTGAGTTCAGTATAAAAACGATATAGCGGAGCTGGAAGGAGTTTTTCGCCGCCTCTGTCTGTGAAGGCACAGCAAGCCAGAAAAATTTATACCAGTTCAGCGTTGCAATATAATGCATCTATTTTATTTAGAATGGGCCATATTATAAATTTTAGCGTTATCAAATTATTGTTATTAAAATTATTATCATTAAAGCCATCGTGGTTTTTAAACCGTTATTGCACACACCTCAATACATAAAGGTAAGGATTGATCATGGGTAAGAATGTCGTAGTTCTGGGTAGCCAATGGGGCGATGAAGGTAAGGGTAAAATCGTCGATTTGCTGACCGAAAAAGCCTCAGCAGTTGCGCGCTTTCAAGGTGGCCATAACGCAGGCCACACGTTGGTTGTCGATGGCAAAACCACTGTCTTGCATTTAATCCCATCAGGTATCTTGCGTGAAGGCGTGACGTGCTTTATCGGTAATGGCGTGGTGTTAGCACCTGATGCGCTTTTAAAAGAGATGAAAGAGCTTGAAGACAATAACGTACCCGTACGTGAGCGTCTGCGTATTTCACCCAATTGTCCGCTTATCATGCCATACCATGTCGCCCTCGACCAAGCTCGTGAAGCCAAGCGCGGTACTGGTAAGATCGGTACGACAGGTCGTGGTATTGGCCCTGCGTACGAAGACAAAGTGGCTCGCCGTGCAATCAAGCTGGCTGACTTATTCCGCAATGATTTAGAAGAAAAGCTACGCAACTTAATCGAATATCATAACTTCCAATTGACGCAGTATTATAAAGTTGATGCGATTGATTTTGATGAGACGCTTAGACTTTGTAAAGAATGGAAAGAAGAGATCAAAGGGATGGTTACCGATGTCACTGAAGACCTTAATCAGTTGCGTTTGGCTGGCAAAAACCTGATGTTTGAAGGTGCTCAAGGTACGTTACTAGATATCGACCATGGTACGTATCCATTTGTGACCAGCTCAAGCGTAACTGCTGGTGGCGTATCGACTGGTACTGGTATTGGCCCATTGTATTTAGATTATGTGCTTGGTATTACTAAAGCCTATACCACACGTGTTGGTAGCGGTCCGTTCCCAACTGAGTTGTTTGATGATGTTGGTGCTCATTTGGCCAAAGTCGGTCATGAGTTTGGCGCAACGACGGGTCGTGCTCGTCGCTGTGGTTGGTTTGATGCCGAAGCATTACGCCGTGCTGTAGTACTCAACTCACTGTCTGGTATCTGCTTAACCAAACTAGATGTATTGGACGGTTTAGAAGAGCTATTAATCGGTGTGGGTTACAATCTACCTGAGACTGAGTGTGCAGGTGCACATGATGCTGAGTTCTATGAATCAGTGACCCCAAAGTATGAGACGTTACAAGGCTGGAGCGAGTCAACAGTTGGTGTTACTAACTATGATGACCTACCAGAAAACGCTAAAATATACATCAAACGTATCGAAGACCTAATTGGCTGTCCTGTCGATATCATCTCGACTGGTCCTGACCGCGAAGAAACCATTGTGTTGCGTGATCCGTACGACGCATGAGTATAGTGAACTAAAAATAAAGCTGTTACTTTGTCAGACGCGTTTAATGTACTAGGTGTACAATCCTCACTCGTCTTCCTTGTATCCGCTTTATATTTGTCCCACTATTGATAGATAGATTAAATAATCAAACCCCAGTGCTGAGCATTGGGGTTTTTGTTTTGTGAGATATTGCGTCTTTATTAATAATTTTGACAGACTGAATTTACTTTTATGCAAGGTGCGTTCATAAATTAACCCTATCATTTATGGCCTTAATCATTATAATAGGCAGCAATCCTATATTGGCTAAGTTGGCTCTCTTGCTTTCATTCTGGTAAATCATGAGTGATTTAAATCAGCCCAAGTCAACATAGTGGCTAAAGATAAAACAAAGCATTTACGATTACATTTTTCTCGACTTTATTTATTAGGAGCTTTTTATGGCTAACGAACGTACTTTATCTATCATCAAACCTGACGCCGTTGCTGGCAACCATATCGGCGCTATCTATGACCGTTTTGAACAAGCGGGTCTAAAAATCGTCGCAGCCAAAATGCTACAACTTGATGATGAAAAAGCAGGCGGTTTTTATGCAGAGCACGCAGAGCGTCCATTTTACAATGATCTAAAATCGTTCATGATGTCAGGCCCAGTATTGGTATCAGTACTAGAAGGCGAGAACGCTATCGCTAAGCATCGTGAAATCATGGGTGCAACCAACCCAAAAGATGCAGAAAAAGGCACTATTCGTGCAGATTTCGCCAGCAGCATCGATGAAAACGCGGTTCATGGTTCAGATTCAGCAGAATCAGCCAAACGCGAAATCAGCTACTTCTTCAGTGATGATGAAGTTTGTACACGTACGCGTTAATAGCAGCGATTATTAATATTTTCTAGTTTCTATTGTAGCGATTATTAATAGTTATTTTCGTGAGACGGCTTATATCTTATGGGTATAAGCCGTTTTAACGATTATAATAGTGCCAGTCTTTATTGAAATTATCGATTTTCTCCCTCATTATTGTATTTAATCAGCGTTATCAATCCCTTATCAGCATTGTTTTATCAAATGTTATTTTTTAATCTATCAACAGATAAAAGCTGCGCTTATAACGGATTGCTCATGCACCGCGTATGGCAACGTTCATATAAATAATTGCACCGCTTATCTAAGCTCATGCAAAAAGGTTACCTATTATGTCAACTGTCCAAATACCCACTCAGCACGTACCGACTAAGATTGCGGATAGCATCAAGCTAGTCGATGAAGCGCACGCAAAAACCAATCTACTAGGTATGACGCAAGCACAATTGGCCGATTACTTTAAGAGTATTGGCGAAAAGCCGTTTCGTGCGACACAGGTCATTAAGTGGATATATCAGCACGGCGTGACTGATTTTGAGCAGATGACTAATTTGAGCAAATCCTTGCGTGATAAATTGTCACTCAATGCTTGTGTCATTCCGCCAAAGGTCATTCATCGTCAGTACAGCGATGATGGCACACGTAAATGGGTGTTTGAAGTCACAGGCGGCTCATTGGTCGAGACGGTATTGATTCCGGCAGATGACAGCAAAGTTAATGGTCGTAAAACCTTATGCGTGTCTTCACAAGTAGGCTGTGCGCTGGACTGTAGCTTCTGTAGTACAGGCAAGCAGGGCTTTGAGCGTGATTTGAGTGCCGCTGAAATCATCGGACAGCTTTGGGTGGCCAATGCCTCTTATATGACCGATGAAAACGATAGCTTAGAACACGTTGACCACAGTTTATGGGAAAACAATGTGACAAACGTAGTCATGATGGGCATGGGTGAGCCACTGTTAAACTATAAACCTGTGGTTGGTTCAATGGAAATCATGCTGAGCGATCATGCTTACGGCTTGTCAAAACGCCGTGTGACTTTATCAACCTCAGGCGTTGTGCCAAAAATGTATCAGTTGTCGCAAGACATTGACGTAGCATTAGCCATTTCATTGCATGCACCAAATGATGAGTTGCGTAATGAATTGGTGCCGATTAATAAAAAATACCCGTTAGATGAGCTGATTGCCGCTGCAAAAAACTACGTTTATGATGTCAATCCACGTCATAAAAAACATGTAACAATTGAGTATGTGATGCTTGATGGTGTCAATGACAGCAATGAACATGCAGAGCAGCTGGTCGCATTATTAGAAGGTCTGCCAAGCAAAATCAATCTCATTCCCTTTAATCCGTTCCCGCATGCCCATTATGATAAATCAAGCAATAACCGCATTCATGCGTTTAGCAATATTTTAAGCGCGGCAGGTTTTGTTTGTACCATTCGCCAAACTCGCGGTGATGACATTGATGCCGCTTGTGGTCAATTGGTGGGACAAGTGGCCGATAGAACTCGTCGTTCAGCCGCTTGGCAACAAAGTATTAAAGATCGTGAAAGTATTTAGAGTCCTGTCCACGACTTTTATTACTGGGGCTGATACTAAAACTGCCCCATACTGTGTTGCAAGTCTCGCTAAGGTATTCACATTATCATCGACTTGCGCCTTGTCTGGAACCGTTTTAGCGATCAGCAGTGCCTATTTGTGAATATCAAACACGCCCTAATAGCAAAAATTTGCGTAACATTACTATTTAGCTCTCTTCTATCTTTCGCAATGGTAATGAAAATGTAGCAATAATGGTTGGCATTGAGGAGCGAAGCAATTAATGACAACTAAATTGTACTTATGGGGGCTAAATCTATTAAACTGAGGCTTCTTGATCGAACGCATTGAATCACAGTTTTATGATGGCGGCTATGATGACTTTTAAAAATTCTTGTCAGTTCAAATATCAAAAACCCTTTTTTCAAGATTGTCAGCAGTTAAGAGTAGTGCCTACAAAAGTAGTGTTGTCAAAGCCTATGCTGTTGTCAGCAGCGTTAGTAGGACTGTTATTGACAGGTTGCCAAAGCACGCCGACCAGCGATTTAACTGGCAGCACCTCTTACCAGACGTCCACAAGACCCAGTGACAATCGTAACCTAGATCAACAAGAAATCGCCCGCGTGCGTACATCACTTGCCGCACAATACATCCGCAAAAATGAGCTTGATACCGCTCAGCGTCAGCTCGAAAAAGCCTTTGCTGCCGATAGCCGTTACGCGCCCGCCTATGATATGATGGGCGTTTTGCTACAGCAAGAGGGCAGCCGTATTAATCTTGAAAAGGCCGATCAATATTTTAAAAAGGCGATCGCGCTCGATAAAGATTTTGAGCAAGCCCACAATAACTATGGCGTTTATTTATCACAGATGAAGCGCTATAGTGAGGCAGCTGCGCAGTTAGAGATTGCTGGTGCAGCATTGGGTTATGAAGGCCGTATTGGTGCGTTAGAGAACTTAGGACGTACTTACCTTCAGCTAGGTGACCGCAGTGCCGCGTCCAAAGCGTTTTTGCGGGCGCTCGATGGCAATCGTAATAGCATTATTGCCCATATAGAATTG
Organism: Psychrobacter vallis; assembly: GCF_904846715.1. Lineage (GTDB taxonomy): Bacteria > Pseudomonadota > Gammaproteobacteria > Pseudomonadales > Moraxellaceae > Psychrobacter > Psychrobacter vallis. Next base: position 16,912 of record NZ_CAJHBU010000023.1, read on the forward strand.
GTGGATTTGTTGCTCGAGCAGCAACGTGTGCCGCAAGCTCAAAGGCTGTACGATGAGACATTAGTGCTGGTGCAAGGGCAGGGCATTAGCCCGCGTTTGTTATTACAAGGTATCAAACTTGCCGCAGTGCAAAACAACATAGCAACACGCCAGCAATTGGCACAGCAGCTTTTATCCGCTTATCCTTTAAGTGAGGAAGCAAAACAACTTAAGACTTGGCTTAACAATCCAGAGGCACCATGGCAATGACCACCCCATCATCGAACACTCAATCTAACGCTCAGGGATCCTTTGGTGCTATGTTGCAGCAAGCCCGGAAAACCAAGCAAGTCAGCTTAGAAGAGGCAGCCGCCGAGCTATTTATTTTAAAGCGTCACTTGCAAGCGCTCGAAAATGAGAACTTTGCTGATTTGCCACAAGCCGCCTTTGCTCGTGGATTTGCGATTAACTATGCCAAATACTTGGGATTGGATGCAACAAAAGTCGCTAGCAGTTTTGATGCGGCTTATCCGAATGAACTTAAAGCGCAAGCATCAAGTAACACGGACACGCCACTGCGTCCAATGGGAACGTTACAGCGCGATACGCATAATCGCATTCGTTTTAACCCATTACTGATTTTGGCAGTCATTGGTGTCATTGTCTTAGCGATATTTTTATTTCGCATGGTCAGCAATGCCAGTAAAGAAAATAACGAAGAACCAATTGCTATAGCGGATGATGTATCAGCGATAGAACAAGCGCAAGGTGCTGCAATTGAAGATGCGAACGGGATTGGGGCGTCTGGTTCTGCACTGAATTTGGGTGGTGCTAGTACAAGCATGGCTGCTTTGGACATGACACTCACGGATACGGCCGTTGTTAGTATCACCGATGCGTCTGGTAACAGTCTTATAAATGGCGCTCAGACGTCAGGTAATTATCAATTGTCAGGTATGCCACCGTTTAATGTACAAATTGATAATATTGATAACGTTCGCTTAACACTCAACCAAGAAGCCGTGGCTTTAGAGTCTTATGCGACTGACAAACAAGCCAGCTTTGATCTAGCGCCTTAGTTTTTAAACGGTCATTGAACGTTCTTAGTAATTGAATATTCTTAAAAGTTATGGCTAATTTTTACAGCCACTTTTTTACAGCCACTAAACATGTTTTTTTCGTTCGTCTTTCTCGCTTTAATTAAAGGGTTTGTCTATGTCAACGTCAGCGCCTATTAACCGTCGTTTTACCAAAAAAATATACGTCGGTGATGTCGCGATTGGTGGCGATGCACCGATCAGTGTACAAAGTATGACCAATACAGACACCTGCGATGTGGCCGCGACTGTGGCACAGATTGAGCGCTGCGTCGAAGCAGGCGCGGATCTGATGCGGGTATCAACACCAACAATGGACACCGTAAAAGCGTTTGGTGAAATTCGTAAGTTGGTGAGTGTGCCATTGATAGCCGATGTGCATTTTGATCATAAAATTGCGTTAGCCGTTGCCGAGGCAGGCGCAGACTGTTTGCGTATCAATCCTGGTAATATCGGTAGCGATGCCAAAGTACGTGAAGTGGTTGCTTGTGCCAAATATCACAATATCCCTATTCGTATTGGCGTCAATGCAGGCTCGCTCGAAAAAGACATCCAGCGTAAATATACAGAGCCAACGGGCGCTGCAATGCTTGAGTCAGCCATGCGCCATATTGATATTTTAGAACGCCTCAATTTTGATCAATACAAAGTGTCTGTCAAAGCCAGTAATGTGTTTTTGACCATGGATGCCTATCGCCTAATATCAGCTCAGATTGACAATCCACTGCATTTGGGCGTCACTGAAGCCGGTGTGTATCGTACTGGCGCAGTAAAATCTGCCATTGCCCTTGGAGGTTTATTACTGGACGGTATTGGCGATACCATTCGGATTTCGCTAGCAGCAGAGCCTGAAGAAGAAATAAAAATTGGCTTTGATATTTTAAAGTCACTGAATATTCGCTCTAATGGTGTCAACTTTATTGCTTGTCCCAGTTGCTCACGTCAAGAGTTTGATGTGATTAGAGTCATGACGGCACTAGAATCACGTCTAGAAGACATTCGTGAGCCGATGAACTTGTCTGTGATTGGTTGCAAAGTAAATGGTCCGGGTGAAGCGAAAGAAGCAGATATCGGTATCGTTGGTGCGGCACGCCGATCTTTAGTATATCGAATGGGTGAAAAAAGCCATCTTATCGATACTAATAATTTGGTTGATGAAATTGAAACTATGGTTCGTGCGCACGCAGAAGTGTTAGAAAAAGCCCGTGAAAATGAGATTATTCGCGTAAAATGAGCCGAAACATCATATAGCGTGTGGTTGTAAGCGATACAGTGCTGACTTAATACCCATCTGAAAATAATGTTCGATTATGAGCAAAAACAATAATAATAGAAACATTTGTTAGAAATTTTAAGGATATGACCGTACCATGATTAAAGCAATTAAAGGGTTCAATGATATTTTGCCTAATCAGTCTGCAAAATGGCTGCACTTAGAGGCGATATTGGCAGATGTGCTGAGCAGATACGGCTATGAGCATATTCGTTTGCCAATTGTTGAGCAAACGGATTTATTTGCTCGTGCAATCGGCGGCGCGACAGACATCGTCGAAAAAGAGATGTACAGTTTCACCGATAAGTCTGAGCCGCCAACACCATTGGCATTACGTCCTGAAGGCACGGCAGGGGCAGTGCGCGCGGTGATTGAGCACAATTTATTACGCGGCGATACACCCAAATTATGGTATATCGGTCCGATGTTCCGCTACGAGCGTCCGCAAAAAGGGCGTTATCGCCAATTCCATCAATTGGGTGTGGAGAGTTTCGGTAGTGCGCTACCCGATGCAGATGCCGAATTGATTGCGATGACCCATCTGATGTGGCAAGAATTGGGTCTAAAAGATGAGATGCACTTACAGCTGAACAGCCTAGGTGAGCTTGACGAGCGTCATGCTTATCGCGAAGCACTGGTAGCCTATTTAACCGATAAAAAAGACCAGCTCGATGACGATAGTAAACGCCGTTTGACGACCAACCCATTACGTATTTTAGACAGTAAAGAGGCGAGTACTCAAGCGCTACTGGCAGATGCTCCGAAGCTTGCTGACTTTTTGGGTTCAGAGAGTGTGGCGCACTTTGAGCAGGTGCAAACTTATTTGACCGCGCTTGGCATCGATTTTGAGATCAACCCCCATTTGGTGCGCGGGCTTGATTATTATAATAAAACCGTTTTTGAGTGGGTAACTGACAAGCTTGGCAGCCAAGCAACCGTCTGTGCTGGCGGTCGTTATGATGGTTTGGTCGGGCAATTAAAATCTATCGGTGCAGATGGCAATAAACCAGTTAAGTCAGAGCCTGCCGTTGGTTTTGCCATGGGGCTTGAGCGTTTATTATTGCTGATGGAAGCGGTAGCACCGATTGCTGATATGCCAGCTTGTGATGTTTTCGTTGTTGCTCATCCAGAGGTTTATAGTGCTGGTATTGGTTATGCACAAAGCTTGCGTTATAGTCGCCCAGATGTACGGGTAAAAATGGCAAGTGCCACCAGCCTAAAAGCACAAATGAAAAAAGCGGACAAGTCGGGTGCGGCATTGACGGTTATTATCGCGCAGCAAGAGCTGGATGATAATACCATTAGCATTAAAGACATGCAGACAGGCGCGCAACAGACAGTGGCGCAAGATTGGCTCTCGCATCAAGATAGCTTTTCACGTGACTAATCAAGACAATTAATCGCGTGCACCGTAATATCTGCCAATATGTCATCGATTTTGACTCTAGTAGCAGCAATTTAATAACAATTTTATCAGGTAAATACATATGGCTCTGACACCCAATTCGCCGAATGCAGACAATTCAATGCAAGCGTTAAAGCAATATGGCAGCTATATTGTCACTGCGATTTTGTTGGCGCTGGCCGCTTACTTTGGTTGGACATATTGGCAGAATAACCATGCGCGGGTAGATACCGTGGCGGCGGATCATTATGCAGACATTCAGCGGTTGAATGAAGAAGTCAGTTTGGCCTCGCAGAACCCAGATTTAGAAGCAGAAGCACAAGAGGCACTTGCTCAAAGTCGGACACAAATGAATGAAGACATTGATGCCCTAGTCAGTAAACATGGAGATTCGGTTTACGCTTGGCAGGCTTTGATGATCAAAGCGCGTCAACAAGTTGATAGTGATGAGTTTGCTGAGGCTAGTGAGACGTTGAAAAAGGCGCTGGCAATCGATCTGGGTGATGCAGGTTTGCAGGCGATTACTAGACTACGCTATGCGACCACGCTATTGGCCGCAGGTGATGCCGATGCTGCATTAGCACAAGCGAATAATGATATGCCAAGCTCGTTTGAAGCCAGCCAGCAAGAATTGCTAGGAGATATTTATTTGGCACAAGACAATAAAGACTCAGCGATTCAATCGTACAATAATGCTTGGGAGCTGTTACGTAGCCGTCAAGAAACACGCGCAGTATTGGCATTAAAAATGGAAAGCTTGGGTGTCATGCCTGAACCTATTGATGAGCAAGCAGGTCTTATTCAAGAATCAACCGTGTCTGAGCAGCCATTAGTCACAGACGCAGCAGAAAATGCTACCGCCGAGATTGCCCAGTAATTGTATAGTAATAAGCGTCAGCGACTAATAGTAGCGCTAGCGTTTTACCTAATTATTCATAATTTATTTGTAGTGAGAACCTATAATGACTCAATCTATTCGCTTTAGCAAAATATTAAAAGCTAAAACCATCAAAAAAACGGTTATGCATGTAGCCGTATTGGCAGTAATGAGCACTGCGGTGATTGGGTGTAATCGCGGTATCAAACCAGTTGTCAATGAGCCGGTAAAACTGGTACAGATTGCTGAGCCTATTAGTGTGTTGCAGCCTGTTTTTAGTACCGATGTCGGTAATAAAAAAGCCAGTAAAAAAGATCCGCTAGATTTGCAGGTAGGTTATGCCAATGGGCAAATCGTTACGGCATCACGCGGTGGTGATTTGATCGGTTTTAATAGCGCTGGCGAACGTTTATGGTCAATCAATGTCGACGATCAAATCACGGGTGGCGTTGCCTTAGATGCCTTGAGTCAGACGGCTATTGTCAGTACGCGCAGTGGTCAGATAATGGCCTTTGATAGCGCTACTGGTGCAAAACGTTGGCAGAAACAGTTGTCAGGGTCTGTTTTGACACCTGCTCTTATTACCAATAACCGCGTAATCTTATCAGCGAATGATGGTTTTTTGCATGGCTTATCACTACAAACAGGTCAGTCTGTGTGGCAGTTTGCCACTCAAGTGCCAGCGATCAGCGTGCGCGGTAGTGCGGCACCAACGTTATTAGATAGTAAAACCGCTCTATTAGCGACTGCCGATGGCCGATTGCACGCGGTAACGACCGATAGCGGTTTGCCGCAATGGTCAAGACGCGTTGGGGTGGGCTCTGGTAGTAGCGAAGTTGAGCGTATGAGCGATGTCGATGGCACGCCTATCGTGGATAAAAACCAGTTGTTTGCCATCAGTTATAGTGGTCAGTTGCTAGGGATTGATTTGGCATCGCGTCAAGTCATGTTTGTCAAGGAGCTTGCTAGCCTAAAAGCGCTGGCAGTAAACAACCAACAAGTTATTGCCACAAGCTTAGATGGTAAAGTTGTTGCTTATAACCGCACCAGTGGTGAGATGTTATGGGAAAATGAAGCGTTGGCTTATCGTCATTTAACCAACCCTGTGATGATTGGTAATTACATTGCAATCGGTGATTTAGAGGGTGTAGTGCACTTATTTGATCCTGCCAGCGGCAAAATCGTCAGCCGTGTACAAACCAAAGGTGCTTTAAGCAGCTTGCAAGTACAAGGCAGTCGTTTGATGACCCAAAGCACCTCAGGACAAGTGGCTATTTGGCAGTTAGCTCGCTAAGTTTTTTATTAATTAATCTTAGGGCGTGTCATCAATTAGCACATTGATGCATTTTATGGCCTTAAAATGGCTAAATTTTCGCTAAACGGTGTCAAAATTCTTGTCAATATGTTCATATTCACTGCGAATTTTTCCTTGTTTAGCCGCAATTTATCTCATTTTAATTCTCATAACCTAATGGATGACACGCCCTAGTTACCTATAATCAATCCACTGTAAAATATAAACGCTGCTTGGTCAGCGTTTAGTGCATGGTGTAAACTGCTTGTTTAAATATAAGCTTTCGCGTACTCTATGCGACCGATGCGCTGTCAGCATTAGTTATATTTAGTCCATTCATTTTAAGAAGCATGCCAATTTAATGTGTCTTGCTTATTTTGGATTGACCATACTGCTTATATATAATTTGATCCACCTATTTGCTAATCGTCATATATCTGATTATTATTGTCGCTATCGTTTTATCATTCATTTTATTTTACGGCCAAGTGCAACATGTTCGCTACTGGTTTTATCAGAGTAACTGTACTGTCCGTCATTGTGCCTTTCACTGAGAGTAACCCATGAGTATCAAGCCTGTGGTCGCCTTAATTGGTCGTCCAAACGTCGGTAAATCCACCTTATTTAATCAGTTCACAAAAAGTCGGCAGGCATTGGTCGCTGATTTGTCGGGACTGACTCGTGACCGTCAATACGGCGATGCTACCTATGAAGACAAATCCTTCATCGTGGTCGATACGGGCGGTATTGGTGAGGCGGATGATGGCAATGGCAACATTGATGATTATATGTCTGAGCAATCACATACCGCCATTCATGAAGCGGATATTATTGTATTCGTCGTTGATGCTCGTGCTGGTATGATTGGCGCTGATGCCGAAATCGGTAAGTTTTTGCACACCCTTGGCAAACCCGTCTATGTCGTTGCCAACAAAGTCGATGGTGCCCACGATGCTGCACCTGCTGAGTTTTATGCGTTAGGATTGGGTGAGCCGTATCCGATGGCTGCTAGTCATGGTCGCGGTGTGGGCAATTTGCTGGAAGTGTTGACAGCTGATATGCCTGAGCAAGAGAATATTGTAGAGCCAAGAGGTCTCAAGCTTGCCATCATTGGTCGTCCAAACGTCGGCAAGTCGACACTGGTCAATCGCTTATTAGGTGAAGAGCGAGTGGTGGTTTTTGATATGCCAGGTACCACGCGTGACAGTATCTATATCCCATATCAGCGTGAAGGCAAAGACTACGTATTGATCGATACAGCTGGTGTTCGTCGTCGTGGCAAAATCGATGAAAAAGTAGAAAAGTTCTCGGTCATCAAAACTTTACAAGCGATTGAAGATTCTAACGTGACCGTTATTGTGATTGATGCGCACGAAGGCATTGTCGATCAAGATTTACATATGATTGGTTATGCACTTGATGCAGGTCGCGCGTTGGTGGTGGCAATTAACAAATGGGATGGTCTGACCCAAGATCAAAGAGACTATATCAAAATTGAGATGGATCGCCGCTTCAACTTTATTCCTTATGTGAAAGTACATTTGATATCAGCCCTTCACGGTACGGGTGTCGGTAACTTATATCCCTCTATCTTGCGTGCTTATAAATCGTCAATGTTTGAAGTATCAACCAACCGCTTGACTCAGATTTTACAAGATGCGGTCGCTGCCAATCCGCCACCGACGGTTGCTGGTCGTCGTATTAAGTTGCGCTATGCCCATATCGGTGGTCACAATCCACCTGTGATCGTCATTCATGGTAACCAAACCAGCGCATTGCCTAAGAGCTATCAGCGTTATCTCGAAAACCAATTCCGTCAAGTATTCAAGCTTGAAGGCACGCCGCTCAATGTCATCTTTAAACAGAATGACAATCCGTACGCCAACAAAAGCGATACGCCAACCAAGGCGAAGGCGCAACAGCTGCGTCAACGTGAGCGCAATCGGACACAGAAATTCACGACTAAAGACAAAGATAAAAAATCTCGCAATCGCTAGATGCACGGACTCATCACTTGCTTTATCGTGCTGCCGTATTAGGGCCTGATAAAGCAAGCCTCGTGTTGCTCTTTTATGATGGGTGTCGTAATAATCCTAAAAGAGCGCCTCAAAAATATCCAAATGTTTCCCTTATCACACCTCAAAAATATCTGTAATATAGATAAAAGTTGTCTTGATTCGGTTGGGTGATATGAACAACCATTCCTCTAAAAACATTTCTACGCTTATCTGGCGCTCTGTCATACAGGCCATTATTTTGGCAGTATTGGCAGGTTTTTTCTTGTCTCTCGTTTATAGTTTATTAGATCACTATAAAGAGAAGCGGCGGCATACTCAACAGCTGGCTGCATTATTGGCTATCAGTGCATCAAAGGCCGATAGTGCAGATGTAGTGGCCGAACAAGTCAGGTTTTTGCTAAAGCATGAACCAAGCATTCAAAGTATTTTTTTTTATTCAACCCCCCAACCTCTTGATAATATCAATCAATCAAGGGCGGATTGGAAAAATGCTCTATTCACCAATACAGTCAGCTTTAACTATCCCGTAACCAGCAATTATATCGATGCTGATAGCACACTGGACGCGTTAAATGCAGGTCAGCGCTCTGCCGCTGATCTATCAAGCAGTATCATTGAAGCACCAACTACGAATAGCACAATCCAAAATAGCGCTTTAGTGGGGTATATTAATATCACTTTGGATGTGAATACGCTACGTTTACGTTGGATCCAAAGCAACCTATTATTATGGCTGCTGATTACGGTACTGACGATTTTTTGGGTAATGTATGTTTTGCGCAAACTTAATTGGCCAGTTAGAGATATAGAGGCTTTGACTGAAGTATGTGACACAGTTATAAAAACTCCAGAACTTGAACAACTACCAGTCATCCCACAGCGTTTCAACTTTCAGGAGTTGATGCAGATTAAACGAGCTTTTATCGTTTTATTTAATCGTTTACAGAAAGTCAAAAAAGATTATGAGGCGCTTGCAGCTTTTGAACAACAACTGCATAAAAAAGACATATCGCTTGATGTGCAACTGCATAATTTCCAAAGCATGATAACCCATGAGCTAAAAACCTCACTCAATGCGATTGTGGGCGGCTTGCAGTTGTTAGACCCTGATTCTTTAGATGGAGAGCAAAAAGACGCTGTCCAAATTATTAGCAACGGTAGTGATAAGCTGGTGTTGTCGCTTGAGCAGATTATTCAGTTGAATCAAATACAAAAAGGTCAGATGAGTATCAATTGTAGTGAGTTTAACCCACTACAATTGATTGCCGATCTTTTGGCAAAGTTTGAGCCTATCGCGCAACAAAAAGATCTAGTGTTAATCAGTCAAGTTCATCACATAGACTATAATCTTGAAGGTGATGCAGAAAAAATACAACAAATATTGTCGATACTACTCAGTAACGCGATCAAATTCACGCCAGCGGGACAGATAACTATTACATCGCAATTGACCCATTTTGATAAAAGCAATCGCTGGCAAATTAGTGTGAAAGACACAGGTATTGGTATTGATGATAATCATATCGAGGATATTTTTAATCCGTTCTTTCAAGTCGATTCATCTCAAACCCGTCAGTATGAAGGGTCAGGCGTTGGCTTACCCGTGGTTAAGCAAATTGCTCAGCTCATGGGTGCGACTATAGACGTGGAGAGTACGTTAGGCGTCGGTACGCAGTTCGCGTTGACTATAGCCATGCCGAACCAACATCAGTCTCGACAGCCGCATTTATTGGACAAACTGACCGTCATTTATTATTACTATAATGAGACAGGATTTTTGGCAAATGAGTTGGAGCGTTTAGGCGCGACGGTTCGTTATCACCAGCACGAACAGCCAGTAATAGCAGATATAAATAGAGAAAAAATCGATATGGTGATGTTTGCAGAGGATGTGTCTCCAAACAAAGCAGAGTCATTGGCCAAGCGTATTCGTCGATCTGAAAGTGAGCACCGTGCGCTATTGGTATATTGGTATCCACCCCATCGAGCACGATATGTCAATAGTTTTGAGCATGGTTTGAAAGCAGCAGGTATTGATTATTGTTATAGTGCTACTTATAAAGATAAGGGTTTAAGTGATTTATTAAAGCGTTGGCTGGTATGGACGTGATAGCTTTTATGAAAAGTGCTATTAAACGTGTAATCTGTGATTATTTCATTAACGATGGTTTGGTATAACATGATTTTCTAAGCACGGTATAAATGAGAATGTAGAGTAATACATACAAAAAAGACGCCCAATTTTTAGGCGTCTTTTTTAATAACATACTTGATAGACAGCTCGTTACGAAACGAGTTTTTTACTTTTTAAAATAGGTTTTGTGCCCAGCGTACCACACGTTGCCAAGTGCGGCTCATAAAGCCTGACTGCTCGATATCACTAGTCGCTATAATCGGCACTGACGCGACAGCTTTCCCATCGATAACCGCCATCATTTTGCCAATCTCTTGACCTTTTTTGATAGGCGCTTCTAAGCTTTCAGGAATATCAACCACCGTCGTAATTTTATTTTTTTGCGTTTTGCTGGTTAGGATTTGCAAATTATCACCCGTTACGAGTTCTATTTCATCTGCTTCCCCAAACCATACTGGGATTTTATTAACGAATTGTCCAGCAGGTGCTTTGGTAACGGTCGTGAAATGCCCAAAGCCCCAGTTAAGCAGTTCGCGTGATTGATCTGCACGAGCTTGCTGGCTGTCTGTGCCCATAATGACAGAAATCAAGCGCATACCGTCACGGTCACTTGAAGCAACCAAGCAATAGCCAGCGGCGTCAGTATGGCCTGTTTTTAGACCATCAACTGTAGGGTCGGTAGCGAGTAGAGCGTTACGGTTACCTTGGGTAATACCGTTATAAGTGAACTCTTTTTCTGCATAAAGCTCATAATAATCGCCGCTGTTTTTTATGATAGCGCGGGCAAGCTTGGCCAAATCCAAGGCAGAGGCTTCATGGCCTTCATCAGGCATACCGGTTGAATTGACAAAGTTCGTGTTGTCCATGCCCAGCTTTTCTGCTTGCTCATTCATCAAGATGGCAAACGAAGCCTCACTACCAGCAATATGTTCAGCCATTGCTTTTGAAGCATCATTACCTGATTGGATGATGATACCGCGTAGCATATCGATGACGCTGGCCGTTTTATTGACGGGAACATACATACAAGATTGACTGCTACTACCGCGGCACCAAGCATTTGGACTCATTAATACTTGGTCTTCTTCTTTGAGGTCACCTGATGCTAAGCGCTGCTCAATGATGTAGCTGGTCATCATTTTTGTGAGAGATGCTGGTGGTAGTGACTCATTAGCGTTCTTTTGAGCCAAAATTTCACCAGTATTATAGTCCATCAATACATAGGCGGTATTGTCCATCTCTGGCGGCTGTATGGCTGCGTTTGCCATCACTGCACTCATAGAGATACTCACACCAACTACCAGCTGTACAAACTGTTTTTTTACACGCTTTACTGTCATATATCGTTACACCGCATCATGGAACCAAATGTATCTATCGCTTGTGCGCCGTACTCAATCTCATCCATTATGATAAACGGCAGATCTCAAACATCATGTTTGCAAACACTATGATAATGCAAGCAATGACAGCCAAGCGACAGACATAAAATTAACGCCTTATCTTAGCAAAATGCCAACCGATGGGGAATCGATAAATGCAAAAAAAAGGACGGGACTAAAAATAAAGAGCAATAATATATCAGATGCTTACTCATGTCGGCAGATACTCAGTATTTCGCTCACGACATATGTGCCAGCCATAAAAAAGCTTGCTGTTATCCTGTGATTTAAGACAGGACACCAACAAGCTTTTTATTACAGCAACTCAATAAATCAGATAAAGCTATCTTTTATAAAGTAAGCACAACACCTTAAAACCGATAATACCATCGCATCAATATTCAGCATCTGCTAAATCTTGGCATAGTGCTTTGTTTTCTTGTTTCGAGAATCCCATCGTCCAGCTACGAATGCTTTGGAGTATTTGGCGGTAATCTTGCTGAGTTGACAGGTATTGAATCGCGGCTTTCGGGTCTTCTAAAGACGGCATCAACTCATGAAGCTGTACGGTATAAGATTTATAAAAGCGTTGTTTTTGTTTGCCATTCAGCATTGGTGGACATATTTCTGATAGCACTTGCATCACCGCAATTTCATGTTTGGTTATATTAATACCAGACATGTCTAGGGGTATGGTTGTCGCCGAATCGTTCGCTGCAAGAGAGGCTTGCGACAACATGGCAACAGACGTTATCAATCCTGCAAAACCAACTTTTGATGCGGTTTTTGCTATTACAGAAATTATAGATAATATCGATTGATTTTTCATTCAGCATTACACTCGCTTATCTTTATTTAATGGTGATATGTTAATGGGTAAAAAAACAAAAGTCACATAAAATATTGATTTATGTGTAGATTTCTTGTGAGCCAAAGCTATTTTTTAGCAACATATCAGTAGCATAGACTCATAAGTTACGCCAGCATAAAAGTATAAGTTTATATTGTTGCCTATTGTAACGTGATGCACTATATTTTTGCTTTACAGATGTGATAATGACATTAAAAAATACTGAGTCAAAGAAAATAACGAGCAAATTCTGAGCAAGGAGCTGGGTTCGTGTCAGCATGTTATTGAGGTATAATCGCCCAAAATATAGTTACACTTTAGCTAGCATTTTCGGGTCTGATTATAGCAACTTTATGATAATAAAGTGTATAAGTGGATAGACGGTCATTTATAAGTATATTGAGCAAACATGAAATTTTTAATTAGTAATGATGATGGAGTGTATGCGCCCGGTTTATTGGCATTGTATCAGGCATTGTCTACGATCGGAGAGGTGACGGTGGTTGCGCCAAATAACGAGCAGAGTGGCTGCGCTAGCGCTTTGAGTATCTCAACGCCCTTATACATGCATCAATTGGACTCTGGTTTTGTGGTGGTGAATGGGTCACCAGCTGATTGTATTTATTTGGCGTTACATGAGTTGTATCGTCACACACGTTTTGACTGTGTGATTACGGGGATCAACTCAGGTGCCAATCTCGGTCAAGATGTTTTGTTTTCTGGCACTTTTGGGGCGGCATTGACTGCGCAGCTTTTTGGTATACCGGCTATTGCGACTTCCTTAGTGGGTGGCGGTGTCAAAGGTAAAGCGCAGGAACAAGCCAGTCATTATCGAATAGCGGCAGATGAGATTGTTAAATTATTCACAGAAACACCAGTATTGGATATTTGCAAAAATTTGCCCTATCACGTATTAAACGTTAATATTCCTGATGTTGATAGTGCCAATGATATCAGAGGTCGAAAAATAACCTCTTTGGGGCACAGTCAGATTGCCCGTCCTGTGCATCATATGGTCGATCCACGTGGGCGAGATGCGTATTGGTTGTCGCTGCGCAAGCGTCAGCATGAGATGCCGTTAGACAGTTCACCTGAGCCACTTTTGTCACAACAGGCAGTGCTGGACGCCGCAGGGACTGCATCAGTGCCAGAAATGACGGATTACCAAGCAATAACGGCAGGTTACGTAAGCCTATCACCTGTACGATTGCATCATACGCCAGCTGCCTCGCTGGATAAGCTCGCTGAATTAGCGTTATAAGTTAGCTGCCTTAGAGGTGAGTTGCATTACTGGTCACAACGATGAGAGCCGGTACTTACTATCAGTTTTTTTGATGGTACTTGCCAAATACTAAACGATATAACTGTTAGCAAAATGCTTGTGAGTAACACAAGGAGTTTGTGAGTAACATAGAGAATAGGAAATCTTGTATGAAAAAGCTTATGACTGGATCGCGATTTGTAAAAATGGCATTGATTGGCACTATGACAGCAGCAACGTTAACGATAGTGGGTTGTGCAACGAAACCTACTTATCAGTCACCCAATCAAGCTGGGCCAAAGATTATTACTAATGCTCAAGGTATTCCTAACTATCATCGCGTACAACGCGGGGATACGGTCAGTCAAATTGCTGAGCGCTATCGTATCAATTACCGTCAAATTGGTGCGCTCAATGGCTTAGACAGTAAATATACCATTTATAGCGGTCAATGGCTGAAGCTATGGCAAGGTACCTCCGCGACGAGCGCTAATGATAATCGCTATAATACCGCTTCACCAACAGTGTCACAGCCAACCTATACGCCTCCTGTGACTGGCTCATCAAGCCCTGCATACGAAGTGACTGCCAATGCAACTTCAGGTTATGAATACCCAAGCCGCAACCAAGTGACTCGCAATTTTGATGCCGCTGCTGGCACGATGGGTATGCGGTTTGCTGGTAACGTGGGTGATCCAGTGCTTGCCAGTCAATCTGGAACGGTGCTTTACTCAGGCAATGGTTTGCCAGAATATGGCAACCTCATTATGGTTCGCCATAGCGATAATTATATCACGGCCTATGCTCACAATAGCCAGCTGCTCGTCAAAGAAGGCGACACGGTACAACGAGGTCAGCGTATCGCAAATATGGGCAGCAGTGGCCAAACAGACCAAGTGGGCTTAGAGTTTCAAGTGCGCTTAAATGGCAATCCTATTGATCCACGCGCGGTACTGGGTCGTTAAACCTGAGGCAATTTTTTTATTTGCTTGGCTGCTTTTTTTGCTTTATCAAAACTGCTTTGTTTGAGCGATTTCACTTATTCACACCTGAGACTTTTTATGATGTTAAAAAAACACTATATTGCCCTTTTTCCTGCCCTAGTAATGGTCGGGTGTACGAGCCAACAGGCCATGCAAAAGCAGAGCAAACCTGTTCGTCAAGGCAACGTTGAGATTACGCAAACCCAAACAATCCAAGTGAAACCAACGCCGCGTCCCGTAGTCAAGCCGCAGCCAGTAGCCAAGCCAAGCTATAACAGTTTTTCTGATTGGAAGTCAGACTTTTCTATGCGAGCGATTTCGTCAGGTTACGATGCCGCCACCATTCGCCGTCTTCTCGATTCAGCTTACCTCAATCAGCAGGTTATCTCTTTAGACTCAGGACAGCCAGAATTTTCTAAAATGCCTTGGGAGTATGTTGATTCTGCTGTATCAGACGGTCGAGTAAGCACCGGTAAGCGCAAGTTTGCCGAGCAGCGCGCCTTTTTATCACAGTTAGAATCACAATATGGCGTTAATGCAGAAATAATCGCGGCGATTTGGGGTATGGAATCTTCATACGGTGTGGTGACGGGTAATAGCAGTATTCCAAGCTCTCTTGCAAGTTTGGCTTATGACGGTCGTCGTCAAGAGTTTGCAGAAACCCAGCTATTATCGCTCGCCACATTATTACAGCGTGGAGATGTGTCTTGGTCACAGCTTGATGGCTCTTGGGCGGGCGGCATGGGGCAGACGCAGTTTATCCCTGATACGTGGCTCAAACAAGGCGTAGATGGCGATGGTAACGGTCATCGCAATCCGTGGGCAACGGGTGATGCTTTGGCATCTACTGCCAACTACCTGAGTAACTCAGGCTGGGTTCGTGGTTTAGCACCATTTTATGAAGTGACTGTGCCTGCTTCATTCGATTATTCAGTGGCGGGCAGTAAACAACCTGCGGCTAGATGGGCCGCTTTGGGTGTGGATACGATAGCCGATGTCTACTTGGATGCCAATACACAGATGGAGTTGTGGTTGCCTGCTGGCAAGGACGGTCCAGTGCTACTGCTCAGCCCAAACTTTGATGCCATCAAGGTTTATAACAATTCTTCAAGTTATGCGCTAGGTGTCAGTTTATTGGGTAAAGCACTTGCTGGGCAAGGTGGGTTACAGAAATCATGGCCGCGTTATGAGCGTCCATTGTCGACCGCTCAAGTGCGCAATTTGCAGCAGCGTTTGACCAGCTCAGGTTATGATACAAAGGGCGCCGATGGTATTGTGGGGACTAATACACGCATGGCGTTTCAGCGCTGGCAAGCAGATAATGGCCAAACTCCAGACGGTTTTATCACTCAGCGTAGTGCCTCATCATTAGCATCGTGGTGAAATAGATTTTTGGCATTATTGTTCGGTCATTTATGCTTGTAATGAGCCGTTTTATGTAAGTTTTTTAGCTTCTATTATTGAGACGATCCTCTTAATAAGTACAACAAAAAAGCACCTTGTCGAGGTGCTTTTTTGCTTTATGATATTCTTGCTTTGTTAATATTTACCAAAACTATAAAAAAGAAAACTTACTGTGTCAAACTTTACGATAGGGTATTGGTACAAGAAAATTTATAGTATGAGTGATAAACTCTAGGTAAGGTGTTTTTGAATACGAATAATTAAAACGACTAATAACTAAGACGATTAAAAGAGTGTCCTATGATTACCATGGAAGAATTGCAGTTTGCAATAAAGCAACGTATAGATGACTATAATAATAATGATTTTTCGCTAAAAAAGAGAGTGGTCGCTACCTTTGATTTGCTAGCAAGCCGTAACCAAATATTGGCTCAAGATATCGCTTCACCGTTTGATGTGCCAAGACAAAACGTATCGGCGATGGATGGTTATGCCATTAATCGAGGTAGCGAGCTGGCAAAAGACAGTGTGATCGAAATCATTGGAGAGTCACAAGCGGGTAGTGCTTACACAGGGAAGATGGTAGCGGGGCAGGGCGTACGTATCTTTACCGGCGCAGTGGTACCAGATAGCTGCGATAGCGTTATCATGCAAGAAAACACCAATTTTTCTGAGATTAGAGACACGCTTGATAAATCACAACCTTATTCAATCACCTTAAAACAAGCCGCTCAAATCGATGACAATATCCGTAAACAAGGTGAAGAAATTGAGGCGGGCGAAGCGATTTTGTCAGCAGGAAAACGTCTCAATCCTACGGATATCAGCTTACTGGCAAATTTAGGCGTTAGCCAAGTTAAAGTGTTTGAGCCACTGACCGTAGGCATATTAGCGACGGGTGATGAGCTCGTCGCCATCGGTCATGAGCTGACAAGTTTGGCGCAAATATACAACTCCAATACGCCAACGCTTAAAAGCCTACTGTCACACTTACCGATCAATATCCGCGACTACGGCATCATTCCTGACAATTTAGAGAAGACGATGATCGCTGTGAATGAAGCTATGCAGGATTGCGATGTGCTGATTTCAACGGCTGGAGTATCTGTCGGTGACTATGACTTTTTGACCACAGTCATTGAGCAGCTAGGACAGATCAATCATTATAAAGTGGCGATGAAACCCGGCAAGCCTTTCGTGTTCGGTGAGTTAAATAAAGGAATCGATAAGCCCGTGTTGTACTTTGGGTTACCGGGCAATCCGCTGTCTACGGTAGTTGGCGCATTACAATTTGTGATACCAGCACTGTGGCAGATGTCAGGTGCGACAGTGGCGGAGCAGCCCATACAGCTGAGCCTTAAAGCCGCGCTCATTAATAATATTAAAAAATCAGTCGGGCGTAAAGATTTCCAGCGTGGGTTTTTGTCACAAAACGCAGCAGGTAGTTATCAAGTCGAATGTTTCTCGGGCCAGCAGTCGCATCGAATCAAGCAGCTTAGCCGTGCTAATTGCTTTGTCGTTTTAGACAAAGACAGTGGCAATGTTTCGGCAAACAGTATGGTGACGGTACAACCTTTTCCTTGGTTATACGCGTAATCTATCGTTTGCCAATTTACTATAAGATGACTACAGAAAAACGGAAAACCAACCTTAAAATGGTAGGTTAAACCTGAATAATAAAGTAATGCTGATATAGTCAATCTAGAATGAAAATGGTACATGCGTTCATTATGTTCTACTGGTATAAATTTTCCTCGCTGGCTGTTCGCAAGCGTGACAGATTCTTCATAAAATTCACAACAGCAGAACCGTAACAGTTTTAAAGTGGACCAATTATAACAAGTGATACTAATGGCAATAAGATATGAGTGATGACAACTTTGAAATAGGCAGTGCCCAACGGTATTTGCCTACATCCATGCTTGATACATTCGATGGTTATAGATCGTCGTCTGTAGTCGCGCCTACAGAGCAAGCCGTCCAACACTATGAGCCTTTGACCGACGGATTTGCCCGTCGTCTGACGTATCTGCGTCTATCCATTACTGATTTCTGTAACTTTCGCTGTGAATACTGCCTCCCAAATGGCTACCAAGGCAAGCGCCCTGATGACGAGCTGAGCGTTCCTGAAATTGCCACCTTGATACGTGGGTTTGCTCAAGTAGGCACCAAGAAAGTCAGAATCACTGGCGGTGAACCTTCCATTCGCCGTGATGTCGTCGAAATCATTGAAACCATCAAACAAACCAAAGGCATCGAAACCGTGGCCATGACCAGCAACGGCTATAAGCTTGGCAAACATTTGGTCAGTTGGCAAGCAGCCGGATTGGATCAACTTAACATTAGCATGGACAGCTTTGATGCTGAGACCTTTCACAAAATGACAGGCTTTGATACGTTGCCGCAGTTATTGATGGATATGGACACTCTATTAGCAACCACAGATATCAAACTCAAAATCAACAGCATCTTAATGGCAGAAACCGCCTTTAAAAACCTGATAGATGCCATCGACTACGTGAAAGACAGACCCGTCACTTATCGGTTTATTGAGTTTATGCAGACCAGTGACAACAGTGAGTTGTTTTTTGCCCAGCATGCTCAGTCTGATAGTATCATCGACTATCTACTAGAACATGGCTGGCAGCCACATGAACGAGGCAGCTCTGACGGTCCGGCAGTAGAGTATAGTCATCCGAATTACCTAGGCCGCATCGGTATGATTGCCCCGTATGCCGCGCACTTCTGCGATACGTGTAATCGTCTGCGGGTGAGCAGTCAGGGCAAAGTACATCTGTGTTTGTTCGATCAAGGCAATTATGATATTCGTCAGTATTTACAGCAAAATGATACTGAAGGATTGGTCAATACTTTACACAGTTTTATGCCGATCAAGCCTGAACATCATCATTTGCATGATTCTGATAGTGGCATCATGCACAATTTATCCATCATTGGTGGTTAGGCGGATTGACCAGTCTGATGTTTTATTTTTAGCTATAAAAAACAATAGCCAGCATATTTTTACTGAATAAGAACTCTATCAAGGAAACTTTATGAGCAAGCCCGCTGCAACATTTATCCCTCTTAATATCGCTGTATTGACCGTGTCTGACAGTCGCACGCTCGCAGAGGATACTTCGGGACAATACTTAGCAGATAGCTTAACGGAAGCAGGGCATCATCTAGCAGATCGTAAGTTGATTACCGATGATATTTACCAAATAAGAGCAGTCATCAGTGGTTGGATTGCAGATCCCAGCGTTCATGCGGTAATAACAACTGGTGGTACAGGATTCTTTATCAGGGATAGCATGCCGGAAGCAGTGAAAGTCTTGTTTGATAAGTCCATTGATGGCTTTGGTGAGATGTTTCGGTTAATCTCAAAAGACGAGATTGGCATGTCAACCGTGCAATCAAGAGCAGTTGCTGGCATGGCGAATGGTACGGGTATATTTTGCTTACCGGGTTCCTCTGGTGCTTGCCGTACAGGTTGGACAAAAATCTTAAAAGAGCAGTTTGATAGCCGTACTCGTCCGTGTAATTTTGTACCACATTTTATGGCACAAAATCCTAGCCATGACCATGACTGAATGCTCAATATCTCTAGATAGTTTGGCAGGAGTGGTGATCTTAGCTGGCGGCGCGTCTAGACGAATGGGGATACCCAAAGCGACGCTTATTTTGCCGACAGGCGAGCATTTGCTAGATTATCATGTGCGGCATTCATTGAATTTGAATGTGCCCATTATGATTGCAGACAATGAGCGTGGCTTTGACGTCGATGCAGATCTCATTTTAAACAAGTCACAGTCGCCTGTTTCTTATATTTCTGACTATGGTGCTACTAATAGCGATGAGCAGATTAATACTGGTGGGGCATTGGTTGCGATTGAAGCCGCCTTGCAAGCACTGGTTAAATTGCACGACTCAGGCGCATCAGAAAATAAGCAATCATCGTGGCTGTTGGTTATTAGCTGTGACAGCTTGATACCAGCTACCGAGTTGTGGCAAAAGCTCCAGTCATCCATAACGCAAGCGGCGGATAAACAAGTCATTTGCCTAACAGATAATCGTAATTTATATCCATTGTTAGGTATTTACCGAGTCAGTATTGAACCGGATTTAAGGGCATATATTGATAGTGGTCAGCGTAGAGTCATGTCATTTATCACGCCTATTGGGCAGTCTGTAGCATTTGCAAAACACTGGCAAGACTTGACCAATTTTAATACGCCCACAGATTTTGCACGTGCTTGTGCGTCTTTAAACGATTTATAAAAAGAGTCATCGAGAGAAATTCTACATGAGTATTGATAGTCAAGAAACAAGTAGTCAGAAAATCAATCAATCAGCTTTATCGCATTTAGACAGTAATGGCGATATCACCATGGTTGATGTCAGTGGCAAGACCGCAACGACGCGAGAGGCTACTGCTGTCGGACAAGTCCGCTTTCCTAGCGAGATTTATCAGCAAATCAAAGCCACTGATGGCATGACAAAAAAGGGCAGCATCACCCAAACAGCACACATCGCAGGTATCATGGCCGCCAAGCGGACTCATGAGCTGATTCCACTTTGCCATCCACTGCCGTTAGATAAGATTAGTTTGACTTTTGCTTATGACGATGCTCTTAACAGCATTATCGTCAGTGCTATTGTCAAAGTCACGCATAAGACGGGCGTTGAGATGGAAGCATTAACCGCTGTTAGTGTCGCTTGCTTGACCATTTATGATATGACTAAAGCCTTATCCCATGACATCGTTATTGACGATATCCACCTAGTCAAAAAAACGGGTGGCAAGTCAAATTATCAGCATGCTTAAAGACACAAGGCGCTTCGTTTATAATTAGAAGCACGATGACTATCAAGCTAGGGCGTGTCCTCATTTTAAAAATGGTCATAAAAATGAGATAAATTGCCGTCAAACAAGGAAAATAGCGCAAATAATATCGGGATATTAATCAGCTATTTGACAATGTTTGGCAAAATTTAGCCATTTTTAGCCCATTTAGATACAATCGCTTGAATTGGGGACACGCCCTAGACAGCCTGCAAAAAGCGGAGAGGTTTATGAGTATTACGGAAGCAGACACAACAATCAAATCAACGATGAATATTAACGTCTTATATTTTGCCAGCTTAGCGGATGAAGCCAAATGCCAACAAGAGACAGTCATAGTTCAGCAATCGACGTCACTAACTGACCTTTATGAACAGCTCTGTCAAAAGCATCGTTTTAGCCGTCCGCAGTCAGAGCTAAGAGTGGCGGTGAATGATTATTTTGTAAAATGGACAGATCCCATTGTTGATGGCGATAGTGTGGTGTTTATTACGCCAGTCGCGGGTGGTTAGTTTTAATATACTCAGTGTCAATAAAATCATTAAATAGATAGTTCTATGCTACTGAGACAAATTTTTCTCGCTTGCTGTGCCTTTGCAGACAGAGGCTTCAAAAAATTTATCTCAGTATCACGGTATATGTTAAGCGAATCAACGATCAATAGAGAAAAAAATGACAGATAACGTCCATAGCCATGCCATGACTATCAAGCGTAGTATTGATGAGGTATATGAAATCGCCGCCCGTGATGGCTTTGCGCTATTAGACATTGCCATTGATGAGAGTCGCCTTAAACACACTTTGGACGACGACAGTTGCGGCGCATTTGTGTGTTTTGAAGGCAGAGTACGCAATCATAATAATGCCACGAGCGTTGATCGTTTGACTTACTATGGGTATGAAGATTTGGCTCTCAATCAAGGTCGCGCCATTATAGAAGAAGCCCAAAAGCGTTTTGAGATCACCCATGCCATTGCCATACATCGTATCGGTGCGTTAGAAATTGGAGATGTGGCCATATGGGTTGGTGTGGTTTCTGCCCATCGTTATCCCGCATTTGATGCTTGCCGCTGGATATTAGACACCATTAAAGCAGATATTCCGGTGTGGAAGCAGGAGTATTATGAGGATGATTCCTCTAAATGGCTCAGCAATAATGGGTAAATTAACAGTCGCGTCTATATCTACTTGTCTATTATTGACGTTAAGCGCGTGTATGCCAGAGAGTAGTACTAAAGAATCGACTGCCAAGCCAGCTGAGCAAACCCAAACGCTGCGTATTGCAGCGGCTGCCAAT
Source organism: Psychrobacter vallis (assembly GCF_904846715.1). Classification (GTDB taxonomy): domain Bacteria; phylum Pseudomonadota; class Gammaproteobacteria; order Pseudomonadales; family Moraxellaceae; genus Psychrobacter; species Psychrobacter vallis. The sequence continues at coordinate 39,012 of NZ_CAJHBU010000023.1, forward strand.
TTATCTGATGTACTGCCAAGTATTATTGATGACTATGAATCTGATAAAAGTATTGCTAAGCAGAACATTGAAGTGACCTATGCGTCATCAGGGAAGTTATACGCGCAAATCAAAGCAGGTGCGCCTTATGATGTGTTTTTGTCTGCCAATCAGGCGTTCCCATCCAAGCTGGCGGCAGAAAGGCCAGCTAATGCTCCTGCCCAAAACAACCTCTCACACAAGCCATTTACTTATACGCAAGGCCAGTTGGCGCTTTACAGTGTTACCAAGTCTTTAGAAGCATTTAATTCTACTAGGTTAAACGACGTATTGACGAGTAGCCCTAACAGTAAAATAGCCATTGCCAATCCTGAACTTGCGCCTTATGGTGCCTCGGCAAAGGCATATTTAGAGTCGCAAAATGCTTATCCTATTTTGAACAAACAAAAACGTTTGATACAAGCAGAAAATATCGGTCAAGCGTTTCAATATGTGCATACTGGCAGTGTCGATTATGGTCTGGTTGCCCAATCACAACTGATAGCGATTAAAGCCAAGCCTGAGCAGTTTATTACTTTAACGCCAGTGTCCTATCCTGCAATTTTACAAGACGGCATCGTAATCAGTGATAGTAGCCTTGCGACAGATTTTACGCATTATCTACGCTCAAATGCAGGGCAACAGCATTTCTTGCAAGCAGGATATTTGCCAGTTCAATAGTCAACGACGCCCTCACCGCAACCAATGAAACGAGCAATGACATTATGATAGACCATTCTCTTATGTCAGATATGCTGAGTCCGTTTTTGGTAAGTATCAAGCTCGCCAGTGTCACTACCTTATGCTTATTATTTTTCGCAACGCCTTTGGCCTATTGGTTGGCCAAACCCAGTCGTACGCAAATTGGGGCACGTCTGAAGGTTCTGCTTATAGGCATCATTGCGATGCCACTCGTGTTGCCTCCTACGGTCATAGGTTTCTATCTGTTGTTATTGTTAAGTCCGAGCGTGGGCATCGGGCAATGGCTGAGCGCGCATAATATCAGTCCATTGATTTTTACTTTTGAAGGTCTCGTCATCGGTTCCATCATTTACTCTTTGCCTTTTTATATACAGCCTGTATATGCCCAGTTTTTGCGCATTCCCCAAAGCGTTATAGAGGTTGCCCATCTCTTAGAACCCAGTTCTTTCAGGCGTTTTATCAGTGTGGCTTTGCCGCAAGCGCGTGTTGGGATTGTGCTGGGTAGCTTGATTAGCTTTGCCCATACGATTGGTGAGTTTGGTGTGGTGCTGATGATAGGGGGCAGTATTTCAGGGGAGACGAAGGTAGTATCGATTGCGATATACGAGCAAGTTGAAGCGTTGAATTATGAGGCGGCGCACCTGATGTCTGGCATTCTCATTATCATGGGAGTCATCATGGTTACATTGATTGCTAGTGTGAGTCGAATGAGTCAGCGTTCGTCAAACTAGGACGTGTACTCATTTGGATCAGTCACTATCACGGCTGACTTTTATCCGTTATTAGTTTCTTATCAATTTCCTCTTAATAACCATTCTTTTGAAAAAAACATGAGCCAATGCGCTCGCTATGCTCAATGACATCAACATTGAGATAAGGGTATGACTAAAAAAATGATCGCCAAAGAGCATTTTATATAGTCCCATGGTCCATCCCAAAGTAGTGACTATTTCAAATATTTGGTAGCGGTATCTTCTTAGCGTTGGTAAAAATACTAAGCCATATAATGAGAATCCTGCACTGGCATGTGCTGCTGGAAAGCACTTGGCTGACGTTTTGGCGACTATATTTTGCCAAAGATTGAGATAAGGTAAATCACCACCAAAAAGTATCAAATGGTTTGGGCAACTCACGTGGGTGAAAGTTTTGAGCATGGCGATAGTAGTCGGTACGATGATAATCACGATTAATAGATAACTGATCTCACGAACGGATAAAGGCAAAATATATCTGCTGAGTCTTGAATGGTTTAATGAAAAGCCAGTATTTAAAGGCATTCTGCATTTAATAACTAAGACAGCTATTAAGTAAATCGCAAATAAGATCAACAGAGCCTTGGGAGCATCATAAAATATGAGTGCATAAGGCTGCGCGCCTTTTTCTAAAAGCCATTGACCGTTCGCATAAAAAAGCTCGCTGATCTGCATATCTAATTGGCTATGCTCAAATGTTAGTGTCGCAATGACGGTTAAACATAGTAGCTTAAGCCAGAGCCAATCGGTTGAGTAATGGTCAAAATGCATTGAGACGCCTTATAAAATGTATTTGGTTACGCACATCTAAGAATGACTCAATGCAAAAGGCTTGAGAGCGCCATTGACCATAAGATAAATACAAGCAGTAATGCCAAAAATTGTGCCGCAGAACCCACATCTTTTGCTATTTTGGCCAGTGGATGTTGCTTCGTTGAGGTATGGTCAACACTGGCTTCTATACCAGTATTGATTAGCTCAACGATTAAGGATAAAAAGGAGGTGGTTATCAGGAGCATTTTTATACTGATAGCGAAAGGCAGGAATAAAGTGCTAGTGAACAATATAAGATTGAGCCAAAGGACTTGTCTAAAAGCCGCCTCGAACTTATAAGCTGCTCGAAACCCATCTATAGAATATCCTGCTGCTTTTATGATGCGAGAAAAACCTGTTTTGCCCTTAGCCTTATTCGCAAAACTATTTGCTGGCAGGAGCGTTTTATAGGCGGTTTGGCTTAAAGCGTCATGGTTATTGTTATTGTTATTGTTATGGTCATGCGATTGGGTTTCAAGATGAATAGGATTGATTTTGTCCATATGGCATTCTCAATAGTCTATTGAATATCAAAGTTCGTGGTAGCTTTTGCATCATTTGAAAACTATGGCAGTAGCGCGCTTTGAGTATAAAACAGGGAGCATTAAGAAATCGTTAAGACAGTATGAGGACACGGCTTATAGGTCATTTATAGTAGATACTAAAAGTACTACCGCCTGACGTATTGGCTTGATGGGTCAGTTGCCAATCCATATGAGCCATGATGCGTTGGACGATGCTCAGACCCAAACCTGTTCCTTCAACTTTATAACCAGCATAATCGTCCGACACTAAGCCTGAGCTTAAATTTGTAGGCAAGTCGGCACGCTGACGCTGTTGATCTAGACGCTCGAATCTCTCATAGAGCAATGGCATCATGGCTTCGGGAATACCAAGACCAGTATCAGTGACGGTGATTTTTTCGGCATCGATACGGACAATGACTTCACCCTCGTCCGTATATTGGAACGCGTTTTTTATTAAATTTCCTAGTGCCATTTTTAGTAGTTCAGGTCGCACGTTTGCAACATACTCTGTTTCAGCGCATACGGTGCAAATCAAGGTTTTATGACGGAGTAAATACTGCAAACGTTCTACTTCAGCTAAAGCGATGCTATTGATAGATGTTTGCGGTGCGTCCAGTTTTTCAGGCGCTCGAGAAAGTAATAATAAAGCGGTGATAATCTCAGATGTCTCTTTTGCGGTGTTGCTGATACGATTGGTAAATTCGCTCAAACGGCTATTGTTTTGTAATTGTGAGGCCAACACTTCTGATGCGCCCATAATAATGGTTAGAGGCGTGCGTAATTCGTGGCTGACATCTCCTGTAAAGAGCTGTTCCCGTTTTAAGTACTGTTCAAGCTTATGGTTTTTCTCATCGATGGCACGTGCCAAGACGCCAACTTCAGAGGGCAGGTGCGTCAATTGGGTCAAATTTTGATGATTGGTTTCGACGGCGTTTTTTAAATCCAGTAAAGGCTTGGTAATTTGCTTGGAGGATAACTGAGAGAATATCGCGGCAATGAGTAAGCTTAAAATGACGGCAACTCTTAAAGCATTGGCAAATATGTCTTCTAATTGCTCAAATATGGTCAACACGGGATAGTTTGCCATCACTATTTCCTTATCTTCTAAGTAAGTCAAAATATAGCTTTGTTTGTCTTGATGATAGATAAAAAAATGAAGGTTGGTTTTGGTTTGACCCGCTTCAGTAGTCACAGTCACAGGTGTTTCTTGGACTGTTTCAGTTGCCATCGTTTTCAAACGCTCAGGCGCACTATCATAAGCGTAGATCTTGATACCTGGCTCTGCCGTATAAATAGGCTGCGTGCCTTCTTTGCCTTGACTGAGCTCTAACTGTTGCAGCAAGCGGGATTTGACCAGTTCTTGCTCTATTCTGACTTCAGCATACATAAAAATACTGATGAAAGTGGTGCAAAGTAACAGGGCAAATAAGAAGTATGAAATCCGAAATTTATTGACAATTGAGTCTACACTAAACATAGCAAATACTTCATGGTGAAAGGCGGGAGATAGAGCAGCAGTCAATAGCAATAAGAGCGCTCAGAGTAGCGTTCAATCGTTTGATGGTACTGATTTAAATATAGTAGAACATCATCAATGGTTGTGCTATTTTTATTTTGGATTGACTCTATCAGACTCTATCGGAATCAATAATTTGGTAACCGATACCTGCCACCGTCATTATCATGGCGTTAGAAAATGGCTTATCGACTTGTGCCCGCACACTATGCATATGGGTTCGTAGCGCATCACTACTCGGAATATCTTCACCCCATACCTTTTCTTCTAGCTCATTTTTGCTAACGATGCGCGGTGACGCACTCATCAGTATTTGCAATATCTTAAATCCAGTGGGTGTCAGTTTTAACGATTGTCCTGCACGTATAACAGTATGCTCTTCAACATTTAAAGACAATCTGCCAACCTCTATACTGTGATCAAAGTGATCGTCTTGATGTCGGCGTATCAGAGCTTTTATACGCGATTCTAATTCAACCAATGAGAACGGTTTTACGAGATAATCATCAGCGCCACTATCGAACCCTGCGACTTTATCCAAAATAGTATCACGCGCTGTCAGCATCAATACGGGAGTTTTATCATGCAGCTCTTCTCTAAGCTTTTTACATAACTTAGTGCCGTCCATACCCGGCAGCATCACATCTAACAATATAACGTCGTAATGATTATTCGATGCCAGTGTCAAACCACTATAGCCATTATGAGCATTATCTAGGGTGAAGCCTTTAGGCTCAAAAAAAGCATAAATATTGGCGACAATATCCGGATTGTCTTCGACGACGAGTATCTTGTACATAAATGTCTCACGCATAAAGGCCAGTAAGATGATGATAAAAAAGATTTACGTAGCACGCTTAAAAAAGGTGGGCGCGGCGGCGACCTCATCAGTAGTAATACCAAAAAAGCTGAGTAAAGTTGGTGTAATAAAGTCATGCGATACTGGCTGATTAATGCGATGAGCAAGATCGTTTTCATCAATGCCATTACCAGTAGGCGACCAGACAATCACAGGTATGTGTTTTTGGGCATTGGGGGCAATACCATAAGGCAAACCATGCAAGTAAATATTGTTTTCACCTAAACTTTCTCCATGATCGCTCATATATACCATAACCACATCATACTCTTGCTCATAAGGTTTTAGCGTATCGATAACGCTATTTAAAAAATAATCGGTATAGCGAATGGCATTGTCATAGCCATTGATGATTGCTTGACTGTCGCATTTGGACAGCTCATTGGTCATACATACCGGTTTGAAATTTTCGAATGCTTTGGGATAACGTTTGTAGTAAGCAGGGCCATGATTGCCCATTTGGTGTAATAAAATAAGTGTATCCTGAGGAGTGCCCTCTAATTGAACGAGTTTGTCAAAACCCTTAAGCATACCAATATCACGGCATTCGCTATCACAAACTGAGTTAAGCTCAGGCGTTTTATAATCCTCAAAAGTCACTCGATCTGCGACGCCTTTAGAGCTAGAATTATTGTCTCGCCAAACGACGTTGACCCCTTGTTTGTGTAAGGTATCAAGTACATTTTCATGGTATTCAGCACTATTGACATCATAATCCTCTCTGTTGGCATAACTGAACATACAAGGCACCGAATAAGCCGTTGATGTTCCGCAAGCAGTCGCATTTTTAAAACTATAAATATTGGGCTGTTTAGCCAGTAGTGGCATGGTATCGCGTGAATAACCATTCAAGTTAATATGATCGGCGCGTACCGTTTCACCTACCACAAATACCATGAGCTTGGGTTTGGCTTGAGCATTACTATTGCTAGCGACGGGCGTTATTCTTTTAGCATCTGTCGCGTGAAGCAGTAAAGTATCCGGACGGTTCAGTGCATCGGCATAGTCGAGACCGAGCTTAACGACAGAATAAACGGGTGTGATTGGATTGGCATAACTTCGGACTATTTTATGTTGCCGAAAAAAGCTGGCATATTGGTCGCCAAAAGGGAGCAGACAAACGGCTATCAGTGCAATCGCTATTATCAAACTGACTGTTTTTTGTAGTATGGCTCGACGCCAAATAGTATGTTTTATACGAATCTTACTAATAACCAACGCGGGTAATATACCCAGCATAAACAGGCGAATAAAAAAGCTTGTCGTCATCAACCCCATCGCTTCTGCTTGATCCGTTTGCAAGCTATTGATGAGCATATTGCGATCGAAAATAGTCCCATAGCCGTCAGTGAAATAGCCACATATTGCCGCAATCAATAACAGAGCAATCAGCACTGGCTTGGCAATTGGCCGATAGCAAAGCAGCTGTAATACCAGCCACATTAGCCCAAAGAGCAAGCCAGTAAGAGAGAGTATAAAGCCAATATTAGTACCAAAAGGATATATGTTTAGCACTTGCTCAAAAAAGCCAATATTGGCGGTGCTGACCAAATATAGGGCAACGATTATGATCAGATAGTTAAGATTGATCTCACGATTATAGAGCTTGCTGATATAAGTTTTATTAGCATTGGCTTTTATTGTGTCGGTAATAAGTACTTGAGAGATTGACATAAGTAGACGTCTCAACAGAGTGGTAAGAACTGTAATTTTTTTACAGTAACAAATGGCCTGTTAAGAAGATGTTAAGGTGATTAGCTTAGATAAAATTTGTACCAGTGCCCATGTGATAATATCGTGTATATGTTATTTTTTATCGATTATAGTTCATATTAATGATGAAACAACTGCATATTATAGGTCTACAACGCATAAAAAAGGTAGTGATAATTCATCTATTAGATGAGTTATCACTACCATGATTTAGATTAGCCAATGACAGCCAAATCTAATCTCTTTCTAACACCACTCTGTAGCGAGCGTTGCCACTTTCTAATCTTTCAAATGCTTCGTTTATCTCAGACATTTTATAGGTTTCAGTGACTGGTTGGATATTATGTCGAGCAGCAAAATCCAGCATTTTGCGCAGGGTTGACGGTGAACCAACTGGCGAACCTGATAGACTTTTTTGAGACATAATCATGGGTGCCGTTGCTATCTCTAGTGGTGCTTCTAGTATACCAACAAAGTGTAGTTTGCCTTTTGGCTTCAAGGTCTTAATCACCAGATCCCAGTTCATATCGACGTTCACTGTTGAGATGATTAAATCAAAAGAACCCGCTGCTTTTTCGATTTCGCTATCTTCTCTTGAGTTTAAGGAGTGGTGAGCACCCAACTCTTTTGCTTCTTCCATCTTTGAGCTGCTGGTAAAAGCAGTGACTTCACATCCCCACGCATTAGCAAACTGCAGCGCAAGATGACCTAAACCGCCGATACCAATAACCGCCACTTTAGAGGTGGGTTTGATATCATACTGCATAAGCGGGTTAAACACAGTGACACCGCCACACAGTAACGGCCCTACAGAATTAAAATCAAGGCCTTCAGGAATTTTTATGACGCTGGTATCCTTTGCACGTACTTTATCCGCAAAGCCACCATGATTACCAATGATTGTACCTTCTTGTTCAGGACATAGGTTTTGGTCTCCACCGATACAGAGGTCACAGACGTTACAATATCCTTTATGCCAGCCAAGTCCGACTTTATCGCCCAGCTCAAGATGTTTGACATGCTCGCCTTTGGCCAGCACTTTTCCTGCAACTTCATGTCCACCGACAAACGGGTACTGAGTCATGCCCCATTCGTTTTGCCACATGGATAGATCACTGTGGCAGATACCGCAGCTATGCACTTCGATTTCTACTTCGTGATCGCCTAAGGTGCTAGGCTCGTATTGATAAGGCGCGAACTTGCCACCTTTTTCTGTTGCTGCATAGGCATTAATCATAGTTGTTCCTTGTTTTCTATTTTTGGTAAAATGATTTATAAATATCTAACGAGTGAGTTTTTAGAGTATCGCTCAAATTTATCTTAAATACGTGAGAAAAGAGTAAGGTAATTGTGTTTTTTTATGAAGTAAAAATAACAAATAGGCATGGATTGAGAATTTATATGATACAACAGACACAAAAAAACCTCAAACCATCTAATGTTTGAACTGTTCAGCTCTAGTCATCATTAAGAATTAAGCGTTGGTTACGGTCTTAACCATAAAATATTAGATATCAGAGCGTAAAGATACAAGCTAATGCTTAGGGACATGAAGCTTATAACCCACACCAATTTCAGTTAAGAAATAGTTTGGTCTAGAGGGATTGTCTTCTAGTTTTTGTCTCAAGTTTGACATAAATATGCGCACATAGTGCTCTTGATGATTGTGACCTTTACCCCATACCTCGGTCAATAGTTGCTGATGAGTCATAACTTTTTCGGCATGTTTAATCAGTACGGTCAGGAGCCGATATTCGATAGGTGTCAGATGGATATCTTCGCCATTTTTTCTGACTTGCCTTTGGGCCAAATCAATGCTGACATTGCCAAGCACCAACTCAACTGGCGTCTCATATCCTACTTGCCAGCGGCGCATATGAGCGTTCACTCTGGCGATCAGCTCGCCCATACTAAAGGGTTTTACCAAATAATCATCTGCGCCTAAATTCAATGCTTTAATTTTATCTTGTTCATCACTACGCGCGGACAATATCAAAATGGGAAGCGAAGACCAAGTTCTTATGTCTGAGATGACATCACAACCATCCGCATCAGGTAAGCCTAGGTCTAATATTAGCAAGTCTGGACGACGAGAAGCGGCTTCAATCAGCCCTCTTTTTGAGGTATCGGCTGCATAGACTTGATAGCCTTCTTGCTCCATAGCAGATTTTATAAAGCGGGTGATATGGGCTTCGTCTTCGATAATTAGAATGGTCTTCATAGATATGGTATCTACTAATTACGAAACATTGGCACAGTAAGCAAGGTTCCAAAGTTTCTAAAAGTGTTGAATAGCGTTGGTTTATAGTTTTTCTGAGCTTGTAGCTATTTCTGAGGTTCTCGATATAAATTTGTCAGTAAACATGTCTTTTTCTGTTAGAGGCTCCCACGGTAGTACTATAACAAATTGTGCACCATGCGGCTGTACATTGTTCGCACTGAGCGTACCACCCAAATGTTTGACCAAGTCTCGGCTTAATGCCAACCCCAGACCCAATCCTGTCGTACTACTTTCAGTCTCACCGCGTGTAAAACGTTCAAATATTTGCTCTTCCATACCTATGGGCAAGCCTTTGCCACTGTCGGTTACTGTTATTTGATAGCATGGCGATTTTTGATTGCGTTGAAAATTTTGTTGTTTATCAAGGGTTGCTTGAATATCGATAGTAGCGTTGTCTGGAGTATAATTAATCGCGTTGGTCAATAGGTTGTTTAGGATGCGCGATAAGATGAGCTCATCAGTATAGATAAAGTCTACCTCATGAGGAATGTCTATCTTAATCTGTCGATTCTGTAGATAAGGTTCAAGCTGACGTATGTTGCTGCCAATGATTTCCTCCAAACTTACCCACTGCTTGTTTAGTTTCATACCGCCAGACTGTAGCGCTACATAATCTAAAATATTGATGACTAGCCGTTGAATGACATTGGCTTGCTGTTCGATATCAACTGCCAATTGCTTTTGTTCGTCGATTTTTAAGTTTTGTGTCGCAAGGGACGTAGCCAGCCCTGACAGTACGGTAATGGGTGTACGAATATCATGAGATAATGCCGATAGTAATGAGCCACGCAGACGCTCTGATTCCACTCTAATAAGGGCATTTTGAGCGACTTTTGCGTAATGGACGCGCTCCAAAGCTAAGGTGATTTGAGCAATGGCAACATCGAGCGTTCGTTGCTGTTCAGGTTGATTAAAGTTGTTACTGTCTGTGGGTCTCAATGCTAATACGGCAAGGACGTGATTGGAGGTAGCAAGCGCCCGATAGTGCATGGCGTTAGCAGGTAAGGTGTGAGTTGCTAATCCCGCGCTTTCGTTGTGATTAAATACCCAGTGCGTCACATTCCAATTAAAATCTGATGGGACACTTGGCTCTGAGACGATGATCAGTTTGCCGTCGGCATTGGGCATGGCTATAACGGCTTTGCTAGCGATATGCTTGGTCAACCAAACAATAGATTGACTGATGATCTCGTCATTTTTACGGGCGGCACTTAAGTTTTGAGCCAAATGGCTCATAGAGATCGCTTGTTGTTCACGTTTGCGCGCACTCTGAGCCTGAAAGCGTAGTCCTACTGCTAAATTATTAATGATTAATGAGACAACGAGCATGACGGCAAAAGTGACGAGATACTGTACATCGCTCACACTAAAAGACAGCTTGGGCTCTACAAAAAACAAATCGAAACTGGTAACGCTCAAAAGCGCGGCAAAGATACCGGGCGCTCGTCCGAAGCGAACTGAAATGAAAACAATAACCAACAAATACAGCATCACCACATTCGCCAAATCAAACCAGCGAGTCAGCGCTACTAGGCTGACAGTGACGAGGGTACAACCCAATACGGCCATCAAATAACCAGTACGGTTGTCGGTCGAGGACAAATCAGAAATATTCCAAAAGGGTATTTGGCGCTCGCTAGCCAGCTTTTTTTTCTTTTTAGTTTGGTTGACCAGTATCAAGTCTAAATTCAAATCTTGCGCTGAAATTTGTTTGACCAATGACGCATTGTAATAAGATTTGCCTTGGTTCTGTCCGATAATAATACGTCCAATATTGAATTGATGAGCATAACTGACTAAGCCTTCAGCAACCGTAATGGCGCTGATTATTTCTGTTTTTGCGCCCAGCTCATCCGCTAAGCGTAAGGCTTCTAACACGTTTTGCTTGTTTTGAGACAGTTTATAAGGACTTCGCGGTGTCTCTACGTAAATCACATACCACTGAGAGTGCAAACTGCTAGCGAGTCTTGCGGCATGACGAATAAGACGCTCGCTATGTTCTCGCGTGCTTATGCCCACCAATAGCTGATCTGTCGTATTCCAAATGGAGGAAATACGAGATTGGTTGCGATAGTCTCGCATATCCGCATCGACCAAATCAGCCGTTCGGCGCAAGGCCAGCTCTCGTAGGGCAATCAGGTTGCCTTTTCTAAAAAAGTTTTTTATAGCGTGCTTTGCTTGACTGGGAATATATACCTTGCCATCGTGAAGCCTAGCCAGCAGCTCGTCGGCGGGCAAGTCGACTAAAACCACTTCATTTGCCTGATCAAAGAACCAGTCAGGGATGGTTTCTTGAACAACGACGCCTGTGATTTGATTGACCACATCATTTAGGCTTTCTAAATGCTGGACATTGACAGTGGTATAAACGCTTATACCTGCCTTCAATAGCTCATTAACATCATGCCAACGTTTTGGGTGCCGAGACCCAGGGATATTGCTGTGAGCCAGCTCATCTACCAGTAAGATATCTGGACAACGCGCTAAAGCACCATCAATATCGAACTCTGCTAATATTTGCTCTCGATACTCAAATTGACGTAAGGGCAGTATTGGTAATCCCTCTAGCAATGCCGCTGTCTCACTGCGACCATGCGTCTCTACTATGCCGACTAAGACACCCAGTCCATGAGCTTGATCTCTTTGAGCAGCGGAAAGCATGTCATAGGTCTTTCCAACGCCTGCTGAAGATCCAAAGAAGATTTTTAGTTTGCCTCTATTGAGGGTGTCTTCTTGCTGCTTTATTTGCTGTAATAAATCTTCTGGATTTGGTCGCTGATCATTCATATTCATGCTCACTGCTTATGTCACTGTTTAAACTATTTAATGCCAGACATCCTATCTAACGCTAAGTTTACAGCCAATACGTTCACTCGCGGCTCACCGAACCAACCAAACTGGCGACCTTCAGTATTATCATCGACCACTTTTTGTACTTGTTCGCTATTGATTCCTCGTATACGAGCCACTCTATTGACTTGCCACTGGGCTGCTGCTGGTGAGATATGAGGATCCAAACCACTGCCTGACATGGTGACCAAATCAAGAGGGATAGGGGCTGTATTCTGTGGATCAGCCGCTTTAAGTCTTTGGATTTGCGCCTCTACATTGTTTGCCAACTCAGGGTTCAACGGCCCTAAATTACTGCCCGATGATTGGGCCGCGTCATAGCCATCTCCAGCAGCTGATGGGCGAGTCCATAGATATTCTGGCTGATCAAAGCGTTGACCGATTAGCGTCGAACCAATCAAGTTGCCATCCTGTTCTATCAAGCTACCATTGGCTTTATTAGGCATTGTTACTTGGGCGACTCCAGTCATCAATAAGGGATAGCATAAACCTAAAATGATAGCCAACGCTATAAATAATGACAAAGCGGGTTTGAGCATAGGCATACGTGTGGCCGTATGATCAAATTCAGAAATCCCTTTGTTATTAGCTTGTGAGTGTTTTGGATCAACAGAAGGCGTAGGTTGCATAGAGTTGTTAGATTGCATAGTCATTATCATCCATATCGTTGTTATACCAAGTGCAATGCATTAATGAGCAGATCAATAAGTTTGATGCCGACAAAGGGTAAAATCAGTCCACCCAAGCCATATATCATCAAGTTGCGACGTAATAAATTAATGGCAGAATCAGGTCTATAAGTGACACCGCGTAGTGCTAAAGGAATAAGAAATACAATAATCAAAGCATTAAAAATGATGGCTGATAAAATGGCACTTTTTGGGCTGCCCAGTTGCATGATATCGAGCACACCAAGGGCAGGATACGTACTGGCAAATGCGGCTGGAATAATCGCAAAGTATTTGGCAATATCATTTGCAAGGCTAAACGTCGTCAGTGCGCCTCGAGTCATCAGCATCTGCTTACCGGTTTGTACCACTTCGATCAGCTTGGTCGGATTTGAATCCAAATCGACCATATTAGCGGCTTCTTTGGCGGCTTGAGTACCACTATTCATAGCGACAGCAACATCGGCTTGTGCCAAGGCAGGTGCGTCATTGGTACCGTCTCCGGTCATGGCCACTAGCTTGCCTTGACGTTGGTAACTGCGTATTCTTTCTAGCTTTTGTTCAGGCGTGGCTTCTGCCATAAAGTCATCCACACCTGCTTCAGCAGCAATAGCTGCAGCAGTTAGAGGGTTGTCACCAGTAATCATGACCGTGGTAATGCCAATCTTACGCAGTTCAGAAAATCGCTCTTTTATGCCTGATTTGACCACGTCTTTTAGTTCTATGATACCAAGCAACTGCGCACTATCAGCAACAAGCAGCGGCGTACTACCACGGCGAGCGACTTCTTCTACTTGCTGCGCCAGATTATTAGGAAGCGTGCCGCCTTGGGTTTCAACCCATTTTATAATGGCATCAAAAGCCCCTTTACGAATACGACGCTCGTCGATATCTGTCCCACTCATACGTGTCTGCGCGGTAAACTCAATCGTCTCAAACGGACGTGATTTCCACACATTTTCGTCCATATCGAAGCGACTTTGAGCAAGCTTTACGATACTGCGACCTTCTGGTGTTTCATCCGTTAATGAACTGATGAGCGCCACTTCAGCCAGCTGGCTTTCTGTCACCCCTTGAGCAGGTATGAACAGCGCCGCTTGTCGATTCCCGTAAGTAATGGTGCCAGTTTTATCAAGTAGCAAAACATCGACATCACCTGCCGCTTCTACTGCACGCCCAGAGGTAGCAATGACATTGGCTTGCATCATACGGCTCATACCCGCAACGCCAATGGCTGATAATAGGCCACCGATGGTTGTCGGTATCAAACATACCAATAGTGCCACCAACACTACGATAGATATTGGCTCACCATTGCCTGAAGACAGCACAGCAAATTGTGAAAAAGGCAATAAGGTGACACATACCATCAAAAATATTAGGGTCAGTGCCACTAATAAAATGGTCAACGCTATCTCGTTTGGTGTTTTAGTACGTTTTGCGCCTTCTACCAAGGCAATCATGCGATCCAAAAACCCTTGCCCTGGAGCTTGAGTGATACGAATCATCAACCAGTCGGACAACACTTTGGTACCGCCAGTCACCGCATTAAAATCGCCACCGCTTTCGCGAATGACGGGTGCCGATTCACCTGTAATCGCTGACTCATCAACGGAGGCCAGACCTTCTATTACTTCACCATCAGCAGGAATTATTTCGCCTGCATTGACTAGAACAATGTCATCTTGGTTAAGGTCAGTTGCCTGAATCATAGTAGGGTCTGACTGTCTATCAGCGCTAGTAAGTCTGCGAGCTTGAACGTCTTGGCGGGCTTGTTTTAGACTTGCAGCTTGGGCTTTGCTGCGACCTTCCGCCAAGGCTTCAGCAAAGTTTGCAAATAAAAGCGTAAACCACAACCAAAATGTAATCGCTAAGGTAAAACCAACGCCCGCTTGTGACTGAACCAACATAGTGATGGCCAAAATACTGGTAAGCAGTGCGCCGACATAAACGACGAACATCACTGGATTGCGCCATTGAACTCTCGGATCAAGCTTGAACAAGGCATCTTTTAAAGCAGGTTTAATCAAGGCAGGATCAAAAATTCCTTGAGTGGGTTTTTTAGGGGTGCCTGCATTATCAGGGTCTTGCTGTGGTTGTAAGCTTGTAGCCTGCATATTAGGATCTGATATCACGCTCATGTTTGTGTTCCTCACATAATCATAAAATGGGTCGATTCATTGCTAGGGATAGAGTTAATCTATAAGTAAGTAGATGACTCGCATGGTGTTAACCAACAATAAAGCGGTTAGCCTCCCAACATCCAAATCTGCTCTATGATAGGGCCGAGCGCTAAAGCAGGTACAAAGGTCAATGCGCCAATCATGAGTACAGTACCGACTAGAAGTCCTACAAACAAAGGTGTCGTGGTGGGTAACGTCCCACTATTAACTTCTAGTCTAGGTTTTTTGGCCAACGACCCAGCCAAAGCCAGTACAGGAATAATCACGCCAAAACGTCCAACCAACATAGAGAGGCCAAGCATGAGGTTATAAAAGATAGAGTTAGCGCCTAAGCCTGCAAAAGCAGAACCATTATTATTGGCAGCTGAGCTAAAGGCGTAGAGCACTTCACTAAAACCATGTGCTCCAGGATTGAAAATACCAGCTTGACCAGAAGGCGTCATCACACTGATTGCGGTGCCCAGCAATACCATAAGGGGCGCTGCTAATAAGCCAAGCACTACCATTTTCATCTCAAAAGGTTCAATTTTTTTGCCAAGATATTCAGGTGTACGGCCAATCATGAGACCTGATATAAATACTGCTAATATGGCAAAGAGCAACATGCCATAAAGACCTGCGCCAACACCGCCAAATACGACCTCACCCAATTGCATCTGTAGCATGGTGCTGAGACCGCCAAGTGGAGTGAATGAATCATGCATCGCATTTACCGCGCCACACGACGCCGCAGTAGTAATCGTGGCAAACAACGAAGAGGCTACAATACCGAAACGCACTTCTTTACCTTCCATATTACCGCTCACGCTCGCATCAGTAAGCCCTTGAACTTGCGCTGCTAACCAAGGATTACCAGCAAGCTCACTACTAACGGTTAAGGAATACATTCCCACGAACAGCACCGTCATTGCCCCTAAAATCGCCAAACCTTGTTTTAGATTGCCACTTATCTTGCCAAGACAAAAACAAAGAGCAGTTGGAATCAAAAAAATCGCCAACATCTGGATGAAGTTAGAAAAGGGGGTAGGGTTCTCAAATGGGTGAGCGGAGTTGGTATTAAAAAACCCACCACCGTTGGTGCCTAGCATCTTGATGGCTTCTTGTGAAGCAACAGGACCCAATGCAATCGTTTGGGTGTCGCCTTGTAGCGTTTGTACATCCATATACGTTGATAGCGTTTGTATAACACCTTGACTCATTAGCATCACTGCTATAATTACCGCTATTGGCAGTAGGATATAAATATTACAACGCCATAAGTCTATCCAAGCATTGCCCAAGTGAGCGCTTTTTTTGAATACTAAGCCCCGCATTAACGCAAAAGCCACCACGATACCCGTTGCCGCGGATAAAAAGTTTTGCAAAGACATGCCCATCATTTGCGTAAGGTAGCTCATGCTACTTTCACCGCCATAAGCCTGCCAATTGGTATTAGTCATGAAACTAATGGCCGTATTCATGGCCAAATCCCAAGTAATGCCAGTCATGTTTGCAGGGTTTAGAGGTAAGCGCCCTTGAGACAACTGCAAAATAAATAACGCCACAAATCCAATCACATTAAATAAAACGATGGCTAGCGCATACTGCTTCCAATTCATACCAAAAGCACGATTGCCCTTGTTATCTCGTCCAATCATGCCAAATACATTAAAGATGCGTGACTCAAGATGAGAGACAGGCGCTTGCATCCTTTGGAGCATGTAGCCTGATAAAAAATATCCTAAAACAAACAATATAAGCAGGTATATAACCAGCTGTGATAGTGCATACATTGTCATCAGAATGCCTCCGGTTTAATCAGTACATACAACAAATACATGAATAAACCGAGGGCGAGAAACCCTGCAAAAATTTCCATGACATTCTCCCAAATAATAATGAAGATCTGTGATGAATGATTAATTAGCAGTGATAATAGGGCACAATGATGCAAGGCTTAGCATGATGCTCGCTGATCTTTGACGAGTCGCTTTCGCTTGGTTTTATATATGTCTATATCGCTTACCAGATGTTCATTCACTGATCGTTTATTGATTGAGACAGTATGCCAAGAGGGGTATAAAGGTGTTGTCAAGATCACGAGGTGGGATATAAAGAAAGTATAAAGACGAGGGTGAGATTAGGGGTTTTAAATGTTTGATGGATATGGCTACTATTTGACAAGCCTGATATAAATCTACAGACACAAAAAAACCTCAAACAATCTAATGTTTGAGGCGAAACTTGCTTAAACTCAAAGGTCTAAATTCGTTCTAACTTTTTACTAAATATGGCGCAGCGGACGGGACTCGAACCCGCGACGTGACAGGCTAGACCCACCATATTTCATTAAATTACTTTAATCTATGTCAACCTGTAAAGACTTATGTAGTAAGGGCTATAGAGATTATTTTGTTAAGACGTTTAGCATAATTTAATACAGTTTACGCTAATCAATACCCTTATTTTGGTCACCTGATAAGTATAAATACTATACTTATTTCAAGATAAATAAGTATAGTATTTATACTTTATGAAATCGATATTTTAATGATTTTCCTTTTACGCTAACCAGTAGAGAGGTTATTCATTTATGAGAAATTATAGATCTAGCATTGCTTGGCGGCGAGACTAAGTGCTTTTGTCGCACTGAGCACTGATACCATCCGCTTCTTTCTCTAACATATCAGC
>NZ_CAJHBU010000024.1 GCF_904846715.1 Psychrobacter vallis
TCTTTTTTACTTAATTTACAACGGGTTATCTTCATTTTAGTAGTCTAGCATGGTGCTTATCTACTACAGCCCCTAAAATAATGATTAAGGACAAACTTCTCTCTAGCCATAATTATTGATTTTTACCACAGCGTATTAACATCATCTTTTTAGGCACAGGCTTGTCGCTTAACTCTTATAAAAAATTAAACATAGCACCAACAGTGTCTTCAATACCTTATCTTACTTTTATGCTAATTTATTAATACTCATCCATGTCAATGAGATGATAAAAATAAGAAAAGGTTTCGCTCATGTCTACTGCTTTATCAACTGTCTTAGATTCTAATTGGTTTACTCGTCCTACCTGTGTGGTTGCTGCCGATTTGGTCGGTAAGGTGCTGTGTAGAAAGCTTATAGATACGGATGGCGCAGCCAAAGTATTGCGTATGCGTATCTCAGAAACCGAAGCGTATATCGGTGAGGATGATCCTGCCTGTCACTCGCATGCGGGGACAAGAACTGCGCGTACCGAAATCATGTATGAGCAAGGTGGCGTGTTTTATGTTTATTTGACTTATGGTATTCATCACATGCTTAATGTCATCACAGCCAATGCGGAGTCACCTGAGTCGGTTCTGATACGGGCAGGATTTTTGATAGAAGACAGTGATCGACTATTGGGTGAGCAGTTGCTTAGCGCAGACAAGCATCTTAGCCATCCCAAACAGTTTGCAGGTCCGGGAAAGCTGACCAAGCGCTTACAAATTGATCGCCAGTTATACGGCAAATCTATCGAACCTGCTTCAACCGTTTGGATAGAAGATGATGGCTGTAAGCCGCCTATATCATTGCGTCCACGTATTGGTATCGATTATGCTGGTGAGGCCAAAGATTGGCTGCTACGCTATATATGGGCGGATCATCCCTCTTTATCCAAAAAGTAGCTGTCTTTTTGCTTACTTTATTTAGGATCAGCAATATGTATAAACTAACCGTATTTATTCCCAATGAAGCATTAGAGGTAGTGAAGTCTGCCTTATTTGCGGCTGGTGCAGGAACCATTGGGTATTACGAGCAGTGCTGCTGGCAAGTACAAGGGACAGGACAATTCAAACCGTTGGTAGGTAGTACGCCGCATATCGGCACACAAGACAAGCTTGAAACCGTTGATGAGTGGCGCGTTGAGATGGTGGTTGCCGAAAATGCCATAGAGGCTGTTATCACTGCTTTAAAGAAAGCACATCCTTATGAGACGCCCGCTTATGATGTGATAAAAGTGCTGGATTTTTAAGACGGATAAACTCGCCATAAAAAAGCCAAATAAACCCGTTATCGATTTACTTGACTCGTGCCATGCTCACTATCGTCCTATATTGACCAGTTAAAAGCACTGATCGAATATAGGTTGAAACTTGTTAACGCTTCTTAATTCTAACCACATCATAGCTTGGATAGTCCAGATCGATTTTATAATTATCGCGCCCGCGCTCAGCCTTAACCATAATTTTACGATTGCCTTTGACGTATTTCACATCATTAACGCGGTACCCCATACGCCTTACTTTGTTTGCAGCTCTTTGCTCAATAGCATAGACGTTGACACCTTTATGCGCTGACTTATTCTTATCTTTATATTTTTTATTGTCTTTGTGCTTTTTGTACGCTTTACTATCTTTATGAACATCCTGATAAATATCCTCATATTTGTGATAACCACTAGGGGTGGTGACACAACCAGTCATTGCCAACAGCAACGCGGTGACCATACTGGCAGACACGACATTCTTTAGTTTGGCATAGGATAAAACACGCATGACACTCTCCTAATAAAATTCTTTTGCTAAATACAAATAGTTTTCCAGTACCTTAATGCAGGGCGCTAAAATTATCCAACAATTCGTATCGGCAAACTAATATGCTTTTAACATATTGGCAGAAATATTTGCTTACATTCGATATGATAAAGCACAGAACTTGATAATAAGTGTCTTCTGCGTTAGTAAGTTGTAACTCTTTTAAACAATAAGAAGGTTGTAAGCATATGCTTACACGCAATGACGCTTATGCGACTTAACATCCGCTTAATAATTAGGCACTATAGTCATACGGCATTAGGGAATGTGACTCAAGGATTGAGTTGACCGCATTAAGGATAATGATTCGCTTATTAGAATCAGGATGATAATATTAAGTGAAGTAAGGACGCGTGACCTCTGCTGATAACAGTAGTTAATGCTGTTAAGTGTAGTAAAAGGGCAGGATGCCCAGTATTACAATATACTGAATATCATGCAAGGATGTATGGGAAGCAGTCGTGATAGGTAACATGGATGGTTAACAATAAAACCGCATAACAATTCATTGCTATGCGGTTTTATCGTGTCTGGACAATACTAATTATTCTCGTTCGTTATTATTATTTCTAGGCTAATGCTAGCGATCAGATAAAAGCTAAATCCTACCGCTCTTATAATTCATTATTCGAGTGACATAAAAAAACCGCGTAGTTTCCTACACGGTTTTTATTTTATTTGCTTCAAATTTAATTTTTCAAAGAATATTGATTAGTAATTATTGTCGCGACGCCAATCATCTACTTCGCGCTCAGCGTCTTCTTGAGCATGACCATAACGTTCTTGCACACGGCCAACCAGCTTATCGCGGCTGCCTTCAACTTGGTCCAAGTCATCATCAGTCAGCTCGCCCCATTTTTGTTTTACTGAGCCTTTTAGCTGCTTCCATTCACCTTTTAGAGTATGTTCGTTCATTATTATATTCCTTATTTTATTAGCAGATTGGTTGTTGAGACAATTTTTCCATCTGTCTTTAATTTATTTACTACTCAGTAGCCATAGATAATAGATATTAGCAGACCAGTTAGTAAGATCTAATATAGGCGTTCG
This sequence comes from Psychrobacter vallis, assembly GCF_904846715.1. Taxonomy (GTDB): domain Bacteria; phylum Pseudomonadota; class Gammaproteobacteria; order Pseudomonadales; family Moraxellaceae; genus Psychrobacter; species Psychrobacter vallis. Next base: position 2,886 of record NZ_CAJHBU010000024.1, read on the forward strand.
AAATCGCCTTGTCTGTATAGGCAATGTTTAGAGTGTTTCTTTATGATAGGGATTCGCTCGCTTATGTTATAAGAAGCTTGTTTGTGTAATGACAAACGTGTTTTGTCATCAACTTATGTAAAAGCCGCCAATAAATAAGAATTAAGCTATGGGTATGATGGTCGCAGCTTAGCAAGATTTTTTAATTAAATGAGTGCTACTGTATTATTTTTATATTGACCTGACTATAGACTTATTATTCAAATGACTATAGGCTTATAGTTGAAATAAAAACGACCATTATATGAAATCAGGATAACTCGACAGTGAATTCATCCGATACCCTCATTGCTACAAACGAAAATTTAGAGCCACTGATGGAAACGAAGCGTGCACTGGCAAAAACCAAAACGCGTCGAGCCTTACTAAAGAGTGCTTTGCAATTGTATGGCTTAGACGGCGCTTCTGGCATGAGTATGAATAAAATCGCCAAAGGCGCAGGAATTGCGCAGCCAAGTTTTTATAACCATTTCGATGATCTAGAGGCGTTGCAAAATGAGCTGGGTGAGCAGCTTAAGCACCATTATCTGTCTCCCATACGTATGGCTTGGATAAACATGCTAGAAGATTATGCAGCGCTGACCAATGAGCAGTTTAATCAGCGTTGCCAGCACTGTTTGACCCTAATTTTTGATGCCGCGTTTCAAAATATTGCTTTGTTTCAACGCTTAATCGAAGACAGTCTAGGCAATAGCTCAACACAAGGAAATCAGCACTCGACAATGGGCTCGTCTAAAAATAGCCATCTCGTCAATAAAGGCTTAGGTCGCTTGATTGGCGAGATAAAAGAAGAGTGGGTAGAGATATTTATTCAAGGACTCTCGTCAGCCGAGCGCACTTTTGATGTGTCTGAGATCAATCTCTGTGTCGATATCGCTACTGCCCAAGTACATGAGTTGATATTGGGCTGTCATCACGGACGTTATTCACGGCAGCAAGCAATTGCCATGCTGTGCAAGAATTTTGATGCACTTTTTAGCAGCTTTGCTCAAGAAAATAGCAAAGTATAAGCGCTTAGTGATTAATTATTAATCACCAAACGTATAAGTGATGAATCATTAAAATTATCTGACCATAAGATAAAAGACACCAAAACGATCAAAACCATTAAATGGATTTAATAGTGAAAACAATAGTCAAAAATAACAGGGAGCGTAACCATGAGCAGTGAACCCACCCAAGTGAACGAGCAGACCCACTTCAGAACCTGTAACTTATGTGAAGCGATGTGCGGTATCGTCATCAAGCACGATGGCGAAAAAGTATTATCGATCAAAGGCGATAAAGACGATCCATTTTCGCAGGGGTATATTTGCCCAAAAGCGACTGCCTTGCAAGACTTGCACGAGGATCCTGATCGCCTGCGGGGACCTGTTGAGAGAATGGCGGACGGTTGGAAAGCGATCAGTTGGCCGGATGCGTTGGATAAAGTCGCTGCGCGTATTCAGTCCGTTCAGCAAAAACATGGTAAAAATGCGTTTGGGGTCTATTTGGGTAACCCCAACGTACACAACATGGGCGGTATGTTGACCATCAAGCAGCTATTAACCAGTTTAAAGACACGTAGTCGCTTTTCTGCAACCTCAATCGACCAGCTGCCACACCATATCGTCAGCATGCATCTGTTTGGTCATATGCTCCGTATTCCTGTGCCTGATGTGAATCGTACGCAGTATATGCTCATTATCGGTGGTAACCCGCTGGCCTCTAATGGCAGTATCATGACCGCACCCAACATGCGCCAAAAGCTAAAAGACATCAAAGCACGCGATGGCAAAGTGGTGGTGATCGATCCACGGCGTACCGAAACAGCAGATATCGCCAGTGAGCATCATTTTATTCGCCCAGCGACAGATGTATTGCTGCTACTGGCTATGGTGAACGAAATCTACGCCCAAGGCTATGCCAAGGTAAATAGCCGAGTAGCAGGTTTGACGCCAGAGATTGATCGTATTGCATCATTTGCAGAAGGATTCACACCTGAATCAGTAGCAGACATTACAGGCATTACCGCTGCTGAAATCAAACGTATCGTCAAAGAGTTTTGTGAGGCCGAAAGCTCGGTCTGCTATGGCCGAATGGGTATCTCAGTGCAAGAATTTGGTTTGCTGAGCCAGTACTTGTCCATGGTCATCAATATCATCACAGGACGCTTAGATGAAGTGGGCGGACTCATGTTCCCGAACCCTGCTGTTGACGTGGTGAATAGCTCGGGTCCTGGCTATTTGGGCAAACGCCACAGTCGTGTGAGTAACTTGCCAGATTTTAATGGCGAATATCCAGTGGTGGCGATGGCGGATGAGATGCTGGTCGAAGGAGAAGGTCAATTAAAGGGCTTTATGAGTGTCGCTGGTAACCCTGTTCTTAGCACGCCGAATGGCGAAAAACTAGATGAGGCCCTATCAGGGTTGGAGTTTATGGTATCGCTTGATTACTTTGTGACCGAAACCAGCCGCCATGCCAATATTATCCTACCGCCCGTATCACCACTCGAGCGCGATCATTATGATGTTACGTTTAATGGCTTTGCCGTACACAATGTTGCCAAATACTCGCCTGCCTTATTTAGCAAAACAGATAATGAAAAGCATGATTGGGAGATTTATCTAGAGCTTGCCGACCGTTTGGATAAAGACGCGCCAGAAGCAACGCAAAAAGAACGTGCCGCGACAAAAGCCTTTGGACCGAAATTCTTACTTGAGCAAGGTCTCAAATATGGACCTTATAAAGACGTTACATTGGATGTGCTCATAGACAACCCACATGGTATTGATTTAGGACCATTGCATCGTATGTTGCCAGAGGCCATCAAGCATGCAGATAAGCAAATCAATCTCAATGTTGATTTTTATGAGGCAGATTTGGCACGGGTCAAAGAAATGATGCAGCAATATGATCATCAGGAGATTTTACTCATTGGTCGCCGCCATGTGCGTAGCAACAACTCATGGCTACACAATAGTTATCGATTGGTCAAAGGCAAATCTCGTTGTACGCTAATGCTGCATCCAGAAACGGCAGCACAGCACGGTATTACAGACGGGCAAGACGTCAAAGTAACGTCTCGAGTAGGCAGCGTGGTCATCGCAGCAGAGGTGACCGATGAGCTGATGCCAGGTGTGGTTAGTATTCCGCATGGCTTTGGTCATGGACGTAAAGGCGTTAAGCAGAAGATTGCGCAAGCGCATGCCGGTGTCAGTGTTAATGATTTAACAGATGATACTTTGATCGATCAGTTGAGTGGTAATGCCGCCGTTAATGGTGTGCCTGTGCAGTTAGAGGCGATTGATGTTAGTACAGAAGAGGCGTTAGTAGACAATGTGATGGCATAAACTCAAGGTTTGTTTTAAAGCAAAAAGAAGGCGCTTACATCATGTAAGCGCCTTCTTTTTTATAAACGTAACTCTAATATATTATTTCAACGTTAGGTCAATTACTTGCGCCCACAAAGTCAAAATCAACGCTGGGCGTTTCGCCTTGCATTAATAAGCTGATAGCTTTTGCCGAGCCGCAAGCATGCGTCCAGCCTAATGTACCATGTCCTGTATTGAGCCATAAATTGTCAAAAGTGGCTGACGCATTGCGACTACCATGCTTAACTTGACCGCAATGTGCACGTCCAATCAAAGGTACGTTCGACGGGGTCATCGGGCGCAATCCTGTCCAGTATTGAACGGAATTTGCGATAATACCTTTTGGAAATAATTGCTGCACGCGGCGAGTAATGGCCTCACAGCGCGTGGCATTTAAATCGAGATTGTAGCCGTTAAATTCTGCTGTCCCAGCCACTCGCAATTTGTCACCCAAACGCGAGGTCACCAGCTTAAACTCATCATCTATTAGGCTGACAAAAGGCGCTAAATGCGGCGCGCGCGGATTGACTTTATAGGTGGCCGAATAGCCCTTTGCGGGAAAGATAGGCACATGAATGCCAAGTGGTTTTAGCAGAGGAACACTATAGCTGCCCAGTGCAACCACATGACTGTCAGCGCTAAAGGTTTGCGCGTTTTCGCCTTTTGGGCGAATAGTAATACTGTGTACATGCGGACGCGCAGAGTGAGCGTCAGTATTGAGTGCTAATATCTCAGTATCATACAAAAACTGCACGCCCGCATCGATGCAGCGCTGTGCTAAGCGCTGCGTAAACAGATGCGCATTACCCGATTCGTCACGGCTGGTATAGGTTGCGCCTGTGAGTTTGTGCGCAATTGGATAAAGCGCAGGCTCCAAGCTAGCCGCATTATTAATATCAATCACGTGGCGCTCGCAACCGAGTGCTTGCATGCGTTCAGTGGGTTCGATAGCGGCATCAAACTCAGCTTGGCTGGTATAAAAATGCATGATACCGCGCGTTTGCTGCTCATACTCGATATCGATATCCGCGCGTAGCTGTTGTAAGGTATCGCGAGAATACAGACCCAAGCGCACCATCTGTACTAGATTGGCATCGGCGCGATCAGCGCGGCACTCTTGCAAAAACTGCATGGCCCATCGCATCTGATCTTTATCAGCACGCAAGCGAAACAGCAGCGGTGCGTCTTCTTTAAACAACCACTTAAGCGCTTTCATTGGCGTCGCAGGATTGGCCCACGGCGTAGCATGTGAGACGGAGATTTGACCACCATTAGCAAAGGACGTCTGCATCCCTGCCGCTGATTCGCGCTCAATCACGGTCACATCATAGCCTGCTTGACGTAGATACCATGCAGTGGTCACGCCCACCACGCCTGCTCCGAGTACCGCAATATGTGTCATGGGATTCTCTATGCTCATGTTAATCATGACGGCAGCCGTATATTAGCCTAACTTCACCGTTGCTGCGCCGCCTATCTGTTTCAGCTTGCTTTTACTTTGGGCGCGCAACATCTACCTGTAGTGCTGCTGGCAAGTCCAGTATGCTAAGCGTGCTTTCTGCCAATTGCTCAGGACGTGCCACGACAAGGGCAGTAAAGCCATTTTCATTTGTCATTGCATTGACCACTTGGATTTTGTCTAGCTTGTCGCCTGCTGTTGGTGCATCACCAGTACCTTCTACATAATGCAAAAACGCCTTTGGTGCTGATTTAAAATAAATACGGGCAATGACTTCTTGACCCAAATAGCAACCTTTATCGTAGTCCATACCACCACGCTGATGCAGGCGCAGTTCTTGCGGTTGGAACTCGCCTTGAGTCGCGGCTACGATCCAATAATTACCAGTGGCGATACTGCATGCTATCCACGCCTGAGTGTCGGTGGCTGTATTATGATCGTCTTTGTGGCTAAAGGTTGGCGCGTCTGCTAGCACACAAGGATAAATCGCTGCTGGTGCACTGGTCTCGAACTTAGAAAATGCTCCGAACTTTTTTAGATGAGCTTGCAGAGAATCGGCGCAATCGGCACTAATGACCACGTCATAATGTTTTTCTGCTTGCTTTTTAAGCCAAATACCAAATTCAATCCGCCCTTTTAAATTGCCAATAGCCGCGGCTTGATAGCTAAGGCCGAGCTTGGTGACGTCACAGGTCAACTGTCCCTGCAAGAATTTTTCGGCATCCTCACCTTGTATGGTCAACTGCGAGAACTGCGGCAATGCTGATGGTTTTGAAGACTGAGTCATTGTTATTATCCTTCTGGTAAGCGCTTGATTATTAAAATATAGAGAGGAAACCTGCGCGATAAAAAATTATACGAGCACTTTTTATATAGGCGCTTTTATCACTGATAGAATGTGTCAGTATAAATCTAAATGAGGCTAAGAAGAGTACCACAAAAACGGTGTCACAAAAACGTCATCGCTAACGGGTGACTTAAGCGTTAAATTGGGCGTAGCGCGCCGTTTTCAACGGTACAAATTGGTTAAAGAGGGCGAGTTACGGTACAATGTAAACTCCACAATGAACCCAATGTCTGATGACTGCCGAGGATATGATGAGCTTACCAAATTGCCCGAAATGTGATGCTGAATATACGTATGAAGATGGTGCGTTACTGGTATGTCCGATGTGCGCGCATGAGTGGACTGTGGCTGAGACGAATGCAGCACAAGCTGAAGACCAAGATGCCGTCATTCGTGACGCTGTCGGCAATGAGCTACAAGACGGCGATACGGTCACTGTGATCAAAGACTTGAAAGTCAAGGGCTCATCAATCGTTATCAAAGTCGGCACCAAAGCAAAAGGCATCCGTCTGTTGCCAGACGCGACGGATGGTCATGACATTGACTGTAAACTCGATGGACATGGCCCAATGAAGCTTAAATCCTCTGTCGTTAAAAAAGCGTAAAACCTTAAAAAATCTTGAAATAGACATTGCTTGAAAGGTTTGAGCATAAATAAGTATAAAACTGACGTCATTTGGAACATACAGAACCGATAAATACAAAGCAGATAAATACAAAATCAATAAATAGAGAGTCACTATGAGTACTAAAAACGAACAGCTCTTTGCGCAAGCCCGCAAACATATTCCAGGCGGCGTGAACTCACCTGTCCGTGCCTTTGCAGGGGTCGGTGGTACGCCAATCTTTATGCATCGTGCCAATGGTAGCAAGATTTATGACACTGAAGACAATGCCTATATCGATTATGTAGGTTCTTGGGGCCCAATGATTTTGGGTCATGCCCATCCAAAAGTCATCGATGCAGTCAAAAAAGCCGCCGATGATGGCTTGAGCTTTGGCACACCAACGCCGTTTGAAACGACGGTCGCTGACAAGATTTGTGAGATCGTTCCAAGCGTTGAGATGATTCGCATGACCAGCTCAGGTACAGAAGCGACCATGAGCGCGATTCGTCTGGCACGTGGTTATACCCAGCGTGACAAAATCGTCAAGTTTGAAGGCTGCTACCATGGTCATTCGGACAGCTTACTAGTCAAAGCTGGTTCAGGCATGTTAGACATTGGCGAACCCACCTCAAAAGGCGTGCCAGCAGATTTTGCCAAGCACACGATTACCATTCCTTATAATGATCCACAAGCAATCAAAGACTGTTTTGAAAAATGGGGTGACGAGATTGCTTGTGTCATCTTAGAGCCTATCGCTGGCAACATGAATATGGTCATTCCAACGCAAGAATTCCATGATACGTTGCGGGCAGAATGTACTGCCAATGGCGCGGTACTGGTTTTTGATGAAGTGATGACGGGTTTTCGTGTGGGACTTGGCGGGGCGCAAGCACACTTCGGTATCACGCCTGACTTGACCTGCTTTGGTAAAATCATTGGTGCAGGCTTGCCTGTTGGTGCGTTTGGTGGTAAAAAAGAGATTATGTCTTGTATCGCGCCCCTTGGCGGTGTCTATCAAGCCGGTACGTTATCAGGTAACCCGCTGGCGATGCGCGCTGGTATTGCGATGTTTGAAGACTTAACGGTAGATGGGTTTTATGATGAGCTTTCAGCAAAAGTAGATCAGCTGATTGATGGTTTTCAAGCCGCGGCTGACAAACATGGCATCAATCTTCGCACCAATAAGTTGGGCGGCATGTTTGGGATGTTCTTTGTCAAAGACAGTGACACGGCAGCACCAAAGAACTTCGATGAAGTCACAGAGTGCGACATGACGCTGTTTAATACCTTTTTCCACGGTATGCTTGATCGAGGTATTTATCTAGCACCATCTGCGTATGAAGCGGGCTTTATGTCTATCAAGCATAGCGTAGAAGACATTGATGAATCGATCAAAGCGGCCGATGACATCTTTGCAGCAATGGCAAAGGCTTAAAGTCTGAGGCTTTAAATTTCAATACGCCCTAAAATAACAACCAGCATGAGTAAATACATTACGATGCTGGTTTTTTTGTGGTTATTATAAATGATAGCTAAAGGCTTAATGAGTTTTTCTGGCTCTGTCGTACTTGCGATCTGTTAAACTGAGGTTGCCGCGCAGCACATCTCCATACATCCGAAAATCACTGGCAAAGCTTTTTAGGGGGAATTTAAAAGACGCTGGCTTGTTTTTTTCAAAGAAAAAGTGACCGACCCAAGCACAAGCGTAGCCAGCAGCAATGCCTTTGAGTAAAGGTTTTGGTGAGCGGGTTTTGACAGATTTTGCCAACCCTAATAGACCAAAGCTACTGCCAGCAAAATGCAGACGACGGCACGCCATGTTTTGATGCTCTGCTAAGTAAAAGTCATAAAAATTTTGTTTTGCGGGTTTATCAATTTTTATGAGGTCTTTTTTCGTATGAGCCTTCGTCGGAGTATCTGCTGTCGTTATCGGATTTTGCGTGTCAATTTGGTTCATTGTATTAGCATCCTTGCTAGTCGTTTATCAAATACCAGCCGCACTTGGCTATTCGCGTATCGAGTTTATGTTGAATTATCTATATATTAGATATTGATAAATAATCGGATAAGTTGCTGTTATTTATTATAATATTAATGGCTTTCAATGTAGCAAACGAATCGGGTTAACACAAGTGATAGATGCTGAGCGTGCGGCTGTTATTTTATGGGTTATGGAATTGTCCTTGTACCAAGGTTTTGTGTCACTTGCCAGTGTTTGGCATAAATGCTTTAATGGCAAAAATTGTGTCGATTCGTATGGATGTGATTCGCTTGCGCTCCAATGATTTCGTAGACGACAAGCGAAAAAAGTCATATCAGTGGTACACAACTACTCAGGTATCAATTTTATTTTTTACTGACTATTAACCCTTTCTTTTTCCATTTATCTAACATGGTAATGACCTCTCTTATGCCTATTGACTATCTTACGAAGCCACCACTCACTGACGATGAAATGATGGCAGCTATTGATATCGGTTCCAACAGTTTTCACTTAGCCATTGCTCGCCTCGATCATGGTGAAGTGCGAAAAGTAGTCTCTATGTCTGAAAAAGTGCAGCTTGCGGCTGGATTGGATGAAAACAATATTTTGAGTGCGGCGGCTGAAAAGCGCGGTCTTGAATGTTTGAGTCGCTTTGTCGCTCGCTTGGATTCGGTGCCGCCTGAGCGCCTTCGTGTGGTCGCGACCAATGCGTTACGCCAAGCCAAAAACGCCAACGATTTTATCGCTCATGCCAATAAAATTTTGCCAAAGCCGATTGAAATTATTGCAGGACGTGAAGAGGCGCGATTGATTTATTTGGGCGTGTCACACACCAATGCCAGTAGTGACAAACGGTTGGTCATCGATATTGGTGGTGGTTCGACAGAATTTATCATTGGTCAAGAGTTTGATCCGTTATTGACCGAAAGCTTACAGATGGGCTGCGTCGCTTTTACCCAAAAATATTTTGCTGATGGACTGATTACCAAAGAAGCCTTCAATAACGCTATTTCAGGTGCTCGCAAAGAAGTATTGGCAATCAATGGTCGTTATCAAAAAGTGGGCTGGAGTAGTGTGGTTGGCTCTAGTGGTACGATTAAAGCGGTGCGTAGTGTCTTGGTTTCCAAAGGCTGGGCCGATGAGCAAGAACGCATCACTTATGCAGGCGTAAAAAAGCTTGAGAAGCTCCTACTCAAAATTGGCAACGTCGATGATATCAATTTGGAAGGGGTAAAAGAACACCGCAAAGCCATCTTTCCAGCAGGCGTGGCGGTTCTACGGGCGGTGATGAAGGTACTGGGCGTTGATACGATTGTGTACTCAGATGGTGCGCTACGCGAAGGCGTCATGTATGACATGCTTGGTCGTTTTGCTAGTGAAGATGTGCGTGATCGTAGTGTCCTCGCGTTGATTAAGCGTTATTCAGGGGACAAAAAACAAGCCAAACAAGTGGTAAAAACCAGTCGCTATTTGTTTGAGCAAGTAAAAGATAAGCTGGGCCTCAGTAATGATGACGGTGATTTGCTCAGACGTGCTGCATTTTTGCATGAAATAGGGCTGGCGATTAGTCATAGTAGCTATCATAAACACAGTGCTTATTTGCTCGAATATTCAGATATTCCAGGATTTTCGCAAGTCGATCAAAAGCGCATGGCGCAGCTGATGCTCAATCATCGCCGTAAGCTCAAAGCCGATATGCTAGAGCAGACTTGTAGTATCGGTGGCAATCAGCTCGTTTATCTATGTTTGCTACTGCGCCTCGCGGTTCTGGCGCATCATAGCCGCAGCGATCAGGAATTGCCAGAATTACAATTAACAGTGAATGATGACAACAGCTGGCAAATCGCCGTGGCCGACAGTAGTGAGCATTATGCTTTTTTGTTGCCTGATCTGCATACTGAGATTGATCAGTTCGCTAAATGGGGTGTGGCGCTAAGTATTATCGAGGTTTAGATCTCAGGCTTTTATAGATTACTATTGTGATTATCGCGTTAAAGACTAACGTAACAAAAGCGGCTTTGTCGATAATGCCATGCCATATAAGATGTGCTACTATAGCTTCTATTGAGTTTACAACTGTACTTTCATTATCTTAAAATCGATAGCGATATTATTCTTAAACATAAATACATTAAGTATCATTATTAAAGGGAAGCGTCTATGAGCACTGTCTGGGATAGTGTGCAGCTTGCACGACATGCCAAGCGTCCATTATTTATGGACTATGTTAATCAGCTATTTACTGAATTTGATGAGTTGCATGGCGACCGAGCTTATGCCGATGACAAAGCCATTTTGGGTGGACTGGCGCGTTTTGATGGTATGCCAGTCATGGTCATCGGTCAACATCGTGGTCGTAGCACTCGCGAGCGTATCGCTCACAATTTCGGTATGGCCAATCCTGAGGGTTATCGCAAAGTGATTCGTTTGGTCAAAATGGCTGAGCGTTTTAATATTCCGGTGATGACTTTTGTCGATACCCAAGGCGCATACCCCGGCATTGGTGCCGAAGAGCGCGGACAAGCGCAAGCAATTGCCGAAAGTATCGCCGTTTTTTCTAGCCTAAAAGTGCCTATTATTGTAACCATTATTGGTGAAGGTGGTTCAGGTGGCGCGTTGGCAATTGGCGTGGGTGATAAAGTCAACATGCTACAAAACAGCATTTATTCAGTCATCTCTCCTGAAGGTTGTGCGTCTATTTTGTGGAAAACGGCTGAAAAAGCGCAAGATGCCAGTGAAGCCCTGAAATTAAACGCGATCAACCTCTATCAGATGGGCTTGATTGATGCTGTGATCGAGGAAGGCGAGGGCGCTCATATTCAGCCGCAGCCAGTGATGACTGCTTTGAAAGCACTTATTGCTGAGCAACTGGATGAGATTAAAGATTTAGACGCACAAGCGCGTTGTGAGCTGCGTTATGAGAAGCTAAAAACCTTTAACTCAGAAGTGATGTTGCCTTGCTAATGGGCTAACGTGTTCGCTACTTTTTATATCGTAACTATTTAATGTATCGTGAGTTTAGTATAAAAACGAGTCAGCGGGACTGGTGTAAATTTTTTGTAGCCTCTGTCGGCGTAGGCACAGCAAGCCAGAAAAATTTGTGCCAGTCTCGCGTTATAATGCCTGGTATCAGTTTTATTGAGTATCGACTATAGCAACGTTTGGTGTTGTCCCGATTTAATATTAAGCATTTTATAAACAGTTTTTAAGAACACGCTTTTCATATTAGAGACCCAGCCTTAATGCTAAAATAATAACGTGTCATTCGATGGCGCGTTTTTTTATGTCAAATAACTAGGGGCTGTATAGAATTCACAAATAGGCACTGCTGATCGCTAAAACGGTTCCAGACAAGGCGCAAATCGATGATAATGTTAATACCTTAGCGAGACTTGCAACACCGTATGGGGCAGTTTTAGCATCAGCCCCAATAATAAAAACAGGGGACAGGACTCTTTTTTGCCGCTTCATTGCTAAAAATAGCCGTATAGAATGACTATACTTACTATTTTTACCTTCGAATCGTCTAAAAAATAGTCTCTGTCAGTGCCATGTTCGAATCCTATACAGCCCCTATAGGATCTCCACATAACTAAGGCTCATTATGACCAGCAGCGCAATCATTCCCAATGCTATTGAGCCAATAGCAGACCTACCGATTGATGAAGGCTTGGCAGCGGCATTATTGAACAGTGTGGCTGAGTATGGCGCACAATTGCACGGTCGGCGTGTTTGGCTGGCCTGTAGTGGTGGCCGTGATTCATTGGCACTTGCGGCGCTATGCGTGCAGCTGTATCGCCAAGGTAAGCTGCCATTTTTACCACAGCTTTTACATGTCGATCATCGTCTGCAAACCGATAGTCAGCATTGGGCTGTACATGTCGCTAATTGGGCACAAGCGCAGCAGATACCGTGTTATATTTTGCCAGCACACGTAAAAGGCCACGACGAGCAAGCGGCACGGCAAGCACGCTATGACGTTATGCGCGAGCATATCAATCAAGAGGATGTTTTATTGTTAGGGCATCATGCCGATGACCAAGCAGAAACTGTATTGATGCGGTTGATTCAAGGAGCAGGCGTCAATGGTCTGTCAGGTATGCAGCCTTGGCGAATACAAACGCAAGGCGCGCATCAGATGGCGTTATGGCGACCTTGGCTCACTGTACAGCGTGCTAGTATAAGCGCCTATGCCCAGCGTTTAAAGCTGCCTTATATCGATGATCCTACCAATGATACTGGCGATAATGTTCGTAGTGGGCTGCGCCGTGACATCATGCCAGTATTGGCAAAATATAATCCAAATGTCATAGAAAATATTGCTCGTAGCGCTCAGCTATTGGGCGATGCAGAATCAACCATCCGAGCACAAGCGGTACAGGATTTGCAGCAGATGACCATCGGTTCGTTGCAATTGCCTCCAGCACAGCGGGTGCTAAAGATTAATGAGTTAGAAGGGTTACCTTTTTATCGACAGCGCCAACTACTGCACTATTGGTTAGGACAAGATGAGCCATTACCGCCCACCAAGCAATTGATAGATGAGGTGTTAGGGCTAAGTCAGCGTAAGGATCATGACCATCAGACCGAGCTGTTTTGGCAGGGTCGCAAGCAGTCATATACCATTCGTCGCTATCGTCAGCAGCTGTATCGCCTAAGCAGTGAGTGGTTGACATGGCTTAAGATGCCGCTTGATGCACAAACGTATAACTTATCTGATCTTGCTGTATCTGATCTCATTGTGGCTGCTGCTCATTCAGCGGACAATCCCTCCGTCTCAATCTCTTTACGTACAAGCAAGCACTTTACTTGGCAAGTGCAAATGCTGCCACACGCATTGGCGGAAATGTTAAAAATTGACACAGACAAAGTTGAGATTAAAATTGCGCCATTAGATCGGCAGCAGCGCGTACAAATTGCAGGGTCATCACGTCCTCAGTCAGGCAAAAAATTATACCAAACACTTGGCGTGCCTATATGGTTACGCGAGAGTTTGGTTGTGGTCAGTGTAGTTTTTCTCAGTGACGACAGTATTGAGACTGAGCGACCAATTGAGCTACCTATTTTATTATTATCGCCTTTTGAGAGCTGGATACTAGGCCAGATATTAGATTCTGACGATTTTATCCATCATAGTGAAAATGATGTATTTTCTAAATACATTCATAATCATTTAAGCGTAGATAATAGCTGCTAAAAGCGTGGTTTGTACATGCTGTTTGCTTGGGGGCTCGTCAGCTTGATGCGATAAGACACTGTTCGAATTTGTCAAACGATGGCAGTAGCAGTATGGTAAACTGAATGTCATTTTACCTATGATTGTGTTAGTTTGAACATCTTTGAATTTTTTGCGTAGGAGCGAAGTATGTCAGTATTGGATAATAAAAAAATCAGCTTTATCGGCGGCGGTAACATGGCGCAGGCTTTGATTAGTGGGCTTGTGAGCTGCGGTATCCAACCGAATTTAATCACAGTTGCCGATCCAAGTAGCGATGTACGTGAGCAACTGGCGGCCAAAGGATTGAATACAATAGATCCAATTACTGATCCAAAAGCAGCGGTGATCGATGCTGACATTATCGTACTGGCTGTCAAGCCGCAAGTAATGAAAGCCGTTGTTGGCGCTTTTACTGATGTACTGGACAATCAATTGATCATTTCGGTCGCAGCAGGTTTATCGACCGAAATTTTATCTGCTATGCTAAATGGGTATCGTAATATCGTGCGCGCGATGCCGAACACTCCAGCTATGATTCAGATGGGTGCCACGGGTCTTTATGGTGCTGATAATATCTCAGCTGAACAAAAAGAGCTGGCAACTGCGGTGATGGAAGCCTCAGGGCTGGTCATGTGGGTTGAAAACGAAACGCACATGCATGCGGTCACAGCCGTATCAGGTTCAGCACCGGCTTACATGTTTTATTTTATTGAATCGATGGTCGATAGAGCGGTTGCTTTAGGCTTAGATCAAGAACAAGCATCAGCGCTGGCGCTGCAAACCATGATAGGTGCGGCAAAAATGGCCATGGATAGTGATGATGCGCCCGCTGAATTGCGTCGCAAAGTAACATCACCGAATGGTACGACCCAAGCAGCAATTGAGTCAATGCAAGCCAATGAAATCGGTCGCCAAATAGGTGAAGCCATGCAGGCTTGTTATGACCGTAGCCAAGCCCTAAGTGAAGAGATGAGTAAATAAACATCGATATCAGGCGCGTTATTTGCTAAAAGTGAATGACGCACCTGTATGCCGCGCTTGCATGACACAGTACTAAGCATCTAATCATGACACTCGTCATCCCCAAACCTGTTAATAATGTCACATTGAGTAGCACTTCATGAACAACATGTTATTTCAAATCTTTGATTTGGTCACCACTTTCGCCATGATGTTGGTGTTTATTCGCTTTATGCTACAGTTTGCAGGCATGGATGCGAGCAATCCTATGATTGCGCCTGCTTATAAAGCGACCCATATTGTCGATGTGTTTGGGCGTATTTTTCCAACGGTTGCACAAGGGCGTATCAGTCTGGCTGCTATCGTGCTAATGTTTTTGATTCGCTTGATTGATATCTCTGGTAAAGCAGCATTAACGCATAAAGGTATTGCGCCTGTACCGTTGTTTTTTACTGGTACGACCAGCTTAATTTTAGACTTTTTGCGCCTGTGTCGTTATTTGGTGATAGGGTCTATTATCGTCAGCTGGATTGTGGTGTTTACCAGATCTGAGCATCCAATTATCGGTATTATCATTAACCTCGCTGAGCCTATCTTGGCACCGTTTCGCCGTATCACACCAAACTTAGGCATGCTTGATTTATCGCCAATGGTCGCTTTCCTTGCTTTTTATTTACTTGAGATCTTCATTGGTGGTTTGACAGCCAGCCTTATGCCAATGTTAGGCTAAGGCTAGTCAGTGTCATAGAAACTGGTTAAGTACTTGGTTAGATAATAAAAAGGCGGTCTATTGATATAGAACGCCTTTTTTTGTAGCTATTAATCGATTTTACTTTTCACTATCTCTAACAAAACGATTGGGTATTAATTGGGCTTCAGCATTATCAGGATGCGGTGCATCAGCGGCGCGCAAGGTTTGAGTAATCCAGCTGTCTGCGGCTTTTACGGCATTGACAAGCACATCTCCCATTGCCAAGCGCCCAGCGATAAAGCTGGCCAGTGAGCAGCCTGAGCCATGAAACTCGCCTTGTAGGCGTGGCAAAGTGCTTTGATGTACCATTTCACCTTTTACATATAGATACTGCTCAATATCGCCGCTGTCAAAGTCATGTGAAGTTTTTACCAATACCGCACAAGTGCCCTGCGCACACAACTTTTGCGCCCCGATGTGTAAGTCTTGTTCACCGCTCAAAGCGCGAAGTTCGTGGGTATTTGGGGTGATTAAGGTGGCATAAGGCAATAGCTCTCTAAAGGCCGTCACCAAGGTTTTTTCATCGCCTAAGCTGCCACCACTGTTGGCGACCAATACGGGGTCTAATACAAAAGGCACATCATCAGCGATAACACGATCGGCAAACAAGCGGGTCAGCATTGCAATATTGTCGGTGGTGCCAAGCATACCTGATTTGATAGCGGCAACAGGTAAGTCATCCAGTACGGTTGTGGCCTGTGCTCTTACTAGGCTTGCCGCACAAGCTTCAAAGCCAAACACTTGCTGCGAGTTTTGTATCGTAATCGCTGTACAAGCGATGGTGGCATGTGCGCCTGCTTGGCCGACAGCCTCGATATCTGCTTGTAGGCCAGCACCACCGGATGGATCCAATCCTGAAAAACACAGTACCACGGGTCGCATAAAAATTCCTTTTGTATACCCTAAATGAATAGCAAATACTATAACCATCCACTACCAAAAAAGCCATAGCCGTCCAAACAGTGCGTTTAGAGGATCAAGCCACTAATAAATGCAATTTTGAATAGATCGAATGCTATTTTTACTGATACTTTGATTATTTAAAAGGGTGTAAACACAGATAAATAAATAATTATGCTAAAACCTTCATTAAATTGGTAGACAAGGCTTGCAATTCGTTTCGGCTTTGTTATAATACTCGCCCACGACGTAAGACGTATCATTAGCATCGATACTGTGTTTATAGTTACTTTATAAGCGTTTTATATCGTTCGGTGAAGTGGGTGAGTGGCTGAAACCAGTTCCCTGCTAAGGAACCATACGTGTAAGCGTATCGAGGGTTCGAATCCCTCCTTCACCGCCATTTATTCAGTTGTTATTAGAGTAGTAACGCAGTATATTGGCGTTAATAATCTTCTTTTTTATTAAAACAAAAGTTAATTTGATTTTAATAAAAAAAGATATTGACACAAGCGATATTATCTATATAATGACCAACCTAATTTACTGCAAATGTTATTTAATAAATGCAGTAGATGATGTGCAAAGTACGCGCTTGTAGCTCAGTTGGATAGAGCACTTGGCTACGAACTAAGGGGTCGGGAGTTCGAATCTCTCCAAGCGCACCATTTGCATAATAGCTTATCTTTAAGCTTAAGAAACACTAAATCAATCGCCTGTCTTATGACAATTTGGCGATTTTTTTATGTCTGTAATTTTTCAATGGCTCTATGTTCAAGGTCATATTATGTTGATGGCTATATAGTCGATGAAAAGTAATATCGATACAACACGTACTGCTGGTGTAAATTTTGCTTGCTTGCTTGCTTGCTGTGCCTGCGCAGACAGAGGCTGCAAAAAATTTACATCAGCAGCACTGTAGCGACTCTAAAATATTTTAACTATAGTGAGTTCACTATAAAAACGAGTCAGCGAAACTAGAAAGAATACAGAGCGACTAGGGCGTGTCCTCATTTTGAAAATGGTTATAAAAATGAGATAAATTGAAGCCAAACAAGGAAAATAGCGCTGATAATATCGGGATATTAACCAGCTATTTGACGCAGTTTGGCGAACATTTAGCCATTTTTAACTCATTTAGTCGCTATCGTTCAGATTGAAGACACACCCTAGGATAATATACGATAAGACCGTGAATTACGGTACAATAGAGCCACTATTCACTGCTTGCTATGAGCTTTTACCATGCCAAAGAGTTTACCTAAACGCCCGTCAAAAGCTGCCATTAAGTCAAAGCCTCAGCGAAATCCCTCCATGCAGCAAATCTCTGACGAAGAACCCACGATTGCTAAGCCAACAACTCGCGTTGTGGCCATTCTCTATGATGGTATGTTAATTTTGGCCTTGTTATTCTTAGTAGGGACGGTGTTAACCGTGATTGGTACGCTGCTAACTATGCAGACAGGCACGCAATCATCGCAAGCCCAGTCATTGCCGACATGGTATCAGAACGTTATCATGACACCGTCTTTTGTACTGACGCTGGTGGCATTTTATGGATTGTTTTGGCGGCGGGGTGGGCAAACGCTAGGCATGCAGACATGGCGTTTAAAGACCGTAAATAACTCAGGCCACTTACTGACATGGGGACAATCTTTTAAACGGATCTTGGCGGCTTGTTTGATGCCGTTACTTTTTGGCATTATTGGCAGTTTGATCGGTGGCTCACGCGCTTTACTATTAACCAGTGCTTTTTTGGGTTTGATATTTAACTACGTGTTTTGCTTGTTCAATCGACGCGGCTTAGCAGTGCAAGACATGCTATCCAACACCATCACCCTAAAAATGCCAAAAGTGGCGCATGAAGGGTTATGGCGTGGCTTTAAAAATCGCAAAAAAAACCAATAACGTTATCAATGTATAAATGAGCTAAGCTTACAAAATTTAGGTGGCTTAGCGTTTGCTATTCTAAAGAGTAAAAACTACATATTAACAGTTTGAATGAGCCACGCTGTGTAACCCACAAAAAAGAGCACCAGTGTGGAGCCAGCAACGCGGCTAAATTGACGCTTAGCCGTGAAGGCAAAGACGCACAGGGCAACAAGTAATAAAGTGATCGCGCCCATTGCCAGTACGTCGCGCGACAAGATAATTGGATTGACGGTGATGGGTGCAATCAAGGCTGCGAGACCAACGACGGCCAAGGTATTGAATATATTTGAGCCAATGATGTTGCCCAGTGCCATATCGTGCTCGCCCTTACGTGCCGCTGATAAGCTTGATACCAGCTCAGGTAACGATGTACCAACGGCGACAATCGTTAAGCCAATGATCAGCTCGCTGAGTCCCCAAAACGTGGCCAACTCGACAGCACCCCAAACGATCGCCCGTGAGCTTATTACTAGCATTAATATACCAAGAAATAAGCTGCCGACACCTCGTCCAACGCTTGGTTCTACATGATTTGGATCAGTATTCTCTGCTGCCATCGCATCATTTTCATGATTGCCTTCGCGTAGGCTGAGCACGATCTGCATTCCCAAGACGATGACCAATAACGCCAATAATATCAGACCATCGGTTAAACTTAGCATCCCATCACGCAACTGCCATGCTGCTATCGCTGTTATGATCACTAAAAGAGGCAAATCACGCTTGACGATGGCTTTACGGATGATAATAGGGCTAATCAGTACCGTTGCACCCAATACCAAGGCAATATTGATGATATTAGAGCCATAGGCGTTCCCTAAAGCCAGCTCAGGACTGCCTTCTAACGCGGCCAATACAGACACCACCATCTCGGGCGCTGACGTGCCGATGCCTAATATCAACACCCCAATCAAAAAGCTAGGCACACTAAATTTCTTTGCTATAGCGGTCGCCCCATCGATAAAGACATCAGCGCTCCAAACTAAAATTGCCAATCCAACCAGTATTGCAATCACTGCCAACCACATCAGTATGTTTCCTTGTTTGTCATAAAAAGTATAGATTTGCCATGTAGAATGGTATAAAAAAAGCCGAATCTTATTTTGGATTCAGCTTTCATATTAGCATAAAGGTTTTGGTCAAATAATAAGAATAACTTCAACAGTTTAGTTGATTGTTTATACTTGCTTTATCCAAAAACTCTTTATTTTTCCATCTTACGCCACTTGCACAGGAATAATATTGGCAGTGTCTTTGACTGTATTGTCTTCGTTGCAATAAACCAGTTTTGGTTGATACGTCGATGCTTCTACTTCATCAAAGTGGGCATAAGCACAGATAATCACGATGTCACCTAAATCTGCCATGTGAGCCGCAGCACCATTTAACGAGATAATTCCAGAGCCTGCTTCAGCACGGATAGCATAGGTGCGAAAGCGTTTGCCATTGGTCACATTATAGATATCGATGGACTCATTCTCGCGCAGACCAGCAAGATCTAATAAGTCACCGTCGATACCACATGAGCCTTCATAATGAAGTTCGGCATGAGTGACGCGAGCACGGTGTAATTTGCATTTAAGCATATTAAGTAGCATAAGTTGCTTCCTTGGCGTAACGGAGATAAATTAACTAAATCAAATGGTTAATGGGGATTGACTTGCTAAAATAAAAGGCCACTATAACTGATGTGCTATTTATTCAGGCATTTTAAAGCTATTGATCTGTGAGCGTGCTTTTTCGACATCACCATCTAGCAACAATGGTAGCGCCTCAAACGCAGCGGTTAAAGCGCTGTCAATGGCAATTTGCTCGTCGGGAGATGCTTTGGATAGGACGTGTCCACTGACTTTCGATTTGTGACCAGGATGCCCGATGCCCACACGCAGGCGATGAAAGTCATTGCCGATATGCGGGGTAATGTCACGTAGACCATTATGACCACCATGACCGCCATCGGTTTTGAGCTTGATACTGCCTGCTGGAATATCGAGCTCATCATGGGCAATCAGCAATTCGTCATTTTTGATGCCATAAAACTTCACCATGGGCACGACTGACTGACCAGACTTATTCATAAAAGTCAATGGCATGAGCAGACGCACATCAGACCCGTGGATTTGCCCGCGTCCTGTCACTCCATGAAACTTTTTGTCATGAGCGAGAGTGATATTAAACTGCTGAGCCAAATGATGGACAAACCAAAATCCAGCATTGTGACGCGTAAACATATACTGCTGACCAGGATTACCAAGACCGACAATAAGCTTTATGGCCATAAAAACACCCTACTTGGATTTAATAAATGAGTGATTAGGTTTGTCACAGCACAAGTCACAGTCGATCTCTATCAAAAGAAAGGCGCTATCGCCAAAAATTCTTTATCTTGATCTGACTAATCGTTGTTTTCAAACCTTAGTTACAAAAACAGCAGGAGATATGAATCACCTGCTGTTTTCTTGACTGAATACCTCATGAACCATACACACTACCATAGGTAGCTATATGGCTGTATGATTATTCGCCGTCTTTGTTGTCTTCAGCGTCAACTTCGCCATTTTGCTCAGTGGCAGGTACATCAGCAGCATCCACGTCGTCAGCAACTTCGTCAACTTCTTCAACCGTTGGTGGCTGCATGTTAACGATAGTACGGTCATGGCCGTCTTCCAGCTCTAGCTCATGAATAACAACGCCTTCAGGAAGTTTGATGTCTGATAAACGGAACAAATCACCGATTTCCATACCAGATACATCTATTTCTAGATACTCAGGTAACTGTGATGGTATGCAGATGATTTCGATATCAGATACTAGGGTAGATAGTACACCAGCAGCCGCAGTACCTGGCGCATCTTCACGACCAACGAAATGCACAGGAACATTCATGTGGATTTTTTGACCTTTTACAATGCGCTGGAAGTCAGCATGCATTGGGAAGCCTTTTGCAGGATGACGTTGCAAGTCTTTGATAACGGCTTGATGCTCGGTACCGTCAACATTGATGGTCAAAATGTGTGAGAAAAACGCTTCAAACTCAAGTGCTTTTACTAGCTCGTTGATTTTGATAGAGATAGAAGTAGGTTCTTCGTTACCACCATAGATGATAGCTGGCACAAGTTTCTGCTTACGTAGGCGGCGGCTCGCACCTTTACCTTGTTGTTCAGCAGAGCGGTCAACAGCGTTTAGTTCAAAATGATTAATGCTCATGGATATAATCCTATAAAAAGAATGATGAAGTGTCTGGTCATAAAAAAGTGGATTTGCGACCAATCCACTAATACGTGATGATAGCTATGATTTGTTATTGCATAAAAACCGTACAATTTCCAAATATAGCCATTTGCTTACTAGTAGTGATTTTTATGATAACAATTACCATAACCGTCACTATTATTCAGCACGATCAGCACTTTTAATAATGCCAACCTAATGAAATCAAAAAAAAGGTCGGCACAGGCGCGCATTATACGTGTTTTTATAACAATAATAAAGACCTACGAAAAATGACTGCGCAACACGAATAGGCAAAAAAAAGCGCCAAGTAGTTACACTTGACGCTCTAGTTGTACTTTTTTTATTTTTAACCGACTGTATTAAGAATCAAACATTGCGCTGATAGATTCTTCGTTATTGATACGGCGTAAGCTTTCAGCCAGCATCGGTGCAATGCTTACTTGACGGATTTTGCTACAAGCTTTGGCAGCAGCTGATAACGGGATCGTATCGGTCACAACCACTTCATCTAACGCCGATTCACTGATGTTTTGTAGCGCATTACCAGATAAGACAGGGTGGGTAATATACGCCAAGACGCGGCGTGCACCATTTGCTTTTAGGGCTTCTGCTGCTTTACATAACGTACCAGCAGTATCGACCATGTCATCCACAATCACGCAATCACGGTCACGAACGTCACCAATGATATGCATGACTTGTGACTCATTGGCACGGGCACGGCGCTTATCAATAATCGCCATGTCGGTATCACCCAATTGCTTAGCCATTGCGCGCGCACGAACCACACCGCCGACGTCAGGTGAGACGACCATGATATTGTCATAATCTTGTTTTTGTAGGTCGTTCAACAGCACAGGCGTGCCATAGATATTATCAACAGGAATATCAAAGAAACCCTGAATCTGATCTGAATGCAAATCAACCGTCATCACGCGATCGATACTGACGATGTTTAACATATCAGCGACCACTTTGGCCGAGATAGGAACGCGAGCTGAGCGTGGGCGGCGATCTTGACGGGCATAACCAAAGTAGGGCATGACGGCGGTAATACGGCCAGCACTAGAGCGACGCAAAGCATCGGCCATCATCATGATTTCCATCAAATTGTCGTTGGTTGGTGCACAAGTAGGCTGCATGATAAACACGTCTTTACCACGTACGTGTTCTTTGATTTCCACGGCAATTTCGCCATCAGAAAAACGCGTGATGTCAGCTTTACCAAGAGGTATATGAAGATGATCGGCTACGGTTTTTGCTAATTCAGGGTGAGCATTACCCGTAAAAATCGCCAAATAAGGCATGACAGAAGTCCTATTGATTGACTCAAGCAGCGACCGCTAAGCAGTGTCAAACTGCTCAAATTCAGAAAAGAGTGGTGAAAAGTTTTGATGACTACTATTACAGTAAAAAATGGCAGGGGTAGCTGGACTCGAACCAACGGATGTCAGGATCAAAACCTGATGCCTTACCAACTTGGCTATACCCCTGTAATGTCTAGGCTGCGACTGTCCGATATCTAATAGCAACTGGTAATACTTAGTCACTCTCAGAATGGCGTCACGACCTTTCGTTATCTAAGAAACGGATGAACCGTTTAAAACATAACTTTTCCCTAGCGGTGTCCATTGCGAACTATACCGAAACTGGGATAACGTTGTCAATGACATTAACATAAGAGGCTGTTGATAAGCCGTCTATAATCAATACATATCAAACGCTTTGAGCTTAAAAATGGCAGGGGTAGCTGGACTCGAACCAACGGATGTCAGGATCAAAACCTGATGCCTTACCAACTTGGCTATACCCCTATTGAGGCGACCTATTATAAGTAAATTTTCAGATTTTGCAAGTTATTTGCGCCTTTTTATGGCTTTTATTCGTAATCAGTTGGTGATGAGGTGATTTTGGTAGATTAATGTTTAAGAGCATAACTATATTTGATGTTGATGATTTATATTTGTTTGAAGCTTAGGTAAAGTAAGTCTCGCGGAGATTTTTCAAAATGTATGTGTCTTTCGTTGCTTAGAATTCATGTTATACAAATTTTTTTCACTTTATATACCATTATATATCGAGTCGTTTATGCAATTTATTAATGTTTTAAGAAGACCATCCCAGTCTGAGAGCTCAAATAATAGTGAAAAAGGCAAAATTATATATAGTGTGTTTCATCCCAGAAACGGTGATGTTCTAGAAAGGGAAAATGACAAAGACAAGTTCGAGATCTTAAGATATACCGATGATTGTGACCCTTCCGCCCTAATGACAACTTTAGATATATTAGATTTTATGAAGGAGATTCAAATAGTAATGAGTGAGTCTGAAAACGACAATGAAATGAGTAATCATTTAAAAGAAATTATATTTATGTGCAAATTATGCATTTGGAATATTGATGAATATTATTTAGAAATAACACCGTTCGGAACTAATATCAATTACCCTACGAATCTACTTTAATAAATAATACTATAGAAGATAAGTTTGCCGCCCTAATAAGTAGTGTGCGCCCTGCGGCATTGATAGTAGCCATAACTGAGTGCCGATCTACGAGACGAGATAATCCTAAATATTGTCTTGAAAACTCCCAACCACATATCCCGCACAAGGCGCCTCTTCAACCCACTTTGCCAAAAGCGCTTTATTATCAACAACGCTGGCATCCAATGGTAAGAACACCGCGCTACCAGAGCCAGTCATGCGTGCTGTGCCAAGTGCTTGCGTCTCTAAACCTTGCAAATAATGCAAAGCTGCTTTTACAGCAGGGGCAAGGCTCGTAACGACTGGCGTAAAGACATTTTGGTAGGGGACGAGCAAATTTTGGAAGTAATGATGAGACTGATTTTGTATGGTCTGTATCGATAGCGGCGCGATATCTCGTGACAGTTTGGGATGGGTGAACAGCTTGGCAGTATTCACATGCGCGTTTGGTGTGAGAAGCAAATATTGCTGGTCGGGTAAATCAATGGCGGTTAATTGCTCGCCAATGCCCATAGCGATGGCGTCTTGGCCAAAGATAAAAATGGGTACATCTGCACCCACTTTTGTGCCAATTTCTATCAGCGTATCGCGTGTTAGATTCAGTTGCCAAACTTCATTAAGCACAAGCATGGTCGTTGCGGCATTAGACGAGCCACCGCCCAATCCTGCGCCCATTGGCAACTGCTTGTCTAACGTAATGTGGACTGGTGGTAGCTGCTCAGGTAGCGCATCTAACGCTAAGGCAGCAGCTAGCAAGGCACGTGTTGCCTTAAAGATGAGGTTGTCTTCGAGGCTGGTCGTGATTGTTTCTGCGCCAGTTAACACGAGTAACTGATGACAGAGCTTATTAGCATCTAATTCAATATCAGATGTCTGTATCACAGCATTACCGATCACCGAAAAATGCAAATAATCGCCCCAATCAAGCAAGCGAAAAACCGTTTGCAAATCATGATAGCCATCAGCCCGCTTGCCAGTGATATGCAAAAACAAGTTGATTTTTGCGGGTGATAGGCGGGTGATAGCAGAGGCGGTCGGTACGGCTAAGTTTTCAGTCATAAACAACTATCTTGATAAGCAGGGTTTATTCGGTAAAGGTGTCATGATCAATCGATGACTGATTAATGGTTAATCGTCATGACGACCTTGTTGCCTTGTGGTTGAACAGCACTGATCTTGCTTGGTAATTTATCAGCGCCACTATAGGTAAAGCTGGCACGCCAATCGCCATTGACCGAACTGATTAAACGGTTTTGTGCATCGAGCTGCGGCTCACTGTCTGAAGGGGCAGGACGACCAGATATCCAGTAAGGCATTTGCGAGATAGGCGCTTGCCAGCCAGTGGCTTTTTTGAGCAATGTCTCAGGATCATCGGCTGTCAAGGTGCCTGTTTTTTCACTGACCAACGTGGCAGTTTGTCCGTTGTATTCGATGTTGGTTTTACCGATACCCAGCGCCCCAATCAGTTCAATCGCAAAACGATCGTCTTCTTGTCCCCACGCATAAAACGCACTACCGCCTTGAGTTCCTGTGTTGTCATTAGCAGGCGTCGTCACGCCAATCTTGCCCGTGATATTAAAACTTTCAAGCTTTTGCGGTTGTGCCGTGTTTTGACCTTGTATAGGCGTCGGCTGAGCGGTGGCACTGCCGGTTTTTAATGACTGACAACCAGACGTGATTGCAATCGCTGCGGCCATGGCAGTGAATACAGTCAATTTATTAGGCTTATACGAAGCGGTTAGTACCGACATGATGTTTCCTCAAAAATGGACAAATTTATAAAGTAGCTTAAATCTTATTTGTTACTCAGTTATGCGTGGCTGTTAGCTTCTTATACAGGCCTTGTAATCGTAAGACTTCAATACTGTATCTCGTACAATATGCGTTATCAATATAGTTGTATGCGATCATTAATATTATGCTGGCCAAATGAGAACCGTTGCTGCAAATCTGTAAGTAACGATTCGACTTTTTCATTGTCACCTAGGCCTTGATAAGCGCGCAGTAGCAGAGTTCCTGAACGTAATGTAGGCAGGACATCATAAGGTGTTTGTAGATAGTCGATGACTTGCTGATAGTTTTTGTTGGCTAAGGCGCTGCCTGCCAGCACATTGAGCGCTTGTAACTGTAGCTCATTATCATAACGTGGGTCATCGTAGCGAATTTGCATAATAGTCGTTGCCAGTGCCAAACCTTGTTCAGAGCGGTGGTCATTGGCCAGCAGCAGTTGAGCATAGCTAAGCTGATAAGCCAGATTGCTAGGATCTAGTGTTTGCAAATGCTTGAGCAACGTTCGTTTGACAATATAATCATTCTGATCATCAAGTAACTGCGTGCGTGCAAACAATAACGGCTCATTGTCAGGGTACTGACGTGCCGCCTGAGTTAATAGCTGTAAGGCTTCTTCTGGCTCATTTTGCTGCCATAAAATATCGGCTTGTAGCACAAACGTATCAGGCGCAAAAACAGTAAAGTCTTTACGCAGTTTTTCTAGGGTGGCGACGGCAGCATCGACATCGTTGTCAAGCAATTCAAAGTAAACGACTTTTTTGCGTGCTTCTAGCACCAAGTCTTCTTGCATGACACCATTGAGATAGTATTTGGCTTGTTCAAAACGCTGCTGGCGCTCGGCACTGATACCAAGATAATAATAAGCTTGATCAAGGTAAGACGGAGATTTGGCGAGCATATTGAGCAGCTGATCGGCGCGCTCGTATTTTTCAATATCCAAACTGACCAAGGCAGCGAGCAAGGTAATTTCGGCATCATCACTAAAACGATTGTGTGCTTCAAGCAACAATTGCCATGCTTCTTGGCTTTGCTTTAAATCCAGTAAATAGCGAATCTCATATAGATATAGGCTTTTATCATCAGGATTACGCAGGCGAGCTTGACTGACATAATTGATCACGGTTTCAGCCGTGACAATTTTGCGCAATATATCGGCCTTTAAGGTAATAAAAGGCACATAATCCGGTTGATGCTCTAATGCGCGGTTGATGTGCACAATGGCAATCTCAGGCTCGTTAAACTGGTAAAGTAAACCTGCTTTTAAAACCGACAACGAGGCGTTTTGTTCGCTATCTATGGGCTGTAAGGCGGCGAGGAGTTCGCGTTTGTCTTTATCATTATTGGGATAGATGCCAATCAGGATTTCACTTAAGTCGGCGCGCGGATCATAACGCAAAATACGGTTTAGCGTTTCACCAGCGAGTAGATAATCATGTGCTCGTAGGGCTAAATGCGCCACATAAAACCAAGCAGGTACGTGATCAGGGTTTTGGTCTTGCCATGATTTGGCAAACTGTAATGAATTCTCAACCCGTTCGAGGCGCAAGGATAGGCTAAGGGCTCTCTCAAACACTGCTGTCGCATCGTCCTTGAAAGATTGCTGTTTATAGATAGTCAGTGCTCGTTGTTGGTTTCCACGATCTGCGGCAAACTCCGCATCCAATAACGCATACAAGCTTGGCTCGCTTAGTTCAGGTTGCCATAAACTTGCTGGTGCTAAGCCGTTAATATTCTCTACATTACCTGTTCGCGGCGCACTTTTATAAACACGTGTGACAGTCACGACGCTGTTATTGAGCATGTTTTCGCCTTGGCTGGCGAGTGATACTTTAGCAGCATTTGCCTTTGGAGAGACATTCGGATGACTGGCATGGACGGGTGTTGATAGGCACAGACAAACAGCCAACGATAACGTTAGCTTGTAATATTGGTACAACCGTTCAATGACGATCTTTAATAAGTCACGAAGGCCAGATTGCTCGCCATGTGCACGTTGAGATCGAAACTGTAATCGAAATAATGATCCAAAAAAAATCATAGATAGCCGCATTCGCCCATTGCTTTATCTATAGGTAAAATACAGATAAAGCAATTATATGTTAATCATTTCAAACCAAATATTGCTAACGAGTACTCATGGTAAGCATTATATGAGTAGAGTGATGTGATAAACAATAGTGCCCGTGTTACTGCCCTTTAGTCGCTCTCGTTCCGATTGAGGACACGCTCTATTATTAACTATATAAAAATATAGCAAGTTAGCGGGTAGTAAGCGAATAATTTATGCCTATTTCTATTGCCCTTCGCTAAAATTCAACGATTGGTTTTATAAATCATATAGGTAGTTGATTTGTTAAATCCGTGCCCAGATACAAGCAAATAGCCGTCATAGATGGGTGAGTGTTAATTAAAGCTGGCAATAATGATATAATAAGCGGTTTTTAGGGTCTTCCTTTCAGCGCTGTCGTCAAAAACTGTCTTTTAAAAATAATAAGATAGCTTGGCTGGCAGGTGAGCGTCATGTTTATGGTCTATCAATAATGAGATTAGTGGTCATTGGGGTCAATCACAAAACTGCACCAGTCGCTCTACGAGAGCGCTTGGCACTTGTGGGCGACGACGTGAATGTCGCTCTCAAGCAGCTAGAGGCATTCACTGATGGTTGTGTGATTGTGTCGACCTGTAATCGCACTGAGATTTACGCGCTAGTCCCGCAGACCCTAACGTCACAAAATTTAGAATCACAGCCTATAGACACGCAAGGCGTAGAAACAGCTGGGCAGGCAGTTGCTAGTCAGACATTTAGCAGCAGTGCCAATGTCTCCTCTGCTGTCATCAGCGCTCACATTGTCAAGATTAAAACATGGCTGGCCAATTTTAAGCAGTTGTCACTCACTGAGATTGACTCCTATCTCTATGTACATCGTGATACTCATGCCTTAACCCATTGGCTCAGAGTTGCCGCTGGGCTGGACTCGATGATATTGGGTGAGCCGCAAATACTCGGGCAAATCAAGCGCTCAGTACACCTTGCACAAGATCAAAAAGCGTTGAGTAATCAGCTCGGTTGGATCGTCGATCAAGTGTTTGCGGCGGCAAAGCGCGTGCGCAATGAGACCAAAGTTGGCGCACAAGCGGTATCACTCAGTTTTGCAGCGGCGAAGCTAGTCACGCAAATATTTGATGACTTGCCCAGTCGCACATTGCTGATTGTCGCAGCAGGTGAAATGAATCGCTTGGTGGCTACCCATATCGCTGGGCTTGGGGTGGGGCGCGTGATCATTTGTAACCGCAATCCTGAGCGAGCAGAGGCGCTGGCTGCTGAACTGCGTCATCCTGACCGCCGAGTGGAAGTCAGAACATTGCAAGACTTACCGCATATACTGGCAGAAGCCGATATTGTCAGCAGCTGTAGTGGCAGTATGGATATGTTGATTGATAAAAACATGACGTTGCAAGCGTTAAAGCGTCGTCGCTACCAGCCCATGCTGATGATTGATTTGGCCGTACCTCGCGATATTGACCCCACGATCAGTCGAATAGATGACGTTTATCTGTATTCTGTCGATGACTTACAACACGTCATTGCAGGTAATATTGAGCAACGTCGACAAGCGGCAGTGGATGCCGAACTACTGGTCAGTCAGCTAGTCGTTGAGATTGACCGTCGTTTTCGAGTGCGGCAAGTGGGTAAAGACATTCAGCAATATCGCGTGCGTACCCATGATCAAGTGGACAAGCTCCTACATGAGTCCATTGCCAAGTTACAGCAGGAAAATGTCAATCCTGAGGATATTCTGCTTGAGTTATCACACCGCTTGACTCAGACATTGACGCACGCCCCATCAAAACTCATGCGCAAAGCTGCTCGAGAAGGGGATAGTGACTTGCTGGATTTTGTGGTATCAGGATTGCAAGATGCCCACCGCGGTCGTTAGGGGCTGTATAGAATTTACACATAGGCACTGCTGAATCCAAAAACCTCGCGGTATCCATGCTCTCTCGTTATATAAACATATCGTTGTCAACCTATAATATCAATGCTAATATCAAACTGTTATGAGTATCATAAGTGCTGATAATTTTTTGTTATAGTTGATGCTAAATAAAACAAATACCTTATATTTTAATGCTGAACTCACTATATAAGTCAGCTGTTTTTCTCTAACCAAATGTGAGAAGCATCAAATTACCTAACCATTAATCTGGGAGCGTTCCATGACTGCATTACGTCAAGACATTGATCCAAACGGCTTATTAGAATACTCAGTGGTCTACACTGACCGCGCGCTCAATCACATGTCTAAAGCCTTTCAGCAAGTGATGAATGACCTATCTAACGATTTAAAGTCGGTCTATAACGCTGAAGCTGTCGTGATCGTGCCTGGTGCTGGAACTTATGGGATGGAAGCGGTTGCGCGTCAATTGGCACAGAATGAAGACTGCTTAATCATCCGTAATGGCTGGTTTAGCTATCGCTGGACGCAAATTTTGGAAAAAGGCAAAATCGCTAAGTCATCTACCGTGTTAACCGCTCAGCGTACTGATGATAGTGAGTTGCCAAAACCGTTTGCGCCAGTTGATATCGACACGGCTGTAGCGACAATCAAAGCAGACAAGCCTGCCGTTGTTTTTGCCCCGCATGTTGAAACCTCATCGGGCATTATCTTATCAGCCGATTATATTAAAGCCTTGAGTGACGCTGTTCATAGCGTGGGTGGTTTGTTGGTTATTGACTGCATCGCCTCAGGTTGTGTGTGGCTGGATATGAAAAATTTGGGCATTGACGTCCTTATCAGCGCCCCACAAAAAGGCTGGAGCAGTACCCCATGCGCGGGTTTAGTAATGCTAAGTGATGCCGCCGTCAAAAAAGTAGACAGTACCGAATCGGATAGCTTTAGCCTAGACCTAAAACAGTGGCTAAACATCATGCGTGCTTATGAAAATGGCGGACATGCTTATCATGCAACCATGCCGACGGATAGCTTGCGTCAATTCCGCGATACCATCTTAGAAGCTAAAAACATTGGCTTCGATAAACTGTGTGATGCACAGTGGGAATTGGGCAATCGTATCCGTAAAATTTTGGCAGAAAAAGGCGTTGAAAGCGTCGCAGCCAAAGGCTTTGAAGCGCCAGGCGTGGTCGTGGCTTATACGGATCGTGACGATATGCATAAAGGCAGTGCTTTTGCTGAAGCTGGCGTGCAAATCGCTGCTGGTGTCCCCTTAAAGGTCGGCGAGCCTGATAATTTTAAAACGTTCCGCTTGGGTCTATTTGGTCTTGATAAACTGACGGATGTGGATGGTGCGGTACAGCGTTTTGAATCAGCGCTTGATGAGGTGCTTGCTAAGTAGCACTCATTCAAGAAGCACGATTGGCGGTATCCGGCTTAAAAAGTACTGAACCTATGTAATTGTACTGAACCTATATAATTATGATGTGGGTTCAGTATTTTTTTACCTTTTCATTATATTTTATAATATAATGTATTAATATAAAATGAATAATAAATCTACTTTTAATCATAACCCGTTTAGGTACAAGTCATGAGTATAGAAATAGACTGGCAAGCATTTACCCCAATCTCCTTAGTTGGAGGCCTGATACTGGGCGTAGCGACGGTCATACTGCTGCTGGGTATCGGCCGTATTGCTGGTATTAGTGGTATTTTCTCAAGTTTGCTTAAGCCCAAACGGGTGGAGATGTGGCAGGTACTATTTATACTGGGTCTTGTCGTCTCGCCAGTGTTATATGGTTTGGTCAGACCGGTACCTGATGTAGAGATTAGTACGTCTTTGCCATTGCTCATTGGGGCAGGACTGCTGGTCGGTTTTGGTACGCGTCTAGGCTCAGGCTGTACCAGCGGGCATGGCATCTGCGGTAATGCGCGACTGTCACCACGATCGATGGCAGCGACGGTGACCTTTATGTTATTTGGTATCGTGACCGTCTATATTGGTCGGCAGGTCTTAGGATTAATTTGAAGGGCATAGCCGCACGTTGCGCAGACGGCGTTTAGTACTATTCATACAAGATAATAGTGAGACAGAGCAATGCTAAAAAATATAATTGGATTACTGGCGGGATTATTATTCGGCTTTGGATTGCTGATATCCGGCATGACTGACCCTGTCAAAGTACAAGGGTTTTTGGATGTTTTTGGCGCGTGGGATATCTCTCTTGTGCTGGTAATGGGTGGCGGCTTAATAATCGCGATTGTGGGCGTACAGCTTGCCAAATGTCAACAAAGCAGCTGGATTGGTACGTCAATTGATCTGCCAAACAAAACCACCATCAATAAAAACCTGCTTATCGGCGCGATGCTATTTGGTATTGGTTGGGGGCTGGTGGGTATTTGTCCAGGACCAGGTATTGTGCTGTTAGGGACGGGGCAGTGGCAAGCATATGTATTTATCCCAGCGATGGTAATGGGTATGTTGATTTATCAATGGTTTGAGCCTAAGCTTGGGTAATGCTGCAAAAAATTTGCATCAGCAGTACGTGTTGTATCGATATTACTTTTCACCGACTATAGAGCAAGTAGTTTGACGAACATAGTGTTCACTCATCAGTCGCTTGTCTGCGTAGCTGAGAATAATGGCGGTGTGTTACGATGACAGTAACGCTAACTCCTATCGCATGTTTAGTCTTACAACCGCTTCATAAGGAAAATGATATGCCAGCCAGCTCGACTGCCAATACGATTGACACTGCCAGCACCAATGAACATTATCCGCATTTGTTCGAGCCGCTAGATTTGGGCTTTACCACCCTAAAAAACCGTTTGGTCATGGGTTCTATGCATACTGGGCTTGAAGACCGTTTTTATAATTACGGTAAACTGGCTGCGTATTTTGCGGAGCGTGCCAAGGGCGGCGTCGCCATGATGATTACAGGCGGTATCTCGCCCAACCGCGAAGGCTGGTTACTCCCTGCTGGCGGCACGATGAACACAAAAGCTGACGTGATGAATCATCAGCGTGTCACCCGTGCAGCACACAAATACGACAGCAAAATCATCATGCAAATCTTGCACAGTGGTCGTTACGGATATCATCCATTTGTGGTGTCAGCCAGTCCAATCAAATCGCCAATCTCACCTTTTAAACCACGCAAAATGAGTATCAAAAACATCGAGCAAACGGTGAAAGATTATGCTCGCTCAGCAAAACTTGCCAAGCAAGCGGGTTACGATGGTGTCGAAATCATGGGGTCTGAGGGTTACTTGATCAATCAGTTCTTATCGCGTCACGTCAATAAACGTAAGGACATTTATGGTGGTGATATTCAGGGTCGGATGAAATTTGCTGTCGATGTGGTGAAAGCCGTACGCGAAGCAGCAGGAGAGGATTTTATTATCCTGTTCCGCCTGTCGGTGATTGATTTGGTCAAAGATGGCAATGTCATGGATGAAGTCATCACTGTGGCCAAAGCCCTAGAAAAGGCGGGCGTGACTATTATGAATACAGGTATCGGCTGGCATGAAGCGCGCGTACCGACCATTGTCACCAGCGTACCGCGTGCTGCCTTTGTTGATTTTAGCGCCGAAATCAAAAAGCATATCAGCATTCCAATGATGGCGGCCAATCGTATCAATATGCCGGATACGGCGGAAGAAATCATCGCCAGTGGTCAAGCAGATATGATTCAAATGGCGCGTCCCTTCTTAGCTGATCCGGACTGGGTAAATAAAGCTAAAAATGGCGAATCCAATCGCATTAATACCTGTATCGCCTGTAATCAAGCCTGCCTCGATCATACTTTTGAGCATAAACGCTCGACCTGTTTGGTCAATCCACAAGCGTGCTACGAAACTGAATTGGTTTATAAAAAAGCGAAAAAACCCAAAAAAGTTGCAGTCATTGGTGGCGGTGTCGCTGGTATGTCGGCGGCGCACGTGGCAGCGCTGCGCGGTCATGAAGTCACGCTGTTTGAAGCCAAGGATATCTTGGGTGGGCAGTTTAACTACGCCAAAGTCATCCCTGGTAAAGAAGAATTCTTTGAGACCATTCGCTACTATATCAATGAGCTTGCGCACTTGGGCGTTGAGGTTAAACTCAATACCAAAGTCGATAAAACCATGTTAGAAAAAGCCAAATTTCATCATGTCATCGTCGCGACTGGCGTCGTCCCAAGAAGCCTAGCTGGTAAACTTGAAGGCGCTGATTTGCCACAAGTGATGAGCTATGCGGAATTGCTCTCTGGTGAAAAATCTGTCGGTGATACCGTCGCCGTTATCGGCGCTGGTGGTATTGGTTTTGATGTTAGTGAGTATCTCACCGCACGACATGGTCAGCCGCTTGATGAACTAGGCCCTGAGTTGCTAAAAGACCCAAGCTATCGTCCAACAGCGCAATCGATCAGCGAATGGCGCGAAGAGTGGGGCGTGACCGAGGATACGGACTATCAAACGGATGGAGGACTGATAAAGCCTGAAGCCATCAAACCGATTCGCCAAGTCTATCTGATACAGCGAACCAAAGGGCGCTTGGGCGGTGGTCTCAATAAAACCACAGGCTGGGTACATCGCGCCCACGTCAAGTCGCACGGTGTCATCCAAGTATCGGGTGCTCAGTATAATAAAATCACCAATGAAGGGATTTGGATTACCAACAATCAAGGTCAAACGCAATTATTACGTGTGGATAGCGTTGTCGTCTGTGCTGGTCAAGAATCAGTCGTCGAGCTGATGCCAAATGTCGGTGATGCGCCAGACGCGCAATATCATCTAATCGGTGGTGCTAAGCTCGCGGCTGAATTGGATGCCAAACGTGCGATTCGTGATGGGGCTGAGGTTGCGGCGGGGATTTAACAAGTAATTTAAAGTAGCAAATTAAAAACGGTAGGGGAGCAATTTCCTGCCGTTCTTTCTTGATTTAGTGATTATGAACTTATAATTTTCTTTGTTTTATATTTTTCATCTTCACATATTTCTGATAGTTTAGAATACATACTTTTTAGCTTTGTTTCATAAGAGTCAAACTCTAAACCTAACTCATAAAACCCTATACATGCAGAAAGTATAGCTGGATATGCAAGCTTAAAAGGGTCAAAACCTAATTCTGTGTCATAAGTTTTGTAAATACTTTGTGATCCGTGAACAAAATCTGATCTTAACTTATACATTTTTTTCGACTCCTTATACCTTGCGTCAATTTCACTATGATATATAGCAATCAGGCAGGAAACTCTGCGACAAAAGTTTTCTGTTATATCTTTATTTTTTTCTTCATTTTTTACAGTGACTAGCCTCTCCATTGCTGTGACTAGCTTAACAACTTGAGCGCTACTATTATTGTCTCTAGAAGCATCACCGAACCAATAGAAAGCATCAATGAGACGGTCAGCCAAACACTCTTTATTAGTAGGAGATGCTGCTCGTAATATAAGTTTTTTAATGACGAGCCCTAAATCTGTTTCTAAGTCTTCTTCAAAAGTGTTCCAAAAATCTTGTAAATCTTCGCCAAACGCATATGAGCCTCCAATCCAATATTTATCGCGACTACTAGCAATATAATGATTGATATTATTTTTGATGGGATTGTTCATTAAGTTTACTTGATTAGCTTTGATCTCATAAGAAGTAGTAAAAACTTTAATAACGCCATAGATAAATGCTGCAACATTTTGCGCTCTACTTTCACTCATTTTATTTGAGCATTTTGGTATTGTAATACTAAGAAGACAATTGAAACTATTAGGGTTGTTGTTTTTTATAAAAGGATCATAGTCGCTATCATCTTTAACTTTCGCATAAATATTATTCTTGTGAATTATTTTCGCACTACCTATCTGTATCTCTTTTTCAGGACTGAGACTAGGTGCATTAAAGGGGAAGAAGTATGTAATATCCTTAGCTTCTCTATATATGTTTTTACGTACTTTTGATATCAACTTTATGCATCCAGACGTATCAAAACTTCCATCATTTTTCAAATGAAGATACATTTCATTTCTAATTTCACAGATACACTCATCTATTGTTATATCATCTAGCGATAGACACTGTCTTTTAGCAATTTCATGTAGTTTTCTCTGAGCTTTAGAGGAAAGAAAGAACTGAACTTGATTTTGAATTGCTTCTCCAGCATTCTGAGGAGATTGTAATACAGCTGTCATAAGGTCAATATCATTATCAAAACTATTCTTATAAAGTTCTGGAGACTGATTGAAAGTATCTTTAAGGGACTGTATCTCATGGAAGATAATATTTAAATCTTTAACATCCTCTTTAGAAGCACTCATAGTATTGATTCCTCTTTTATCCTATGACAAGATATTGTTAGTAGTAACGTTTCTTAAGCATATAGAAAATTCAATTTTATTTCTCCAGCTCTCCATCTAACCACTTCTCGACGTCATCAATTTGCGCTGCTAACTCAGGATTTACTTTACCCGATTCATCGAGCTTATTTTTGATGTCACCTTTGTTGTATTTAATCCCTGTCAGCGTGTCTTTTAACAGGTCGATTAGCTAAACATTTAACGCATCAGAGAAAATTACGACCTCGCGAATGACGGCTTGCTTCAGATCAAGGTGCAAATCAATAATGACCCAGTCAAAGTGCGTCTCAATGTGTTGGCTAAACTCAAAGGCTATTTCTAATAGGTTAGTCTTGGTTCATTATATATTTTTATAGAAAAAAGCCTTTTACCCACTCTTTCAGCTTTTGAAACCAAAACTTCCTCTCTTCTAGTTCTTTATCAGTACAGTAGTTAGTGACTTCATCTGAATTTGGAGTGACTCTTCCACGATCTGCTTCAACAATTTTGTAGGTGTTATTATTTTTAATGATACAGAATTCCGAAACATAATTAGCACCATTTGCATATTCGTTTCGAATTCCTAATTTTAACTCGATCCCATAAGGCTTATTGAGACGGATAGTAGGTTGACTCGTTAAAGCTTCCATCTGCGATATTGGTAAGCAGCTCTGTGGGCTATTAGGTATATCTAAGTAAGTATTGTGTACTATGAACAAGTCTTTCGAGCCTTCAAATACTATTGCATATGTCAGTTTGTTAATATCTTTTTCTAATTCAACTTCCCTTGTATAACCTGATAAATAGAGGCAAGGTTGGTTGTTTTTAACAGTAATATCAACTTGTCCATAATCAGGCTTTGACATGGCTTGACATGTGATGGATGTTCCTAGTATTAAGGTAAAGATCATTATTTTTTGAAAGTTATGGTTCATATCGTTACTCCTGTAGGGAGTAAGTCTCTGTTAAAAGGGTCGGAGAAAAATGCTTTTAAAATTTTATAATAATCATCTCGATACTGATAGTAGTCTGATCTAGTTTTCCTTATAGATATGTCGTAATAATGAGCTATAATTTCTGCTTGCTGTTCCATGTTAAAGTTCGGAAAATTCTTATTATCTTTAACGATATGAAAGTTATAGGCCATAGGTTTATTTACAGCCTTACCATTATGCTGAGCATCCTCTCCAAAATAATCACCGCGCGCAAAAATACATGCTCCTGCTAAAAGAGTGTTATAGCTGAGTTGATATTGCCATATATGTGCCATTTCGTGAATAAACCAATTCTTTTTAGTTTGTGATACTGAATTGTTAGAAAAATCAGGATAATTATCATAAGACTTCGATGGAAGAGTAATCTCGTTACCTAGTGTCCTAGCGTTTCCAGTCACGTCGTGAAATATTCCACCTCTACATATAAAGACCAAATCGTAATTTATCGAACCTTGAAACATAGTACGAGCCATCTGCTTCTCACCAGAAGTAAGTTTTCGTTTCGTTTCAACCTCAATGCACTTATGACCGTTATTATCTTTCCTAGTAAGTCTGTAGCTACCGCAGCTAATTTCTTTTTGTGCCATGCTATCTCTCCTCGTCTATCAGTAAATGAACACTTACTTCAGCAGGATGGTTTGCTTCAATAGTTTCAGTAAAACCTTCTTCGTCGGTCTGACCTTCAATCGATTTATTATCATAATCTAGCCGATACTTAACATAACTTAGGGGTTGTTGAGTGGTTTTATCTAGTAATTGAAATCTATCGTCATAGGTCTCATTATCTACCGTTTCACTAAACGAGTCACTCACATCCGACTTAGGAAACACCAAAGGCGCAGCCTGCGCAATACTTCCTACATCAAAATCCGATTCCGCAAACGCTTGCTGAATCGCAATCAGCTTAGCCCCGCAGCTGGTGACATCGCCGCCACGGGCAATGGGTGCAC
This sequence comes from Psychrobacter vallis, assembly GCF_904846715.1. Lineage (GTDB taxonomy): Bacteria > Pseudomonadota > Gammaproteobacteria > Pseudomonadales > Moraxellaceae > Psychrobacter > Psychrobacter vallis. The sequence continues at coordinate 40,658 of NZ_CAJHBU010000024.1, forward strand.
CATCGACGATAAAAGAGGCATCGCCACTAACAATAGTGGTCACCTTTTTGCATTTTTTACACATGACTTTATCGCCCTTGCGAGCGACAGGAATGCCGTTATGAGTGGTGTGCGGTGAGCCAGTGATTACTGTCCCACCATGAGAAGTCTTTGCGCCAACGGTGATATAGGCTGCCATGTTGCCACCTTGCTTAACTGTCCAAAGTTTAAATTCTTATAGCGACTCTTATGTGCATGACATTATAGAGGGCTAAAGCATTAAATATCAAACTTAAGTTCATTTAAAGGTGCGGTTTGTATGGCAGGCTTGATCTATATTGAGATTAAAAGCATGGTAAGTATTGATAATAATAAACATCTGACTATTTTGCTCAGTAGCAATAACAAGCAAAAATCTAACCTTGCATCTCATCAGTCAACCAATCAGACACATCTTCAATTTGCGCTGCCAGCTCTGGCTGCGCCTCTTTTAACGCATCAAGCGCCAATTTCACGTCATTTTTGTTGTACTTAATGCCAGTCAACGACTCTTTTAACCACTCAATTAATTCAACATTCAACGCATCAGAGAAAATGACCACATCGCGAATCACTGCTTGCTTTACATCAAGATGCAAATCGATAATACCCCAATCAAAACGCGTCTCAATATGATGACTGAACTCAGGGGTTTTGCCAAAGCGCCAGTCCCAGTCCGCCATTTGCTCATAGTATTTATTGAGCGTGGGCTGCTTGGCAAGGCTGGCTTCATCCAATTCTTCTACTGGTGCAGTATCGCCATAATATTCACAAAATGCCTCAATAATTGCCTCAGATAACGTCTCGTGATTAATGTTTTCATTGAACTCAATCAAGTTGGCGACGCGGGCGCGGACAGATTTGATACCTTTGGCTTTGAGTTTCAGCGGATGCGGATTGAGGTAATCACCCAGTTTTTGCATATTGGCATTCACTAATAATGTGCCGTGGTGAAAACTGCGATCGGCTGCATGTTTGAAAGCGCTGCCTGATATCTTGCGGTCGCCCACTTGCATGTCGTTACGTCCAGACAGCGCAGCGTCTATGCCCGACTTTTTTAGTGCATTGATGATGATGGCGAAGTTCGCTTCTTGGTCGTAGCTGTCTTTGGGCGATAAAAAGGTGAAATTGGTGTTGCCCAAATCATGAAAAACCGCGCCACCGCCACTCTGACGCCGCGCCAAAAAGATATCGTCCGCTTGCATTTTATCGATTTTACATTCTACCCATGGATTTTGTGAGCGCCCGATAACCACAGTTTCGCTGTTGCGCCACAAGAATAGGGTGTGTGAATTGGCGTCCAATGCTTGGAATATCCAATCTTCGGTCGCGAGGTTAAACCAAGGGTTGGTCACGGCAGACTTTAAGATGCGTAGGTTCATTTGTTTTCCTTTTTATTATGCGTTTAGGTGTTATAAATAGGCCTGTAAATTGGGTGCAACCATTTTTACCGATGCGACTTTAAAACTCAATTATTATCTGGTGAGATTGTTTGAGACATTTGAATGCCATAAAAACCTCGATAAATACAAAAAATACAACACCCATTGAGCGCGTAAAAAGTTATCATCGAGGTTTTTTACTTTCCCGCCACTTTTCACGACTGAGCATTTTTCATTTAGCAATGCCGTCCCACGCTCGATAGGATCAACCCATGACCAACCGCGACCTCATCATTTTCATAACACTGTCCTTTATGTGGTCGCTGTCTTTTATCTTTTATCGTATTGGCGTGCCTGAGTTTGGCTCCTTGGCTTTTGCCAGCCTGCGCGTGGTATTGGCCGGACTCACCATGCTGGTTTTTGTGTTGTTAAAAAAGAAAAACAGACAAGGCATTCGTGAAAACTGGAAGGTGCTGACGCTGGTCGGACTGTTTTCTGCGGCCGTGCCATTCATTCTATTTTCTTTTTCGGCACGTTCGGTAAACGCTGGCGTACTGGCAGTGCTTAATGCCTCAGTTCCTATGATGAGTGGCTTTATCGCCAGTACATTCTTTAAAGATCGATTGTCAAAAAAGCAGATTTTGGGCTTGGTGATTGGTGTGATTGGTGTAGTGATTTTGATGAGTGAAAACTTATTTGGCGAGCAGGGTGCCACGTCTGGGTCTGGGTTATTGCCGATGGGCTACGCATTACTGGCGTGCGTTGGGTATGCGGTTGGGGCAAACATTACCAGAAATTATTTGGACAACGTTTCACCAGTGGCGATCACCGCAGGTTCGCTCATCATTGCCAGTGTCATCATGCTGCCGATTGCGCTGTATGAATTTCCTTATGGCAAGAGCATCAGTGTGACGGCGTGGGTTTCTGTCATTTGTATTGGCGTGTTTTCGACGGCCATCGCGCTGATTTTTATGAATCAATTGATTAAAAGCATTGGGCCGATGCGGGCGACCAGTATTACGTTGGTGATTCCTATTTTTGCGATTATTTTGGGTTATCTGTTGCTTGGTGAAGCTTTGGATACGCCAGCGATTATCGGCTCGGTGGTGATATTGTTTGGCACGTATTTGTCTTTAGAAATCTCTATCAAAAAAATGTTTAAGTCATAATTTAAAAAAAATTTATCCCAGTCTCGCTGACTCTCTTTTAGGGGCTGTAGTAGATAAGGATTAAATATCACACCATTTCCTCAGAGTTTTAAGCTGATTAGATGGTGACCCGTAGT
>NZ_CAJHBU010000025.1 GCF_904846715.1 Psychrobacter vallis
GAGCTCGAGCTAATCTGTGGATAACTTCTGAAAAATAGAGGTCAGTTAACTGTAAATTCTGTTTACTTACTCATTTAAATTAACCAGTAAATAATTACTAAAAAGCCGTGTCATTACGGTAAATCATGCAATTATAAATATAGACTGAATTAGTTTATTGACCAAAATCATATCTAGTGATATAATCCTCCGTTATTACGAATTTAGTCCATTATTTTGATAGGTGAGTTATGAAACGTACATTCCAACCAAGCGTGATCAAGCGTAAACGTACTCACGGTTTCCGTGCTCGTATGGCAACTAAAAAAGGCCGTCAGGTCTTAGCTCGTCGCCGCGCTAAAGGACGTCATCGTCTTACTGTATAATCAATGGGTAGATTGAAATAAGCATAATTCTTGTTATTTATTTCATGCCTATTATTTACAGATCACGATAGTCGATCATCAAAACTGACACGTAGCCATATATTAAAAGCGCCCACATAGGCGCTTTTTTTGTCTCTATATTTCACGACGGTTTCTAATTTTGTCATCCGCTCTCATACTAGGTTGTAATATGCTCACTACTGTCTCAGCTACTCCTACCGCGCGCTTTACTAAAGAGCAACGCTTGCTCACACCAGCAGCGTTCCGTGAGGTGTTTGACGCACCTGAGCGTAAACTTCATCAGAGTCACTTAATGGCTTTTGTACGCGCGAACACTCAGGACAAGCCACGAGTAGGTATGGCTATTACAAAACGTAAAGTACCAACTGCGGTCGCTCGTAACCTTATTAAACGCCAAATACGCGAGCAATTTCGCACAAAAGCTTTAAAGTTAGAAAATAAAGACATTGTTTTTATTGTTAAAAAATCTATAAAAGATATAGATACTAAAGAGCTAATAAACCAAATAAATAATATTTTAAAAAAAATAGAAAAAAAATAAAATGAATTTTTTATTTAAAAAAACAATAAATAGATTTTTATTTAATTTAATTTTTTTTTATCAAAGGATAATAAGTCCTATACTGCCTGCTCGTTGTCGCTATTATCCAACATGCTCAAATTATGGCAAACAAGCATTGGCATGGCATGGGGTTCGGGCTGGTAGTTGGTTATTATTAAAACGTATTGGCAAGTGTCATCCGTTAGGTGGGCATGGTATCGACTTTGTCCCTCTACCTCTGGCTTCATATCATTATCATTATTTACCTGCCACTCATTCATTAAATATGAGTGCTCAAGGACTGGGCGTTTACCGAGACAAAAAAAGTTATGTCTCCCGTCTCAATCACTTAATGAAGCACAGTCACAGTAAGTACTAATGGCACGTTATAATGTGTGTACTTCTTTTATTTAAGATGAACGATAGCGAGTTCAGTATAAAAACGAGTCAGTGGGACTGGAATGCTTATCTTTAAACGAGAAGTTTCGTAGCATCGAGACTGCGCAGGCACAGCAAGCCAGAAAAACTTATACCTGTTCAGCGTCGGAATATAATGGTTCTGTTTTATTTAGAACCGACTATACAGTCCCTATACTTGGTTTTAGTATCATAACTTGTGAGTTACCCACAAGTTATCCACACTCTTGGTATCATTTAAAGCAGATTTTTAGTAAAATGATGCACATTTTATGTAAATGACTCCCAATACAGTTGCTGGATATGAAGAGAGCTGTGCTGTGTGGTCATGACACATGCCCTAATTTTTCATTCCCTAATTTTTTAATCTAGGAAAGGTTTATGCAAAAGATATTTCGGGTGATGATCATCATTGCGATGCTAATCACCGCTTATCTGCTGATTTTGGCATGGCGAGATGATTATGCCGATGCGCCAGCTGTAGATGCGGTGCCAGAAACGACTGCTTCAGTAGGTGCTGACATTCCTTCTACGACGGGTGCCGCAGGCGATATTCCGGTACAGACACAACCTGTTGGTAACGACGTTGTGATGGCTACCCCTGCTTCTGCTCAAGATAAAGGTCTAATCACGGTAACTACCGATCGCTATGATATAAAAATCAGCCCAGAAGGCGGTGATATTGTTTATGCTGCTCTCAAACAATATAACGCGACGCTCGATAGCGAACAGCCTTTTGTATTGCTAGAAAACAATAGTAATCGTGTCTATGTAGCACAATCGGGTCTTATTGGTCCAAATGGTATCGATACAGCAGAAGGTCGTGCTACCTACAGCCATACTGCTAACAACTATGTGATGGAAGAAGGGCAGCAAACGTTGTCAGTACCGCTCACTTATCAACAAGATGGCGTGACAATCACCAAGACTTTTACCTTTACAGAAAATAAATATCCGATTGATATTAGCTACCAAATTCAAAATGCTTCTACAAACGCTTGGCAAGGTCAAATGTTTGCGCAGCTAAAACGCGATGACAGTAAAGACCCTGGTATGTCTGATAAGGGTGCGCTGAGCATGGCCACTTATTTGGGTGGCGCTTGGGGTACTCCTGATGACCCATATAACAAGTTAAAGTTTGGTAAGTTTAACGATGGTGAGTTGACCACGACCAGTAATGAAGGTTGGGTTGGTATCGTACAGCATTATTTTGTATCTGCATGGACGCCTAATAATTTTACGGGTAATTTCTTTAGCCGCGAAACGGGTGATGATTACTTTATTGGCTTTAATAGTCAGCCGGTCAACGTTGCACCGAATAAACAAATAACCTTGGATGCAACATTATATGCAGGGCCAAAAGTACAGTCTGAGCTAAAAGACGTCGCTGTTGGTCTCAACAAAACAGTCGATTACGGTCTATTATGGCCAATATCAAAAATCTTGTTTGCTATCTTGGATGGTGTTCACAAAGTCGTTGGTAACTGGGGTTGGTCAATTATCATCCTAACGATTTTGGTTAAAATTGCTCTGATGTGGTTCTCGAATAAGAGCTACTACTCAATGGCGAAGATGCGTGCTATCGCACCAAGACTTAAGTCGCTCAAAGAAGAGCATGGCGATGATCGCATGAAGATGTCGCAAGAGATGATGGCCATCTATAAAGAAGAGAAGGTCAATCCGATGGCGGGTTGTTTGCCTATTTTGATGCAAATGCCCATTTTCTTAGCGCTGTATTGGGTATTGGTCGAGAGTGTTGAACTGCGCCATGCGCCTTGGATCTTATGGATTCAGGATTTATCAGCGATGGATCCATGGTTTATTTTACCATTGCTCATGGGTGCATCGATGTTTGTACAGCAGCAGCTAAACCCGCAGCCAGCTGATCCGATGCAAGCGAAAGTGATGAAGTTCTTACCGATTATCTTTACCGCTTTCATGCTGTTCTTCCCAGCAGGTCTAGTGCTGTACTGGACGGTGAATAACTTGTTTAGTATGACTCAGCAATATATTGTTAACCGAAAAGTCGAAGAAGAGCAAAAGCGCCGTACCGTTAAAGTGCTTGATTAATTAGCCATCGTTTAGCACTATGAAAAGACCATCGCCTAAGCGGTGGTTTTTTTATGCGTGCGAGTTTTGTATTATTTTGACTGTTATTGCATGTGAGGCTCAAGCTCAAAGTATGGTTATCTTAAGTTTGCTTTGTCAGGCTGCGTTCAGCCGTCTATAATGGTTATTTTAGCTATTGAGAATATTTGTGGATTCATTAGAGAGGGCACTTACTGCCCCTGATTCGTCTGAAAAATCTAACATCTCTGGATTGGCAACGATTGCTGCCATTGCCACACCGCTTGGTCGTGGTGGGGTCGGCGTGATACGTCTGTCAGGGGCACGTGCTTATGCGATGGCCTGTGCACTCACTGGCAAATCGATTTTTACGCCGCGTATGGCCAGTTTTTGTCGCTTTTATCAGGCTGATGGCACGGTGATTGATGAAGGGTTGGTGTTGTATTTTAAAGGTCCACACTCCTTTACTGGCGAGGATGTAATTGAGCTACAAGGTCATGGCGGCATGATTTTACAGAACCAGCTACTAGCACGCGTCTTTGAATTGGGCGCAAAACAAGCAAGCGCTGGCGAATTTTCTTACCGCGCTTTTGATAATGATAAATTGGATCTAGTACAAGCAGAAGCCATTGCTGATGCTATTGATGCCACCAGTGCCGCCGCTGCCAGCAGCGCCATTCGCTCACTGAGCGGTGAGTTTTCTCAAAAGATTAACCAGTTGTTAGAGCAACTTACTCATCTGCGTTTGCATGTTGAAGCCGCGATTGATTTCCCTGACGAGGAAGACGTAGATTTTTTGTCTGACGGAGTGATACAAGATAAACTTGAGCAAACACAAGCAAAAATACAACAAGTATTGGCAACGGCAAAGCAAGGTCAGCTCTTACGTGATGGTATCCATGTGGTCTTAGCTGGCCGACCAAATGCTGGTAAATCAAGCCTGCTGAATCGTTTGGCAGGACAAGAGCGGGCGATCGTGACCGATGTGGCTGGTACGACTCGTGACACGCTACAAGAGACGGTGGTGCTCAATGGTTTGACCCTGCATCTAACAGACACAGCAGGACTGCGCGAGACTGAAGATACGGTTGAACGCATTGGCATTGAGCGCGCGCGTACCGCCATCACTCAGGCCGATATGTTGCTGATGGTCTATGATGTCACTCGTGATTTGGAAGAAGAAAGTACACCGCTACAGCTGGCAGAGCAGCTATTTGGCGAGCTACCAGAAGCCAAACGCTTATTAATTATCGCCAATAAGAGCGATCTCTTAAACGATAGTAATGGCGAAAAAACAACCACTGTTTCGCAAATTGAAATCAGCAGTAAAGGCTATGAACAAGTTAATGTTTCATGTGAAACGGGCGCTGGTATCGATGAATTGGTCGAGACCTTATGTGCTAAAGTGGGCTTTCATCCGCCAGAAAACAGCTTGATTGCACGTACGCGCCATTTAGATGCTTTGCGCAGAACGGCAGATTTTTTGACTGAGGCACATGAGCAACTGACTGTTTTTAAGGCAGGAGAGTTGGTTGCCGAAAGCCTACGTCAAGCCCAGCAAAATTTGGGTGAGATTACAGGCGAATTCAGTGCGGATGATTTATTAGGCAAAATATTTGGTAGCTTTTGTATTGGTAAATAGCCAGTCAGTGCTACGCCGCAATCTGCTATACAAAAAGATAGTATAGTCGATTCTATACAGCCCCTATATTCCCATGCTGAACTGGTATAAATGTTTCTTGCTTGCTGTGCCTGCGCAGACAGAGGCTGCGAAAAATTTATACCAGTTCCGCTGACTCATTTTTATACTCAACTCACCATACCACCAGTGAGCGCTGCTAGCAGTACGTTGTAATGGTTGTACTTCTTTTATTTAGGATCACTGATATTATAACAAGGAATATGTGATGCACTGTCCGTACTGTAATGCGTCAGAGACAAAAGTGATAGACTCACGTCTTGCTGCAGAAGGCGCGCAAGTACGTCGCCGCCGCTCCTGCAATAGCTGCCAAGAGCGTTTTACGACCTTTGAGATGGTAGAAGTAGTGATGCCAAGAATCATCAAGTCCAGTGGCAAGATTGAGCCTTATGACAATGAAAAATTGCGTCGCTCTATTTTATTGCCCCTACAAAAGCGTCCCATCACTATCGATGAGCAAGAAGCGATGATTAGCCGTATTGAGAAGCGCGTCAGGCAGATGGGCGAGCGCGAGATTAGCAGTAAAGTCTTGGGTGAGATCATTATGAGCGAGCTTAAAACGCTGGACGATGTCGCTTATGTGCGTTTTGCCAGTGTTTATCGAGATTTTCAAGATATCGATGCATTTCATCAAGAAATTGCCAATATCCGCCCAAATGAGAAATAAGTTGGTTTGCTCTAGGGCATGTTTTTGAGCTGCGCGCTTTTATTGTCTTAAATAAACCTTCCAATAACCACGATCAATCATTGATTAAGTCTATCTTATGTCGATTCAAAACTACTCGCAAGATCGTTATTTTATGATGCTGGCTATCGAGCAAGCCAAGCAGGGTTTGTATACCACTAGACCCAATCCAGCAGTGGGTTGCGTCATTGTCCAAGCAGACAAAGTAGTCGGTCAAGGATTTCATCCCAAAGCGGGTGAGCCGCACGCAGAAGTATTTGCGCTCAGAGACGCTGGCACGCGCGCAGTAGGTGCAACTGCGTATGTAACCTTGGAGCCATGCAGTCATACAGGACGCACGCCGCCTTGCGCACTGGCGCTGATTGCCGCTGGTGTGAAACGTGTGGTGATAGCAGGTCTCGACCCCAATCCACAGGTGGCGGGACGCGGTATAAGGTTATTAGAGCAATCTGGGATTGAGGTTACGATAGGTGTACTAACCGCACAAGCAGAAGCACTCAATCGTGGGTTTTTAACAGCCATGCGTACGCAAATGCCCTACGTGCGTCTCAAAATCGCCACCAGCCTTGATGGTCGCACAGCGATGGCATCGGGGGAGTCAAAATGGATTACCTCAGCCGCTGCCCGCGCAGATGTACAAAAACTGCGGGCACAAAGTGGCGCTATTATTACGGGCAGTAAAACCGTTATTGCTGATAATCCACAACTCAATGTACGTTCCAACCAGTTAGGTGTGTCACCTGAGCAAGTGCCTACTCCTATGGTGGTCGTGCTCGATAGACGTCAACGCTTAACACACAGTCCGCAATCTGATTATCAACTGTGTCGTCGTCCAGATACCGTATATTGGCGCACAGATGATCTGACCAGTTTATTAAAAACGTTAGTGAGTGACTATCAGTGTTATGACGTATTGGTAGAAGCTGGTGCTAGCGTTGCAGGTAGTTTTTTGAGTCAGCATCTGGTAAACGAGCTGATTGTTTACCAAGCGCCTTGTTTGTTGGGCGCTCACGCACGACCAATGGTGGAGTTCAATCCATTATCTTTGGCGCAGCAGCTGCGTTTTAATGTTGATAGCCATGAACAGATTGGTGCTGACCTCAAGTTAACCTTATTGCCTTTGTAAGTCGACTGAATCACTTATAAACAGCTTATCCACAACCGATATGTCATGTGAGACAAGTGTGTATAAGTCATTTGGCAAAGACAGTGTTTCACATGGAACTGTGCATAACTTCGTTTCACATGAAACAGAAAATAGCGATGCCCACGGAATTTTTTATATAAAGCTATATAAATCAATAATTTACCGTTAATTTTTCTGCTGGAAATGTTCTATCAAGAATGGAGGTGTTCTGTGGATAACTTTGAATAAGTGTCAGTTTTTAAAGGGTGATGGGTTGATTTATCCTTACTTATCCACAACTTATCCTCTATAAGATTTAAATAAGCGCACGTTTCACTGAATAAAGCGGTTTATGCAACATTAGCGATGCAATATAAGTCAGGCAATAAACGCCAAAAATATTAGATGAGGTTTATATGTTTACTGGAATTATAGAAAGTGTGGGAAAAGTTAAATCTATGCAACCAATAGGTGGCGATATACGTTTGACGGTAGAGTCCGACGAGTTAGATTTCAGTGATGTGAAATTGGGTGACTCTATTGCCTCAAACGGTATTTGTTTGACTGTGGTGGATTTTGGTAGTAATCATTACTCTGTTGATGTTTCACGTGAAACTATAGCTCGCACAGCGCTGAATGAACTCAAAGCGGGTCACATTGTTAATTTAGAAAAAGCAATGTTGCCCACCACTCGGTTCGGCGGACATATTGTCGCCGGTCATGTCGATGGCGTAGGGGTGGTTAGTAAGCTGCAACAAGATGCGCGTTCTATCTATATTGAAATTGAGATACCGCAAGAGTTGGCGCATTATACGGCGACCAAAGGCTCTATCACCGTCGATGGTATTAGCTTAACGACCAATCTGGTACGTGACAACATTGTTTCTTTAAACATCATTCCGCATACTGCACAAGTGACCAATATTGCCAAACACTGGCCAGTGGGAGCTAAGGTCAATATCGAAGTAGATATTGTTGCGCGCTACTTAGAGCGTCTGATAAATAAGTCACCAGCGAGCAGCATGAATGCACCCAGTCCGCAAAGTCAAATTACCGAAGCGTTCTTAGCAGATAATGGCTTTATGAAGTAATTTATAAGAACGTACAAAGTTGTTATTGAGTTATTGATCGATACTCAGGTCGCTACCAAAACAAACCTTTAAGAGCTAGAGGCTGTTTTGCAGATTTTTATTATCGCGTAATAAATTTCTGTAAAACGGCCTCTAGCTCTTTTATATTAATAGGTTTAGACAAAAATTCATCCATGCCTACTCGTATACAAGCGTCGCGATCCTCTTGCGTATTGTTGGCGGTCAGAGCCACAATAGGAATATCATCACCTTGTGCTCGAATAGCTTGCGTAGCCTGTAAGCCATCCATGACTGGCATTCGGCAATCCATCAAAATCAGGGAGATATCTTGACGCTGATTCTTCAGTTGCTCAAGGGCTTGCTGACCATCTGCTGCGGTGACACTACGATAACCAAGTTTGCTCAGTATTTTGCAAGCTATTTTTTGGTTGGTGGGGCTGTCTTCTACCACTAAAATAAGTGGCAATAAGGTATCGCTGACTGGTTCAGCGATGTCTTTTGGTACTAATTGACCGCTGTTATTTTCTACATTGATTGGTGGGTTTATTGGCTGGTTAAGTGCTTGTCTGGCGGACAAAGTCAAGCGCAGCAACTCGGACAACAATAAGGTAGCATCCAGTGGTTTGTTCAAAAACCCCTCGTGTTTGTCTAATACGGTGGACGGAATACGGCGCTCAGGTTTCATACTAAATAATATCTTTGGTAGCCTAGGGTAGGTAAGTAGGGTATGTAATGCTTGTTGGCCATCAGTATGCCTTAATACGCTATCTGCTGTCCTTAGCTGTCTTTCTAGAGAGTGGGTGTTTGTACTTTTTTCTATTTCTTCATGAGACCTAACTGTATCATTGGTGACTGCACGATGAGAGGCAGCGGCGCTGAAGGTTTCATAGTACTCGTAATCCAGCAGCAATATAGGGGCGAGCTTTTGCTCGGTTTGAGCCAATTGATTGGTTAACTGTTGTATGGTCGTTCGATCTACATAAGTATAAATGGTGGACGATAGGGATAAGTGCGCGCAAAGGCGTTGTAAGTTTTTAGCAACCAGCGGTTGATTGACGATGGCGATCAGGTGAATGTGCGTCAAATGTGCACTACGATGATATACCGACTGGTATTTTGGCTGGCGACAAGGGAGATACAAAGTAAAAGTACTGCCTTCACCGATAGAGCTTTGCAGTTCAATAAAACCGCCTAATAGTTGCGCAAAGCTATTGGCATTATTTAAGCCAATACCAGTTGAAGGGGTTGTTTGAGTTGTCTTATTGATTTGGCTGGTATGTTGATCGAAGCCGGTAAGTAGCTGTCTTTGTTTATCTGCTGTTATACCGATGCCAGTGTCTTTTACGCTAAAACGCAGCCAGTGAGGTGACGACTCTTTTGCCTTGTTTTTATGTGCGTTACCAACAACAGGCAGCAAACTTTGGTTATTGATTTGGGTGATTTGCGCTTGGTTAACGCGGTCGATAGTGAGCGACACATAGCCTGAGATGGTAAGTTTTATGGCGTTTTTTAACAAGTTTAAGAGGATTTGGCGCAAGCGAATGTCGTCTGTATCAATGCAACGCGGACAGTCTGGGGCAAAGAAGTAGCTTAAATCTAGTCCTTGTTGTCTTGCATCGTTTATGATCAAGTTACTAACATCTTGACCAAGTTTATAAATATCGACAGGCGCAATATTAAGTCGGGTTTTCCTTACTTCTATTTCCTCTATGTCTAGCTCATCATTGAGTGTCGCTAGCATACTCTGACTGGATTTAATTAACGTCTTTAATGCGTCATTCCGCTCGGCAGACAGTGTTTTAGGGTTGATCGGTTCAAGGGTGTCAATCATTGCCTCTAGTGGTACGCGCAATTGATAGCCGATGCGAGATCGAAACGTATTTAACTGATCGAGTTTTCGCTGTAGCTGTTGGTTTTGTTGCTGCAACTGCTCGATTTGATTGATGAATTCATTGATCGGGTTAAGAAGTACGGTAAAGCCGTGAATTTGCCCATGCTCACCAAACCATGGTGTGATGTGTAGTTGATAACTATGTTGATTTGTTAATCCATAAACGGTTAGTGTGCGAGTGACGCGTAAGCTAGACAATGTCTGTAGGATTAGCTGAGTGGGTTCGTCCTTACCAGCGATAAAATCCGTTAACTCATGGTCGTTATTATGTTGAGACGAAGAAATAAAAATGCGCTCAAAACGCCGATTAAAAAAGCTAATTTGACCATGGCGCATGATCATCAGCATTGGTAACGGCGCTTGATTCACCAAACGCTCAAGTCGATGCGTTAGGGTTTTGATACGGCGATAGTCGCTGTGCAGCTGATAGCCTGCACGGCTCAGCGCATGGCCTAAGCGTAAGAACTCAGTAGTAGAATTTTTATGTATAAAAGGCGGCGGCGTATAAGCTTCCTTTGCATGAAGGCTTAAGTTGTCGGTATAAATCAGCAGCTGTTCCCAATTGAGGCGACGATTAAGCATATAAAGTAAAGTGGCGATAAAAAACATGATCGCTGTCATCAAAGGTAGCCAATAACGATAAGATAGCCAATTAATATCGAGCGGCTTGTGGCGCAACATAAGGTAAATTTGATGACCGCTTTTAACTCTAATAGTGCCTATTAAATGGTGATTATTGATTATATAAGTGCCACGGCTACTGTTATTAGAGTTCGGTGAGTCAATGGTAGGAAAGGTGACGGTCGCAAAGGCAGTCTCATTAGGACGAGTATGGCGATGGATATAGGTTTGTCCAGATGGCGTCATAAAGATCAGCTGATAGCTAACCTCTTTAAATGCAGGTTTTTTTAGAATTGTTTTGATGTCACTGTTTATTAGGCTCGTCTGCTCAATAACTTCATGCTGCAATGAGCGAAAAGTATCAATACTATGATGTTCACTATGATTCTTTATTTCATAAAACAGTGTGGAATAGTACAGCGCTAACATAGCCAGCAAAGTCAATGTGTAAAATATAAGTAAGCGTTGTAAGGACTGAAACTGTTGCATGAAAGCTTGGCTCTATATCGGCACGAAAAAATATACGATAGTCAACGCAGTGGTAAATAGTTACGGCGTTACCCTCGCTTACTGTACTAAAGATACAATAAGCGCGCTTGCCTTATATATGTATTTTTCATAGCAGAATATGTCACTCAATAAATCGGTGTGCTATAAAAAGACGCGTAAAAACGGTGTTACTGGCTTTTTATTATAGAGATAAAAAGGAGCATTAGTAACGCCTGATTGCTGCTGTTACAATCATGGCACAACATCGCAAACTCACCTATAATGGGCAAACCACTCATATATAATGCATGATTATGACAACAATTGCTCCTGCTACCAATTTATCTGCTTCATCTACGACTGACGACGGCCTCTCTAGTAAGCGCTTAAGGGTGGTGTTCGCTGGCACGCCTGAGTTTGCTGCCAGTAGTCTCATCTCGCTCATTCAGCAGCAAGACGCTCTGAATATAGACATCGTTGCAGTATATACGCAACCTGATCGTAAGGCAGGACGTGGTCAGAAATTATCAGCGTCTGCCGTCAAACAAGTGGCATTAAATCATAATATTGCCGTTGAACAACCAGCTACCTTTAAAAAATCCAGTACAGAAGGCATGGAAGCGCGGCAAACTTTGCGTACTTATCAACCAGACGTCATGATTGTCGCCGCTTACGGGCTTATTTTGCCTATAGGTGTGTTGACCACGCCCACGCATGGCTGCCTAAATATTCATGCTTCGTTATTACCACGCTGGCGCGGTGCTGCCCCTATTCATCGCGCGTTATTGGCTGGTGATAGCGAGACAGGCATCACTATTATGCAGATGGATAAAGGCTTAGATACGGGCGATATGATCTATAAAGTCAGCGCTCCTATCGAGGCTAATGATACCGCTGCCAGCCTACATGATAAGATGGCTGAGCTTGGCGCGACCGCCATTGTCACCGTGCTAAAAGACTTGGCACATTATCAAGTGCAGGCTGTACCTCAAGACGACAGTCAAGCCAATTATGCCGAAAAGCTTATCAAAACCGAAGGCGAAATCGACTGGACACAATCAGCTACTGAAATTGAGCGAAAAATTCGCGGATTGACACCATGGCCAGGTGCTTATACTTTTTTGGCAGGGCAGCGCGTCAAAATTCTAGCCAGCTTGCCTATCAATACCACGCAGAAAACCAATCAGTCTGCTGGCACGGTCATCAGCGTTGGACGCAAAGCGATATTGGTGGCTTGTGGTAAAGAGGCAGATACTAAACAAGCTGATACTAAACAAGAGAGTAAAGTAGAAGGTATTGAGCCATCAGCCAGTACTTTAGCCATTACCGAATTGCAGTTTGCTGGCGGTAAGCCGATGACCGCTGAGCAAATCTGCCATGGCAACCAATTAAATGATGGCGATCAATTCACGACCGATTCGAAATAACGCCCGCCAAATTCATACAGTTTCACCCTGTTTATTTTAATATTCTTAATTTGATACCAAACAATCCAACTTTTATCAGACGCTATCAATCATACGTCAAGGAAATCCAATTTAATGAGACAAACCAACACTGCGCCACGAAACAACAAGCTCAAACCATCTAGTAACCTCATTATGAATGGCAGCGTACGTGTACGTGTCATTCGCACCTTATTGGCTATTCAAAACGGTCAGTCGCTTGCAAGCGTGCTTGATCCATTACTAAACAGTCTGCACGATGGTGATAAAGGTTTTGCTCATGCGTTGTTATTAACGACATTGCGTCAATGGTATGCGTTAGCGCGATTGCTCGACACGTTGGCAGACAATCCTATTGATGAGATTGAGGTTCGTACCACGATTCAAGTAGGGCTAGTGCAGTTGCTGTATTTAGAAGTGGCTGATCATGCAGCGATTCATGAAACGGTTGAAGCGGCAAAAGAGATTGAATTTGCGCATGCGACGGGTTTAATCAATGCCATCTTGCGTAAAGTCGCCAAAAACCCTAGCAAATTTCGTAAGAAATGCGATAAAAAGCACAGCCTACCGAATTGGCTCGCTTATCAGCTTAAGCAAGATTGGAGTGAGCAGTACGATGAGCTGACCCAAGGCTTGCGCCAAGCTGCACCGATGTTTTTGCGAGTGAATACAGCTGTTACATCGATAGATGACTATCAAAAAGAATTATACAGTGCCGAAGTGGACGCAGACTTGGTTGAGATAATAAGTGGCTTACAACTGGACGGTTCGTCAGATGCTGCCGCTTCTGTAACGCTATCAACCAAAGGGCTAAGGTTGCATCAGACCACCGCCGTGAATGCTTTACCGCAATTTGCCCAAGGCGCTGCTAGCGTGCAAGACATGCATGCGCAACTTGCTGCACCAATTATCCACAAAGCATTGATTGCTAGGCTAAATGCTACAGTTACCGATCCTGATAATACTGAAGATGATAACAGTGAGATACATATTCTAGATGCTTGCGCAGCACCAGGTGGCAAGCTTGCGCATTGGTTAGAGTTGCTCAGCTCAGATGTTCAGTCGCCGTTGTTTCACGTGAAACAAGAAAATACGGAAGCGCCATCGTCTGTTTCTAAAATCAAGCTGACTGCTATCGACAACGAAGCACCGCGTATCGAACGTATTTATGACAACTTACAGCGTTTGACCTTAACGCAGCATGATTTAGAGCAAGCTGAAAAAAATATTGCGCTAAATATTGTTTGTGCCGACGCTACCAGATGGCAGCATGGAAAAAATAAAAAAGCGGCTACCAATGAGCCCGTATTTGATGCAATATTGCTTGATTCTCCTTGTACT
Organism: Psychrobacter vallis; assembly: GCF_904846715.1. Lineage (GTDB taxonomy): Bacteria > Pseudomonadota > Gammaproteobacteria > Pseudomonadales > Moraxellaceae > Psychrobacter > Psychrobacter vallis. Next base: position 13,800 of record NZ_CAJHBU010000025.1, read on the forward strand.
GCGACGGGCGTCATTCGTCGTCATCCTGATATTAGTATCTTGCGTACTGAAGAAGACGTCGAACAAACTGCATTGTTACAAGCCGATATATTGCACAATCTGTGGCCACAGCTCAAAGCGGGTGGATATCTGCTCTATGTAACATGCTCTATCCTAAAGCAAGAAAACGTCGAGCAAATGCAGGACTTTATCAGCTATCATAATGATGCGGTCGCAATTGAATTTACCGAAGATTGTAGTTGGGGTATTGCCCAAACCATCGGTCGCCAGTGCTTGCCAATTGATAGCGAAAGCGGTGATGGTTTTTATTATGCGTTATTGCATAAAACTGCTGAATAAACCGTTTTAACTAATCATCTCATTATAGACAGGATTATCTAATGAAATATATCAGTACCCGTGGTCAGACAGCGCCGATGGATTTTAGTGATGTGCTTTTGATGGGGCTTGCACCAGACGGCGGTCTGATGTTGCCTGAGCATTATCCGCATATTGACAGTGCGGTACTTGATGAATGGCGTACGCTTAGCTATCCAAAGCTTGCCATGGCGATTATGCAGCGTTTTGCCACTGATATTCCTGCGACGGATTTACAAGATATCATTGAGCGTACGTATACCGCTGACGTATTTGGCAGCGCGGAGATTGTTCCTTTACGCAAGCTTGAAGACAATTTATACATTTTGGGATTATCAAACGGTCCAACGCTAGCATTTAAAGACGTTGCCATGCAGTTTTTGGGCAATGCCTTTGAATATGTGCTCAAAAGAAAAGATGCGCGTATCACCATTATTGGTGCCACCAGCGGCGACACGGGTAGTGCGGCAGAGTATGCCCTGCGTGGCAAAGAAAATGTCGAAGTCTTTATGCTGTCACCGCACGGAAAAATGAGTGAATTTCAGCGCGCGCAAATGTATAGCTTGACCGATGACAATATCCATAATATCGCGATTGATGGGATGTTTGATGATTGTCAGGATATCGTCAAAGCCTTGCAACAGGACGCTGAGTTTAAAGCAGCGTATAACTTAGGCACGGTCAACTCTATCAACTGGGGTCGCATACTGGCGCAGATTGTTTATTATTTTAAAGCGTACTTTGCTGTCACGACGAGCAATGATGAAAAAGTGAGCTTTAGCGTGCCATCAGGCAATTTCGGCAATATTTGTGCGGGTCATATCGCTCGTGAAATGGGCTTGCCAATCGAGCGTTTAATCGTTGCCACCAATGAAAACGACGTACTAAACGACTTCTTTAACCAAGGGGCGTATCAGCCACGCCCGACCGCACAAACCTACATCACCTCAAGTCCTTCAATGGATATCTCAAAAGCCTCAAACTTCGAACGTTTTGTGTATTTATTATTAGATAAAGACACGGCTCGCGTTCACGAATTATTTGACGGGGTAAAATCAGGCCAAGGTTTTGATTTGTCTGATGTGATGGAAGCGGTCAATACGCGTTATGGTTTTGCTGCGGGTAAATCTACCCATAGTGACCGTCTACAAACCATCAAGGCACTTTATGAGCAGCATGGTGAGCTGGTCGATCCGCATACGGCCGATGGTATCAAGGTCGCCAAAGAGCTACAGTTAGATGGTGAAGTTATCATCTGTGCAGAGACTGCATTACCTGTGAAGTTTGCTGATACTATCGTTGAAGCGATCGGCCACATAGACATTGCTCGTCCTGCCCATACAGAAGGGCTAGAAAGCTTGCCGCAACACGTGGTGATACTAGACAACAAGGCCGAGCTAGTCGCCGAGCAGATACGTCAGCATGTCACGCCAAATCCCGTTTAAATGCTGGGTAACTAACATTCTGTTTTCATAGTAATTGAAAAGAAAAAATCCACAAAAAAGTTACAACATTGTAATAAATTGTTTATTATTGTGTTATGGTGGATATGATTGTAATATTAGAAACAGCGCCAGCTTTTCACGATTGTGCTTGGCGCTTTTTTAGACACAACACTGGCCAAAACAGCGTGACACATTGTGGATATAATAATGAAAATGAGCTTAAAAACGGCAGTAAAAGCCCTGTTAATCACAACGTTTAGCAGTGCAATGCTGATGACCACTGCCTACGCTAATAATCCGCCACCAACCATCAAAGCGGACGCCCCCAATCGTTATGTCGTCAAAAAAGGCGACACGTTGTGGGATATTTCAGGGCGCTATTTAGATAGCCCATGGCGCTGGAAAGAGATTTGGGCGACCAATAAACAAATCAAAAACCCAAATCTTATTTATCCAAATGACATTCTTATTTTATGCGTCATTCAAGGTAAAACACTCATTGGCGTGGATACGGGCGAGGGCTGTGCTGGAGTTGAGAAACAATTAACAGGCAATGTGGTTGCCAGTACGGTCGCAGTGACCTCAACTGCCAACAGTATTCCGCCTATTCCATGGTCAGCTATTCAACACTGGTTGGATAAGACCGTCATCGTCAATCCACAAGATTTCAACACCACGCCTTATATTTTAGCATCTAAGAACCGTAATTTGATCACTGCAGCGGGTGACAAGGTTTATGCCAAAGGCGTGCCGCTGATCGTCGGTCAGCGCTATGGTATCTACCGTGAAGGTGAGCTGTATGTTGATCCTAAAACGCAAGAAGTTATCGGTTTAGAAGTCACACAAGTAGCGACAGGATTGGTGACTTCTACAGAAAGTAACGGTGTCACAAGCTTACAGCTCACAGACAGTTACGGTAAAGAAGTGCGCGAAGGTGATCGCGTATTCGTTGAATTGAACAACTCAATTCCACCCGTGTTTTATCCAACTCCTGCGTCTGTCAGTCGCGGTGGTTTGATTGTACGCGTGATGGACTCAATCAGCTCAGCGGCCAAACGCAGCGTGGTTGCTGTCAACCTTGGTAGCACACATGGCGCAAAACCAGGTGATGTGCTGACGGTTTACCAAAAAGGGCCATTGGTGCGTGATACCAAAGACAACGATATGCCAGTACGCTTACCAAATGAGCAAAGCGGTATGGTCATGATCTTTAATACTTTTGATCATATTAGTTATGCTTATGTGCTAGAGTCTGAGCTGCCTATTAATGTTGGCGATCAGCTGTTACCACCGCCTTATCTGTAAATAATACCAAACCCAAAAGACCTGATTAGCTGCGTCACACTCGTTTAGCTTACCATGCGTAGTACTTGCACTCGTTTTCCTTGCTACTCTAACTTTTGGGATTGGTATAAACTATCGCCGGTTCGTAAAATGAACCACGCTAAGTTCGTTTGTACGAGATATATGATTATGACGGCCGTCTCTTCTTTATTAACCGACGATCAGCGTGCCATATTGGCGCTGTGGTATGAGGTGAATGCGTCACTGTCTTCGTATCATAAGCTCATCACCTCCTTTGGTCATGCACAGCTTGCATGGCAGGCCAAAGTGGATGCTTGGCGACAGCTTGGTATTCATCATACCCATCTCAAACGTCATGAACAGCCTGAGCAAACGTGCGCCAATATCGACAAGATCCAACAGGCATTAACCGCAGGTCGATATGGTCTGTTATTTGCCGATCAGCCTTATTATCCCGCACAGCTCTCGCAAATCTACGACCCACCGCCTTTATTGTTTTACCGTGGTGATAAAGCGCGCTTACAGCAAGCGCAAATCGCTATCGTTGGCAGCCGAAAACCCACCGCACATGCACAAAAAATCACGTTTGATATGGCGCAATATTTAGCGCAGGCAGGTTATATTGTCACCAGTGGTCTCGCTATGGGAGTAGATAAGCGTGCCCATTTGGGTGCTTTGGCGCAGGCGGATTCTGAATATCAAGGTCGCACGGTTGGGGTGATGGGTACAGGTATAGACATAAATTATCCCAATCATCGTGATCAATTATTTGCCCAGATTATTGAGCAAGGTGGCTGCATTATCAGTGAGCTATTGCCGCATACTCAGCCACACAAGCATACCTTTCCCCGTCGTAATCGTTTGGTGGCTGGGTTGAGCTTGGCGACGATTGTGACAGAAGCCAAGGTTCAAAGTGGCTCATTGATTACCGCACGCCTCACCTCTGAGCAGGGCAAGCAAGTCTTTGCGATACCCAGTCATATTGACAATAGCAACGCTGAGGGCTGTCATCATTTGATACGTGAAGGGGCAACATTGATTTATCATCCTCAGCAAGTCATCGAAGATGTGAATAGTCAGTTGGCTTACCGTCGCCATTCACATCAGTCAGCCAGTCTTTCTAGTTCTTCTACATCCAGTACCAATGACCCTCAATTGGATAATCGTCATCCTTCTCATCCTACAGATCTAGATAAAATGGCGGTGGGGGATACCAGCCAGCTGTCGCCATCGAACATCAAATCTCCTCGTAGCGCTATCGTCGTACCTGAGCATTTAAGGGTGGTTTACGAGCAGCTTGATTGGCATGGGCAAGATCTAGACGCGCTCATCATTGCGACCGAAATGACAGCACCGCAGCTAATAGGGCAGCTGGTGGAACTTGAGTTATTAGGCGTTATCAATGTACAAGGTGGACGGTACTTACGTCTTTAGAATAACAGTCGTGTTTAGAACAACCATGCTGTCTTGCTCAAATCATAGAGTCTATGGAGGGCGCAACGCCTTTTGGCCGTTTCTAGTTTTCATTATCTAATCTAAAGCAGCGGCTGTGTTATTATTTACGCATTCCTTATCATAAACTATTCAAGCCATGAACCAATCTACCTCTACAATCGCACCTTCTGTTATCCAAGCAGCCAATTCTCTAAAAGCAGGTCAATTACTTGCGTACCCAACCGAGAGCGTATGGGGCATTGGCTGTGATCCTTATAATGAAGCAGCCGTTCAACGTATTTTGGCCATCAAGCAGCGTCCCGAAGAAAAAGGTATGATCGTCGTTACTGATAGCGCAGATCGTATAGCGCCTTTATTAGCTTCGCTGGATAACGCGCAACGCGAGTCTATCCTAAAGAGCTGGCAAACGGACAGTGACAATGTAGACCTAGAATATCAGCAAGCACATACGTGGCTATTGCCTGTCCCGCAGACCATTGCTACTACTATTCCCTCATGGATCACTGGTCAGCATCAGACGGTAGCAGTGCGAGTGATTGCTCATCCTCTTGTCCGTAAGCTTTGTGAGCAATTGGTCAGCGCCCATAATCCGTTTGGGCTATTGGTTTCTACCAGCTGTAATCTATCAGGACAGTCGCCAGCCAGTACGTTTTCTGAAGCATATATTTATTTCGGTGAGCAAATCAGTTACTTGCAGGCTGAGACATTGGGCTATACGTTGCCAAGTCAAATACGTGATGCAAAAACAGGGTCAGTTATCCGCTAACAATCATGGTCTACTAGATATGCCATGATTGTTTCAGTGCTAAACTTTATATTTATTTCAGTATTGACAGAAATAAAAGAATGGCGCAAGATAGCGTAAGTAGCTAATTAAAAGTTTATAAATAATTAAGTGAGTATTTGTCATGAAATTAAACCCCGTCACCGAAAAATTTATTTTACATTGGGGTGAGATGGGCTCGCAGTGGGGCGTTAACCGCACCATGTCGCAGATTCACGCATTGTTATATATCATTGGCAAACCTCTAAATGCTGAAGAGATCACTGATACGCTTGGGGTGGCTCGCTCTAATGTCTCTAACAGTATTAAAGAGCTACAGCACTGGGGTTTGGTACAGAAGGTTTCAATATTGGGAGATCGTCGTGATCATTTTACAACCAATACTGATGTTTGGGAGTTGGCACGTATTATCGTGGTTGAACGTCAAAAGCGTGAACTTGATCCAACCGTGCAGTTCTTACAAGAGCTGATGGACAGTCCTGAGTTTGAACACGAGAACAATGATGTAAAAACCCGTATCCGTGAAACACAAGAGTTCGTTGAGACTGTGACTACATGGTCCTCTGAGATGCTTAGGTTACCGACAAGCGCACTCAAAAAGATATTAAAACTGGGCGCGAGTATTAAAAAAGTTCTACGTTAATAGTAACGGCACATTTAAAATAAAAAATTTAAGTATTTATTTCTGTTTTGACAGAAATAAATGTAATTTTAAGGCTCTTATCCGTTCTCTTAATCGCAACGACAAATGGATGTGTAAAATGAAAGCGAATCAAACACACAATAACAAAGCGCGATCGATTAAAAGGGCAATTGCTTTAGTCGAGTGGCAAGACTTACGTCAGTTAACTCGCGGTCAAATCGCTTACAACATCATTTTGCCTTATCCGTTTTTATTGCTGTCATGGTGGTTTGCCAGTCAATTCTGGTACGTACTGGCGTGCGGCGCTTCTTATTTATTTTTCGCTGCTGCTTTTCGCCAAGCTCATGATAGCTATCATCATAGCTTGGGTACGAGTAAACGTCTGACCACCGTTCTATTGCTGCTGCTTAGTGTGCTGCTAATAACAAGTTTGCACAGCATCCGCGCCACACATATGGAGCATCACCGCAACCCGCTCGGGGACAGTGATATCGAAGGCAGTTTGGCAAAACTGCCATGGTGGCAAGCGATGCTAGGTGGCGTGACCTATCGGTTTGATATCTATCGTCAAGGATTACGCCTAAGTAGCCATCGCAATCAACGTATCATTTGGTTAGAGTTTGGTTTGATTGCTTTAATCGTCATCGTTGCGCTTGTGTTGACCGTGTTTCACGTCTTTGCTCTTGAGATGCTAACGCGAGTACTGGTCTATCACCTGTTGATCATGATGCTCGCCAATGCCAGTGTCGGTATTATCGCAGTGTGGGGCGTGCATCATGATTGTGATGAGACGATAGCCCGCACCGAGCGTAATCCATTGGTCAACCTGCTGACTTTTAATCTGCTCTATCACGTAGAGCATCATCTATTTCCCGCTGTGCCCTCCAACCATCTGCCTGAACTGGCAAGGCGCTTAGATACAGTAGCGCCGCATCTTACCAAACAGCATGTATTGCCAAATATGACGACTGTTACGGAATCGATAAATAATCGCTGGAATAAATTAAAAGACAAAAATCAAAGTAATAATGATAGTGAGTGTCCGATTCGTAAGCGTTTTTCTTAGTGTGATGAGCAGATATGTCAGCATTAACGACGTTATAAGAAGATGCTGAACGCTTGAGTTAATAGATTTAACCAGTAACTAGAAAAAACTATTTCTAAGGATATCGTCATGGGTTCAGATTCTAATAAAAGTAGTGAGAACTATCCAAAAGCAAATGTTATAACAGCATATTCATTCTTCGGTGGAGCTATCGGTGGCGGAGTAATAGGATTGGTGATAGCCATGTTTATGGTTTTAGAAGCTGTTTTGCAGGGTATTGTTGGGTCACTAGTGCTAGCTCTATTAGCAATACCTACCTTTGCATTTCTTGGTTCGTTGCTAGGCTTAATTCCTGCAATATTGACTGGTTGTTTGGTTGCGAGTTTGAAGCTATACCGTAATGACAAAGGTTTATCACAGTCAGCTATCATCGGTACAATATCGACGGTTATTTGCGCTTTGTTACTTATGGGTTTTAACAACTTCACTTTTTCACTTGCTGCTTGTATCTTTGCTACCATGATTGGAAGTATTAGTGGATATTTAACAGGATTATTCTTCTTACCAAAGTCATAAGTTAGAGCGATAAGTTAAATAAACAATCATCAATTATCCATGGCAAATCCATTATCGTTACCAACGAGCTATTTATACTAACTTAACAACTAAGGTTAGTAGGGTAAATATAATGAAAATGAATAATAATGTAGATTCATATCCTTATTCACAAGTGATTATTTTGTTTGCAGGCATTGGCAGTGTGGTTGGCGGATTGATAGCACAGCTGTTTTTGTTGTTTATCTTTAGGGATGCTGATTTTGCTCAAATTGGTTATCAGCCATTGTTATATGTTGGCTTACTTGGTTTTATTCCTGCTTTATTAACGGGTATTTTCGTTGCTAGTAAAAAGATATGGCGCGGTGATCATAAAAGTATAAGAACGACGTTTGTAATTGGCTTTATAACGTCAGCGATTTATATGGGTGCCATTGTTTTATATCTGAGCATAAATTCATTGATAGAAGTTGGCGTATTATTTGTATTTATGATTACCATAGGGATGTTTGGTGCCATCAATTCCGCGATTGCTAGCTTCATGGCTTTACCAAAGTCATGTAAAAGCCGTTTTGACAATATGGGCGAAAAAGAACACGATTATTATCAAGGGTTATCGTCTTTTAGACAATGAGGTACAAAACATAAGGAGTGGGGCATGAATATTTTAATCAGTGGTGGTTCGGGCTTTTTAGGCAGTGCGTTTAGTCGAGAGTTGATGGCACGATATCGCGTGCAAAACAAAAACGTAAACATTACGTGGCTCACGCGTGATAGCAGTCAGGCACATCCTGACGATATCAGTATGATGACTTATGAAGAACTTGCTCAGTCTGATATGAGCTTTGAGGTTATTGTCAATCTTGCGGGTGCAGGTATTGCCGACTCGCGGTGGAGCGATGAGCGCAAAGAGCAATTGCTTGCCAGCCGTATCAAACCGACCAACGCCTTACTAGCATTTATTAATCGTACGACAGTGAAGCCCAAATTATTGATCAGTGGGTCAGCGATTGGCTGGTATGGTACGCAAGGGGACAAAACTTTGACTGAAAGCAGTGGTTTTGAGACAGATTTTGCCCATAAGTTGTGTGATGACTGGGAGCAGTTAGCGCTCAAAGCCACGAACCATGGCGTACCTGTGGCTATTGTGCGTACGGGTATTGTGATTCATCCTGAAGGTGGAATGCTTGGTAAGCTTTTGACACCATTCAAAATGGGTGTCGGGGGAAAGTTGGGCGATGGTAAACAGATAATGAGTTGGATTAGCCATGAGGATTGGGTGGGGGCGGCGATATTTATCATTGAACAGCATTTGGCTGATCATACTAGTGAAGGACACCATGCTAGTGAAGGACACCATGCCAATGTGAATAGTCGTGATAATGTCTTAAAAACGGCAAATGACACGCCAGCGGTCGTATATAACCTGACAGCGCCCAATCCTGTGACCAATCATACTTTTACCAAAGCACTGGGAGCGTGGCTACATCGTCCAACCTTTTTCACATTACCGGAGTTTTTACTCAAGCTGATGTTTGGTGAAATGTCGACGCTGCTGATTGATGGACAAAAAGTGTTGCCAAACGCATTGCTGGAGGCAGGGTACGAGTTTAAACAACCAACGTTTAAGCAAGCGTTAACAGAGCAGGAGTAAGAATTTCGCTATTGTTTCATGTGAAACATAGTTGTCAATTGTATGAGATTAGGTTTCATGTGAAACATCATAAAGGATATTCATGCGCTACGCATTTTTTATCACCATTTTTTTGCTATTACAACTCTTTAGTTTGGGCGCGGCTGTGAGCTTGCAATGGTGGCTACAGCCTTGGACAACCTCAACGCTCCAGATTGTCATATGGTCTACTATATTTATCATCACTAACGGATTGTTGATATTAAGTGTCAAAAGAGCGTTTACCAATAGTTATCGCTGGGTTAGTGGTTGGATGTTGGTCATGCATTTTACGCTACTCACGGCCTTAGGGACCAGTTTAGTATATGGCGGATATGGGTTAATCACCTCACTTATGGGCGAGGCAGTAAGTAATTCTGCATTGGTCGATTTTGCCTTACGAGCGCTGGCGTTGGTTGTGTTTTTGGGACTGTTTATCTATGCGTTATACAATGCCTACGTCCCTATCGTACGCAAATTGTCTGTGCATATCGACAAGCCGCTTGCTAGAACATTAAAGATTGCGGTAGCCAGCGATTTACACATCGGGCGATTGTTCGGCGGTGGGGCGATAGACAGGCTACAGCGCCTTATTGTGCAAAATAAAGCAGATATATTGCTTATGCCAGGCGATATCATGGATGACAACACACAGGCGTTTTCTGACTATGATATGGCAGCCAACTTGACTCAGCTATCTGCTAGTGTGCCATATGGGATTTATGCCACATTGGGCAATCATGACTTATATGGTCATGAGCAATCGATCAGTGAGGCGCTGCGCGGTGCTGGCGTAAAATTGTTAAACGATGAAGCGTTGTGTATAGAGCACGAGGGCACAGCCGTTTGGTTGATTGGTCGTTTTGATAACCACAAGCATCAACGCGTGGCGACCACTGAGCTATTGGCGCAAGTGGATACTAAGCAGCCAATCATACTGCTCGATCATAGACCGAGCGATATTACTGAACACAGTCAGTTATCAATTGATCTGCAAGTATCAGGGCATACTCATAATGGTCAGATATTTCCAGCGAATTTTATTGTAAATGCCATCAATCGAGTAGGTTATGGGTATGAAGCCATTGGCAATGGTCACTTTGTAGTGTCCTCTGGTTATGGCTTTTGGGGTATTCCTTTTCGATTGGGGTCGCGCTCAGAGATTTGGTTAATCAGCCTGACTGGTGACACTGTTGGCAAAAAGCACTGATGCCCTGATAACTATAGTCGGTGAAAAGTAATATCAATACAACACGTACTGCTGGTGCAAATTTTTCTGGCTTGCTGTTCCTTCGCAGACAGAGGCTGCAAAAAATTTACACCAGCAATACTGTAGCGACTCTAAAGTATTTCAACTATAGCTACGCCGCTAACTGAGATTGGCTACTCACTGTGTCCCGTACAAAGCGCGCAAAGCCATTGATAATATTGTGTGTCTCTTGACCTAAGCCGCTATGCACGCTCATAAAGTGAATAAAGCCATGCGGCGCACCAAGTACGGTATAGGTTCTGACTGGGATGCCATGGCTTTTTATTTGCTTGGCATAAGCCAACGCTTCATCACGCAATACGTCTAATTCAGCGGCAACAATATAAGTGGGACATACTTGACTGTTATCACCGAGCATTGGAGAATTGAGTACATGCTGGCGTGGTAATAGACTGTTTTCAAAACAAGCGGCATCAAATACCGCCACATCGGCATGATCTAATAGTAACCCTTCACCATACAACTCCCAGCTCGGGTAATCTGTCTCGATATCAGTAACCGGATATAAAGGCATTTGCGCCAGTGGTTTGGGTAGGCTTTTTAATAACGTAAATGTCTTTTGACCATCGATACCCACATCTCGCCACAAAGTTTCAGATGGCGCAGTCAGCTGCTGGGCAAGCAGGGTGCACAGTCCACCACCAGCACTATCACCCGCTAGGACAATGCGTGATGGTGACGCATTCAGTGTATGGCAGTGTTCAGCCACCCAAGCATAAGCGGTGATACAGTCTCTCAACGCAGATGGAGATGAGTGTTCAGGCGCCAAGCGATAATCAACACTGACAATCGACCAACCAGTTTGCTCACAAATAGCATGACAGAACTCATGATGAGTATCGACATCACCAATACAGAACCCGCCACCATGAAAGAACAACATCACCGTGTCATCAGGGTTGTGGCTACGGCGTTTTTTTAAGCTCATACCATTAGAGCGAAGTCCTGCTTGATAGCAACGAATCGTCATGTCACCTTCGTCAGCATGGGCAATCATTTTGTCTTCCCAGCGAATTGGCGTGTGCCCTTTTTTGGTAAAGTGTTTTATATTGCTGAGCACACTACCACTCGCTTGCTTCCATACTTTTGGCGTTTGCATGGCCACTGCATCGGCGGCAAATTTTTCGCGTAGCTCACGCATTGGCGTAAGCTCTAGTGGGGTTTTAAGTTTACTGTTTATAGCCAAAATCAAACGCAGATGGGCATTGGCGTGCAGATATTGTTTTGACGTAGGCCCGTCCAGATAACCAACCAAGCTTTCTAAAATGGGCGTTGGCAAATAGCCTAGACCTTTCATGGCATGGTGTAATGTGTGAGGATTATAGGTGGGTATCGGGGTGTAGCTAAGCATTTTTTCTTTAACGGTCATGGGCTGCTTTTGAGACCCGTTTTTTTCTATGCCGTTATTTACTGGCTCTATCGAGGCGAGCTTCAACGTCATCAAGGCTTTGTTCAATAAGGTATTAACTGACAGTACAGTTGAATTTAGTACGGTTGAATTAGACATAACACTTCTCATAAATAATGGTCAGTATCCGTTGTTACACATTGGTGCTTACTTTAAGATAAGTGATACTGTTTGCCGCTATGATAAAGGAGTCAGATAAAAAACAGCGTGTTTTTTGGTAATTACTAAAGTATTGAAGTATTGAAGTATTAAAGCGTGTCCTCAAGTCAATTGACATAGTCAGGTCATAAAGAGCGTCAGCGGGGCTGGAATGAATTTTTTGTAGCATCGAGCTGCGCAGGCACAGTAAGCAAGAAAAATTTGTGCCAGTCTCGCATCATAGTGTTGTACATCCATTTTATTTGGTATCGACTATAGTGCAATCAACGGTCACTTAAATGTGCTAAAAAATATTGAGTTGTGCCAGACCATGCTATTCGTGCAGGGCAATAAAAAGTCTTTTATCGGTGTTTAGTGACGTATTGACACCGTATTTGTTGTAAATGAGAAAAATTCCTACGTTTTGGGCTTGAAATTTGTAGCCGTCACCTTTATCAAACAGCTAGTAAAACGCATCAATAACAACAATGAGTAAGAACCGTTTAGTCTCTAATAAGAGCACGGTATGACTCGCGATTAGCGGGTTTATTGTGTTCTATATTAACCGTCATTATTAACATTCTAAGGAGCCATCATGAGCGAGAAAAACACCAACCACGAATCCCCTGAGCAAAATGTGGCGCATGATAATATTGAGCACAGCGACAGTATTTTAGAAGAAACCATGAATGAGTTTGATCCACAACATAACTCAGATGAAGATCTGACTATCCATACTGAAATCGATCTTGATACTTTTAAAGCACGTATTGCTGAGTTAGAAGGCGAAGTTAAGCAAGCAAAAGAAGGCACGGCTCGTGCCAATGCAGAAGCTTACAACGCCCAAAAACGCATGGAACAAGAAGCAGATAAAAGCAAAAAATTTGCCCTACAAAAATTTGCCAGAGAATTATTAGAGATTGTTGATAACTTAGAGCGTGCTATTGAAAATGCTGAGGCCAACGATCCAGTCGCCGAAGGGGTACAACTGACCCATAAAGCGCTAGTCGCTGTATTGAATAAAAATGGCGTCGAAGCGGTTGATCCACAAGGTGAAAAATTCAATGCTGATCTGCATGAAGCGGTCGGTATTGACGCAGATGCAGAAGCAGATACCGTCGGAACAGTGTTGCAAAAGGGTTATAGCCTGAACGGTCGCCTATTGCGCCCAGCTATGGTACGTGTCGGACAATAGGAATTTAACGTCACATTTTCACGTTAATAGTATTTAAAAGTGGTAAACCTTACTAATATTAAGGATTTTCACAAAAAGTCACACGAAAGACCATTTTTGCGGACTTATTGCCTTGAAAAAATCAATAAGTAAACCGATATAAAGCAACAAGTGACCGACTGTGGTCAGAATAAACAAAATTTATATTTAAAACAATTAGGAGTAATTGATTATGGGTAAAGTAATTGGTATTGATTTAGGTACAACCAACTCATGTGTTGCCGTCATGGAAGGTGACAAGGTTAAGGTCATCGAAAATGCTGAAGGTACTCGTACAACGCCATCAATCGTCGCCTATAAAAATGACGAAATTTTGGTTGGTCAATCAGCCAAGCGTCAAGCGGTAACCAACCCAAACAATACGTTGTTTGCGATCAAGCGTTTGATCGGTCGTCGTTTTGATGACAAAGTCGTGCAAAAAGACATCGGCATGGTACCTTACAAAATTGCCAAAGCGGATAATGGTGATGCATGGGTAGAAGTGAACGGTAAAAAACTGGCGCCACCACAGGTTTCTGCTGAAATCTTGAAAAAAATGAAAAAAACAGCAGAAGACTATCTTGGTGAAAGCGTGACTGAAGCCGTTGTAACGGTACCTGCTTACTTTAATGACTCACAGCGTCAAGCCACAAAAGACGCAGGTAAAATTGCGGGTCTTGATGTAAAACGTATCATCAACGAGCCAACTGCTGCTGCTCTTGCTTATGGTATGGACAAAAAGCAAGGCGATAGCACGGTTGCTGTATATGACTTGGGCGGTGGTACTTTTGATATCTCAATCATAGAAATCGCTGATGTCGATGGCGAGCAACAGTTTGAAGTACTTGCGACCAATGGTGATACGTTCCTTGGTGGTGAAGATTTTGACTCAGCTTTGATTGATTATTTGGCTGATGAATTCAAAAAAGACCAAGACGTCAACCTAAAAGGTGACTCATTGGCGATGCAGCGTCTAAAAGAAGCGGCAGAAAAAGCGAAAATTGAGCTATCTAGTGCCCAAAGCACCGAAGTGAACTTGCCATATATCACCGCAGACAGCAGTGGTCCTAAGCATTTGGTCGTGACCATCAGTCGCTCAAAGCTAGAGAGTCTCACTGAAGAGTTGGTACAACGCACCATGGGCCCTTGTAAAATTGCGCTTGAAGATGCCGGCATTAAAATTGGTGACATCGATGATGTTATCTTAGTTGGTGGTCAGACACGTATGCCACTGGTACAACAAAAAGTACAAGAGTTCTTCGGTCAAGAACCACGTAAAGACGTGAACCCTGACGAAGCGGTAGCAGCGGGCGCGGCGATTCAAGGTGCGGTATTGTCTGGTGAAAAAACAGATGTACTACTACTTGATGTAACGCCATTGACCCTTGGTATCGAAACGATGGGCGGTGTGATGACACCAGTTATCGAGAAAAACACGATGATTCCTACCAAGAAATCACAGGTGTTCTCAACGGCTGAAGACAACCAGCCAGCAGTAACGATTCAGGTATATCAAGGTGAACGTAAAATCGCTAACCAAAACAAACAGCTTGGTCGTTTTGATTTGACGGATATTCCACCAGCACCACGTGGTCTGCCACAAATTGAAGTATCTTTTGACATCAATGCTGATGGTATCATGAACATCTCAGCAACTGACAAAGGCACTGGTAAAGCGCAAAGCATCCAGATCAAAGCGGATTCTGGTTTGTCGGACGAAGAAGTCGAACAAATGGTTCGCGATGCAGAAGCCAATGCCGCAGAAGACGAGAAATTCGCTAATCTAGCGCAAGTGCGTAACGAAGCAGATGGTCGTATCCATGCGGTACAAAAAGCACTAAAAGAAGCAGAAGACAAAGTCACTGCTGAAGAAAAATCAACCGTAGAAACGGCCATCACTGAGCTTGAAGCAGTGATTAAAGAAGATGATCATGATGACATCAAAGCCAAGCTTGAAGCGTTAGACAATGCTTTCTTGCCAGTTAGTCAGAAGATTTATGCTGACAGCGGTGCTGGAGCAGAAGGCATGGATCCAAGCCAGTTCCAACAAGGCGCGGACGATGCTGAAAGCAGAAACCAAGCCAATGATGACGTCGTTGATGCTGAGTTCACTGAAGTCAATGACGATAAGAAATAATATTTCTTAACGCTAATCAGTAGAGCCAGTCAGTAAAGACAAAAAACGCACCTTTCGAGGTGCGTTTTTTTATGGCTGATGGTTTTTATAATTGATAGTTTTTATGACCGATAAGCATCAATGATAAGCACTTCATAAGTTAGATAGACACAGGGTTGTCCCTCTTTATCTTGTCCTGAGAACTGTTGCCAATATGCCTGCTCAAACTGTTGCAAACGCGCTTTTGTCCAAACAAAAGGGGCGGTATTTTGATTGTCTGCTGTACTGCGCCGTTGGGTTTGGTTGGTTGACACGCCGGTCATTTTCATGTGTTTTAGTACGTCATACGGCCGTGCAAACGGTATGTCGAAGCGCTGAGTCGATAGCTGAGCGTTCTTAAGTTTGGTATCCTCTAATGCTGAACGCCATGCTGCCACGCTTGGATAAGCCAGTCCTTTCCCAGTAAGGGCTTTAATTTGCAAAAAATTATCAGGTGTAAAAGTACTGAGTAATAGCTGGCCGCCCGCTTGTAGCCGAGTTGATGACTGCGATATAAAACGTAACGGCTCATCAAACCACTGTATCGCATTGGCACTGACAATCAAACTGTGGTTGGTCGCTAAATCTATCGTTTCTGCATCACCTATACGCAGCTGTGCCTTTGGCAGTATGGACTGTAGGTTTTTTGCTTGCTGCGCGCAAAGCTCATTGATGATCCAGCGGTTGCTTTGTAGATTTGCCGCTAGCAACTGAGTCATTTGACCAGTACCAGCACCCACTTCAAGCACGCTATCTTGCTGCTGATGGGCAATCAGAGTCAGCAAGTGCTGACAGATATGCTGCTGGATGTGAGCGTGCTGATCATAGTCATTGGCTTTGGCGAAATGACGGGCGATGCTCTGCTTTCGGGCGCTCAGCTCATTTAGTGTAATGGGGTGTTCCATAACGTTTATTCAATCCAAAATATCATGAGTGTTTGCTAAGACAATGTTAAGGCAAGTTTTCTCAGTTATATAGTCAGATTAATATAAAAAGGATACAGCAGGACTGGTAAGAATTTTTTGTAGCCTCTGGCAGCAACGGTATAAGCAAGCAAGAAAAATTTGTACCAGTCCTTCGTCATGATGTCGTGTATCCACTTTATTTATGATTGATTATAAGTGCGCGATCAAACGCTGACAATCTGCCATGCTTATGCTGGCATTCATGACTAGTCGAATGCGTGCCGTATTGGCAGGCACGGTCGGCGGCCTGATAGGTAGGGCATAAAACCCCGCTGCTTGTAGCCGCTCTGCTTTGGCAATCGTTCGAGCATTGTCTCCCAATAAATAAGGCACAATGGGTGACTGATAAACGATCTCTTGCTGACTCGATGTGACCCGATGCGCAGGGCTGATGGCTTGGCTAAGCTGTAGAGATATCTGAGCCAAATGTTGTCTATGCGACTGCAACTGTGGCATTTTTGCCAAAATAAAACGTGTCCAAGCATGATTGATCGGTGGTAACGCGGTACTAAAGATAAGAGGGCGCATGTGGTTGATTAGCCATGATTTGACCGTCTCATCGCATAAGATGTACGCACCGATTGAGGCAAATGCTTTACCAAAAGTGCCCACCAAATAATCGATATCAGTCAGTGTCTGCGTTTCTTCGGCCAGTCCACAGCCTTGATCGCCAAAGACCCCCACAGCGTGTGCTTCATCTACATATAGCTCAATACGACTGTCCAATGTTTTTAAGCGTACCAACGCCCGTAAGTCTGCGCGGTCACCATCCATACTAAAGATACTTTCGGTAATAATAATAATGCGTTCAACATTATCCTCAGCTTGTGCCAATAACATTGCCAAGTGCTCATAATCATTATGACGATAACGCCGATAGGTACATAACTTATTTTGGCTCAAGCGAATACCATCAATGATACTGGCGTGTACCAGCTTGTCTGCCAAAATGAGCGTTTTGACAGGTAAGGCGGTGAGGGCTGGTAAAATCCCAATATTGGCATGATAGCCGCTGTTCATTACCAGTGTTGACTTCGTAGCCGCACTATTTTTTTTACCCGCTGCCAATTGATACCAGTGTTGTAACTCATCTTCTAGCAGTTGCAATTGTGCGTCATTTCCGGTTAAAAGCCGTGATGAGGCGGCACTCATTTTGGGCAATTGTGTTGCGGGATATTGTTGTATGTGCTCAAAAAATTCGTACTGCAGCGCTGCGTCACCGCTCAAACCAAGATAGTCATTACTAGCGATATTCAATAAGGTTTGGCCATTATTGACGACATAACGCCCTTGATGCTCCAGATCTGGTAACTGACGGTATTGTTGGTTGTCCTTCAACTGGACAAGGGCATCTTGTAATCGCTTAGAAATAGGCACTGGCATGTGGGTTTGTCCCTTATTTTATTTTACATATATAAGCATGGCGTGGTACTAGGTACGAAGTATTGCACAAAATCAAGACATGTAACAGAAAGTTTCATATCTAGGCCTTTGTAACCCACACACTGATAAATACTTGCAAATCTTAACTCTCATGCCATCAAACACTGACAGAGTGTTTGAAATACTTTGTTACTATGTACTCATCGTTAGCGAACAAGGCGATAGGGCCAAAAGGCCAATATAAAATACATAACTTGTTTGTCCAAACTTCCTCTAAGGAGCTAATAATGAAAACTTTACAAAAAACTCTACTTGCCCTAGCAACTGGTTCTTTACTTGCAGTAAGTGCTCAAGCAGCCGTTGGTTATGGTAATGGCTATACCGGTCAACCATACGCTGGTGTTAAAGTTGGTCAGTTTGACCTAGATATTGATGGTGCTGATGATCCAACCGCTTATGGCGTATACGGTGGTTACAACTTTGATCCTAACTTCGGTATCGAAGCTGAATATGTTGGTTCAGATGACGCTGACTACAGAGGCGGAGATATTGACGCAAAAACGTATGGCGCTTATGGTACCTATCGTTATGCCTTCCCAAATACTGGTTTATATGCCAAAGGTAAGTTAGGTGTGGCCAAAACTGAAGTAGAAGCCAATTATAATGTTGGAGCACTGAGAGTATCAGAGTCTAAAGACGATACCAATCTTGCTGGCGGTGTAGGTCTTGGGTATTCAGTTAACCCTGACTTCAGTGTTGAAGCTGCGTATGACATGCTAGGTAACGATGCTGATCTTATGACGGTTGGTGCACAGTTAAAGTTCTAAGTGTTTGATTGATAGATTATTAAGTAGTATAAAACGATCGCTTCGGCGGTCGTTTTTTTATATTACGTAAAATGAAAAACAGTTGTGTGCTTTTAAAGATAATATTGTTAAAATATCATTATCATCTATATACAAGATGGTATTTTAACGGACAGCAGTTTATAAAAATACGACTGCTGATTGAAATATCTTTAAGGATCACAATGAAAATTTTACAGAAAACATTATTAACTTTAGCAACAGGTGCTTTATTGAGTGTAAGTGCTCAAGCAGCAGTGAATTATGCAGGTCAATCGTACGCTGGTGTAAAAGTTGGTCAATACAGTCCAGATGGTGATGTTGCTAACAGCATCGATGATGCCATATCATATGGTGTTTACGGCGGCTATAAGTTTACACCAGCATTTGGTATCGAAGCTGAATATTTAACGACTAGTGATGAAGAAGTATATAACGACAGTGAAGAGAAATCAGAATATAGCGCTGATGTATATGGTCTGTACGGTACTTATGACTATGTATTTCCAAATACATCACTGTATGCAAAAGGTCGCTTAGGTATAGCAAAAAATGAAGTTGATGCGGAATACACAGATAAAATTATTGCTGGCAATAGTTTTAAAGCAAGCGCTTCTGATACAGGAGTAGCAGGCGGTTTAGGTTTAGGCTACAATGTAACACCTATGGTATCTGTAGAAGCTATGTATAATTTTTACCCATCTATTGATATTGGCGATGGCGATGATCTAGACGCCAGTGGTATTACTTTGGGCGCACATGCTAAATTCTAAACTTTAATTTATGTGAATTACTAGTAGAAAACGATCGCTTCGGCGGTCGTTTTTTTTATGCCTAAAATTTTACTGTCTCATGTATAAATTTTTGTAGTGCATACCTCATATATTGATGATTTTTAAGAAAATATAAATGCTAAAAGTGTGATACATTAAAAGATAAGACGATTATGATAGGTGAGGTAGCAATGATGGAGATGCTTTGGATGATTGAACCTTGGCATTGGCTGGTATTAGGCTTTGTGCTACTGATTATTGAAATGTTTGTGCCAACCTTTGCCAGTCTTTGGTTTGGTGCAGCGGCCATCATAGTTGCCGCATTGGCATGGTTAATGCCTATTTCTGTCTCTGTTCAAGTTATCATCTGGTTGGTGCTTTCTGCGGCTTTTTTGGTGGTGTGGTTCAAATTTGTCAAACCTTTATCGGTGGATCGTACCAAAGCAGGGTTGGGTGGTAGTGTCATCGTTGGCGAGACAGGCATGATTATCGTGCAACCGCAGCCAGACCGTGCAGGTGTTGTACGCTTTAGTGTGCCTATTGTTGGGGCGGCAGAATGGATGTGCCGTACCACAGGAGAGGTAATCGCTGTCGGAGAGCGGGTTGTGGTGACTGATATCATCGGTAACGAGCTGATTGTGAGCAGTATGAAATCACAGGCCGTGATCAATAAAAATATGCAGGTATAATAATAGGGGTGTGTTATGGAAAGTTTTAGTATTGTAATGATAGTATTGGTCGCGCTGGTCGTGTTTACTATTTTTAAAGGAGTTCGCATTGTACCGCAAGGGTATAAGTGGGTGGTGCAACGATTGGGCAAATATAGTCAAACGCTAGAGCCTGGGCTAAACCTTATTATCCCTTACGTCGATGACGTGGCCTACAAAGTAACGACCAAAGATATCGTGCTCGATATTCCATCACAAGAGGTCATTACTCGAGACAACGTGGTTATTATCGCAAATGCGGTCGCCTACATCAATATTGTGCGTCCTGACAAAGCCGTCTATGGTATCGAAGATTATGAGTACGGTATTCGCAATTTAGTACAGACATCACTGCGTTCCATTATCGGTGAGATGGATTTGGACAGCGCACTGTCTAGCCGTGACGAAATCAAAGCCAAACTCAAACATGCCATTTCTGAGGATATCTCTGACTGGGGCATTACGCTTAAAACGGTGGAAATCCAAGATATTAATCCGTCTGATACCATGCAAACCGCTATGGAAGAGCAGGCAGCGGCTGAACGTCAACGCCGTGCGACAGTGACGCGTGCTGATGGCCAAAAGCAAGCGGCTATCTTAGAAGCTGACGGTCGCTTAGAAGCCTCGCGTCGTGATGCTGAAGCACAGGTAGTACTTGCTCGCGGGTCTGAAGAGTCGATTCGCCTGATCACTAATGCGATGGGCACAGAAGAGATGCCGATTGTTTATTTGTTGGGTGAGCAGTATATTAAAGCGATTCGTGAGTTGGCAGAATCTGATAATTCAAAAATGGTGGTTTTACCTGCCGATATTTTAAGCACCGTTAAGGGTATGGTTGGTGATAAGCTAAAAGTATAATAGATATGCTCTCTATTATACTTCAGAGCAGTCAATTCACA
Organism: Psychrobacter vallis; assembly: GCF_904846715.1. Classification (GTDB taxonomy): domain Bacteria; phylum Pseudomonadota; class Gammaproteobacteria; order Pseudomonadales; family Moraxellaceae; genus Psychrobacter; species Psychrobacter vallis. The sequence goes on from NZ_CAJHBU010000025.1 coordinate 34,817, forward strand.
ATGCCCGAAATCCGTTTCTAAACATAGCCAGTGAGCGTTTTACGCGCTGGCTATTTTTTGAGTTTGATTTGCCAAAAATCATTTTTAGCCCATTTAGATGACCATCAATCGAGTTGAGGACACACCCCAGTAGGTGCTCGTATTATTGTTCACTCATAAAAATATGAATGCAAGGAAAGCAAACGTGACAAAGCAAACTGTAAGTACTGACATTATCCATATAAACGCGTTTGTGCAAGGCAGTCCTTTACCTTATACCGTGCTTGATGCAACGCACATCAATGCTGCCTACCCCAATCAGCAATTGGAGATTCGAGGTGGCGGTTACGGCTCAGACGCTGCCGCACACCCTACCAATGCCAACCAATTCTATGTACTGACTGATCGCGGGCCAAACGCCGACTTTGAAGGTCATGCAGGTAAGGGCAAGCAATTTTTAATACCAGACTATGTACCATGTATTGGCTTGTTCGAGTTACAAACAGATGGAAAAATCACCAAAATAAAAGACATAATGCTGAAAGACCGTCATGGCCATCCTATCTCTGGGCTGCCAAACCCAAAGACGTTAGGCGGTACCAATGAAGTCCCTTATGATGTCAATGGTCAGCCGATGACGATGAACCCAACGCTACCGTTTGATGAAGTGACCAATCCTATTAAAACTGATATCAATGGTTTGGATCCTGAAGGGCTGGCGGCGCTCACTGATGGCAGTTTTTGGATCAGTGATGAGTATGGTCCACACCTCGTACACTACGATGCTGAAGGGATAGAGATTGCACGTATCAATCCTTTTGCCAATGATGCGCGTAATAATATGATTAGTGACGGTAAGCTGCTTTTATTACCAGCAGAGTTTGCGAAGCGTCGTGCCAATCGTGGTATGGAGGCGTTAACGATTACGCCAGATCAAACCACGCTTGTAGCCGTTATGGAATCTTCCATAGACAATCCTGATGAGTCAGGGCGTGTGTCTAGTTTGACTCGCATTGTGACGATTGACCTAAATTCTGGTCAGATAGCACAGTATTTATACCGGCTTGATAAAGCGCAACATGTGACTTCGGGTATTGTTGCACTCAGTCATCAAGAGTTTTATATTATTGAGCATGATCGCAAATTTCCGTTACAAGAGACGTCTGCCCAAAAGCTCATTTATAAAATAGATATTTCTCAAGCGACTGATATTGAAGCTGTTTTGGTTACTCACAATATCAAGCAAGAAGAAATGGTCGGATTAACCATCGACGGTCGAACGCTGGAGCAAATGATGACAGAAACCGAGGCAAACTGGCAAATACTGGCAGGCATGTCCATCAAACCTGTGAAAAAAACCTTGGTCGTTGATGTTCTTGCTACCCTATATTATCCTCATGACAAGCTTGAAGGCTTGTGGTTGCGTCAAGATGGCTCATTGGGTTTGTTCAATGATGATGATTTTGCGATGACCGATACGGAAATAACAAATTCAAAAAGCACCATCGAGCAAAAGTACTTGGATAAGGAAAAAACGATAGAAGACGCCAACAGACTGTATATCGTTATGCCCACTGCATAAAATGATGGGGCTAATGCTAGGTACTACTATAGTCTGTACGAAATAAAAAAGACCTCAAACCAAATGGGGTCTTTTTTATCGCTGCGGATTAAGCGATGGTCAAATCAATATAAAAGAGAGGGAGCGAGACGGGGATGAATTTTTTGTAGCCTCTGGCAGCAACGGCACAGCAGGCAAGAAAAATTTATCCTAGCAGCACTGCATTTTTTCATAGTGGATTGAATATCATGCGACAAACCCTTTAGATGGCTTTTGAAAAACGGTTTTTGTGTTTTTTATCAAGATATTCATCAAACACCATGGCCACATTGCGACCCAGCAAGCGACCTCTCGGTAAGACACGGATACCAGCGGCATCCATATCAATGAGGCGATCTGACTGCATCTCGCCCAACTGTTGAATCTCATCAATAAAATAAGTGATCGCATCGATACCAAATTTTTGATTCACATCTTTAAAGTCGATGTAGTCGTGACATAGCAAATTCATAATGACGTATTCACGCAAGCGATCTTTGATAGAAGTCTTGATGACTTTTACGGCAGGCATCATCGTGGGATTGTGGTGCGCGGCATCGATATTGGCTTGATAGGCTTGCAGATCCGTATCGTTTTGTAAAATGTAGCGAGTATTGGCATTGGCAATCTGACTGATTGAGGAGACGCCAAAGCCCAATAAATCACAGTCGCCCATGATGGTATAACCCTGAAAATTACGATGTAGCTTGCCTTCGCGCTGGGCGATAGACAGCTCATCGTCAGGTTTGGCAAAATGATCAATACCGATATATTGATAGCCTGCTTCCGTCAGTGTATTGATGGTATTGCCAAGCATCGTAAGCTTGGCTGCTGGACTTGGTAAGTCTTCATCCTTGATTTGGCGCTGGGCTTTAAAGCGTTCTGGCAGATGGGCATAGTTAAACACCGACAGACGATCGGGCGACATCTCAATGATACGGCGTACTGTTTTATCTAAGGTCACTGGCGTTTGATGCGGTAGACCATAAATCAGATCGATATTGATGGAATGAAAACCCAATTCGCGCGCTTCGTTTAGGACATTTTCTATCAATTCCGCTGAATGCACTCGATTGACGGCAATTTGCACCGTCTCATCCAAGTCTTGCACCCCTAAGCTAACCCGATTGAAACCAAGCTGACGCAGCACTTTTAGCGTGTTGCCACTCAGCTCGCGTGGGTCAATTTCAATCGAGTAGTCGCCTTGGTCTTCTGGTAAAAACTCAAACTGCGTCTGCAAAAACTCCCACAGCTGAACCATTTCCTCATCACGCAAAAACGTGGGTGTGCCACCGCCCAAATGTAGTTGTTTCACCAAAGGTTTGCTGCTGTCTGCTGGCGTGGATAACAAGCGACGTTTGTGCTTAATCTCCGCGATCAAATACTGCAAATAATCGCCTGAGTCGCTATTTTTTTTGGTGATGATTTTATTACAAGCGCAGTAATAGCAAAGGTGACGACAGAATGGAATGTGGAAATACAAAGACAATGGTGCACGGGCTTCGCGATTTTGCAGAATTTTTGTCTCAAGTCCATCAGGGATGGGTAAAAACTCCAATGCCGTCGGATAAGAGGTATAACGTGGCCCTGAACGATTGTATTTATTAATAATTGCTTCATCAAAGGCGGGAAGGTGTTTACTCGTGATACTACCGCGCATACTGGCATAAGGACTTTCTGTCTGCATAACAGGGCGCGTGGTGGTCGGTTGCTCTTCCGCACGATTGTAAGGCTGCTGGGTGTTTTGTCCTGAATAGTCTGTCATGCGGTATTCCTCGTTTTGACCTTTGGTATTGCTACTTTTTATATGATTCATGGTTAAGTAGGCAAAAGCCAATGTCCGTTTTATCATTTATGGATGGTGATGAGTCACATTGATAGCCAAATCCACGAACGGCTCAGTAGATAGCTAATAGTATAACAAATCCTTATTGGCGTTGGGGTGGTTGGCTTGTTTTCTTATGAGGCAGAGGCTTATATCTCATAAATAATAAAACACGACATTTGCGCACTGATTGATAATACTTTATCATCACTTATCCGCTATATTAGGAAACAGTGATGTCGTTTGCTCAAGTCTATACTCGTTCGGTCGTTGGTTTGCATGCACCCAAGGTCATTATTGAAGTGCATTTGTCGCAAGGCCTGCCAGCATTGACCATTGTTGGTTTACCCGAAGCCGCCGTCCGCGAAAGTAAGGATCGTGTACGTTCCGCGATTCTTAACTCCGGCTTTCAATTTCCGAATCGGCGGTTGACGATCAATTTAGCACCTGCAGATTTGCCAAAAGATGGCGCTCGTCTGGACTTGCCCATTGCCATTGGAATATTGGCGGCAAGTGGTCAGATAGAACCAGATGTGCTATCTGGGTTTGAGTTTATTGGTGAATTGGCGCTCAATGGGGAACTTAGGCAAGTAACGGGTAGTCTGGCTGTAGCACGAGCGATAAAAGCTGAAGGATTAGCAGCAAAGATAGCACAAGTATTAAAAAAGGATGAGCAAGCGCCAAATGAGCCACAACCATTATCACAGGTCACACCGCAACTCATCGTACCACTCAATAATAGCGCTGAGGCCAGCCGTGTTGATGGCGTAACGATACTGGCAGCGCCAAGTCTAAAAGCCGTTTGTGATCATCTGCAATCTTTAAGCGATCCTAGTGACCTCGATGCACGTTTAGCGGTGGTGCAGCCCAGTCCTGCGCCACAGCAAATTGGCTATCAAGTGGATTTAGCGGATGTGAAAGGACAGCATCATGCGAGACGCGCGCTGGAGATTGCCGCAGCGGGTGGTCATTCATTATTATTTACAGGGCCGCCGGGTTCTGGCAAGACACTGATGGCGTCACGCCTGCCGACTATTTTGCCAGACTTGAGTGCTGAGGATGCGCTAGAGGTTGCCAGCACATATTCAGTAGCTGACAGCGATTATGATTATGGGACACGGCCATTTAGGCAGGTTCATCACACCATATCAGCGGTGGCTTTGGTAGGCGGTGGCTCACGTCCCAAACCTGGTGAGATTACGCTTGCTAATAAAGGAGTTTTGTTTCTTGACGAATTGCCTGAGTTTGATCGTACGGTGTTAGAGGTATTGCGCCAACCATTAGAAGCCAAGCAGATTACCATTAGCCGTGCCAACTCACAGATGACTTTTCCAGCTAACTTTCAGTTGGTCGCTGCGATGAATCCTTGCCCATGTGGCTATGACGGTGACGGCTCAGCAAGATGTCGCTGACAACTACAAATCTAAATGATAATTACAACTATAATTGATAATATGTATAAGCTTACATTTGAGACAAAAATTGGTGAAATAAGTTTAAAATTATATTAATCAAACGAAATTTGTATAAATTAGAAAAGGTTTTATTGTGAAGATAATATTTGAGAACGAGCGCTTTGAAAATAATTATTTTATAAATAAAGCACTATATAGGTTGGAAGCGATTGAAAATATTAGCAAGCATGAGCCGTTTGAATTTCTAAGAGTCAAATTTTTTAAGTTGCACGAAACAGTGTCAATAGATAAGTTAAAGAGTCATGAATCAACTGGAAATTACAACAAATACTTCGATTCTATTGGGGCAAAATTTAGTGCAAGATTAATCAGTGTAGACATAAGGGTTGAGTACTTATATCTTATGTCAGCAGGCTCTATTTGGAAGGCTAAAGGCTCTAAATCTATCGAAAAAGTTTTTGAGCCTATTACCTCAGAAACTATCGAAATTGGTATAGAACGGAATAGATGTGTTCAAGAAGATGTCTATAAATCATTGAATACTTCTGCTAAATTTAATCCTCTTAATCTAAATAATAAATTACCCTTATTAGCTATTTCAGATTCTTTCGTTGAAAGTAAAAACACTACGGTACTTATTCCTTACTCTGAAATTGTTAGACATTATTTTTCTGCATCAAAATATTTTATTTCTAAATTGTTTGAAGAAGATAGAATAGTGGAGTTAGCTGAGCTTATTGGAAGCGTGGAAGACAACTCTGATATTTGTTCGGTAAAGCTTAATAGCAGACATTTTCTTGATAGTGATGTTCCATTCATAGCTCGAGCTTTATTGGACAAGACGACACTTTTCGCAATGCGATCAATTCATAGTCGTGCCAATAATGCTTTAAATCATTCAGAACAAAAGGGTTATTATCATAGGTTGACTGGATTACCCTTAGAAACAACTTTACCTTTCAAAGATAAAACTAAACTTGACGTTATAGGACACTACTTAAATATAGAAGGTAGTGAAGATAGGTTCTTTTTAGTACGCAAAATTCAAACTTGTCACCACTCTTGGCCATTTAAAAAATTAAATATTATTAGTGCCGAAACATTTAAAGATCGTGAGAGAGAAGAATACGAAGTTAGAGTATCTAAGGAACAAGCAACGGTAGAAGAAGATCAAATAGAATTGACTGCTGGAGACAGACCAAGTGCTAATAAGACCGAATTAGTTATAGAGCTTGATCAAAGTGCACGTTTTCCGTTTCTCAACACATTACCAGTTCAAAAGAAACATGAGCAGGATGGCAAAGAAGAGACTGTTTATAATGTTATAGGTATCAGCCAAGTGACTCTACAGGATAATGAAGCTGTAAATAAAGGATCTCTAGGTCAAGAAAATTACATAAGAAATAATCCAATTAACCCTGTACAAATAACTCCTGAAAGAGGGCCAAGTGAAATTAAATCTCTTAATGAAATTTCTGAGATCTTTCACGAAATTGAGTCAGCAAACGAGAATTGGCGTGTTACGGCCCTACCACTAAATCATACTGATAATACTCATCCTTATGGGTTATTTGATTTTGAAGGCACAAAATGGTCTGAAGTTTATGAGAGAAATCGAAAAGGACTACTACTAAGAGTTGAGATAAGAGACAGGGCTGTACTGTACTGCTTAGATATTGAGCCTTATAAAAGTGCAACATTTAGCTTATTTTTGTTCACAAGCCCTATACAAGGTACGAATGAGATGAACCTAGCTGGTATCATAAACACAATTAGTGAGAGCCGTGGTAAAGGGATTAAGTCAATTTTAGAGTCTAGGTTTAAAATGGTAGAACCTTTGAAACATATTAGTTATGTTAATAATCCTATCGAAAATAGAATTGTTAATAAAATCAATGAAATTATTTAGTAAATAAATTTAAAAAATTAAATAA
>NZ_CAJHBU010000026.1 GCF_904846715.1 Psychrobacter vallis
AGATTATAGCTTATACCTGAGGAAATATTTTTAATTTATTTACGCTAACAATATCAAACACTTAAAAATAAATTCTGAATATTTAAAAAATTGGCACGCTCTTCGCATTATATAAAGAATAAGAAAATTAATTATTTTACGAAGCCAATATTTTAAATATTAAGGAATTACTCATGCAACCAACAACTCATAACATCATTCAAGATGGTGGTACACCTATCAGACTTTGGACAAAGGGCGTACCTGTCGATACAAAAGCCCACGATCAGCTTATCAAAGCCTCGCAAATGCCCTTTATCTATAAGTGGCTCGCGGTGATGCCTGATGTGCATGTTGGGATTGGCGCAACTATTGGAACCGTACTGCCAACCAAAGAAGCGATTATCCCTGCTGCCGTCGGGGTCGATATTGGCTGCGGGATGATGGCGGTGCAAACAACGCTGACCGCTGATGATTTGCCTGATAACTTGCGCGGTCTGCGTACTGAGCTTGAAAAAGCGATTCCACATGGGCGCAGCAAAACTCGTGGTCGTGGCTCGCGTCGTGATGTTGGCGCATGGACAAATCCTGATAATACTGTCAAAGAGGGTTGGGGTACGTTGGTCGATGATTTTAATTATCTGACCCAAAAACATCCTAAACTTAAAAATACCAATAACCTGAATCATTTGGGAACGCTGGGTACAGGCAATCATTTTGTAGAAGTATGCTTGGACGAAACCAATCAGGTATGGATTATGCTACATTCAGGCTCTCGCGGCGTGGGCAATGCCATCGGTCGCTACTTCATTGAGTTGGCACGCGAGGACATGCGTAAGTGGTTTATTAATTTGCCTGATAAGGATTTGGCGTATTTTGCTGAGGGCACTGAGCACTTCGATGATTATTGGTTTGCCGTTGGTTGGGCGCAGCGTTTCGCCTTTAAGAACCGTGAAATCATGATGGAAAAAGCCATCAAAGCGCTACGTCAAATCGTGCCAAAACCGTTTGATGCAACGGTAAAAGCGGTGAACTGTCATCACAATTATGTGGCGAAAGAAGAGCACTACGGTGAAGAAATCTTCGTCACTCGTAAAGGCGCGGTACGTGCCCGCGTTGGTGAATACGGTATCATTCCGGGGTCAATGGGCGCAAAATCCTTTATCGTGCGCGGTAAAGGCAACGAGGAATCGTTTTGCTCTTGCTCGCATGGCGCAGGTCGCGTCATGTCACGCACTCAAGCAAAACAGGAATTCACGGTCGCTGATCAAATCGCACAAACCGAAGGTGTGGAATGCCGCAAAGACAGCGATGTGATTGACGAGATTCCAGCAGCTTATAAGAATATCGATGACGTTATGAAAGCGCAAAGTGATTTGGTGGAAGTGGTGCATACGCTTCGGCAGGTGGTTTGTGTTAAAGGCTAAACGGCTAGGGAGTAAGGTATGAGCTTAGATAAAATAGATTTTGAGATTAGTAATTACAAAGGCTTATATCGTGTGCGAATCAAGGTCAATGAAACAAATATATTCGACTATGAATTTATAGATTTATTTAAAAACTTATTAAGTCTAGTTGAGATTGGTTTTGCACTGCAACGAGAGCCTGTTAACAAAATTCACTACTTTACTCTTACCGATTATAACCAAGAGGTTAACTTCAAAGTCTCACCAAACCCACCAATGGACTGGTTAATTTTAGGAATACCTACGGTTAATAATATGGAAAAATTTCGCTTCGATAGACTGGCTTTTTGCAAGGCTTTGAAATCAAGCATTGTAGAATTTATGCGTGATCAAAATATGGACTATCTCGGTAATCCTAAGATGCCGAAAAACCTTAATGGTTATGGAGATGAAGTCTGGAAAGTTATTGGTCATGAGTGGTTTTAATCACTAAGTTACTAAATAAGGAATACTCATGAAACATGCACAAAAAAAAGAGGTTATCCGAAAGCTCAAAGCAAAGAAAGTCAAATTTGAGCATGGATTATCTGATCAAGAGATTCAAGAAATTGAGCTAAAATTTGATATACAATTTCCACCTGATTTGCGAGATTTTTTACAAACAGAACTCCCTATCTCAGACAACTTTGTCAATTGGCGTCTTGGTTTAAAGTCCAAAGATGAGGAAGCCTATATTAGACAAAGAATTGATTGGCCATTTGGTGGCATAGTGTTTGATATAGAGCACAGTACCTTTTGGATGGAAGAATGGGGTGAGAAATATGATGATATTAATAAAAACATTATGGTCGCCGAAATCTATTATGAGACTTATCCGAAAATGATACCCATTTTCTCGCATCGCTATATCCCTAGTACACCTTATAAAGCTGGTAATCCTGTCTTTTCTATTTATCAGACAGATATCATCTACTATGGATACGATTTAGCGCACTACTTTGCTCATGAATTTCGTTTTGAATTGTCAGATAAATTTCCAACGATAGATGAACCAAGTTATATTGATTTTTGGGGTGATATTCAATCCTAATTAAAATAAGAGAGAACAAAAATGAAACTCGCAGAAGCCCTACTTATCCGTAGCGATATGCAAAAAAAGCTGGCGCAAATCAAAGGACGCATGCGCAGTAATATCAAAGTCCAAGAAGGCGACACGCCAAATGAAGACCCAAACGCCTTGATGATCGATGCCAGTCAAATCATTACCGAGCTGAGCGTGGTGATTGAACGCATTCACCGTACCAATGCCATTGCCAAAACCAATGAAGGCCAATCGATGCTGACGCTATTGATCGAGCGTGATACTTTAGAGATGCGTCACAAGCTGTTGATTGAGTCGATTGAAGCCACCGATACCGAGGTTGATCGTTATAGCCCTCGCGAGATTAAGTGGCATGTCATGGTCTCGGTCGCAAGCTTACAAAAGCAAGCTGATGACATCGCAATGAAACTGCGCAAGATTAACCTTGTCATTCAAGCCAATAACTGGCAGATTGACCTGATAGAATAATTATTTTTAAATCACAATTTTAGAATTTCCTATGTTCTTGCTTTAAGTGCATAGACCATCCTTTTGGAACTGACTGGGCGAGTGTCAGACCCCGCGTATCCACAGCAGGGGGTTGAAAATATACTGTAGTGGCTGCTACGCGTTGCGGGCAAACGCTTTTTTTACAACTTATGCCCCGTACACGTCACTTGGCACAATGCACCATTTAGACCTTACCACCAGACACTGACAGTCGGTTTCAATTTTGTTATCTAAGCAGTATCTTTATTTTGACACCAGACAACTATAACGGAATACCTATACCACATGAAATTAATGCAATCTCGATTTTACAACCCACGTAAGCTTTTAAGCATAGAAGGGAACGGCACTGAAGTAAAAGTCATTAATGATGATTATTTTTATCCCAGTAATGACAATCCTTTTGAATCTTTACTAGACGATATTTTATCAAGCATATATGTATCCCATAGCGATCTCGTTATTAGTGAGCATCATTTACAGGATTTTGAGCGCTGTACTGATTTTTACCCTGTCAAATATAACAAGAACACTAACCAAAGCTACGCATCTGAGCTGTGCTATTTTCATCCAGCGCTTGAGGTTTTTATTTTAGCAGATACCAACTTATCTAATGAATATGATAAACACATTATAGAAGATGGTCTATTGCGTGTGAGCAATGTCTATTATGAATCAAGCAATCCAAACGCGCCTGAAAATATCAAAAATTTGTTCGAAACGTATTTGCAAAAATATCAATCAAGTGAAGCAAAAGTATCTATTTTGCTAAAAGACTCTGAAGGACTGGTGCTAAAAACACAGGGCATCAAACCGCGTCCGATTGAGCTTGAACTTATGTACAATGACGACTTTGTACCCGTCCATCAGCATATTAAGGCAAAGCTGACCAATGATAGCAAGGGAGTGCTATTACTGCACGGCGTCGCTGGTTCGGGGAAAACCAACTATATCAAATGGCTGACATCGCAAGTTCCCAACAAGCAGTTCGTATTTATACCAACCAATATGATTAATACATTGACCGACCCTGGGTTTATGTCACTGCTGATTGATAATAAAAACTCTATTTTGGTGCTTGAGGATTGCGAAAACTATATCGCTGAGCGCACAGCTGAAGATATCAATACCGACGTAGTATCGTCTATTTTGAATATTGCTGATGGTATGTTGTCAGATATTTTAGAGTGTCAATTTATCTGCACTTTTAACTCAGACCTCTCAAAAGTTGACAGCGCATTACTGCGTAAAGGTCGTCTGATCGCTGAATATAAGTTTACGCCTTTAGACACAGATAAAGCCAATGAGTATCTGCGTTCGATTGGTCATGACAAGCTTGTATATGTCCCGACAATATTGGCTGATCTAACCAATATGGATGAAGACAGCTATAAAGCCCCTGTTAAAGAAACCAAAATTGGCTTTGTTTAATTCCTTGATTATTAAAGCAATCATTGTAGTTATAACGCTTACAACTATAAAAGGCACGTTGTCATGCCAGCATCAACACAAAAACTCTTAAAAATAGACGGCAGTACAGGCGAAGGCGGCGGACAAATTATCCGTACGGCGCTGTCCTTATCAATGCTGACTGGTACACCAATTGAAGTAATTAATATACGCGCTGGACGTGCCAAGCCCGGATTGATGCGCCAGCATTTGGTTTGTGTACAAGCCTCACAAGCAATATCGGGCGCGACGGTGACAGGCGCACATTTGGGTAGCACGACGTTTGGTTTTACGCCCAATACTATTAAATCAGGCGACTATACTTTTGATATTGGCTCAGCAGGCAGTACCAGTTTGGTGCTACAAACGCTATTACCTGCCCTACTTTTTGCTAATGCCGATGAACGTTTAAAATCAACTGTGACCATCAAAGGCGGTACGCACAATCCTCTTGCACCAACCACGGACTTTTTAACCGAGGCATTTGTTCCTGCGCTTGCTAAGTTGGGCATGCAAGTTGATATCGACTTGCAGCAATTAGGTTTTGCACCCATCGGTGGCGGTGTGATTACAGCGACTATCATACCTTTTTTGCGCCGTGCTAATACACTGCCATTTAAACTTACTGAACGTGGCGAGTTGGTCAATATCGCTTTGGTCGCAAGCCTGCTCAATTTAGAGTACGACATTTGCAAACGTGAGCTTGCCAGCGCCAAATCGTCATTGGTCGAATCAGAAATTGATAAAACACTAATTACCACTCAAAATAATAAGTTAAAGGGAATGGGCGAAGGCAATACTTGCTATGCGCGGGTTACTCATCAATTTGGCGAGCCACACACTCATGAAATGCAAACCCATAAGCAGCATCACGAGATGTTCACTTTGCTTGGAGAAAAACGTAGCTCAGCAGAAAACATAGGGAGTCGCTTGGCAGGATTGGTTAAGCGTTATCTGTTTAACACTGATGCGCTCGTTGATGAATATCTAACCGATCAGCTGCTATTACCCTTGGTATTATCCGGCGGCGGTGAGTTTAGCGCACGTCATATTAGCGGTCATACCGAAACTCAAGCATGGCTAATTCAGCAGTTTTTGCCCGTTGAGATTAAATTTGACTTTATTGACAACGATAAAATATTGGTTAAGGTCATTGCTTAAAGCGCTTAATACTAAGAGTCAGCATTCGCACACTGTTACCCAATTACCTCTATGCGGTGATATCATATGCGTACGATGTAGGCGATAAATTTGCGCGCTTTACTCGCGTTTGTGAACCCTGTTTAAGAACCATGACCACGATAGAGGTGTTTATAATTCACGCTCTTGTTTGATTACTTTCGTCGTTTTTACTCTTTACCTATGACTGTTGAGCCCTGCTATGCCGCAATCTCGTACCAATCTGAATCCTGAGCCCGAAACTAATGAGCCTTATTTGATCGGTTTATTACTGCGCTTTAGTACTTTTGGTGCTGCAATATTGCTCCTATTGGCAGGTCTGTTGCTCACTAACTGGTGGCTGATTGTTATCGGTGGTTTCGGAGTGGCACTGGGCATTTATGATGTCATTCAATCCAAACACGCCATCTTAAGCAATTATCCTATTGCTGGACATATTCGTTACGTGTTAGAGGACTTTCGCCCCGAGATTCGCCAGTATTTGCTCGAAGATGATAAAGAGCAGGTGCCATTTTCACGCCAGCAACGCGCTCTTGTCTATCAGCGGGCCAAAAATGTCAGTGATACCAATGCTTTTGGCACGCTAGACAATTTATACACGCATGGCAAAGAGTGGTTTTTGCAATCAGCGATCAGCCAGCCCTTAGAAAACCAAGATTTTCGTATCATAGTAGGCGGCGAGCGTTGCCAGCAGCCACATGATATGTCGGTGTTCAATATCTCCGCGATGAGCTTTGGTAGTTTGTCTGCCAATGCCATTATGGCACTCAATCAAGGCGCAAAAATAGGCGGCTTTACCCACGATACAGGGGAAGGCGCTATCAGTCCTTATCATCGTAAGTTCGGTGGTGATTTGATTTGGGAGTTGGGAACGGGGTATTTTGGTTGCCGTGATGACAATGGCAACTTTGACCCGCAGTCTTTTGCCGAAAAAGCCATTGACCCACAAGTGAAGATGATCGAAATCAAGCTATCACAAGGGGCAAAACCGGGTAAAGGCGGCGTGCTGCCCGCAGAAAAAATCACGCAAGAAATCGCCGACACACGACAAGTACCCACTGGACAAGATTGCGTCTCACCTTCTTCGCATACAGCATTTAGCACGCCACGCGAGCTGGTCGCATTTTGGCAACAGCTACGGGAATTGTCAGGCGGCAAACCCGTTGGCTTCAAGCTATGTGTGGGTCAACCTTGGCAGTTTATGGCGATCGTCAAAGCCATGATTGAAACTCAGAATTATCCTGATTTTATCGTTATCGATGGTGCAGAAGGCGGTACAGGTGCAGCTCCCGTCGAGTTTATGGACAATGTCGGTATGCCAATGGTTGAAGGCTTTTTATTGGTACATAATACCTTGGTTGGTGCAGGTATTCGTGACAAAATCAAGCTTGGCGTGAGCGGTAAAATCGTTTCTGGTTTTGATATTGCGCGGATGATTGCCTTGGGCGCAGACTGGTGCAACTCAGCGCGCGGCTTTATGTTTGCCGTTGGCTGTATCCAGTCGCGCTCTTGTCACACCAATACTTGTCCGACAGGCGTTGCCACCCAAGATCCTTATCGTCAAAAAGCATTGGATGTCCCAAGCAAGGCTGAACGCGTCGCAAGCTTTCATAAAAACACCCTAAAATCGCTTGCCAGTATCGTTGGTGCCGTGGGTTTACAACACCCCAGTCAATTACAGCCTTATCATATCGCGCGCCGTTTAGACGATGGGCAGATAAAGCTGTTATCGAAGTTTTTCTATTTTACTGATAGAGAGGCATTGCTGGATCATAGTGCCCGTGCGGACGTGTTTAATCAAATGTGGGTCATGGCAAATCCTGATAGCTTTTTAGCCAATAACGATGCGCTCATCGCTTATAACAAAGACTCACGCGATAAAGGTAAAGAAACCAGTGCACCAACCAAGCAGAATACAACTGAATTTCAAGACAGTACTAACGGTGGCTGGTTAACGGGTAACGTCAACAATACCTTTCGCGATTTTCCACCTAGCAGTGATTAAAAACTGATATATAGTCGATACTAAATAAAATGAATACACGATTGGTGCCAAGTTTTATGCCTCTCTTACCTTTATGCGCAGTCCTCATAATTTTTCTAAGCGTCAGTGCTTGCCAACCAGTAAGTACCGAGGTGTCTGACAATGACAACGATAATTGGTCATGTCAGTCGCAAGACACCCCATTTGCCTACAGCGCTTGTAGCCTTAAAGCCGAGGCGTTGACTAATGGCCGTTACTCACTGCAATTATTTTGGCAGCAGCCTGATAGTAAACAGCCCCTGCTCACTTTTGATGCGCTGTTAGCAACCTTACCAGCCGAGCAAACACTTCATTTTGCCATGAATGCAGGTATGTACAATGAGAAATACGCGCCGATTGGCTATACCGTCATCGATGGTAAAGAGAAACGCGCTTTGAACCTCAAAGAAGGCGGCGGCAATTTTCATCTGTTACCTAATGGCGTGCTGTGGTGGGATAAATCTGGCAATGTACAGATTACTGAAAGCCAGACTTTAAATGAACAGATAAATAATAACGAAGCACAACCTTGGTATGCCACTCAATCTGGCCCTATGCTGGTCATCGATGACGAAATACATCCGCAATTCAACGCGGATAGCAATTCAATCAAATTGCGTAACGGTGTAGGTGTTTGCCGTGATGGCAGCATACAGTTCGCCAATAGCGATGCGCCTGTGACATTTTATCAGTTTGCATCACTCTTCAAGGATGAGTTGGGTTGTTCAAATGCGCTATTTTTGGATGGTGGCATTGCCTCAGCATTGTATGCACCCAGTATTGATAAGCACGACAAAAAAGAGATGGGTGTGATGGTCGGGCTGGTTGAAAACAAAGATTAGGGCGTGTTTGATAAAAAAGCACTTAAGGCGACGTTATCGTCTCAAGTGCTTTTTTCATTTTGCTGATACGAGTTTTGAGATAATATTACCGTGCCATGTACTGGGTCATCTCCTCAACACCATGCAAGGTCATCGGATACATTTTATTATCGAACAGTTTTTTGATCTCAACGATGGTTTGCGTATACTGCCAATAGCTCGGATTTTCAGGATTGAGCCACGCCACTTTATCAAAATGCTCAAGCACGCGCTTCAACCATACGATGCCCGCTTCATTGTTCATGTACTCGACGCTACCGCCCACTGTCATGAGCTCATAAGGCGACATCGAGGCATCACCGACGAAGATAACGCGATACTCTCGTCCGTACTTGTTGAGCAGCTCAAACGTTGGCATTGGGGCGCTGTGGCGACGGTTGTTATCCTTCCAAACATAGTCATACAAGCAATTGTGAAAGTAAAAGAACTCCAACGTTTTAAACTCATTTTTTGCCGCAGAAAACAGCTTTTCAAGTGCCTCTACATGGATATCCATACTGCCACCCACATCAAATAGCATCAATACTTTGACACGGTTACGGCGCTCCGCTTGCATGCGTATGTCGAGTACGCCCTTTTTGGCGGTGCGTTTGATCGTCTCATGAATGTTCAGCTCATCAGCGCTGCCTGTCCGCGCAAATTGACGCAGATTACGTAATGCCATCTGAATTTGACGAGTGCCAAGCTGACTGTCATCATCGAGGTTACGATATTTGCGCTGCTCCCAAACTTTTGCCGCGCTGCGCTTGCGCGATTCACCGCCGACGCGCACCCCTTCTGGATGGTCGCCATAGGCACCAAAGGGTGAGGTTCCGCCCGTTCCCACCCACTTACTACCCCCTTGATGACGCTCTTTTTGCTCTTTCAAACGCTCCTCAAGTGCTTTCATCAACTCTTCAAGTGAGCCATATTTTTTCAGTAATCGTCTTTGTTCTTCAGTCAAATTCTTGGGATCAAGCTTTAAATCGAGCCACTCTTTAGGCACATCTGTCAGCTTAGCCAACAGCTCATCCATATCGAGACTATCAACACCCTCAAAATAATCCGCCATCGCCCGATCAAATTTATCAAAATGGCGCTCGTCTTTGACCATACACAAACGAATCAGCCGATACAGATCTTCGCGGCTGGCAAAGGTGGACAACTCTGAGTTTTCCAGATGCGGCTGCATCATCAGCCCTTTATCTAATGCAGCATTTAGGTCAAGTAGCTCACGCGTACTGACAGGCACACCATAAGTACGCAAAGTATAGAATAGTTTTATGAACATAAGAGTTGCATCACTTATTGTCAGGTATAGTAAGTTCAATATAAAAACGAGTCAGCTGAACGGGTATGAGTTTTTCGCAGCCTCTGTCTGCGCAGGCACAGCAAGCCAGAAAAATTTATACCCGTTCAGCGTTGCATTGCAATGTATCTGTTTTCTTTAGAGTCGACTATATGATTACAATTCAAAAGTTTGTAAGGGCTTAACGACGCATCATATTGGCAAAACGCTGCAATAAACTCACATCGGCTTCGTTTTTGAGCAACGCTCCATACAATGGCGGAATCGATTTTTCACCGCGCAGATTTTCTTCTAATTCTGCTTGTGCCATGTCATCAGCGAGCAATAAAGTTAACCAATCGACCAACTCTGAGGTTGATGGTGGTTTTTTGAGGCCTTGAACATTACGCAGTTTATAAAAAATATCCAGCGCATCATTGACCAATTTTTCTTGAATATTAGGAAAATGCACCTCAACGATTTGGCGCATGGTTTCTTCTTCAGGAAAGTCAATATAATGAAAAAAACAACGACGCAAAAACGCATCGGGCAGCTCTTTTTCATTGTTTGAGGTGATAATCACCACTGGACGCTGCTCGGCAGTGATGGTCTCGCCCGTCTCATAAACATAAAAAGACATCTTATCAAGCTCATGCAGCAAATCATTGGGGAACTCGATATCTGCTTTATCAATCTCATCGATCAGTAGTACGCTACGCTCTTTACTGGTAAAGGCATCCCACAGTTTGCCAGGCTTGATATAGTTGCCAATCTCATAAACTTTGTCGTCACCCAATTGCGAATCTCGCAAACGCGATACCGCATCGTACTCGTACAGACCTTGCTCAGCTTTGGTCGTCGATTTGATGTGCCACGTAATCAGTGGCATGCCCAAACTCTCAGCCACCTCTTCGGCCAATAACGTCTTACCTGTGCCCGGCTCTCCCTTAATTAGTAAGGGTTTTTGTAGCGTCATCGCTGCATTGACTGCCAGCTGTAGATCGTCGGTGGCAATATAGTTTTGTGTACCAGTAAAGCTTTTTTTAGTGTTATCAGTCATGGTTGGGTCTCAGTTATTGTTATAGATTAAAAGTTATAAAGTAAATCGGTAGAAAATAAAGAATCATTTAGATTAGCACAGCCTTGCCCATTGCCAAAATACTTATGCGTTCGCAGTTATTACCGAATACTGTATGCCTCTAAAGACATTAAAATACTTAACTCTACACTTCTTAATAAATACGCTTGCATAAAAAAAGACACGCAGGGTGTCTTTTTCATTTATAACCTCTTAGCTGACTCAATGGTCAACTTAGTAGATGCTGTTTTTAAGAGTAGTATAACACTCTATTATTTATCAGCGTTTTCAGTGTTGGCTTTTTTAGATGAAGCGCTGTCTTTTGCTAAGCTGACTTCGGTTGTGGGCTTAGCTGCTACAGGTGTTTTTTTAGATGACTGAGTATTGTCTGGCTGTTCATCGAAAGCCGCGCCTTCTGTCAAATAGTTACCCGTGGTCAATTGCATCGTTGCTTGGGTATCCTCTGACGCACGACTGCGTGCTTTGTCCAAACTTGACTCAAATACACCGCGGATAAGCTGCCAAATAAAGCCAACAAACAAGCCAACCACCAATACCACCAGTATTGGCAGCATGTTGGTAATCGCGCCAGCGGTATCTTTCATCATAATGGCATAAACCACGCTAATGCTGGCTGGGGCAATCACACTAGGGTCGCTAAGAGCAGTACCTGGTGCTAACAAAACAGCAAATAGCATCATCCAACTCATACCACCCAATGGACGCGGCAACATACGAGCGACCAGCAACCACAGCACCAACACGATAATGACCCCACCAAGATACGCATACATTGGTAAGTCTGCGGGCGGCACGTCTTTTACCAGTTGTCCCCACCAGATAGCAATCTCGCCGAGAATATCACTGATGGCTTCCAGCGGTAAGCTGTGTACGATATTTTTTAACCAGTCCATGCGCGTTTCATTACCTGCGTTTATAAATGGTGCGACACGTTTTTGCGTTTAACCACATATGATACGTTCTGCCATACGATAAATAAGACCGGATCATCATCAACATGCCCACTTGATAGGCTGCTAGTTTATCACGACTTACTATTGAAATGCATGTGAGCAAATGTGTCGCAAATTTTCTATCGGTTGTCTATCAAAAACATCAATCGTAAATATTGTCTTGTGCTTCGCGTGCACGTAGCTCCGCTTGGCGACGCATAACATCTTGCGGTGGCATTTGCACAAAATACCCTTGCGACTGTAACTTTGCCAGTACTTCTTCTTTATTAACACGAGCAAGCGTTGGCGTGGTTGCCAAATCCAAATGCATGACAAATTTACTACGACCTAAGCCTGCACGGAAGTCTTTTGGCAAGACACCGAGCCAGTCCTTAATCTCATCGGTATCGTCAGGATAATCAGGACGCGCAATATAGACATACATGTCGTCGTGTTTGGGAAACTTATAAATATCACAATGCATGAGAACACTCTCTTAGAAACTATAGACATAGGTTAGCATATTTTGGGCAAATATCAGTAATGGCTTTAAATTTTGCAATGGTTAGGGCGTGTTTGATAATTCAACCATGGCACTGACAGAGACTATTTTTTAGACGATTCGAAGGTAAAAATAGTGAGTATAGTTATTCTATACGTCTATTTTTAGCAATGAAGCGGCAAAAAAGAGTCCTGTCCCCTGTTTTTATTATTGGGGCTGATGCTAAAACTGCCCCATACTGCGTTGCAAGTCTTGCTAAGGTATTCACATTATCATCGACTTGCGCCTTGTCTGGAACCGTTTTAGCAATCAGCAGTGCCTATTTGTGAATATCAAAAACGCCCTAATCGCTTCGATATTTATGCAATACCTAAAAATAAAAGTGCTCGGATACTGTATTAAATGGCTGATTATCCTCAGTAAAACCTGTTTTTTTCAAAATTATCCATTTTAATATCTTTGATGACTTGTAAAAGCATCTGGAACCTTTCATAATAAAAGCGTTTTTCAGGAGAGAGTTTGTAGTCACCATTGTATTATAAAAAATATTATACAAAGACATCGTATCAACCGCATTGGTCATACGACGTCTATAATGACTACATGACCACCGAAGGCGCATCCACCCTGCCAATCGCTCAGGTAAAAGGACTGAAAAACGCATGTCATTATGGTTTAGTGATGGGCTATCAATCGCACATGACACACAAACATAAGGCATAACAAATCTGGAGAGCGGTAAGAACGGACGACGTCTTACCCACCGAAGGGGAGAAAATGCGACATTATCTTATTTGGTTTTTAAAGGCTGATGCTTTTAAAAATAAGCAGTGATGGTTCGTGTTGAAAATCTCAGGTCACAGGACAGATAGGGCTTTTGCTTAAACCGACGTTCAGCGTCTGTTTGGCTGACTGCTTTATATGTATTTTCCGTGCCACCCTTTGATGTAATATTTGCACCCTGCAATGTTGCTTCTCGCTACTATGATAATGCGCATCAGCCCCTGTACTTTTATGAAGTGCAATTGATGTACACATAAGGATTTGTTATGACCGATACTCAAGATACTACCTCTCAAAGCGCCCACACTTCAGCCCCTAAGCGCACACCTCTTTACCAGTCTCACGTCGATAGTGATGGCAAACTGGTGGATTTTTCTGGCTGGGAATTGCCGATTCATTATGGTTCACAAATCGAAGAGCATGAAGCCGTCCGTACCGATGCAGGTATGTTTGATGTCTCACATATGGTCGTCACCGATATCAAAGGCGCTAACACCAAAGCATGGCTGCAAAAACTACTGGCCAATGACGTCGATAAATTAACAACCGTTGGTAAAGCGCTTTATTCTGGCATGCTAAATGAGCAAGGCGGTGTCATCGATGATTTGATTGTTTATCTAATGAATGATGACACCACTGAATACCGTATCGTCTCAAACGCTGCTACCCGCGATAAAGATTTGGCACAGTTTAATAAAGTCGCTGAAGATTTCGACATCACCATCACCGAGCGTCCAGAGCTTGCTATGATTGCGGTGCAAGGACCAAATGCGGTTGAAAAATTGGCACAAGCCAAACCAAGCTGGGCGGACACGTTAGCAGCGCTGAAACCTTTCGTTGGTGCTGATTTGACTGATATTGAAGGTGCTGATTGGTTTGTGGCGCGTACTGGCTACACGGGTGAAGATGGCGTCGAAGTTATCATGCATGGTGATGATGCCCCAGCGTTCTTTGAGCAACTAAAAGCCAATGGCATAAAACCTGCCGGTCTTGGTGCACGAGATACCCTACGTATGGAAGCTGGCATGAACCTTTATGGTCATGACATGGACGAAACCATCAATCCTTATGAATGCAATATGGGCTGGACGCTCGCGCTAAAAGACGAGCGCGATTTTGTCGGTCGCGCGGCATTGGTCAGCAAACGCAAACAAGCAAAAGATGACAACACTGCCATGAAACAAGTCGGCCTGCTCTTGACGACTCGCGGCGTATTACGTGAAGGCATGGCTGTCACGATCAATCAAGGCACAGATAAAGAACAAACGGGTATTATCACCAGTGGCACATTCTCCCCTAGCCTAAAAAACTCAATTGCCATTGCCCGTGTACCTGCTAGCGTATCAGAGGATGATAACGTGCAAGTTGATCTACGCGGCAAAGGTAAGTTCGTTGATGTGCGCGTTCTTAAACTACCGTTTGTCCGTAATGGTAAACAGCAGTTTGACTCGTAGGCGTTATAAATTCTATTATTAGCTTCCATTTTCTTTGTTAATTAACCTCTATCATTTAGGAGAGAGACCATGAGCAACATCCCAGCAGAATTAAAATACATCGCGAGTCACGAGTGGTTACGCCTAGAAGACGACGGTACGATCACGGTCGGTATTACTGACCATGCACAAGACCTATTGGGTGACGTGGTATTTGTTGAGCTTCCTGATGTTGGTGACATCATCGCTGTTGATGATGAAATCTCAGTGGTTGAATCAGTAAAAGCCGCGTCTGACGTTTATGCCCCTCTCTCAGGTGAAGTGGTTGAAATCAATGAAGCGCTAGAAGATGATCCTGAAATCATCAACTCTGACCCGTATGGCGAAGGTTGGTTCTTTAGAATGAAACCTGACAACATCGCTGACTACGAAGCACTAATGACTGCTGATGAGTACGAAAGCGACTTATAAGCAAAGCATTTTTTCAGTAATTAGCAATAGTTAACGTATCTCGTCATTTACTGAAATACTAGCACTTATAAAATACTAGACCCGACTGATTATTATGGATACTGGCACTAGCTGGTATCTATACTTTCTATTTAAACTATTTGAACATCCTTTCTCATTAAAAGCGTTGACTCATTGACCACGCTTGTTGTTTGAAAGCAGCTTTATATATGTAGATCACCAACACTCATTATCGTCCGATGTTATTGCTCCCAAGCGTTATCTCATTGACTCGTATTGATCACCTGTTCGAATCCCAATGAATATGTGCTATCAATAATGACTCACACGGATAACTCAATCCCCAGCATGGATCCTAATATGACAGCCAATAGTGACAATAAAGACAGCATTGCTACGCCCAATCATACGCCGCAGCTACAAGCGTTTCGCGATATCGTAGAGTCACGTCGCTCAGTGCGCCGCTTTACTGATACGCCGATACCTGATGACGTACTAGCAGACTGTCTGCGTTTGGCCATGCTAGCACCAAACTCTAGCAACTTACAGCCGTGGGAATTTTATGTGATTGACAGTGCTGACAGTCGTAAGCAGGCGGTCAAAAACTGCATGAATCAAAACGCAGCAAAAACCGCCACCCGCTTAATCGCTGTCGTTGCCCGCACCGATATTTGGCATGAGCATGCCCAGCAGATTTTACGTGAGTATCCAGATAAACCTGTGCCAAAAAAGGTTAAAGACTACTACACCAAAGTCGTGGCTATGGATTTTTTGCGTGGCCCAGCTAATGTGGTATCAGCCGCAAAATGGGGCGCGACGCAAATCGTTAGACGCGTAAAAGGGCCGATCAAATCGCCTTACTATACCTTTGAAGACACCAAAAACTGGGCAACCAATAACACTGCTCTTGCGGCCGAAAACCTCATGCTAGCACTACGCGCACATGGATTTGATAGCTGTGCGATGGGCGGCTTCGATGAGCCGGCCATGAAGCAATTATTAGGTTTAAGCGACGATCAGCACATCATTATGATGATTGGTGCAGGTGAGCGTGCTGACAATGGCGTTTACAATACCCAATTCCGCTTTGATCAAGACCAGTTTGTGCACTATGTATAGAAGTATTGTATAAGTGCCGCCATTTTTTATTTTAGTTCATCTTTTTATTACTCCCTGAATCAAGGACTGTCATGACTATCTCTCAAAAACCAACGTTTGATACCTTTAAAGGACTGTTCAACGAAGCTGAATTTGTCTATCGCCACCTTGGCTCAAATGATGCCAAACAAGCAGATTTACTAAACGCTGTTGGCTACAAAGATATGGCGAGCTTCATTAACGACACCGTGCCTGAGCCAGTACGTTTGCACAAAGAATTGGACCTGCCAGTGGCAATGAGTGAACATGCTGCGCTTGCCAAACTGCGGTTGATGGCAGATGATATCACCGTTAATAAAAGCTATATCGGTCAAGGCTACGCTCCTGTTCGTATGCCTGCGGTTATCCAGCGCAACGTCCTTGAAAACCCGGGCTGGTACACCGCTTATACGCCGTATCAAGCTGAGATTGCCCAAGGTCGCTTAGAAGCATTACTTAACTTCCAGCAAGTTTGTATTGATTTGACTGGTCTTGAGCTTGCTGGTGCATCGTTACTTGATGAAGCAACCGCCGCAGCTGAAGCCATGGCGATGTCAAAGCGTGTGAGCAAAAGCAAATCTATACAGTTTTTCGTTGATGATCGTGTCTATCCACAGACACTAGATGTGATCCATACCCGCGCCAAATACTTTGGTTGGGAAGTGATTGTGGGTGATTTTGAAACCGCCAAATCTGGCGACTATTTCGGGGCGTTATTTCAATACGTGGGTGCAGAGGGCGATGTTAAAGACTTAACTGACGTCATTGCAGCTGTTAAACAAAACAAAACGTATGTCAGTGTTGTAAGCGATATCATGAGCTTGGTGCTATTGAAATCACCAGCAGATATGGGCGCAGACGTGGCACTAGGTAGCACCCAGCGTTTTGGTATCCCAATGGGTTTTGGTGGTCCACATGCCGCTTACTTTGCTTTCTCTGATAAAGCCAAGCGCTCTGCCCCCGGTCGTATCATTGGTGTGTCAAAAGATGCGCAAGGCAATACTGCTCTCCGCATGGCTCTACAAACGCGTGAGCAGCATATCCGCCGCGAAAAAGCCAACTCAAACATCTGTACCTCACAAGTGTTGCTAGCCAACCTCGCTGGTATGTATGCCGTCTATCATGGCCCAGAGGGTGTGAAGCGTATTGCGACTCGTATTCATGCGTTTGCCACTGCGTTTGCCACGGTTATCAAAGAAGCGAATGATGGCAGCCTCAACGTGGTACACGATCAGTTCTTTGACACGGTCGTCGTTGATTGTGGTTCAGAAAAACTGGCCACACAAATTTTTGAAAATGCAGACAATGTTGGCTATAACCTCTGGCGTCTTGGTGACACCAAACTGAGCGTGGCTTTTAGTGAGACCAGTGACCAGACAGATTTTGAGGTTTTAACTCAATTGTTTGTGAGCAAAGCACACAGCCTACCTGAAGCAGCTAGCGTGTCTCTTGATAGTGCACACTTACGTACTGACGATATCTTGAGCCATCCAGTATTTAACTCGCATCATACCGAGCATGAAATGCTGCGCTACTTAAAATCGCTTGAAGACAAAGATTTGGCGATGAACCGCAGCATGATTTCACTTGGCAGCTGCACCATGAAACTCAATGCCACCAGTGAAATGCTACCGATCACTTGGCCTGAATTTGCCAATGTGCATCCTTTTGCCCCACGTGATCAAGTCACTGGTTATATTGCGATGATTGATAGCCTACAAGATCAATTAAAAGCCATTACCGGTTTTGACGATGTGTCTATGCAGCCAAACTCTGGTGCTTCTGGTGAATATGCTGGTCTGCTGGCAATTCGCCGTTATCATGAATCACTGGGCGAGACCAATCGTGATGTTTGCTTGATTCCAATGTCAGCACACGGCACCAACCCTGCTACCGCTATGATGATGGGCATGCAAGTGGTCGTGGTCAAGACTGATGAAAATGGCAACGTAGATATCGATGATTTAACCGCTAAATGTGAAGAGCACAGCGAGCGTTTGGGTGCTTTGATGATCACTTACCCATCGACGCATGGTGTGTTTGAAGAAGGTATCCGTCAT
This sequence comes from Psychrobacter vallis, assembly GCF_904846715.1. Lineage (GTDB taxonomy): Bacteria > Pseudomonadota > Gammaproteobacteria > Pseudomonadales > Moraxellaceae > Psychrobacter > Psychrobacter vallis. Next base: position 18,193 of record NZ_CAJHBU010000026.1, read on the forward strand.
ATCTGTGACTTGACTCACAAGCATGGTGGTCAGGTTTATATGGATGGTGCCAACATGAATGCTCAAGTCGGCATGATGCAGCCTGCCGATGTTGGTGCAGACGTCCTACACATGAACTTGCACAAAACCTTCTGTATCCCGCATGGCGGCGGTGGTCCAGGCATGGGCCCTATCGGTATGAAGGCACATTTGGCACCATTTATGGCCAACCATACCTTAAGCCCTGTCCATAATGCGCAAAAAAACTGCTCAGCGGTATCAGCTGCTCCTTATGGTTCAGCAAGCATTTTGCCTATCTCATGGATGTACATTGCCATGATGGGCCGTGATGGTTTACTAAAAGCGACAGAGCTGGCATTGCTAAACGCCAACTACGTAGCAGCCGAGCTCAAAGGTCACTACCCTGTCTTATATGCAGGCAAAAACGGCCGTGTGGCTCACGAATGTATCATCGATATTCGTCCGTTAAAAGAAGAAACTGGCATCACTGAAAGCGATATCGCCAAGCGCTTGATGGATTATGGTTTCCACTCACCAACGATGAGTTTCCCAGTAGCAGGCACACTCATGATTGAGCCAACAGAATCTGAGTCTAAAGAAGAGTTGGATCGTTTTATCAGTGCGCTAAAGTCTATCAAAGCGGAAGCCATGAAAGCCAAAGCAGGTGAAGATAACTGGACGCTAGAAGACAACCCATTGGTCAATGCACCGCATACCGCTGCCATGATTACTAGCGGAGATTGGACACATCCATACAGCCGCGATACTGCTGCATTCCCGCTACCTTACATCCGCGCCAATAAGTTTTGGCCAAGTGTGGCGCGTGTCGATGATGCGTACGGTGATAAGAACCTCATGTGTTCTTGCCCAAGTATCGAAAACTATCTGTAATCGCAGTTTTTGATACACCCTAACTCATATGATATAAAAAACCGCCAAGTCAGCATCTGATTTGGCGGTTTTATTTTGCTCTATACACCTGTATTTTCTATTTATCATGATTAATAATATAAACTATAAATTAGACAATTAATAAGTACTTAACAAGACATCAGCAACTTACTTATTAAAACAATATCATTTGAAGTACTTTTTTGGAATTAACTATGCTACAAAAAAATCGTGTTATTCTCATCCATGGTCTACATCAAACCGCTTGGATTATGCGACCATTAGCCAAACGCTTACAAATGGCAGGGTTTAATACTCATCAATATGGCTACCGTAGCATGCGTGATGGTATCAAAACCAATAGCGCGCGCTTAAATAGCTGGCTAGAACAAAACCACCAGCCTGATGAACCAATAGATCTCGTTGGACACAGTTTGGGCGGTTTGATCATTCGAGACTTTGTCGCGCAATATCCCAAGTGGCAGATTGGTCGCTGTGTCACCCTTGGAACACCGCATGTAGGCAGCGTGTGTGCCGATTATATCTGGCGATTGACCCCAGCTATTGTGGGACGCTCGTATATTGATGCGTTAGATGGAACGGTCGCGACGTTACCGAATCACATTACCCTTGGTGTGATCGCTGGTAACCGTCCTTACGGTTTGGGTCAAATGTTTTTGCAGTATCATAATCGCAAACAGCGCAAATCTGACAAGCCGCTACTTAAAGAGCAGCTTGCGCACGATGGCACAGTATATATAGAAGAAACCAAAATTGAGGCAGCGGCGGATCACATCGTCATGCCCGTCTCGCACACTGGCATGTTGGTTGATAAGCAAGTCGCTGCACAGACGTGCTATTTTTTACAGCACGGGCATTTTGAACATGAAACGCTTAATCGCTAAGCTTTCCGCCATTCATTAAACCCTAATACCCATACCTTGCTGCAACTCAGTTTTATGTTCCTCAATAACTGGAATCAACGTGTGCACTACCCATTCATGCCGCCAGCCTTTTAACCCTTGTGGGAGATTACTAATGTCTTGGTCAAAAGCAATCACTTCATACAGTTGTCCTAGCCACTTTTTACGCATCAACACACTGGCAGGCACGCCTATAGTTCTTGCGTGGTCATCAATAGTTTGCTGCACCGCTTTTGACAGGACTTTGTTTTTTGAACGATAAGGTGGGAGCAGACAGTCTGGATGCTCAGCAGGGTGAAGGTTTTTTGCGTCTTTTATTACCTTGAGCAGCTCTTCACCATACAGACGCAGCATACTACGATGCATTGTGGTTTTGTGCGCAAGCTCTCGCATATTGCTCGGCTTTTCAGTGATAATTTCACGCACGGCTTGTTTTTTAATGACAAACGTACGCGGCTGATTGGTTGCACGCGCCAGCTCTTCTCGCCAGGTAGCCACTGCTTTTAGTATCGCCATTTGCTGCGAGGTATAACGATAATCCGCCATCGTTAAATACATCGCCTCATCTTCAACCTGCTGAGCGGCATACAAATCGCTGGCATAAAGCTGACAGTCTGCCCATACATAATCGTATAAACCCTGCTTTTTTAGTTCATATTCAAGGCTTAAATATAGCGCTGGCAAAAATCGTACGTCATCAATGGCATACTGCTCTTGCTCATCCGATAGCGGACGTTGTAGCCAATCTGATTGGCTCTGTTCTTTATCAATATGCATGTCTAGCTGGTCGTCAAGCGCTTGCTGATAGCCCATTTGCAATTGACCGGTCACATAAGACAACGCAATTTGCGTATCAAAAATATTGGTCAATGGCGGGCAACCAGACAACAGATAAAAAATACCCAAGTCCTCACCGCAAGCGTGCCAGATAGCGACATCAACTTTGCTAAGTGCTTGCCAAAAATCGCCTAATTGCAACTGTGGTGCATCGAGCAAATAAATATGATTGCCAGTATTTAGCTGTACCAGTGCTAAACGTGGATAATAAGTATCGCGCTTGATAAATTCAGTATCTAACGCCACGCGTCCGCAAGTGGCTAATGCATCAATCACTTCTTGTAGCTGGCTTTGCTCACGCACCCAAGTGACAATAGCCTCATCAGCAATATCTAGTAACGCATCAATATCTGGCGCTGGTAACCATTCTGCTGACGTCATATCAGTACTACTGGATGGTGTTGATAAATCATCAGTAGTCGCATTGTCTGAAAGGTTTGACTGGGTGGAAGTCATTGAAGCATTGTTGGACACGGGCAGATACCTGCATAAATAAAAGGAGATAAAACGCTAAACAGCGTCTTGATGACATTAAGATAGAAAACAATTATAACAATTTCATGAAATAAAAAGGACAAGACTTCGATATAACAAAAGCACTATAAAAAAGAGCGATTTTGTATGGCTTGACCAAGGGTCATACTATCAAGATATTCAAGCTCGCCGCCCATCGGTACACCTTGTGCCAAACGTGTCACTTTATTGACATGACGACCGACCGCCTCACTGATGAAGTGGGCGGTAGTCTGTCCTTCGACAGTAGTACCCGTGGCCAGTATCAACTCCTCAACAGGTTCTTGCTTGACTCGCCATACCAGCTGCTCGATATTTAAGTCATCCGCGCTGATGCCATCGATGGGTGATAAATGACCACCTAAGACAAAATAACGCCCACGGTAACCTGCGGTTTGCTCGATCGCCATGACATCTGCCGCTGTCTCGACCACGCATAGCAGTCCGTCATCACGTCTAGGATCTTGACACAGGGGACACACTGCCTCATCACTAAAGCTATGACAGCGCTGACACTCGACGATATCACGCATCGCCTCATCCAGTGCTTGAGCGAGCGCCATGCCCTGTGGACGTTTTTTGGTGAGCAGATGTAGCGCCATACGTTGGGCACTTTTTTGACCCACACCCGGCAAGATACGCAGCTGTTTGACCAGCTGATCAAATTTGGCTGTCAGCAAAGTGTCTTCCTTTATTTAACGTAATTTAAAAAACCGTAGCTATAAAAATGGGGTCGTATCGTGTCGATAACAACCCCATTTTTTCTTCAATATGAAGTATTTAACGCTTAGAACATACCTTGCATACCAGGTGGCAAGCCCATACCTGACGTCGCGCCAGCCATGGTTTCTTCATATAGCTCATCGGCTTGACGTACGGCATCGTTGATGGCAGCAGCGATAAGATCTTCGATCATATCTGGCTCATCTTCTAACAAGCTTGGATCGATGGTCAAACGCTTAACCACATGACGACCTGTCATAGTGACTTTTACCAGACCGCTGCCCGCTTCTGCGTGTACTTCTTTATTGGCCAGCTCTTTCTTGGCATTTTCAACGTTCGTTTCTACTTTCTTTTGCATCGTTTGGGCTTGTTGCATCAATGCTTGAATATTCATAATTACCTCTTTGTCTTATAATAATGAGTGGGATACTTTAAAATAAAATACTGACAGCATTATACCGTTATCTTTACAAACTGTCTAAACCGCGTGCCAAATCTTTGATGATATCTTCTACGTCTTCCAAACCTACTGACAAACGAATCAGACCGTCATTGACTCCAGCTTCTGCACGAGCCTCAGCAGTCAGGCGAAAGTGAGTGGTGGTCGCAGGATGGGTAATCGTGGTTTTGGCATCGCCTAAATTATTGGTGATAGAGACCATTTGCGTTGAATCAATCACATGCCAAGCGGCCGCTTTTGAATCGAGGCTACCAGATGGCTTAACTTCGAAACCCATAATAGCACCATAGCCATCTTTCATATGATGTTGACACGTCGCAAGCTCATGCGCAGGATGATCGCTCAAACCTGAGAAATGTACCGTACTGACATTGGGATGATTAACCAAAAACGCGGCTACTTGATTGGCATTTTGACAATGCGCTTGCATACGCAATTTCAGGGTCTCAAGACCTTTGGTAAAGACCCAAGCATTAAACGGACTCATGCTAATACCGCCTGAGCGTACAACAGTAAATGCTTCTTGCATCAATTTGTCGCTACCGACCAGCGCGCCGCCCAATACTCGACCTTGTCCGTCTAAATATTTGGTAGCAGAATGAATGACCACGTCAGCACCCAAATCTAACGGACGTTGCAGCGCTGGCGTGGCAAAACAATTATCAACGACCAATAAGATATCATTGGCTTTGCACAGTTGACTGAGATAACCGATATCGCAAATCTGCGCCAATGGATTGCTTGGGCTTTCACAATAAATCACTTTGGTATTTGGCTGAACTGCCTTTGCCCAAGCGTCATTGTCAAAACAATCGACATAGCTGACCTCAACACCAAACTTGGCCATATAATTATTGAACAAACCGATGGAAGAGCCGAATAGCTGGTTGGCGGCCAGCAGATGGTCACCTGCTTTTAAATATGCCAAGCACATGGTCAAAATCGCCCCCATACCCGACGCTGTCGCCACTGCACGCTCGCCATTCTCTAACGCTGCTAATCGACGCTCAAAAGTGCGTACGCTCGGATTGGTATGACGAGAGTAGACATTACCTGTCTTTGTACCATCAAAATGGGCGGCGGCGTCAGCTGCTGATTGATAGACATAAGAGCTGGTGGTAAAGATAGGCTCTGAATGCTCGCCCTCATCCGTGCGATGCTGACCTGCCCGTACGGCGATGGTCTGCATGCCATAATCAAGCCCTAAATCTAAGGCATCATTGCGCCAATTTGGATCTAATGTATTCAAATTACTCTCATCTTGCGTTTGCGACTGGCTCATAGATTTTCCATTGCTTTGGTTGGTATAAAATGACTGCTTATTTTTTAATTATCGATTTGGTGCAGCAGCATTATCATACCATGCCAACTTATTCCAAACAGCTGGTTTCAGGTGAGCGTCATAGTCGATACTCAAAAAAATGAATATGCTATATAATAAGGCGTGACTGAGAGGTTTTGAGTTCGTCCCTAAATTCGATAAAAATAACGTATTTATAATAGGCACAGAGGGTTACAGCTGCTAAGCTTAGCGGCTGTTTGGATTTTGCCTTAGACGAGATTATCATACGCTGAATAATCAGTGCTATCATCCACAAAAACAGACTAAAATTTCAAGATCATTTTTTGGCTCATGCTTCGTTATATTAAGGCTTATTAAGGTAACTCATTTATGTCGATGTTCAGTATGGAACCAAGCAATTTATCGTTGAGTCTAGCACTCGGCCTAACCTTTGGTCTTAGTGCCTGTCAGAGTTTACCTAAGCAGCCACACCTACCTGAAAGCCAAGCATTATCAGCGCGAGTCAATGCCTTATACCAATCAGAAACTGACCAAAAAATCGCACAAAGTGAAACATTAACAACTACTGCTAACAATGTCGATCTGGTTGCGGCCATTAGTGAGCAAAATGATATCCATCCTGATTTATCAGGCTATCACCCCATCGTAACGGGTGCCAACGCGTTTGCCTCTCGCAGTATTTTAACAGATATGGCCACACGCAATATCGATGCCCAATATTATATTTGGCACAATGATCAAGCTGGTCAACTCTTATTAAAAGATCTGTGGCAAGCTGCTGAGCGCGGCGTGATTGTACGATTACTGATAGATGACTTTAATAATGATGCCAAACTTGATCAGCATTTATTGCGTTTTTCTAGCCATCCTAATATTGCCGTGCGTATTATTAATCCTTTAATGCACCGTAAGTTCCAGACGTTGAACTACGTCACTGGTTTGCCCCGTATCAATCGCCGTATGCACAATAAAAGCATGACCTTTGATAAACAAATCACCATCATTGGCGGGCGTAATATCGGCAATGAATATCTCAGTAACGATCAAAATAGCCAATTTGCAGATTTGGATGTCTTGCTCATTGGTAAAGTGGTCGCAGATATCGATAACAGCTTTGCAAGTTACTGGTCATCCCCTTTATCATTTGATATCGAAACACTAGTCACATCTAATAGCAGCACATCTGACTTTTTAGCAGCACTAGACAAGCTTGATCAAGAAGAAAACACCAATAACGATAGCAACTTGGCGGTATATAAAGCCGCGATTAAAGATTCGACAATAGACAGTGACTTACTTAATAAGCGTGTGCCCTTTCGCTGGGCAGACATGCAGTTTTTGAGTGACGATGTGGGTAAATTAACCAAAACCGTTCCAGCTGAGACCAATTTGGTGCATCAGCTGCGCACATTATTAGGCAGACCCACTAAACAGCTGACCATTATCTCTTCTTATTTTGTGCCAACCAAAGATGGCGTTGATACATTGGTACAGTTGGCTGAGGCTGGTATTGACATCAAAATTTTGACCAATTCATTTGATGCCACTGATGTGACCGCTGTACATTCTGGCTACAGCCAGTGGCGTCCTAACCTGCTGCGCGCAGGCGTCAAAATTTATGAGTTAAAATCGACCGCGTCTGAAGAACAACGGGAAAACAAGCTATGGAAAGCCCGCAGTCAATCCTCTACCAGCTTGCATGCAAAAACTTTCGCCGTTGATGACTATCAAGTTTTTATTGGCTCATACAATGTCGATCCGCGTTCCGCCAATATCAATACCGAGATGGGCGTGATTATCAATGATAATGAGCTGGCAAAACAGTTGCATGGTGCGCTTAGCGATGACTTGTTAAACCAAGCTTACGAAGTCAAATTATTGGACAATGGCAAACTACAGTGGCACACCATGGAAGACAATAAAAAAGTGGTTTACGATTCAGAACCACGTGTCGATATCAGTGATCATGTGTGGCTTACTATCATGTCGTGGCTGCCGATTGATTGGCTACTATGACAACAGCGTCTAAAAAATAGTCAAAAGACTTGGTCATTGACATTGAAATATCAGCAAGGCTGTTGAATGAACTGATTTTACCTTAAATGTTTTTTATTCAAATACTTATAGTCGCTACTAGTCGCTACTGAATAAAATAGATACACGAAATGACAGGGCAAGACTGGTACAATTTTTTCTTGCTTGCTGTGCCTGCGCAAACAGAGGCTGCGAAAAAATCATCCCAGTCTCGCTGAGTATTTTTTATATTGACCCAGCTATATTGTTCAATTAATGTTTAGCGCAAACACCTTTATTTTTTCGACAAATCATTATTTATTTATACTGATTTGTCGTTTTTTATTATAGCCAGTTATCTAGATAATAACCGTCTTAACGAGCACTTTTATATGTGGATACGCACTTACTATGCCTTCTCGTTCTCAATATGCTTTAATGTCTTCTAAAGACAGAAATACAGTCCTGTTTATATGCTTTAGTTGTGCCGTCGCGTTTTTTGATTTTTTGATTTATTTATATATCTCAGACGTTGTGGCAGCCGCTTTTTTTCCTACTAATATCAATCCTGCTATCACAAAAATACAGGGTCTTGGACTTTTTGCGATTGGTTATTTAGCACGTCCCTTTGGCGGCATCGTATTTGGTCGGTATGGTGATATTAAAGGCCGCAAACCCATACTTTTAATCAGCTTATTAGTGACAATAGGTAGCTTATTGGCTATGGCTTGTCTGCCGACGTATGCACAATGGGGATGGCTTGCGCCAGTCCTATTCATTACGTTAAGACTCATACAAGGCATCGCATTTGGGCTGTTTGTACCACTCGCTTGGGTTTTTGTGGCAGAGCATGTTCCCCGCCAATATTTATCGGTAGCCTGTAGCTATGTTACAGCCAGCTTTTATGTGGGCGTCCTATTCTCTAATGCCTTTTTTCTTTGGCTAACGAACTCCATGACTACTGAGCAATTGGCTGATTATGGTTGGCGCTTGCCATTTTTGGTTGCCGCTGTTTTGAGTCTATTGCCATTATTAGCATGGCGATGGATAGATGAATCACCATTTTTTATTGAAATGAAAGAATCCAAACCAAAGGGCTATGTCGCTAAGCCTTTTCGCCTGCTATTTAAGCATTGCAAACACTCAATATTTATCGGCATGGTACTCACTGTTATCATTTCTAGTATTACCACTGTTATTGTACTTTTGTTACCTGATTTGATTGAATTACGCTTTACGCTGGATGGTGATTTGTTTGATTTTTCGCACAGCCTAGGGATTGTATTTATGATTTTTGGCTGTGTATTCTACGGAATAATATCCAATCATCAAAACTTTGGAAAAATCTTAGCGATTGGTTCTATTTTATTAATTGTTCAAATATTTGCGTTTTTTTACCATTTGCAGGGAAGCGGCGACTATATTTTGATTATGTATGCGCTTTTGGGTTTTTGTGCCGGCATCGTTGGCATGATACCCGCTATCCTTGTCCAGTTATTTCCAACCAATGTACGACTCACTGGAATGGCTTTTTGTTATAATATGGCTTACGGTATTGTGGGCGTACTCGTCCCTTTCGCGCTTGGCTACGCCACTCTATATGTAAGTTTTGCACCTGCATTGTATATTGCTTTCATCGGTTTTATTGGCATCATCATGGGCATTTACTTTTTTAACTTGCCTGAATTCAAAAAAATCGATCACGTCATTTAGCCAGCAGTACATGACTATAAACGACTGTTTTATTTTGCAGTGACGATATCGATTAAATGTAGGTGTAACGGGATCTTATACCTATTGCACTTATGCATTTATTTGACATAAAACGTTCGATCTAAGATTCAAACATTCAAAGATTAAGGCTTAATTACCATGGTTGATATGACCAATAAGCGCCTCTCAGTAGCGCCTATGATTGATTGGACAACGACAGATTACCGTTATTTTGCGCGGCTTTTTAATCCTCATGTGTATCTCTATACCGAGATGATTAGTACTGGCGCGCTGATACATGGCAATCGAGCGCGGCATCTGCGCTTTGATACAAGCGAGCACCCCATTGTGCTACAACTTGGCGGAGCAGATGTTACTGAGATGACTCAATGTGCTGAATTTGCTCAGCAGCATGGCTATGACGAGGTCAATATCAATGTTGGTTGCCCGTCTGACCGTGTACAGCACAATAAAATTGGTGCTTGCCTCATGGCAGAGCCAAATATTGTCGCAGATTTGGTAAAACACATGCAAGCGGCGGTCGATATCCCAGTAACGGCAAAACATCGTATTGGTATTGATGATTTTGACAGTTATGAGTTTATGGTAGATTTTGTACAAACAGTGGCTGCTGCTGGCTGTACACGTTTTACCGTCCATGCACGAACTGCGTGGCTACAAGGGCTTAGCCCCAAGCAAAACCGCGAGATACCACCACTGCGTTATGAGGATGTCTACCGTCTTAAGCAAGACTTCCCTGAGCTTGAGATTGAGATAAACGGTGGTATTGATACTATCGCTGATATTGAGGCGCATTTGCAACATGTCGACGGGGTGATGATTGGCCGCGCTTTTTATCACAACCCTTATCTGTTAGCAGAAGCGAATCGACTATGGGGCGAGCCTGCGCCCAAACGTTCAGACATTTTAGAGCAACTCTATCCCTACCTAGAAGAGCAAATTGCTAAAGGAGAAGCGCTACCAACGATGACGCGTCACTACCTAGGATTATTTCAAGGTTTGATAGGTGCACGCAAATGGCGACAGGCTTTGAGTGGTAAGCCTCAGCTAACGATCAATGATATCAAACGGGCGGCCGATGAGGTGCTGCTGTTAAATCCTGATGCCTAATCACATGTATAAACATTGAGATGACCATAAGGACGTGTTGAGAGTCACAAGTAATTATTCCTAAGCAACTTGCGTGATATACAGCCACATCGCAGCGCCATTATTGACGATGTGTAATAACATGGGCAGTAATAACGAACCCGATTTGACACGTGCATAGCAAAATATCAGTGCCAATACCACAATGGTACTGATTTCATAGATGCCATACTGAACATGAATCACTGCAAAGATCAAACTCGTCACGATACTTGCGACAACTGCGCCGCGATATTCTGGAAATGATGGCACAGCAAACTGCTCTGCGATAGCCGACCACAAGATACCGCGAAAGATCAATTCTTCATATAGTGGTGCAACAATCACCATGGCAAAGACCAGCAGCCATACTGAACTAACAGACTGATATAATGGATCTACGAATACCAGTGGTGTCTCATCGAGCAAATAAGTCAACGCCTGACTGCCAATCATAAATATCAATAGCAACCCAAGCATGCCCATACCTACTGCAAAGGAAAAAGGCTTTAGCGCCAGATACTGACGCATATCGCCGCCTCTTAACCGAATCACTAAAATGCTAATCACTACTAAGAGCACACAACCAATAATGATAGATAAGCTCACCACAGTGCCGTTATTGCTACCAAAAAAGAATATGTCGGCGACGGTTGCATTTTTAGTCGCTGGTAATACCAATTTGCCAGCAACATACACGCCTAGCAACTGACTGGCGAAAAATACCATCACCATGCCTATCGTCAGTAAAAATGCACCCAAACGTGAAAATAGTGGCGTGTGCTTGGCTATCGTCGTCAAATGAGGTACAGCGGTAACATCTTTTAGCATAAAATCATAACCTAAACAGTGCGGTATCAACCCATATCTATCATAAACTGTAGTCGATTCATTTTAAAAAGGATACAGTGCTACTCTGATTTTTGGGATTGGCATGACTATAGATAGCAAGTAATCGGTGGTCAAGCCGATAATTGCTGTTTAATCACAGTCAACACTTGCTGCGCGACAGATTCTGGCTGCTCAAGTGGAAACATATGGCCACCAGCGTGAGTTTGATAAGGAATGCCCAATCGTGCTTTGACTTGCTGCGGAAAGCGACGTTTTAAAAAGAGACTGTCTTCACCAATAATCAATGTCACAGGCGGCTTGGGTGCACGATTTGGGGCCAGCCAATACCAAGAAGGATTGGTACGAAACACTGCCACTTCGTTATCCTTAGGAATGGCCAATGTCACCTTGCCGTCTGCACGCGTATGTAAACCATGATCGATGTATCCTTGAAAACTGCGCTCATCAAAATTTTTAAAAAATCCTTTGTGGCGCATTTTTTCATAAGCTTCTGCGCGGCTATCCCACACGTCACGGCGATACTTGGACACGCCAGCTGGTGATAATTTATCTATCAAACGATGATTCATCAATGGCAGTTTGTCCGCTATCTTGGCCAAATGCCATAGCAAACTGACTTTGCCATAAATCCAAGGCGGATCCATCAGTACCGCTTGGGTGAAGTATTTGGGCGCACGGTACAAGGCTTGCAACGTACACATGGCACCAAGCGAATGACCAACCCCTATTACTTGGCTGACTCCATGCTTCTCGCAAGTGTTTTTTACACTATCGACGATTTGCTGCGTGAGATTGCGCCAATGGTCATCCACCGGATAATCGGGCGTAGCACCCAACATCGCAATATATTCAATCGTAAAAAACTCCGCCAAACTCTCAAAAAATGGCTGATAGACAGCACTTGGCATACCATTGGCGTGGGCAAAATGAATAACGGGTTTTTTGGTTATTGTAGAAACAGGTAGCGCTGCAAAGGTCTGCAAACTGATTTTATCACTCATAACAAACTCTCATTAACTCACTATAGACATTTTTATGATCATTTAATTTTATATATACCTTTTTACATATAAGTAAGGCTGAGCATAATCAAACGCTCAGCCTTAACAATCATACACTCTAAATCTAAAACATAAAATGCCTAACGCATCTGCGCATTACCCTCTTCTTGGGGTAAGACATCAAGACTGACACTAGAGCCAATGCCTGCACCCAATTTAATAGCAAAGCGATCCATAAACATTTGGAACGGATCTGTTGGGCTATAATTCACCACAGTATCAATCTCTAGCTGTTTTTCTAGGCTTGCGATGCTGCCCTTCTTATCTGCCAAACCTAGCTCTATAGATTGCTCGCCTGTCCAAAATAAACCTGAAAACAGTTTGTTTTGCTCAGGATTTTTTAGACGATTACCGCGGCCTTCTTTTACTGCATTGATGAAGTGCTTGTGCGTATTGGCAAGCACACCTTCAACATGATTTTCTTCATAATCGGTCAATGGGCGCGACAAGCTCAGGATGTCTTTATATTCCCCAGCCGTAATGGTGCGATCTTCTACACCAACCTTATCCATTAAGCCTTCAATATTGTAGCTTGGCATAATGACGCCGATAGAACCGACCAAACTTGATGGATTGACATAAATCTCATCTGCTGCAGAAGCAATATAATAAGCGCCTGATGCACCAATATCACCGATAACTGCATAAAGCTTTTTGTCTGGATACTCTTTTCGAAGATCCATCATGGTCTGCCAAATTTCGTCAGACTGTACAGGTGAACCACCAGGTGAGTTAATATCTAACGCCACCGCTTTTGAATTACTGTTTTCAAACGCACGAGTCAATGCTTCATTGACATCATAAGCATTGGCCACATCGCCACTACTAATGACACCTTGCAGCTCAACCACGGCTAGATGAGGCCTGCTGGTATCAGCACTATCTAAACCTGTTGGCGCTTTGCTGGTGCAACCACGACCCAGCAGCAAAAATATCAGTAAGATATAGCCAAAGGTCAATAGTTTAAAAAAGATACTCCAGCGACGGGCGCGGCGTTGCTCAACCACACTTGCCAATAAAGTGTTTTCCAGCACTCGCCATTCTTGTCCACTCGGCTGGTTTGGTTGCTGCATTGGCGTAGGCTGATTGGTCGAATTATCAGGACGTTTGTTGGGGTCTGGTGGCCAGTTGGGCATATAACTTCCTAAGTCAGAAACAATCTAAAACAGTAAAAAGATGATATTAATAGATATAGCTAGAGGCAAATATCCTCTCGCTATATCAATCATCTGTATTAATAGGCTGCTAAGTATGGTCGCATTTCGATAATGGTTCAATAGTATAACTGTGAAATATCACCATATTATAATCGTACAAGACACTAAAACTTTTAAGGCAGTGCATCACCAATATCGCCAGTGTCAGCAATAGTATTTTCAGTGATAGCATCGTTGGCAATAGTATCTAGAGATAACGCCACTTCTAATGCTTTATCATCATAAGTAATGATTTTATGTATCTTCTGCCGATTTATCACATCAGCTGTGATATGCGATGCACTGTGGCCAAGCCACGTAGCCTCACTATATGCGGTATTTTCATCGAGTGATTCGGGCAAACACAGCAATGACCACATTTGCCAAACGCGCTGATGCGTGTCGGCATTTAAAATAATGCGTGCCAAAGACTCCTCTGCTTGAGGTGCCTTCGATTGAGTCTTTGACATAAGTGTTTGAGCGGTAATAGGTGCTGACTTGAGTGGCTCAGCAGCATTGTATTTTAACAAACGTATGGGCAAGCGTGTATCGATAGCGACGGTGCAGTCCCAGACACTGGTGTCGCCTATCTTGCGCCAGCCCGTCAATACTTGTATGGATAAATCGCCAGTCGGCAACTGCCATATTTTGCCTTGTTCACAATGCTGTGCGCTAATATTTGACTCATCCTTAGATTGGCTGACGCCTTTATAAGCGCGCTGAAGATCAGGCCACCGATCAGAGCGCCCTGCTTGCCAGTACTGGCTGAGAGGTAAACGCTGATTTAGCTGTGCGACGGTCATGGGTAATAGCTCAGAAGTAAGAGTATGAGAGGCGGTGCGCTTATTGTCAGTAGTCAGTGTAGCAGTTAGGCCAACACTACTGCTCTGTACGATGATGCCTTCTAATGTATCAACCGATAAGCTGCCTAATTGCTGTTCTAGTGTCGTAGCAAGCTTGTCTGCTGTCAAAGTGCTTGGCATCGTACGTGTGGTGGTAGGTCTGTGATCGGCTAAAAACAGCCAACTGGTATTTCTCTTATCATTGTCTGTCACTGATAATTGCTCATTATTATCTTTACTGGTCTTATCATTACTCACAATAGGATACTGCAACAAGACGGCACTCACATAACGGTCGCCCGTTGGCAAAACATATAACGTTGGTATCGTAACTAGTGATTGCTGATTGGCATATATCGTCATCATTAACAGGGTTAAAGGCGGAAGGGTCAACCAGCGACTGACAAAACCTCGTGGTAACAACCAAGGTAATATGCTTAATAATACCATGAGCAGTATGGCTGTATTCACGGGTGTATATAGCCATGCTTTTGATAACGCTGCTGCTGATGTTAACCATATTATCAGCTCATGCAAACCAGCCACTATGGCAATAACGAGCGTCCAAATACTATTGGCTAGCGCAGGTGATAAAAGATAACACAGCCCAGCCAGTAGGTTAAGCGGCACAATCACCCAGCCAAACAGACCAATGGCAAACAGGTTTATAATCAAACCCCACAGCGACGCTTTACCAAACAATAAAAGCGTGATGGGCAATAAAGTAATAAATAACCAAAACTGTAATTTAAATATGCGTTCAAAGGTTATCCAAATACGCTGAGCAAGGGCATTGGCTGCACTGGTTTTATGGATAGATGCAGCTAGAGGTGTGACAGTGGGTTGCGAATACTTGTAGGCCGTATCGTCATACTTGAGTAATAATGCCACTGCAATAAAGGATAGCCAATAACCTGCCTGCCATAGTACGTAAGGGTCTTGCCATGCCATCAACACTGCCAACGCAAACAAAACGCGCATAGTGCTGATAGGCAATAACGTTAGGCGTACCAAACCTATCGCTAACAACATCCATGCAGTACGAGCAGCTGGCACATCGAAGCCAGTAAACAGCGCATAGACAAAAGCAGCCCCTATCATCACCCACCAACGTACTTGCCAACGTGGGACATAACGATAAACCTTTGGGCACAGTCGATCAAAAAGCAATGCAGCCGTACCAGCCAGCACAATCGCCAAAAACAAAACATGTGTCCCTGATATAGCAAGCAAGTGCGAGATACCAGCCAGTTGATAGAGGTCTTTGGTATCACGATTGATTAAACTGCGGTCACCTGTGAGCAAGCTTAGTGTGACAGCCTTTGCTTGCTGTGCGGCGGTAGTCTGAGCTGCCCAATCCTGATAAAAATGCTGTCGTAATTGCCAACGACCTTGGTCAATGCGGGTGCGAAAACGCTTGAAATATGATTCAGAAGAAGATAGCACTGCTGATGAATGGACATTATTAAGAGGCGATGTGCTGGTCACCAATATATTCGCCACGCCATCAATGTGACGGCCTCGTAGCCAGCGATAGCTGTCAAAACCAGTTGGATTATTTATCGCTTGCTCAGAAGTGGCAAGAGGCGCAAGGGTTAAGCTCATAAACAGCTGAGCACCTGGTTGCAGATGATTTAAGCGGGCAAGTTGGCTATTATCCGGAGAATTTTTAGACGATGGCTTTGATGATTGTTTTGGGTAAGCATTAAGTAACACACGATATTTTCTATCATTACGCTTATCTTTGTCTAAATCAGCAACTGTCATCCTATCCAAATCTTCAGTAGTTAATTCAGAAACCAGAGGCAATATGTGACTAATGGTAGCAACTTGTCTATAGCCACTGTCTGTGGCGACATCATAGACGCTATCACTTATCCCATCAATAGTCACCAATGCTTGCACACGCATGGGTTCAGTGACTTTGGTCGCTTCCGCCCGTTGATGGCTAACCAGAGCTTGCAGGGCACTACCAGTAATTAGCCCGATGGCTATTATTGCTATCAGGATATGGTTAAAAATACGAAAAACAGGTTTAGCGTTACGAGAGGAAGCGCTAGAAGCATTTGTGGTATTTATGGCAGGTATATTGAATTGGGTAAGAACAATCAGAATGATGGCGAGCGGCACCAGTGATAAAGGCAGAATAGCAGTATTGGCAATATCTATCATCGCACTAATGGGCATCGCCATACTATCCGCGACTGCCAACACGCCCATCATAAAAACAATAATCAAACCACCAAGCAACCAGTACACCAACGCTCCTTACTTGATGATTTATATCTCATAATACTGCTAGATAGAGCAACTTATTATCATGAGCTGTTATTTATTATCGCACATAAGTATCTGAGCACCAACATATGTCCAAATCAGACACAGCAACTGATACGTCAGGCAATAGCATTTATATTTATATTACCCTATACTGATTAGAAATATCGCTATGACGATAATCTAACACTATTACCCCAGATACCTTATAACCGTATTTTACTAACAATATCATTCCATACCAGCCCATCAATAGATTGAGCTGACTGGTTAACGATTAAAGGCGATCCTGTGCCCCAAAAACGTCTAAAAGAACTGCTTCCTACACCAGAGAAAATCCTAGAAAGCCGCACCTTAAAATTGTTCGCACCGCATTTGGCTGATCCACGATTATGGCACTTTAATCGTCATAGTCTAAATAAAGCGGTATACATTGGAGTGCTTAGTGCATTTTTTCCATTACCAGGACAGATGCTATTGGCACTGATCGGATCATTAATTTTTCGTGCCAATGTTCCCTTGGCGATTGGTCTGACTTGGATTACCAATCCCCTCACTAGCCTGCCTATTTTTTATGCAGGCTACTATATAGGTGCCAAAATCATTGATGTCCCGATGATTAGTCTACGACTCATCGGTAGAATGATTGCTGACTTTAGTTTATGGGCACTATCAGATGGTGCCAATCCATTTATTACCTATCGTGGCACCGTCTCAATTACTGCATTTTGTATAGGGCTAACCATTTTAGCAATTATAACCAGCATTATTTGTGGTTTGGTATTCAAGGCAGTTTGGCGTTATAGAACCGTCATCAGCTGGCAAAAACGTCAGCAAGAATCATCTAACAAACCGCCCGAATCTTAATAGAGTCAAACTGTTATTAACTCACTAACAGGTCAAGCTCAGCGAATCAGTGTTTATTAATACTGACTCGCTAACGATACTAACGAGGTAGAACCTACCCTTCATTGCTTTGTTTTTTATCGATACCCTCTGGCATTAATAAGGTCTTGTGAATTAAAGGCATCACTTTTATTTAGGGGCTGTAGTAGATAAGCACCATGCTAGACTACTAAAATGAAGATAACCCGTTGTAAATTAAGTAAAAAAGAGC
>NZ_CAJHBU010000027.1 GCF_904846715.1 Psychrobacter vallis
ATCTTGAGTTTAAAGTCTAGGTTATAACGCATAAAAATACCCCATAAGTTGTGTCCAACTTATGGGGGGCAGTTCACTTATGGGGTTTTTTATGAAGAATAAAATAAGCAAATATAAGCTAAAATAGAGACAGTCGAGACAGCTCAAAGCATAAGCAAAGGATACATTTGTGACTACATTAAAATATATCGCTCATTATTCCGAGCAAATTCAAACCCAAGCCGCGCTACTGATAAGCGATGGCAAGCTGGGAGAGTATCTGGAAAAAAAGTACCCAAATCAGCACCAAGTGCAAAGTG
The DNA here is from genome assembly GCF_904846715.1 of Psychrobacter vallis. GTDB lineage: Bacteria > Pseudomonadota > Gammaproteobacteria > Pseudomonadales > Moraxellaceae > Psychrobacter > Psychrobacter vallis. The sequence goes on from NZ_CAJHBU010000027.1 coordinate 300, forward strand.
ACAAAGCGCTTTATCATCATATCAATGAGATAAAAACCCAATACATGCGCAAAATTGGCCCTTTATCAAATGTCAGTTATAGCAGTAAATTAACCGTTCTCAAACATGCGCTGGGCATTCACACCACCCAATCCCGAGTACAAGGCAGTAAGCTTAAATCGCATAATAGCATCACGGTTGCCAGCTTATTCAAAGAAGCGCCGCCTGAGTTTTTACGAATGATCGTCGTGCATGAACTGGCGCATTTTAAAGAACACGAGCACAATAAAGCGTTTTATCAATTGTGCTGTCATATGGAACCTGAGTATCATCAGTTTGAATTGGACACGCGCTTGTGGTTGCACTGGCGAGAGCAATGATTTGGCGAAACGAGTTGGCGCGATTGTGTGCGTCCAAAGCCTTTTAATCAACCTTATATCAACTTTTTAAAAAGCGCATCGCTATCGCCAACCATGCTAAGCTTGCGTGTCCTAAAATGTTTATGAACAATTAGTGGTCTATTAAAGACACTTTTATCACCTTAACAAAAATAGAGAAAAAAATGATCAATACCAAGATATATAAGGCCATTTATAAGTTAGCGGAAGAGCTGCTAGAAGCGGATCGCAAAGGCAATCAAGCGGCATTTGACGCGTTTTATGCTGAACTCAAAGCCCTCTGTATCGACAACGAAAACACCGATAAAGACCATCCCGAACAGTGGGAGACGCTTGCTGACTTTACAGAAGATCTGGACGAGGCGTTGGTCATTTATGACAAAGCGCTAGCAAAAGCCACTGCCATTAATTCAAAAGATCATATGTCGTCGATTGCTTTTTCGATGGCGGTTCTACAAATTGAAATGGGCGACACGGATGCCGCTATCACAAACCTAAAAAATGCCAAAATCACTGCTAACAAGATTGAAGATAAAGAGTTTAAAGTTGAGATAGACGAGTTGCTGGCGACGTTGTTGGCTGAATAATCTTGGCCACTGCCATAACTGAGCCACCGTCATAATTGACTCAGTAAAATTGCTATGACCACCAATCCTAACAAACGTACCTAACAAACGTACCTAACAAACGTACCTAACAAACGTACCTAACAAACGTACCTAACAAACGTAATTACCCACTACGGTCAGCCAATAGGATAGTTGATGAGCGATTCCTCAAAGCGACAGGTGTTTTGCAGTAAGCACGCATGGTTCATCCCTTTCGTTTGTCTCTTGGTTGGAGGTGCGTTGATAGGCATCTCCACCAATTTGGCAAAATACGCGGGTGACCTAGGGATGACGCCACTCGCTTTTCTCTTTTGGTCCATTACAGGCGCTGCCCTTATTTTATGGATCGTTGCATTAATCAGACAAGAATTACCACCTTTAAGCGTTCGTAGCTTTGAGTATTATTTTGTCGCTGCCCTTATCAGTGTGGCGGGTTCCAATTTATTACTATTTTCCGCCATACCTCATGTCGGGGCAGGTTTTGTCGCGCTTATCATCTCACTACCACCACTATTGACCTACCTTGGGGCACTACTGCTGCGGATGGAGCGATTTACTATTATGCGTGCTTTTGGCGTCGCTGCGGCCCTTATGGGAGCAGGGGTACTGGCATTGCGTAAATTTACCGCGCCAGATGCCAGTGTTTTTTGGATTTTGATAGCGCTTTGTGGCCCAGTACTGTTGGCGATTGGCAATATATATCGCACATTGCGTTGGCCTGATAATGCGTCGCCTAGTGCGCTTGCGCCTGGTATGTTGATAGCGGCGGCGCTGCTGCTGCTTGCCTTTAGTGCTGTGCCCAATTTTTCGGTCACTGTACCGCTTAGTGAATGGTTGCCACTGGTTTTGATTGTCATACAGGCAGGCGTATTTGCGGGTCAGTTTTTATTGTTGTTTCTGCTACAAAAGACGGGCGGTCCCGTTTTATTGAGTTTGTTAGGCTCAGTAGGCGCAGTCGTTGGTGTGCCTGTTGCTATTTTTTTGCAAGGAGAGAGTCCGCCATCCGGTTTGTTTTTGGGTGCCTCATTGATAGCGCTGGGTGTGGCTCTGGTGACATGGGGCGGGGTAAAAATGTCGACGGACAATATGCTCGATCCTAAGTGAAAGAAGCATGATTACAGTGTTTTTATGCGCTTGATTGATAGGCGTGGCTCAGAGGTGTTTCATAATTGGTTACGATTATCTAGAATCAATTTTTGTGAATGCTAAAAAAAAGGAGTATAAATACCGTGGTTATCTCCATCATGGATTAAGGCTATGAATGCAGCCAAGCATTATCGATTGTTAAATAATTTTATGATTTTTATTAGTATTGTCGGTGTGGCTGTTGCTTTACTAGACAGCGGTTTTACATTATCCACATGGCTACAACAAATTTTTCATATTTTTTATTTGGTCATTGTCTTTTTGGGCTTCATTTTGACAGCAGGACGTTATATTTATACCAAAAAACCGCTGGCTTTAAATAAGGTCGCGGTTTTTGATTTGTTTACCAGTATCGCGATTATCATTCTACTGGTGGCTCATTTTACCGACTTGGTGCGCTCAGGGCTGTCTGGAGCGGTCGATGGTTATGTTGCCATAAAGATCGCTGTCTTTGTCACCTTCATTCGTGAAATATCTGACCACGATTTTAATCTCAAACGCACCTTTTTAAACCCTGCCCAGTTTTTTATCTTAAGCTTTTTGTCCGTGGTGTTGGTGGGTGCATTACTACTGATGATGCCCAATGCCACGACGCAGCCTTTGTCCTTTGTTGATGCACTCTTTACCGCGACCAGTGCTGTCTGTGTGACGGGTCTCATTGTGGTGGATACGGCCACTTATTTTACGACTTTTGGGCAAGTCATTATCATGGGATTGATACAAATTGGTGGCTTGGGTATTTTGACGTTTGTGACTTACTTTAGTTATTTCTTTAAGGGCGGTGTCAGTTACGAGACCCAAGCAAGCATCAGCGAAATGTCGTACATGCGCGGTATAGGCGATGTGGTGTCGACACTCAAGTCTATCTTGTATGTGACATTTGCTGTCGAGGCAGTAGCGGCGTCACTGATTTATATCAGTATTTATGACATACCAGATATGGACTGGTCTGAGCAGATGTTTTTTGCCGTTTTTCATGCCATTTCTGCGTTCTGTAATGCTGGGTTTTCTACGTTTAGCGCAGGACTGTATGACGACTCCTTACGCTTTAATTATTCGCTGCAGCTGATTATTGTTATTACCTTTATCTTTGGCGGTATGGGTTTTAGCATTGTGGTCAATGTGCTGCGTTATTTGCGTTATCGCGCTGAACGGCTGATTTATCGCCGCAATGACCAGCGCTGCGCCTATCAACCTTGGTTACTCAATATCAATAGCCGTATTACATTGATTACGACGGGCGCGTTATTGCTGAGTGGCTTTATCGGCGTGATGATCTTTGAATATAACAACGTGCTCGCTGACCATACCAGCTTTTTTGGTAAGCTGGTCACAGGATTTTTTACTGCTGCTACGCCACGAACCGCAGGATTCAATGTGATTGATATGGGTGAGCTGGCATTTCCGACGATTATGTTGACGATATTTTTGATGTGGATTGGTGCGTCGCCAAACTCAACGGGTGGTGGTATCAAAACCAGTACCTTTGCTATTGCGCTGTTGAACACGTTGAGTTTGGCACGGGGACAGACCAAGGTCGAAGTGTTCAAGCGGCAGATTGCGGATATCTCAATTCGCCGTGCGTTTTCTATTATGTGGTTGTCACTGCTGGTCATCGGTACGGGGGTAACGCTCATCAGTTACGACCAACCAGAGCTTGATTTGATCAAGGTGGTGTTTGAGTGTTTTTCGGCTTATAGCACCGTGGGGCTAAGTTTGAACTTGACAGCTGAGTTGTCAGATTTTAGCAAAATAGTGGTTTCGGTCATTATGTTCGTTGGGCGCGTGAGTATGCTGACGATCTTTATTGCGCTGCTCAAAAACATGCGTCCGCGCAATTATCGTTATCCGACCGAAGAGATCACCATTAACTAGATTGCGGGAAAATTGGCTATCTGGATTTGGTTATAGTTGATCTTAAATAAAAAAGGTACAACCAGATAAACATGACAACATACTGCTAGGATAATATTTTCTTGCTTGCTGTGCCTTCGCAGACAGAGGCTACGAAAATTTATCCTAGCAGGACTGTACTTATTTCATAGTGGATTGACTATATTAAAACGACTTAAAAAACGACTGAAAAAGGCAAATGCTCATGAAATATATTATCGTAGGGTTAGGGAACTTTGGCTCATCGCTAGGTATGGCATTGACCCGTCAAGGTCATGAAGTGATTGCCATTGACAGCAGTATGCAAAAGGTCGAGGCTTATAAAGAGGTGATTTCTCATACCATTTGTATGGATGCCACCGATGAATATACGGTTAAAGGTTTACCAATTGTCGATACGGACATAGTCATCGTGGCCATTGGCGAAGACCAAGGCGAAAATGTCATGGCGACGGCGCTATTCAAAACCTTAAAAGCCAAACGTTTGATCAGTCGGAGCATCAATCCGCTGCACGAAAAAGTGCTGCAAGCCATCGGCGTTGATGATCTCATTCACCCCGAAAAAGAAGCAGCCAAACGCTGGGCAAAAAGGCTATCGCTACGTTACTTCGTGGACTCGTTTGAGCTAAGCGATCACTTTAGTATTGTGGAGATTAGCATTCCAGTCGCCTTGATTGGGCAAACGGTGGAGAGTTTGCAGTTGGAGCAAAAATTTAATATTCGATTGCTTAGTACCATGCGCTATGAGTATTATGAAGACAGCTTTGGTCGTACTCAAAGTAAACCCAGCATTCAAGGGTTGGCTGTACCTGAGCAAATATTAAAAGATAAAGACGTACTGATTATTTATGGGGCAAACAAAGACATCAACCAATTCTTACGTAGCGTTGGTGTCAAAATCAAATAAAAGTATGCAACAGTCGTGACATGTCGAAGCAAAGGGAAAACTTATGAATAAGCGCAGTATGTCCGTCTTATTGGCCGCTATGATGGTGCTGGCTTCAGGGTGTGATCCGTCGGCGCAAGACCCGAATGTTGCCTTGTCCAAGAGTCATCAAGATCCGATCGCAGAATTGGAAAAGACGTCGAATGTGGAGCATGGCAAACTTGGTTACAAGCAAACCTTTTATGTGCCGATTTACTCAGACATTTATACCGATAAAGACAACCGCAAAGTCTTATTGTCAGCGACGCTAAGTGTCCGTAATACCACGCTAACAAAATCACTTTATGTCAATAAAATTGACTATTACGATACTGGTGGCACACTGATAAAGTCGTATTTAACCAAGCCCATTGAACTGCCAGCGATGGCGACGCTCAATTATATCGTCGAAAAAGAAGAGAATAAAGGCGGCTCGGGTGCTAACTTTATCATCGAAGTCGAAGGCATAGATGAGACAGTCAGACCTGTCATAGAAGCGGTCATGATTGGTAACTTTAGCAATAAAGGGTTTGCGTTTAGCACAGAGGGCACGCCAGTTGTACATTGATAAATAGTGAACGATAAGCAAAAAAGGGATTCTGGATAAGGATCATGCAATTCAAGGAAGAGATATGTCTGCAACCAAGGAAGAAATCGTCGCCTTTATGGCCTTAGAGTTCCCACAAACCAAATGTATCGTCGAGGCCGTAGATGAGACAGGCGCGACTTTGTCACACGACATTGGGATAAATGAGCTGCGTCCGGGTGGCACCGTTTCTGGACCGGTGTTGATGAGCATCGCTGATGTGGCCATCTATGTGGCGATACTTGGCAAAATTGGCATTGTTCCATTGACGGTGACCACGAGTCTGACCATCAATTTTTTGCGTAAACCCTCCGCAGAAGCCCGTATTATCGCTGATTGTACTTTAATGAAAGTAGGGCGCACGCTTATCGTAGGTGAGGTGTCTCTTTATTCAGAAGGTTCAAGCGATGTGGTGGCACACGTGGTGGGCACGTATTCTGTACCGCCGCCGCGTACTTAAATCATTGGAAATAAGCACACGCTTTATATCTTTTGCTAAAAAGTTATTTCACGCTGGCGATTACCTATGCGGTGCGTTTGATACTAATATCTAATCAAAAGCATGACTTCTAAAAATCCTATTTAAAGGATTTTCCTTGCGCCACTAAAATTGACATGCAATTTTTTAACGTGGCTCATAAGTCACCTATGCGGTGTGTTTAATTCTAACATCTGACTAAAAGCATGACTTCTGAAAATCCTATTTAAAGAATTTTCCTTGCGCCACTAAAATTGGCATGCAATTTTTTAACGTGGCTCATAAGTCACCTATGCGGTGTAGCTAGATTAGCATTTGAGCGTAAGCATGACTTCTGAAAATCCTATTTAAAGGATTTTCCTTGCACCACTAAAATTGGCATGCAATTTTTTAACGTGGCTCATAAGTCACCTATGCGGTGATGAAGGACTCGTCGGGTGGTGCGATGATTGCTGTTATTTTCTAAGTCACCTATGCGGTGATGAAGCTCTAATGCTGTTCCAGTGTTGTAGCTATACCTTTCTAAGTCACCTATGCGGTGATGAAGAGGCGGCGCGGGTATAAAAATAACTAATTTACTTTCTAAGTCACCTATGCGGTGATGAAGCGTGTCCATTAGCACCATTTACTAGCATAATTTTTCTAAGTCACCTATGCGGTGATGAAGATCCCGATAGACCAGCTACCCAATCATCTTCTTTTCTAAGTCACCTATGCGGTGATGAAGGCAGTGGCGGTGCTGATCTGGTCGATCAAGAATTTCTAAGTCACCTATGCGGTGATGAAGAGCATGATCAATGCGGGTGTGACGTTTGATCATTTCTAAGTCACCTATGCGGTGATGAAGTTGGACTTCCCTATCAAAGCAAAAGTTGATATTTTCTAAGTCACCTATGCGGTGATGAAGAATCACAAACAGGCGTAGCCCAAGAGCAAAACTTTCTAAGTCACCTATGCGGTGATGAAGCAACAACCATAAAAGCCATTAACCATTCTTTTTTTCTAAGTCACCTATGCGGTGATGAAGAGCTACAAATCTTGGCAAAAGCATTACGTTGATTTCTAAGTCACCTATGCGGTGATGAAGTATTATTGACATCTACTTTGACACCAAAGTAATTTCTAAGTCACCTATGCGGTGATGAAGAATCATCAAGAAGAAAATCAAAATAGTCGTCATTTCTAAGTCACCTATGCGGTGATGAAGAAAGTGCGCCAAGCAAGAACAATACCAGTGATTTTCTAAGTCACCTATGCGGTGATGAAGGATATTGTGACAAGTGGTAAGAATTCAAAAATTTTCTAAGTCACCTATGCGGTGATGAAGTATCTAATGGTGGACTCTACTCCCAATATTGGTTTCTAAGTCACCTATGCGGTGATGAAGCAGTACCACCTTCGGCATCACCTGAACTATCATTTCTAAGTCACCTATGCGGTGATGAAGTATGATTCTTTGCCTTCTAGTTATAGCGGTTTTTTCTAAGTCACCTATGCGGTGATGAAGCATATAATTCTTCATACGCAGGGTCTTGAGCATTTCTAAGTCACCTATGCGGTGATGAAGTAAGTACGATTGCTCTTGGTGCTGCTGCGGTTTTTCTAAGTCACCTATGCGGTGATGAAGAATAACTGCTTATAGGGAATACGCTTTTTATGTTTCTAAGTCACCTATGCGGTGATGAAGTCTGCTTTATCAAGCTTTGATACTGTGAATACTTTCTAAGTCACCTATGCGGTGATGAAGAATGCTGCGAATTAGGCGGTACGTATCCATCATTTCTAAGTCACCTATGCGGTGATGAAGGTATTTCGTGCACTATTTCGCTGTCTTTCATTTTTCTAAGTCACCTATGCGGTGATGAAGAGACTACTATTAGGTTAGGTGCTAATGTTGGTTTTCTAAGTCACCTATGCGGTGATGAAGAAGATACAATTACAAGTGGTTGGCTATTCAGATTTCTAAGTCACCTATGCGGTGATGAAGGATCCCAAAACAGTTCCTGGTCGCCGCGATGGTTTCTAAGTCACCTATGCGGTGATGAAGCAACTTTTCCAATCAACAAGACTGGATTGGTGTTTCTAAGTCACCTATGCGGTGATGAAGTTTTTTGGACACCTGTCGTCACTGCCGTGGTCTTTCTAAGTCACCTATGCGGTGATGAAGATTGATAAAACACTGGCTGAGGGTTCGACAGATTTCTAAGTCACCTATGCGGTGATGAAGAACTCATGCACAGTAATACTTGTTTTGCGATGTTTCTAAGTCACCTATGCGGTGATGAAGAGGAATTATACCTCTAAAAAATCAGTTACAACAAGGTCTGGACGGCAAAAAACCCTATTTTACCCTCCATTTTTCACCTAGTCGTAACTGTATGATAAATAAGTAAATTTTTAAATAGCGCAAAAAAAGGGTTTTTACACCCAAATTTAAGGTAATTCTTCATTACCCTGAAAGCAGCATTACCAATGCGGTACGGTAACAGCATCGCGCATGCCATTCATACCATACACACTGAACTGACCCGCTTTCGGCTCACTACAAGCTTGCTGCAAGACCTTCAATCGGTAATTGCTATTATTGGTTTGACTACGCATTTGGATAAAAGGCAACGCCATTTCAGGTTTGCGTTTTGCGACAGTGACCATCGCCTCATCATAGCCAATCGATAGCTTCTTTGACAAGGTTTGCGCTTGTATCTCAGCAGGTTTGAAGCGGTAACGATGCACACTGACATAACCAGTTCTATTGTTACCAACCTCTTCTATAAACCCGATTTCCACATAATCAGTTAATTTATTAAGCCATCTATTAATTTGTAGCTTAACTAACTCGTCGCTACTGGGAGCAAAGACACGTAATTTTAACCCAAGCTTAGAGGATTTCTCTTTCTTATCGTAATGATAATCAGGAAAACTAACACCGATAGATTCGATACTGTGCTTGTTCTTGATCTCAGCTAGTGCAATGTGTACCTGATTGAACAGTTTACTCCAAATAAAGTAAGGTGCGATATCAGGGTCGGGGATAATGGTTATTTCTTGGTAATGGGTCATGTGACTCATAAATTACTCCTTGCCACTGGCACCGAATACGCCGCCGCGGATAAGCACACCCATCACATAATGCTGCTGTTCGATATCTGGCGCATCATCTTCTAAGACCCATTTATCAAAAAGAGTATAAAAGTCCATTTTAACTTTAGGTTGGCGGAAAGCGGTACCTAAAGTCGTCACTGCACCATATGGCTCGATAGCGATAGGAAATTTGGCATCAGGATACCAAGTGTCGATAGTACGAATGGCATTGCTGATTTTTTGTGAATGCATGCCCGCTTTACCATTAATTTGATAAAGTTCTTTAGATTTCGTTTTGCCAGTATCAAGTACTAGCTCTTGCGAAGGATACACTTCTTGACCATAGCCCATGATAGCAGAGGCTTTGACATACAAAATGATGAAAGCATCATTGTTTAGTCCTTGCTCGACTAAGCTGGCAAGCTGATTAACATCGTCAGTATGCTTATTGTCATTATCAAAACCGCGTAGCGAGATAGATTTGGCATCGAAGCTAAATGAATGCTTAGTGTCATTCACTTCACAACTGACATCGACTGCGATACGCTCAGCACCGACACGATTGCGCCATAACCAGCGAGCGTTGGCGATATTGGTCGCATAGCGAAGTGCCAATTCGCTAACGCCTTGCGTGCCTAAATAGCCCTGTACCGTATCTACCAGTGCTTTTTGATAATTCTGATCGTTACAGACACTGGGTTTGCCTGTAAATGGTAGTATTTTACAGCTCCAAGTGACGACAAGGGTATTATTGGTCTCATCTAGCGTAGCAGAATCCACAGTTTGCAGATTGGCTTTTTGAATTTCGGCGTCCAGTTTGGCAGGGTCATTGGTGATAGCGTTTTTTTGACGATTGCTAATTGTACCTCTGACAGATTTTTCATTAATCTTTACAGGGATGACTTTAGCGTCAGCATTCTGGCTATCAGTTTGAGCGAAGAACCCGTCTGATATATCAAGGTTACGCTCAAAGGCTAGGACAGAGGCGGTTTTTAGGGCTGATTTTGACATGTGATTCTCCATGATAGGAAGTGATTAAAAGTTAAAGTTAAAGTTAAAGTAAATGTATCGTAAAACTGCATGGCTTGAAAATTGAGGTATAAAATTAAAAATCTTGCTGCTGGGTAACTAAATATAAGGCGTCAGACGCATCATAACGGTAGCGCCAAAACGCATTGGCAATATCGTTATCACCGCCGATACTGTTTAGGCGCTGCGGATAAACCCATTTACCAAGACTATAAATAGCCTCGACATATTGACTGGGATATTCAGGGTTACGCACATTTTGCATCACGCCTGCATCAAATAAATCAGAGATACCTTGATACCCTATCGGCATTGGTACTAGCCAGCCATGACCTGTTTTACGTGAAGTGGTTGGCCATTTTGTCTCACCATTTTTTTGGGTTTCAGGCGTGTGATGCAATGCGCAAACGTCTATCAAGGCATCGAGCGGCGTCGCGTCTGGATTATCGGCTTTTACTTCATCAATGATTTGGTCAAACTCGCCTTGCGCGTCCATTAATACAAAGGCAGGCAACAGCTGTGGTATGACTGAGCCAACATCATGGTTGTCAAAAAACTGTACTGGCTCAAATCTCGCTAAGCCTTGTACGCTACCACCTGCCATACGTTGTTGTTGCAACCATTGCTTGGTTTTTTGTTTGGCATAATCTTGCTGCTCATTGCTTAAGTTATCTGAGCCCAATACCTCTACCACAAAAGTCATCATCAAGCGGCATTTACCTTCTTCAATGATTGAGGCTGTTTTACCGTCCTTTTTGATAGGATTGCGTGTTTGGTTAAAGGAGTAGTTGTTATAAGTATTAGGGCGATACAGGTGCGGTTGACAGTCATGACAGGCAAGTATTACTCCGCCTAACGACACATTCGCTAGTCGCTCATCATCTGCCATTTTTCGTGACATGGCATGAAAACTACCCAAAAAACCAGTAATAGCGGGAAAGCCATAGGTAAGTGGGCTTGAGATGGTATTCGCGCCTTCAATGACCACTTTTTTAAACAGCAAATAACCGATTACACTGATATCGTTATCATCATCTATGCGGCTCATAAAAATACTCCTTTGCCTGCGCGCTCGTAGCGTTTTTTCATATCCTCGATTTCCCGCTCCCATTCCAAATGCTCTGCATCAGCAAAGTCGCTGGCTATGGCTTTAAACTCAGCTTGCATCAAGGTATTGAGCCAACGCGCAAAGCTGTGGACAATCTTGCTATGCCATTCGTCATCTTGCTCACGCTCAGATTTGAAATCCTCTTCACCTTCAAGGTCAGCTCGCTTGGGATCGAGCCAAAGCTTCTCAAAACGGTTCAGTTCATAGTCTTTTGACCAGCCAGCAGGTAAGTTGGTTCGCATGTCTTCTGCTGTGTTAAATATCTGATATAACACTTCATCAATAGCACGTTTGCGCGCCTCTCTGACATCAACGATATTGCGTGTATCTTTGATGGATTTAAAAATACTTTGAATGGCTTCGCGAGCGTTATATTCCATACCCGTGCCAAAAATACTGTTGGCAAATTTGGAGAGTTTAAAGGAGCGTTCTTGTTGCATGATGGGCGGAAGGGAGGGAAGAAGGTAATTACGACCACCTTGCTTACTCATGAGTAAGCTAACGTTTTGCGGTTTTGTACCGCCCAGCTGAACTGTGGCTAAGTCGTTTAAGCTGACATAAGGCTGTTGTTCTGCGGTTTTTTTAAAACGGTTATCGCGCGCGGCTTTGTTTTCATCAGAAAACTTGAGGTGATTGATGCGCTGATAGACTTCGTGGGTCAATACAGAAGGGTAGAGTGGAACGATATTGATATAATCAAGCGTTTCAATATCTGCACCTTCATAAGCGTTCGTCACCCAGAGTGTTTGTTTATTACGCTCATGAGTCACAGGCTCGGTAATGATATTTTGTAAGGCACTTTTAAAGGTTTGATGATAAGCGTTAGCCAGTGTTTGGTCGCTGGTAAGTGAGGCAATAAAGTCAGGATTATCAGCCAAAATAAGGTCACGAATTTTGGTTGTCTCGTTTACTGCGAAATCGAAAAACGCGGCGAGGGGTAGAGCAGCGGCATTACCATTGGCATCAATGTAAGGGCTGTCTATTGAGTGAGTACCTACGATAGTTTGTGGTAAGTTGGTCGCCGTACCAAAACTGACATTATCGCCTTTGGCATCAGGATGCACGCCTTTTGAGATATGCGTACCAAAATTTAGCTGTTTTGCCATACGGGTAGCCGCATCAGGAATCCAGCTAGCGATGCTATATTTTTCTTTGGCATCCGTTAGAGTTTCTTTTAATTCTGTGACTTTTTCATGGTCGCTACTTTCGATTGCTTTGATGAGCTGCTTTTGCTCAGTGTCCGTTTTTTTATCGTATTGGCTGGCAAGAAAGGCTTTGACAGCACTGCTGGCTAGTTCTTGGGATATGTTATTCATAAACAGCATCCTAAATGGAGATTAGTAATATTTCTAAAATTGCGTATAGATATCTTGTATCTATACGCAGTAAAGCGTTAACCAATAAATTTATCGCTTATCCTTAGGTGGATAAGGGTCATTACCATGACTGTCAGCATTGCTGATTTTTCTATCTTTGTTATGAATGACTAATTCAGACTTTTGATTAATACTGATTCCGCGCGCCTGATTAATTGCGTCTGTTTTTCGTTCGTGATGTTTAATGGCACGTTTGCTGCCACCACCTTTAACATCCCAACCACCTTCTGCATTTGGTACAACGTGATGCGTTTTTCTAGGCATAATACAGTACCTCTCATAAACTGTTTAAGGAAGTGCCAACACTAGTATTAAGTAGTTGACTAAAATATTAAATCACGTATTTGATATATATACAACCATGTCATACATAATATTAAATATAGTAAGGTGCAATTGCTATTATACTGTACCATTGCTCAAATGGCTTAGAAAATGTCATACATAATATTAAATTTCACCACCGCATAGGTGGATTAGTAAAACTAAAAAAGCACGGTAAACGCCGTGCTTTTTTATGCTTATAAGTTAATCACGCACAAACCCAAAAAACTCATGGAAAGCCCAGCCACGACTATTACGGGCATTGATACTATCAAGCGATACAGAGGAGTAAGTGATGGCTAATGAGCGCAAGCTCTTATCAGGCTGCGCTACTTGCAAGTCTTGCAATATGCTACCCAATGAAGCGGTCAACCAAGGTTTTATTTGCGTATGTGTAAAGTCAAAGATCAGTGGTTGAATGGTTTTATTGTGGCTACTAGATTTGGCTAAACCTTTCTCAAAGACATCTTCTGCAAAGTAGGCATCAAAGCCTGTCGTTGGCTCGTCACTATCCTCATTATCATTGACCATACGTGGAATAAGTAACCAATCGTCTTGTGGCATCCCTGCTCGAAACGGGCTGATTTGCTGTAAATGGGTATGGGTACGATTGGCCGTCGCTTTATTGTCCCAATACGCATTGACGTAATTGAGCTTGGGATTGTTTAATAAGTGCCGCATGACGTGATGTTCAAGGTCACTTAATGTGGCAATGTTTTTATTGGCTGTCGTACAAATCCTAGGTCTGGCGTCGACTTGCGCCAATTGCTCTTGGGTTATAAGCGCATTTAGATCATAGCTTGGAGGTTTAAATAACGTGGTTTCAAACCCAGGATGAGTAAAAATGGGGCGTTTGCCATTAGGATGTTTGAAGTAGCGAATATTATATTGCAACAGTAAGATATTGGGCGTAGTCGCAATTTTGTCAGGGCGATGACGCCAGACGCGCCCAGCCAGCTGGATAATAGAGCGCATGGAGGAGGGTTCTACGATAGCCCAATCATAATCATGGTCGCGTCCAACTTCTGCCACAGGAGTGGCAAGCACCATAAAAACATGGTTTTTAGCAGGACTATCAGCAATGGCTTGCTTGATTTCAGGATGATTGTAAATACTGCTCTTAAGGTCAGTACGATCTAAGATTCTATCCAGTTTGGTTTCTAAGGCATTACGTAATAGTAATAGTTGTTTGGCGTGATAGCACACCACATGTATGATTGTGTCATTCGGCACCGTTACGCTGCTTGCTTGAAATAACTGCATGGCGATATGAGTAATGTTGTTGATATTGGCGACGCGTATCAGCCCAACACTAATTTTTGTATCTTGATTGGATGTATTCTTATTAGAACTAGGTTGTATATCATGATGCTTATCATGCAAATTTATGGCAGCATCGACCAGCGTTTGCGCCAAAGCGCCATAAAACTGTGCCGCAGTATCTTTAGTATAATTCGCTGAAAAGGGCAGTATTTCTGCTTTGCGGCGAATAGGTTGTTTGGCCAAATAGCTGGCACGCTTATCACAAAAACTTTCATGACTGCTTTGAAAGTCTTTCACATCACCACATTGTTCAGATATCATCGCTTTGGGCTGTTCATCGAACCATGCGCATACTACTTTTGGTGTCGGTTTGTTTTGACTTTGATTGAACAGTTTTCGCCCTTCTATATACGCTTCAAACAATCCAGTTACTAAATCAGGGGTCAACGTCGCAGACGAAAGAAGAACACGTGTGCCAAAGAGTCCTGCGAGATGCACCAAACGTGATAGCGCGGGCAAGTCCGCTTGGTCAAAATCATCGGGTTCATCCAGTATCAAATCACTACTCAGCAAGCGCAGCATGGGGGCGATGTACTTACCGCCGCGTTTGCATTCGCTGGCTTGGATCATATGGTCGACGGTGCATGTGACGATAGGCGCAAAAATTAAATCGCGCGCTTTAGGGCTAGCGATAACGGTATCAAGATTGAGCGCCTCATAGTCTTGATAGTCAATGTCGCTATCGACGATTTCATCTAATAAATCTTCACTGGATTCACTACCAAAGCTTGTAGATTCATTATCTGGTTCATCGTCTTTTTTATACTCGCCAATAATATCGGTAAACTCATCATTTTTATTATCGTATGCCATTTCAAACAGTTTTTTGTTGGCGCTACCACCAACCAAAATTGCTAATTGATCGCCTGCTAATTTTAAGTTTTTGCGAAAGCTTAATCCGGTTTGTAAGGTTAGAATCCGCAAACCTAGCGCAATGGTAAAACGCGCGCCTTTTTTAGGATCGGCTAAGGCGTACATAATACGAGCATTACCAATCGTTTTACCTGCACCTGTCGACGCCATATTGACCCCAAAGAATCCATGCTCGCGCGTGGCTTCTTGCAAACTATAACTCATTTTGAAGGCTTGGTTTTGCCATTTAAAGCGCTCTATTGCAGTGGGTTTGGCCAATGGATCATGATTGCGCAGTGTTGGCATTTCGCTAGCAATGATAGGTAGGGCACGGCAAAAATGGGCGGTAAATGCGCCGACACCTAATAGATGCTCCTCGAGGGATTGCTTGACGGTTGGCACACTAGCAGTTCGGTCGGTATTGGCGGCTAGGTTTTTGAAGCGACTATCTACTTTGATACAGCGAGAGTCCTCTTCTTTGAGACTAGAATAATTATGATCGCCTACCATCAAGCATAAACGCGATAAATGTAATAAAAATGGGTCGCTAACGGCTTTTTTAGATTCAAACGCTTGCTGACCGATTTTTATCAAAGTAGGATCGTTCAACGCTTTTTTAGACCAGCGTCTGATGTTTCTTTGCCACGCTGGGCTATTAATGATTAACTGATCAAATCGCCAAAAATCTTTCAATTGAGCTTTGGTCATCTCATCTAATGATTTAGGGTTCTTAATCCAGTAATCAAATGGTTCAATTTTTGCGTAGAATTGATTTAAGTCTCTTTTGATTTCTAAGGCATTTTGAGGTAGTTGTAAACGTTGAATATCTTTGTAGGAATAAAAAGTTTTTTTGACAGGGGGCAAGCGATGATGCGTGACAATCAGCCAAGCGACCCACTGAGCTAAGGGCGGCATCGTGTCTATATTGACGCTGTCTTGATTGGCATGAGACAACAACTGCTCTATATCGTGGGTTTCTAACCACTTATCCAATTGCAGCAAACGCTTAAGCCATGCCTCATCAGTAGTGCAATCACTAATCATCAGCTCAAACAGTTTTGATGATATCCATTCATGACGATAAGCATCCCCTTGTTTGCTGCCAACTAGGAGTTTTTTCTGAAAGCCAATGGTAGATTTGCCGATGTCGTGAAGTAGAGCCGCAATCGTAGCGATAATTTGAAGGCTACTGGCATAAACCCATTCGTTCTCCCATTCACTATGTAGAATATTTCTTTTGGTGCGGTTCACAGGCACCACACCCACCTCATTAAATTGACGCTTATTGCCTACGACCCAAACCAGTTCGGTCAGCTGGCGGGTCTTATTACGATGACAGCTCACCGCGGTTGATTTGGTCGCCGACTTGCGCAGTAGTTGTTTGACTGTGTTTAAGCCATCTTCGGTGATAGCCGTCTGCCAGACGTTGTCACCAATACGATTGGCAAAAGCATCTAAAATGCGCCGTGTGCGTTTAAGTGATTTCTTCTCGCACTGGGAAACAAAAGTGACAATCATTTATACCTCCCAGTCTGTCGTTATGGCCAACTGCTTTACCACCTCAAACTGATAATCCAAAGCCTTATGTTTGGTAAACATATTCAGACACTCTTGCCTAAACTGCTGCTCACTTAGGTTTTCACTAGCACAGATAAAGGCGAGTGGCAGCACTAAAGCGTCTTTGATGATATCGGCAATATCAAACACCAATGCACCGCGACGGGTTTTGCCGTGCATGACTGCAAATCCATGAGGAATACCGAGTGTCCAAGCTGTCGTAGCGCCGAGACCATACGCTAGATAATTGCCATGATTGAGAAAACCATTGGCTTTATCGATACCATCATGCTCGCGGGTGAAGCCATCGTAACCGGTATTTTTTGCGGCAAGTTTGTACAGCTGCTTGGTCAGGCGGGCTTCGAGCTGGAGCAAGTGCATGACCTCCATCTGCTTATCAATTTGACGAATATTATCGTTGAGTAATGTCTGTACCGATTCGATATTACTATCAAAGCCCCAGCGTTTGAGATCGCTGTCTTTATTCCAAACGGTTGTTAGATAGGCGAGGCGGGCGTGTTGCAAATGCTTAGCAGCAGCTAAACGCTTCTCATCATCCCACCACCAGCTCATCCATCCTTGGATATATTCAGTGGGTCGATATTCGCTCTGCGGTGTCATCCATTCAACATAAACTTCACGCTCTGCGCCCATAAACAGCGGAGAACCACCACCACCGCAAAACCCCACCAATACCCCAGCTTGTGACAGTAACCGCATCGCCGCTTGGGTGATGGATGTGCCTGTACCAAGAAGTATTGAGGTGGTGTTAGCGATAGGAATATTGTAGTAGAGGTTGGCTTTGTCATCCTCAGTGAGGTATAAAACGCGCCCGTCTTTTTGTAGCACGCGGCAATGCGAGAGGTAATAGATATTGGCACGTTTAGAGTGCAAGATGGTTTTGAGATCAGAGGAGGCGAAGCTATTATCAGTATAGGCGTTATTAGGTTTGCTCATCATAATTCCATTTATTTAGCATATTGCCATATTTAAAGCATGGATTTACTCTAACGGAACTTTGTTGACTTCACAACAAATAAAAATACATCTGCGACAACTGTTGTCGCAAAAGATTTGATAGGCAATAAAAAACCAGACAACAAGGGGCTATCTGGTCGTTTTTATAGGGTTTTTCTGTGTCACCCTTTGAGTTTGAAAAACAGTATTAGGATAATCCTAACGTCTTTTTGATAATACCTGCTTTATTAGTCCACACGATTTTTGTCATCATTTTGTCACGACCAAACCGTATCCTTGAGCCCATTACAAATAGGGGCTGCGTACAAATCATCTTCTAATTCATTAAGTGATTTGTTGATAACAGACAATATATTGATATAAGGCGCGTTTATGAGTGTCGCTGGTCGGCTTGGCAGTATTTCCACACGTATGCTGATTATTTTAGCATTGGCTTTTGCATTCATTATCCTCATGGTGTACTGGGTTGTTGAGACTCAAGGTAAGCCGCGCATTCTGGAGATGACTTCAGAGACAGTGGTTGAAACTGGTAATGAAGTGATTAACAGCATCATGGCGAGCATCAGTCATGTCGATGGTCTGGCAAAAGCAACCAGTACGATGGCAGGCGGACTGCCAAAACAAGAAGCGCTCTATAGAGAAACCTTTGGCAACCTCATGCAACAAACCGACCAAAGAATTGTGGGCGGTGGTGTGTGGTTTGACCCAAATATGTATGCTCCGGGCCGAGAACGCCAATCGTTTGTGTGGGCGCGTGATGAGTCTGGCAACATGCAATCTGTGGAACGTTATAATCAAGTGAGTCAAACGCCAAACGCTTATTATCGAGACTGGTGGTACATTCCTGCTATGTATGCGCGTCATGATCACTGTGTCTGGAGCCGTGCGTATGTCGACCCAGTAAGCAATCAGCCGATGATGACATGTGCCAAAGCGCTATACAACAGCCGCAATCAGGCCTTTGATGGGGTGGTGACATTCAATTTGCTACTAGATAACCTTGATGCCGCCATGAAAAAATGGCAAGAAAAAATCGGTGGTTATGTGTTTTTAGTAGACTTAGACAATCGGTTTTTGACCTTTCCTGATCAATCCATTGTCACTCAAGTGACTAAAAATAATCCTCAAGGTGAGATGATAACGGCGCATCAATTGGCTGAGACAAACCCTACCTTTGCGCCCATTGCTGACAGTTTGGATACCATCAATCAGACGCTTCTTGATGAGGCGGTTGCCAAGGATGAGGGTCGTTATGATTTGGCTGCCCGCAGTATTTTGAGCACCACCAATGTGGGGAAAATCAGTGAGCAAGAGTCCAAGTTACTTTCTGCGTTGCTGCTTTTAAACCTCGATCAAACCTTCAATTTGGTAGACAGTCATCTGGTCGATACCATTACTGTGCCGAATGATTTTGTGTTGCAGCAACCTGCCACTGCCTTCGTCTTTCGCATGCCATTTACTTACTGGAAAATGGTTATTGTGAAACCAAACAGCGACATGATGAGTGTGGCAAATGCGCTATCAAATCAGCTGATTCGCGCGATGTTGCTGGGTTTTATTCCTATTCTGCTCCTGACCGCATGGGTATTTCGCCGCTATTTTACTCGTCCATTAAAACGAATGGCGCAGGCCGTGGCCGATATGGGCGTTTTGATTGAGCAAAAACAATATCAAAAACTAAGCGCGCACAAATTGCCCAAGTCATCGGTGAGTGAGATTCAAGTCATTAGTGAGCAGACCAATCAATTGATTGATCGCATCGTTGAAAACGAAGGCGCGCTTGCCGAAATCAACGTTCATCTCGAAAAACAGGTGGTCGCCCGTACCCAAGATTTGCAGCAAGCGATGGATGAGTTAAAAGCTTCGCAAGTGCATCTGGTGCGCTCTGAAAAAATGGCAACGCTCGGCCAAATGGTGGCAGGCGTGGCGCATGAGGTCAATACGCCGCTGGGTTATGTGCGTAGTAATATGGAGTTGGTCGGTGACAATCTCACACGTTTTGATGAGTTGATAACCCATACCGAGCAATTATTGCAGGCTCTAAAAGCGCCCGATGCTGACCAAGAACAAGTAGCAGAGCTGATTGACCAAACTTTGCAATGCTGTGAAGAGATCAAAGAAGACGAAGTCAGTGAGGATTTAGCAGATCTCATCAAAGATGGCTTATATGGTGTCGATCAGATTGCTGAGCTGGTGGTTAGCTTGCGCGATTTCTCTCGGATTGATGAATCTAAGATACAGGACATCGATATCAATGATTGTGTGAACACTTCGCTTGTCATGGCACGTAATAACCTGAAATCTTTAGATGTCACGACCACCTTGGCTGAGCTGCCTCTGATTCAATGCAATCCCTCGCAAATCAACCAAGTGCTGTTAAATTTATTTAATAATGCCGCCCAAGC
Organism: Psychrobacter vallis; assembly: GCF_904846715.1. Classification (GTDB taxonomy): domain Bacteria; phylum Pseudomonadota; class Gammaproteobacteria; order Pseudomonadales; family Moraxellaceae; genus Psychrobacter; species Psychrobacter vallis. Next base: position 20,346 of record NZ_CAJHBU010000027.1, read on the forward strand.
CATGGCACCTGATCGTAAAGGCGAATTGCATATCATCTCATCGGTTGATGAGGCGCAGAAACACGTTGTGGTACGTGTCATAGACAATGGTGTGGGTATCGAAGAAAGTACTTTGACTCGTATCTTTGAGCCGTTCTTTACCACCAAAAAAGCGGGAGATGGGACAGGTTTGGGATTGGCCATTACCACACAAATTATCGAACAACATGGTGGTCGTATTGAAGCCAGCTCAATCGTCGGGGAGGGCACGACGTTTACCATCGCTCTGCCAATACAATCCACCGCTCGTGAAAACAAACCCTCACAAGCCTTGTTTGAAAGTTGAGAGGCTTCCAACCCCTTATTTAAAGAGAGCGTCATGCAAAAACCAAAAATTGCCTTTATCGATGATGAGCCGCGCATTCTACGCAGCTTAAAAATGCACTTTCGCCAGTCGCATGACGTATTTATCACGACTGATGCCACTGAGCTAATGAAATATATCAGCGAGCATGATGTACAAGTGGTCATCAGTGACCAGCGCATGCCAGATAAACAAGGCACTGAGGTTTTGCGTGAGGTCAAAGAAGCCTCACCAAACACCATTCGCATTTTATTGACCGGTTATGCGGATCTGAATGCGGTGATTGACTCGGTAAATGAAGGCGAGATTTATCGTTATATCACGAAACCGTGGCAAAACGACGAGCTTAAAAAAGTCGTCAATAAAGCCACAGAGATTGCCCAGCAAACGCAAAATATTGCTCAAGACACCAATCAAACCAATGATACCCAAAATCATATGGCTAGTAGCATTAGCGGTAAACGGAATATATTGGTGTTAGATGATGATGAAGATGTCTATCAGCAAATGAAGAGTTACTTTCAAAGTACTTACACGGTGAGTTGGGCCAGTAATCTTGAGCAGGCGGCCAAGTTATTACAGAAAAAACGTTTTGGCGTCACTATTACGGATGCGATGCTTAATAATGAGAATATTACACCCATTGTTTATGCACTAAAAAATATCCAGCCTGATCTGATGGTAATTATGCTGACTGAGTTCAAAGATGCCCACATGGTGATTGACTTAATCAATAAAGGTCAAGTATATCGTTGTTTACCGCGGCCGACCAACTTTACGATGATGAGTATCAGTCTCGATCGCGCCTTTGGCCACCACGAAAGATTGGTACAGCAGCCGATATTGGCGGCCCGTCATCATGTTGAAGAGGTGACAGAATCAGAAGCTTTGAGTTTTTCTGATAGACTTAAGGGTTTCTTTTCGAAATTTAGAGGGTGGCGTATTAGTAGACAGTAACAGCTTGAAGATGCATCTGCTAATGCAGGGGCACTAGAGCTTGCTAAAAGCGTGTGCCCAAATCCGAGCATTTATTTAAATATAGTCGGTGAAAAGTAATATCGATACAACCCGTACTGCTGGTGCAAATTTTTCTTGTTTGCTGTGCCATTGCTGCCAGAGGCTGCAAAAATTTTACACCAGCAATACTGTAGCGACTTTAAAGTATTTCAACTATAGGAGGCGACGAGCAGGATAAGACCCAAGAGTTGCCCTAATAAAATAGGGTGCTGGCTGCAAAATTTTATTAGGGCTTAGCTGTGGCAAAATCTAATATGTAGCGATGAATAACGACCATTTCACCTATTATCTGTCTCAGTGATATCAATTTTTTTCTCTAGTTCTATGATCTGTAGTTTATAGTTTTTATAGTGATCTTTTTGGTTCTCTTCTTTTTTCTTTAAAGTTTTTTGAGATAAAAGGTGGTATAGCGAGGTCAAACCTCTTTTAATATTTTTGATTTCTTCTGAGGACAAGCTTATGTATTTGTCAAAATCAGGGGATTTTATTTTTGCGCATAACTCAAAAAGCGTCAGGTTAAAATTTTGATAGTGTTGTTTTATTAAATCTTCTGTTGACTGGTTGCTATATTGAATATTTTTTTTCATTAAAATAAGCAAAGCACTATCAATCAAATTCTTTTCATAATCTGTCAAACATAAATAACTGCTCATTATATCTACTCTCTGTTGTTACGAGATTTCTGTCTAAAAGATAATAAATTGACCACCCTAGAGCAACGTGAAGCATTTGGTAGCGCTCCAAAAACTTTTACTCAGTCAGCCTAACTTAATCTTTATGCCTTGAAAATCTTCATTGATATACGTCATACAGCCAATAATTCAGAAGAATCAACGCATTCTATAGAACAAAAATGAAAGTATAGTGACAAGTGAGAAAATAAAGTGACGGGGTGCATTCTTAAATATAAGAAATACAGCCGTCATAATCTATAGTTATAACATCAGATCATTGATGAGTCAGGATAATGTTTAGGGCATACCTCAGTCGGCTTACAATCAAAGCTTGGACTCTAACGCTTACGTCCTGTAAAGCACTTTAACCACATGCCAGCCAAATTTGGTTTTTACTAAATGTGGGATGAAGAGTTCACCGCTGAAGCAAATTTTATCAAATGCCGGTACCATGTCACCTTTTTCGAACTCACCTAAATGACCCCCTTTTTTGCCTGATGGACAGGTGGAATGTCGTTTGGCGAGCACATCAAACGCCGCGCCTTTTTTAAGCTTGGCAATAATGTCTTCAGCCTGTTCTTTGTTTTTTACTAAAATGTGTAATGCGCTAGCGGTACGAGCCATAACATGAACCCTTCATAAAATATCGATTATCGGAGCATTATATCATTACTTACCTTGGTTACTAACTTCACTTTTAGGCTCCCCTGAGCGGCTTAATCAAAAAATCCTAATTCAATATCTATGGGATGGACAGCACCGTTTATGTAGTTGTGAATTCAATTACATTACAAACTCGAAAGCAGAACACTTGTTTCGCTGTTCAGAATGCCATCAATTTCTCTTACTTGACGCAGCACCTCATCAAATTCTCTCAAACTTGTCGTGTGTATCTCTGCTACCAAGTCCCACGCCCCATTGGTTGTATGCAGCTTAATGAGTTGCGGGATACCTCGTAACTTCCTAATCACTTGTGACGTAGACTTTCCTGTCACTGCAATCATCATCATCGCTTTGACGGTTTCTTTATCTAGTGCCTCATGCACTCGAATCGTAAATCCTAAAATAGCGCCATTATGAATCAATCTGTCCAATCTGTTTTGGACAGTGGCTCGCGAAACTTTGAGTTTTTTAGCAAGGTTTGAGATAGTTGCGCGGCCGTCTTGTCGAAGTTCAGATATCAGTTCGCTATCTAAAGAGTCATAAGTGTAGTACGCCATAAAAATGCTTCCTTCATTGAGTTTTGACATTATGATAAATAGCACCTAACAATATGTCAAAAAAATGTCAATATTTAATAACTTATTGACATTTTAACTGACAATTATAGTTGGTAGCATATTGATTGTCGGTTTAATAAATAATATTCATGGAATGGAGCAAAATTAATGTCTAAATTTATCGTATCTCAAAAGCAGGGTGTGCCATTTGTTAGCGTACAGGCGATGGCTGAAATAATAAGCAATCATGGTATAGAGCAGACCATAAAAGAATTGGTAGATGCTTTAGAGCAAGATTTTTCTCGTTGGGATCAGTTCGAAAAATCCAGTCGCTTTGCTTCTCATTCCAAAGATGGTGTCATAGAGTTGATGCCTGTCAGCGATGGAGATATGTTTGCGTGCAAGTATGTCAATGGCCATCCCATCAATACCAAGCGTGATTTACAGACGGTAGCCGCTTTTGGCGTGTTGTCTGATGTCGACACAGGCTATCCCATTTTATTGACAGAAATGTGCATTTTAACCGCACTGCGCACGGCGGCGACCTCGGCACTGGTTGCCAAATATTGCGCGCCTAAAAACGCCCAAACGTTGGCGCTCATTGGTAATGGTGCTCAAGGAGAGTTTCAGGCGATGGGTATGAAAGCAGTGGTTGGCATCTCAAAAGTGCGTTTATATGATGTCGATCCAGCTGCGTCTGAAAAAGTAGCGCATAACCTTGCCGATTCAGGCCTAGATATTACCATTTGCAAAACAGCAGAAGAAGCGGTTGACGGTGCAGATATCATCACTACCTGTACCGCAGATAAGAAAAACGCCACTATTTTGCGTGATGACATGGTCAAAAAAGGCGTCTATATCAACGCCATCGGTGGCGATTGCCCTGGCAAAACGGAGCTAGATGCCAACATCTTGTTAAGAGCCGATCATGTCATTGTAGAGTTTGAACCACAAACCCGTATCGAAGGCGATATTCAACAGCTCTCTCAAGACTTTCCTGTGACGGAGTTCCATCGCATCGTAAACGGTGAGAAAGAAGTGCGCAGCAACGATAATAACTTAGTGGTATTTGATGGTGTTGGTTTTGCTTCAGAAGACTTTACGGCTTTAGTATTTTTGCGTGATTTGATCAAAAAACAGGACGCATATGAGCTACTTGATTTGATCCCTCATCAACAAGATCCCAAAAACCTCTATTCGGTAGTGAAAGCGCACAGTAAAGATCATAGTGCAGTGACGCGTGAAACCATGGCTACAGCGTAAGTAATCGATACAAAAAATGATGATACCTTCTCATTTTACGTAATGCTGAAAAGTAGCATCATTTTTTAAGAAGTCTAATATAGAAAAAATAAATGTAATTCTAAATCTAAAAGATAAAAAAATTGTTTTATGTAATGGAGACAAAATAATGAATGATCTAATGAAAAATGTGCGAATAGTAGAAGTGTATTCAGATGTCGCAGGGCATAAAAAAGGCGCGTCACTAGGAATCGATGCATTGCGCGCATCATCAAAAGAGATGAATGCAGACTACTATGAAAAACTGCAACTTGACAGTATCAAAAATGAATATATACATGAAGAAGAATCGCCATTTAAACATGCAAAATACGCTGATGTGATTGAGCCTGTTATTTCTAAATTGGCACACAAAATAAAAGAGATAAGAGAGGAGAATCAATTTCCTATCGTTATCGCAGGTGATCACTCTAGCTGTGCAGGAACGATGCATGGTCTCAAGATGGCGCATCCTGATGCTGAGATCGGTGTAGTGTATATAGACGCACATGCTGATTTCCATTCACCATACACCAGTGGTTCAGGGAATATGAATGGCATGCCTTTGGCAATGGCGTGTGCAATCGATAACTTGGAATGTAAACGCAATGAGCTCTCTGACGTAGAAAAAGAATATTGGGAGCGACTAAAATTTATGGCATCTGATGAGCCGTCAATTAAGCCAGAAAACGTGGTGTTTTGTGCGGTTAGAGATTACCAAGAAGAGGAGATGGAATTAATCAAAAGACATAAAATTCCTTTATATAGTGTGGCTGAAATAACGAAAAAAGGCATCAGCGCCACAGTAGCAGAAATCTTCAAAAAACTAGAATATTGCGATCATATTTATGTCTCATTTGATGTTGATAGTGTTGATCCCTTATACGTCCCAGGAACTGGTACGCCTGCAATGAATGGTCTGTCTTATGAACAAGCCATGCAGCTTAATATAGAGCTCATAAAGAATGAAAAAGTATGTTGCTGGGAAATGGCAGAAATCAATCCCCTGTACAACAATTCAAAAGATGACTCAACTAGAATATTTAAAATTTTAGAAGAAGTGACACACTCTCTTTTAAATAATTACTAGTATGAAATATCAAAAATGAGTTGAGAAATTCAACATAAATAAAAAATATCTAGGTTGATCAAAAAGGGACAGGGAGCAACAAATAACATGGACGTTAAAGCTAATTATTTAAATCAAGATGTTAGTAGCATCAGTATGAAACAGTTTTTAAAGTTTTTTATACCTTCTATGATAGGTTTGATCGTCTTCGTATTTCCCATTCCCTATGTAGATGGCAAGTTTGTCAGCTACTCAGACGGGTTTACCATTCCTATCGCTGTGCTAAAAGATTATATACAAGGTTATATGAGCGACTTTTTACCATTGCTCGTTGTCATCTCAATTATGATTACGGTGGTTGGTAGCTTATATACTAAAATCATGAAACCTTCATTGATTTTAAACAATGAATTTTTGAATAATTTGCTAAATGTTAAAACGTCTTGGCTGATTCTTAGAATGCTTGGTGCGTTTTTCGCCGTCGTGACCTATTTTCAATTTGGGTTTGAGGCCATATATTCAGACAGCATTGGTGGTCTATTGTTGTACGAGTTGATGCCCATACTTTTTATTGTATTCTTCTTAGCAGGTTTATTACTGCCGTTGTTGCTTGATTTTGGCTTATTAGAATTTGTTGGTGTTTTATGCACTAAAGTAATGAGACCGTTATTTGGCCTGCCGGGCAGATCATCTGTCGATTGCTTGGCGTCATGGTTAGGCGACGGCACTATTGGCGTATTATTAACGGATAAGCAATTACAAAGTGGGTTTTATACCAAAAGAGAAGCTGCCGTGATTGCGACCAGCTTTTCAGCGGTTTCGGTTACCTTTTGCTTGGTGGTGATCTCCCAAGTCAAGCTAGAAAGTTACTTTATCAATATGATTGGCGTGGTTGCATTATGTGGTATCGTTTGTGCGCTCATCGTACCAAAATTGTTCCCTTTGTCTAAAATTGAAGATACGTATATCACAAAAAACGATGAGGTGGATTGTGAAGCTATTCCCAAAGGAAAAACGTTATTCAACCATGGCTTACATAAAGCCGTTCAAAAAGCAGAAAAGAGCCCCAGTTTTTTTACTTTTTTAAACGATGGGTTAAAAAATATTTTGGACATGTGGATCGGAATACTACCTATCGTCATGGCAATCGGAACTTTAGGTTTGATTGTTGCAGAAAAAACGCCTGTGTTTGACTATTTAGGCATGCCGTTTATTCCATTCTTGGAGCTATTGAATATACCGTTTGCAGCAGAAATGTCAAAAACTATTATGGTTGGTTTTGCAGATATGTTCTTACCGGCTATTATTGGCTCTTCAATAGAATCAGAGTTAACGCGATTTGTCATTGCTTGCTTATCGGTCTCTCAATTGATCTATATGTCGGAAGTCGGTGGATTGATTTTAGGAACAAAAATTCCCGTTAGTTTCTTTCAGCTATTAGTAATTTTCCTACTAAGAACCGTTATTTCATTACCGATTATTGCGTTATGTGCGCATATGATTTTTTAATGACATTTAGCTGTCAGTTTAGCTTCGTAAGAGAATTTTTAAATAGCATTTTCTGAAAGCTGGCTATACCACGTCCGAACAAGAAATTAGCAGCAAAAAACCACCTAACCGCATATCGCTGTTTGAACTGACCCCCGAAACTTGGACAGTTTAGTTTAACCCAAGGACTGAGTTCTGTACTGCACAGGGCTCAGTCCT
>NZ_CAJHBU010000028.1 GCF_904846715.1 Psychrobacter vallis
CCCTTTTGAGGTTGGTCTTTTTTTAACAAGTTAATGGATATAAACCAATTAACTAGCCATTATTGCTACGGCGGGCTGGACGGCCTTCGCCTGAGCGAGAAGGTGCTGCACGGCGTTGACCGCTTGGTTTACCAGCACCTGCGCTACCGGCAGGTTTGCCACCGAAGCGACGACCGGCTGGCTTGCCACTTGGACGGCCTGCACCGGCACCTGCGCCACGTTTTTCACCGCTTGCATTGTCGTTAGACTTGCCACGGTAGCCACCGCCACCATTGCCACCACGACGGTTACCCGCACCTGGACCACCACGACGATTGCCACCACGACCACGTTTGGCTGCTGCGCCTACGTGCATGTCTTTGGTATTTTTCTTAGGTTCCATACCTTCAATTTCTTCAACTGACATGGTACGTTTTAGATAACGGTTGATTGCATCTAGCTGTGGACGGTCATCAATGCTACAGATGTTAATAGCGATACCCGTACGGCCGGCACGACCACTACGACCGATGCGATGCACGTAATCTTCAGTTTGACGTGGAAGATCATAGTTAAATACATGAGTGATACCACTTACGTCAATACCACGAGCAGCGACGTCAGTGGCTACTAGGATGCTGATTTTGCCCGCTTTCACATCATTGATGATACGAGTACGTTTTGCTTGTGGTAAATCACCATGTAAGAAGCTGGCTTTATGGCCTTGCTCTTTAAGACTCTTAGCAAGTGTCTCACAGCTACGTTTGGTAGCGGCAAATATAATTGCTTGGTTCACGTCTTTTTGGGTCAATAAATGATCTAAAATACGGTTTTTATGGTTGAAGTCATCAGCATAATATACTGACTCATCAATGTGCTTAGTTTCAGCTTTAATATCAATACGTTCTGGATTATTGGTAAAGCTGGCAGCAATTTTACCGACTGGGCCATCCCAAGTTGCAGAACACATAATAGTTTGACGTGACTTAGGCGCAGCTGACATTACTTTTTCGATGTCATCAGCAAAACCCATGTCTAACATGCGATCCGCTTCATCAAGGATTAGAATATCTAATTCAGATAAGTCGATACGACCTGAGTTCATGTGATCGATGAAACGACCTGGTGTGGCGATAATAATCTGTACACCTTTATTAAGGGCACGAATTTGACCACCGTAAGGTGCGCCACCTACTAGAGGTACACTGAAGATATTACGTGTTTTTGAGCTGTATTGACGAACGCTATCACTTACTTGGTTAGCAAGTTCACGTGTTGGTGTCAAAATTACAGTATGCACAACTTTGTTAGTTGCTTTATCGCGAATGATTTTATCAAGCATTGGCAATACGAATGCAGCAGTTTTACCACTACCCGTTTGCGCAGACAACAATAAGTCACGACCGGCTAATGCTGGCGGGATTGATTGTGCTTGAATAGGAGTTGGGTGCTCGTAGCCACTTGAAGTTAAGGCAGAAAGAAGCTCTGGTGCCAAATCAAGGTCAACAAAGGTAATTTGATCTTCAATATCTACATTGGTGTTTGGATGGGTTTTGTCATTCAAGTCTTGAGTGGTTACGATACCATCTACTTCGTTTGCGGCATTGTCTAAAAGAGTGTCTAAATTTGACATGTATATGTGTGTCCATTAAGTTACTGCCACTATTAATTCGGCCAATGCTGAGGGCCAGTAGTGCACAGTTAAAGTTTTTAGGTACAACACAGATAAGCGTAAATTAAGAAGTACATCCTATGTACAAGTTAATAACGTATTTTGGTGGTTGTTACCGGTGAATCGTTAGCGTCAATATCTTCTAATATTAATAATTGATTAGAGAGGTTATTGGAAAGGCTAACAGCAAAATCATCGGCAACAATTTTAAAAGGTGTCTTCTCCAGACGACAATTGCGGGCGATGTTATCAATCAGCAAGCGCAGATTATAGCACAACTAATTTAAATAGGGGGATTATTTAATAATTAATTCAAACAACCCCGATTTTTATCTTATACACCCTTTATTTGATAGGGTTGCACACTTATCTAATCAGCTATTTAATCGGCTTAAGCTCTAAAGCCACTGCTTTTTTTACAGCAGGTCGTTGGGCAATTTGTTTTGCCCAGCGCTGTAAGTGCTTGTAGTCGGCGACTTGTAAAAACTCACCGGCATTTTCATAAGACTCATCTAGTGCCAAACTGCCATACCAAGGCCATATCAACATATCAGCAATACTATAGTTGTCATCACCCTCGCCTAACATGTATTCATTATCGGCCAAGTGCTTATCAAGTAAGTCTAACTGACGCTTGGTCTCCATCGTGAATCTATCAATAGGATATTGCATGGGATATGGTGCATAGCTAAAGAAATGTCCAAAACCACCACCCACATACGGGGCGCTACCAATTTGCCACATTACCCAGCCTAAATAATTGGCGTACTTCTGTGGGTCACTACTATCAGGTATGAACTTCTGAAACTTTTCAGCCAAATACATCAAAATAGCGCCCGACTCAAATAGCTTGACGGGAGCTTGCGGGTTACTGTAATCGACTAAGGCGGGTATTTTTGAGTTGGGGTTAATACTGACAAAATCCGAGCCGAACTGATCGCCCTCCATGATGTCTATTTTATAAGCATCATACTTTGCCCCAGCCACACCTAGTTCAGCCAACTCTTCCAACAGAATATTTACCTTAATCCCGTTGGGGGTATTCAAAGAGTATAGTTGTAGCGGATTATCGCCTTTTGGTAACGTTTGCTGATGGCGAGCGCCAGCTGTTGGCTTATTGGTATTGGCAAATTTTCCACCATTGCCTTCTACCGGTTGCCATACTTTTGGCGGGGTGTAAGTTGTCTCTTTACTTTGCATAGGATTATCAGATTGGTTAGTCATAGCGTTTCCCTAATCATTGTTATTAGCCTAAATATTGTTGAACCAGCTATGTTATTGAACTAATCAGGGCTAATGATCGATAGTAAGTCTTGGTTAAGCCAAATTCAGTCAACAACATTTGATGCTATTCAGAATATCAGTGTACATTATGGAATCAAGAATGAATATGTTGCATTTATTAAGGTGTCGTATCGATTCACTTTGTACTTTTTATCCTGTTTGCTGCTATGGATTATAGCCATAAGAGTTGCTATTCTGACTTTAGGCTAGAAAACCTAAGCCTCTAGGACTTTCATACCACTGATTACGGACAATCTATATGAGCAGTTTTCAATTTAACACTGAAGAAGGGACGTATCCTGTCAAAGTGCACATCACCCCTGCCTTATCTACTCTCTCGTTAGACGCTTCGCACCAAACCAATGAAGTGAACCGTAACACCACCCTAATTTTATTAAATGCGCTGGGGGTCACCCGTAACAAATACCAGAAGTTTATCGAAGGCTTGTCTGCCAAAGGGTTTACGGTATTTAGTGCAGACTATCCTTGCTGTGGTGAAAACAAACCCACCATTAAAAAAGGGATAGATTATGACTATAACCACCTAGTGACAGACTTTATTCCCAAGCTCATTAATAAAGCTCAAACTGAATATCCTGATAATCGAATTATATTGGTAGGACATAGTTTAGGCGGGCATATAGCCACCCTATATTCTGCCAGCTCTGGTCAACCCTTTATCGGAATCGCCACGGGTAATGTGCATTACAAAAACTGGTCAGACCGCCGTGGTCAATTAAGGGTACTCTCAGCAGTAACCGCTATCCAAATACTGTTAAAAATTTATGGCTATCTACCGGGCTATAAGATTGGATTTGGCGATAAGGAAGCGAAGACTCTAATGCAGCAGTGGTGCCAGACAGCTTTAACCGGTACGTTTAAATTTATGACCATACCGATGACGTCTAAAGATAGTAAAGGGTTATATATTAATATTGAGGGCGACCATTTTGCACCGATGACGTCAATGCAAGGATTGGCAAACTTGTGTACCAAATCCAAGGTAGTAAGCGTTAAATTGGAGGATAACCTGCTAGCTACCAAAGGCAATCCGCATAGTATCTGGGTCAAACAGCCTGCTCCTGTTATTGATAGTCTTTGTCGTCATTTAACGTTTTTAGACCGTTAGTATTTATAACGGTCGCCCCATAACTAAAACACTAAATAGCGAGTAACGGCTTCATGATATTATAGACAGCTGTTTACTGTTTAATAAATTAAATCCTCCTTCAGTTAATTAAACCTAATTTTTTAGGTCGTCCTATGCCCAATAACCTCCCTAATGCCGAAGATACTTCTATTTCCAAGTCTTCTTCGGCCGTACTTGATACAGAGCCTAAATTTAAGCTATCACCCTCTCAAGCCAAATTTTTGCCTTATGTACTGGCAGTGGCTTTATTCATGCAAATTTTAGATGCCACCATCTTAAATACGGCTTTGCCAGAAATGGCGCTAGCCTTAGGCGAATCTCCACTAAAAATGCAGTGGGCAGTTATCAGCTATGCTTTAACTCTAGCCATATTTATCCCGATAAGTGGCTTTATGGCTGACAAATACGGCACTCGCAAAGTATTCTTAAGCGCGATTGTGCTGTTTAGCATTGGCTCAATATTTTGTGCCATGTCCTCCAGTCTCGATATCTTAGTGGCATCACGCATCCTTCAGGGCATTGGCGGTGCTATGATGACCCCAGTTGCGCGTCTCATCTTAGTAAAGTCCTATCCTCGCAATCAATTACTGACGGTTATGAACTTTGCTGTAATCCCGGCGCTAATTGCACCGCTTGTAGGACCGTTGGTGGGTGGCTATTTAGTACAGTATGCCAGTTGGCATTGGATATTTTTGATAAACGTTCCTATGGGAATCTTAGGAATGATAATCGGCTTTAAATTGGTCCCAGACTTGCGAGAAGCGGCGGGCAAGTTGGATTGGTTAGGTTTTGGATTATTTGCCATCGCGGCCGGTCTACTAACGCTTGCTGTTGAATTGCTGTCAAAACCAGATAAGGCGTTGTGGGGCGTTAGCCTAGTGGCAATTGGCGTAAGCTTATTGCTGATGTATGCCCGTCATGCACGCAAAGCCACTAACCCTATCTTTCCCTTGTCATTATTTGATATCCGTACCTTTAGAATTGGGATTACCGGTAACTTGTTTACCCGTCTTGGAATTAGTGCAGTCCCCTATTTGATACCACTACTACTACAGGTGGCTTTTAAATATACGCCATCGCAGGCAGGCTGGTTATTGACCCCTATTGCAGTAGGTGCCATGGGCATCAAACCTTGGGTGAGTAAAATTATTCAGCGCTTCAGCTACCGCAAAGTATTGGTTATCAATACTACGGTTTTGGGTACTTTAATCATTTTACTGGCTCAGCTAGATGCCTCAATGCCTTGGTATTATATCGCACCGTTGTTGGTGGTTATGGGTGCGTGTAACTCAATGCAATTTAGTGCCATGAATACCATCACTATTGGCGACCTTAAAGGCTCTCAAACCAGTAGCGGCAATAGTTTAATGGCCGTTAACCAGCAGCTTGCAGTTAGCTTCGGTATTGCATTTGGGGCCGCTATATTGACGGTCTTTAGTGATAGATTAAATTTTGAAATTATTAGTGCTTTCCATGCCACCTATTATGTGTTGGGTGTTATTACTATTATCTCGGGACTGTCATTTTTACGCTTAAAACCTGAGGATGGTCGAGGCCTGTATTAACAATCCTGTATTAACAATCATATTCAAGATTCACTTTTAAGATTTACATTTTTATATTTTAAGAAATAATCGTAAATCTGTCCTATAATGAAAGTAAGGGACTCCCCTTTTTAGGGATCGAATTTACAGTGAAATCATAGTTTTAATAACTTTTACTAATTATAAACATATCATTTAGTAATGACTGAACTGTAAGGTATAAAAAATTGTTGAATTTATTATTAAATTACAGTATTTTTTTAGTGTAACAAACATGTAATTAATCTGATAAGGACAGGGCCTATGAGCATGCAAGACGTCATTGAACGCATTGAAGAACGCTATCCACACCAACCTGAGTTTATTCAAGCGGTAAAAGAGGTAGCGAGCACTATTGACGTTGTATATGATCGCGATCCACGCTTTGCTAAGCACAAAGTTTTTGAACGCCTAACAGAGCCCGACCGTATTATTAGTTTTCGTGTCAACTGGGAAGATGATGAAGGTAATATCCAAATCAACCGTGGTTGGCGAGTTCAGTTCAGTAATGCTTTAGGTCCTTACAAAGGCGGCATCCGTTTCCATCCTACCGTTAACGAATCTATTCTAAAGTTCTTAGGTTTTGAACAAATCTTTAAAAATGCTCTGACCGGCCTACCGATGGGTGGCGCTAAAGGTGGTTCAGACTTTGACCCTCATGGTAAATCAGACAGCGAAATCCGTCGTTTTTGTTATGCTTTCATGCGCGAGCTTTATCGTTACATCGGTAAAGATATGGATGTACCGGCAGGCGACATCGGTGTGAGCGGTAGAGAAGTTAGCTACATGTTTGCGATGTATAAAAACCTTACTAATGAATACACAGGGGTATTGACCGGTAAAGGTGTGGGCTTCGGTGGCAGCTTATGTCGTTCAGAAGCCACAGGTTATGGTGCGGTTTACTTCTTACAGAACATGCTTAAAGCAAACAATGATCAAATGGAAGGCAAAACTGTCCTAGTATCAGGTGCCGGTAACGTTGCAGTACACGCAGCAGAGAAAGCCATCGCTTTGGGTGCAAAAGTCATTACCCTATCAGACTCTAAAGGAACATTGTACGATGAGTTTGGTTTTGATCAAGAGAAGCTAGATTGGGTGAAAGAGCAAAAAGCCAATCGTCAGCCTTTATTTGAGTACCATAGAGTATTTGGTGGTAGCGGTGTGTGGCTGCCAGGCGAAAAACCTTGGAGATTCGATGGTGACATCGCTATCCCTTGTGCTACTCAGAATGAGGTGACTGCAGAAGATGCAGAAGCTATGTATGATCATGGTATTCGCTATGTAGTAGAAGGCGCTAATATGCCACTAGACGCCGCAGCCATTGATTTCGTTCGTGAGAAAAAAATGCACTATGCACCTGGCAAAGCAGCCAATGCGGGTGGTGTTGCTGTGTCTGGTCTAGAAATGTCACAAAACTCAGTACGTCAGTACCGCACTTTTGAAGACGTTGATAATCAACTTCAAGTCATTATGAAAAACATCCATGATGATGCCGCGGCGGCTTCTGAAGAATATGGCTTCACTTGCGATGGCTGCATTGACTATATGTCAGGTGCCAACATTGCAGGTTATAAGCGTGTTGCTAATGCATTAGTCGCATTTGGTATGTTGAACTAAACTAAACCTATCTGTGCCAATAGCAAATAAATTAAAAGGGTGAACAGTATACTGTTCACCCTTTTTTGTGCGTACTATCTTTGTCTTCTATTTATAGTTATAGCTGACATTTTTTGAAGATAAAGCTATTTAAAAATAGAGAGTATCTCTAAAGGTAGCTCTAATGTCTCAACAACAACTTTCCAAGGAATAACCGCTATTTCAGCAGGCGTTCTAGCCCGTTTGCTGTTAATAGTATATATCTCAGCCGTTAAGCCTTGGTCTAACTTTAAATTGGCATCCTTCTTTATAGACGAGTTATTTAAATTGGCCCGACTAATCGGCGCATACATACCACCTTGCAGAGTAAGCTGGCAAGTATTTTGTGGATTAGAGAGCGTGTTGTTTAAAGTGCTATTCAAAGTATTGTGCGAATTATTGTTGAGCGAAGTACCCGTCAAACTAGGACTTAAACTAGTGGTTAAACTCGTTGGACAAATTTGCGACAAAATAGCCTGCTCATTTTCGCTATATGAACCGCTGGTTTTCTGATAATTAAACTTTAAATCGATATGCACACTATTATCAGAATAGTGGTTAATTCGTATAGGCTGCTGTATATGTAGGTTTTTTGAAGGTAACTCGGTTAATAGAGTTAACGCATCACTGCCTGTCGAAATTAAATAGGAGTGATGGTCGCCGATAAGCACACTTCCCTTCTGTCTTACGCCATTGTCAGTCGGATAGCCGATATGACGAATGACCTCCACTTCCATTGGTTGATTGGCTTTAGAGGATAAGATAGATTGGCTCTGAGATTGAACTGAGTTAGTACTATAAACACTGCAACTCGGCAAAATTATAGCCCCGAATCCAGTACAAGCCATGGCCAAAATTTTTAACCACTTGGTTTCTGATTTATTCATTATTCCTATCTATTTTTGACTTTAAAGGGTTCAGAGAACTGCAAGATAACAAATCCAACGATAGATAATATGATGGCAATTTCATAACGACCGGTCGCTACCGATATACCTATAGCCGCTGTATTCCATAAACTGGCGGCAGTAGCAGTACCTTTAGCGCCTTCTTCACTTTTGAATATAGCGCCGCCACCAATAAAGCCCATACCAGTGATAATGGCATACATTATACGGGCTTCTGCATCCCCTTTATAAATATCCATACCGACTAGCATAAAGGCACAAGAGGCAATGGTAACCAAAGGAAAGGTTCTAAGGCCAGCACCACTGTCTTTCATTTCACGATTTAAAGCGATGGGTAATGACAACAAGAAAGCGATAACCAGCTGTATTAAATGATAGCCCATTAGCTGAAAATTAATATCAAATTCCATGATGTTTTGCCTCCTTGATAAGCACTACTTATGAACAACATATGACCAAAGCAATCAAATCATCATACCAAAGTATCAAATATACAACCATATTTATCCTGAATATGGCATATAAAAGAAGTTCTGGTACTGCATTTGCAATAATTAATTTGGGTAAGGACAGTAATAATGCCCTTTAATAGTGCAGCTTAATAATGTTGTTTAGTATTTAACAGTTAGTAATAAGAAAATAATAGGAGGTGTAGCATGGCAGAAACTAATAAAGAAACATCGAAACCCGCTACCCAAAAAAATGAAGAACAGCAGTCTCAGTCTCAGTCTCAGTCTCAGTCTCAGTCTCAGTCTCAGTCTCAGTCTCAGTCTCAGTCTCAGTCTCAGTCTCAGCAAAAATTCTCTCAAGACTTTTATTCTCGTTCAAGTTTTGATGAGTTAAAAGCCACAACGACTCAATACCGCCCAGTGGCCAAAAAAATTGGTACGTGGTTGGATAAAGTTGGCATTGAACGATTGGCTCAATATAACGATCAAGCAGCCGACATTTTTTATCGCAAAGGCGTTACCTTTACCGTTTATAGTGATGCAGAAAATATCGAAAGAATGATTCCTTTCGACATTATTCCAAGGGTAATAGACGCCAAAGAATGGCAACAAGTGGAAGCTGGGTGTAAGCAACGTATTAATGCGTTAAACATGTTTTTAGATGATATCTATCATGAGCAGCGCATTATGAAAGCTGGTGTCGTGCCTGATTCTTATGTTTATGCCAGTGGTTGTTATGAACCTTGGATGATGAATATTAATTTGGAAAAACCGGTTTATTCTCATATTAGCGGTATCGATTTAATCCGTGATGAAGCGGGCAAGTTTTGTGTATTAGAGGATAATTTACGTACGCCCTCTGGCGTCTCTTATATGCTTGAAAGTCGTAATATCTCAAGAATGTTATTGCCAGACTTATATGAGTCGGCTTCTGTATTAAGCATCGATGACTATCCTGAGCGCTTAAAAGCCTGTTTGGCCAGTGCAACAGATAAATATGATCCGCAAATTGTTATTTTAACGCCAGGTCGATTTAACAGTGCTTATTATGAGCATGCCTATTTGGCACATGAGATGAATGTACCTTTGGTACATGGCTACGACTTAATTGTGGAAGACAGCAAAGTATATATGCAAGCGGTACGCGGTAAGGTACCCGTCGATATTATTTATCGCCGTATTGATGATCCTTATTTGGACCCTTTAGGGTTTGACGCCAACTCCATCCTTGGCGTATCTGGTTTAATGAGTGCCTATCGTGCCGGTAATGTGGTGATTGTTAATGCTCCTGGTACAGGTGTGGCCGATGATAAAAGCCTATATCCGTTCGTTCCAGATATGATCGAGTTTTATTTGGGAGAAAAACCTATATTACCCAATGTACAAACTTATCAGTGCCGCAAACCTGATGAACTTGAATATGTCTTAGAAAATTTAGATAAGTTAGTGGTCAAGGAAACCCAAGGTTCAGGTGGCTATGGCATGCTTATTGGGCCTACTTCGACAGAACAAGAGATTGAAGATTACCGAGTGCGTTTACTTGATAATCCTGCAGGGTTTATCGCCCAGCCTACTATTTCACTATCGACCAATCCCACCACCGTCAATGGCGGTATTGCGCCAAGGCATATTGACTTACGTCCATTTATCTTAAGTCATGGGGACGGTTCGGTTGATATTGTTCCTGGGGGGCTTACTCGAGTCGCTATGAAAGAAGGCTCATTGGTGGTCAACTCCTCACAAGGTGGCGGTATCAAAGACACTTGGGTCATTGATTTAACTCAAGAACAACTTGATGACAGCGATGTCTCGAAATCTAATAGTGATGCCTATAGTGACAATGGTTTTGCAGGTTCAGCGGCAATGCGCCATGCGTCATACCTTAATGTCACCTCTTATCCTGTTGAAGTTGGCTACGACAATACACCTGATGCCCCTATCATTTTATTGCTATCTAGAGCCAACCATTTGGTTTGGTTGGGCCGATATAGTGAAAGACTGCACTATTATGATGCAATAATGAAGAAAATTGTTCGTAATGAATTGAATTCTAGTCAGATACATCAGCTTATTAATCGCTTGGGAATAGGCGCAAATGTGGTAATTGCCGATGAGTCCAACCCTGAACTGTACAAATTAGCGGTATTACGAGATTTAGAGAGCAATCAGATTCCTGAGGTTATTGAAGCTATTGAAACTAATGTACAGGAAGTAAAAGGCATCATTGGAAAAGACACGGCTGAGCTATATAACTTAATCAAACGTTTGGCCAGTGCGGGCACATATCGAGCGGCGACTTTACAGCTACAAGCCTGTAATGCGGCTATGGAACAAGAGAATCAAACGGTGACTTATTTTTGGGAATTGGGTCGTTATTTTGAAGCTTTAGAACGTACTATTTTGCTGGATCAAGATTTCTCTGAGATAAGCGTCCAATTTAAGGCCTGCGTCAACGACCTTCCTCAAAATACGCGCTGGCGTGAACTTATTCGTTTAACCAATCAGCTGATTAAATCTAAGAATTTTGATGATTATTTGCTGTTGAGTGAAGAATTCAATGCTTTATTACAGCAAGGAGTATAAGTGATGAAACTTAGTATTGATCATCAAACCAACTATTACTACAAAGAGTTCGCCCAGCGTAGTGTGCAATATATTCGAATGTCGCCAATGGCTCTACCACATCAAATCGTGCATACTTGGTCAGTGATGCTACCCAAACTCGCTACCTTACAAAAGGATGGTTTTGGCAACACTTGGTTTACGCTGAGTCGCAATGGAAAACACGATAATTTGCAAATACAGGCTTCCGGTATTGTCGAAATTAATACCGATACTCAATATGTTGAAGACAGTGGAGAAATTCCCTATCTACTATTTACAGTACAGACTCCCCTTACCTATTGCTCGACAAGTATGCGGGACTTCGCTGCGCCTTATTTAGAAACAGTAACGCTCGAGAATTTACGAGGCTTAGCAAGTGCACTCATTACTCAAATGCCCTATACCACAAATGTGACTCACGTAGGTACTACGGCCGAAGAAAGCTTTGAGATGAAGGCGGGCGTGTGCCAAGATCATACCCATGTATTTTTGGGGTGCTTGCGTGATAAAAAGATTCCAGCACGTTATGTCTCTGGTTATCTGTATGATGCCGATCAAAACCATATGTCGAGTCACGCTTGGGCAGAAGCTTATCTAGATGGGTATTGGTATACCTTTGATATTTCTAACCAACTATTCCAGCCTAGTCATCATGTCTATGTCGCTATTGGACGAGATTATTTAGATGCAGCACCGGTACGCGGTGTGCGTATTGGTGGTGGTTATGAAAGCCTATACAGCCAAGTCATGGTAAACCGTATCGACTGATGATCTATCAACCATTTTTTATGGTTAGTGATCTTAAAATTTTATCAACCCCCTCAATATTTGTTAATCATTAAAAATAAATGTAATGATTAATGAACTCTTTAATGACAGGAATTATATGACTTATTGCGCCGCTTTACGCCTTAAAGAAGGCATGATTTTTGCGAGTGATACCCGAACAAATGCAGGCGTTGATCACATCTCTACTTTTCGAAAAATCTACACCTATGGTGTTGAAGGTGAACGATTTATCGTTTTGCAAACTGCGGGGAATTTGGCCACCTCTCAAGCAGTATTTACCCAATTACAAAATGATATTAATCAAAACCAAGAGCCCAATCTGCATACAGTTACCACTTTATTTGATGCGGCTCAATTGGTAGGACGCTACATGCGTGAGATTACCAGTAATGCACAAGCTGTCGCCAATGAGCCCAACAATGCCAACTTTACTAGCTCTTTTATGCTTGGTGGCCAAATAAAGAACCAGCCCACTGAATTGTATATGATTTATCCCGAGGGTAACTGTATACGGGCTACTACAGATACGCCATTTTTCCAGTTGGGTGAAAGCAAATATGGGAAACCCATCTTAGATCGTTCTGTGATTTATGACGCTGATTTATATCACTCTGCGCAGGCACTGATGTTATCTTTTGATTCTACGATACGCTCTAATTTATCAGTTGGTATGCCCATTGATATGATTATTTATGAGAATGACAGTCTAAAAATCCCTGAAATTCGACGTATTGATGAACACGATACTTACTTTAGTGATCTTAGCGCTCAATGGTCAAATGCGTTACGCCAAGCCTTATTAGACTTGCCAAATTATCCAGAAGATTATTGGCAACGCTAACTCGGCAATAATTAATATTCGACATTACTTACGGTCTTAACTGACAAATCATTTTGTTATAAAGCATTGAAAAAGAGTCAAAACCTTAAAATAGTTTTGACTCTTTTTGGCTATATTTTTCTAGGGCGTGTCCCTAATTTGAAAAATACAGATAAAGCCCTATTTTAGCCCTATATATCAACAAAATACAGGGAAACTCAAACCATGGCGAGAACAGTAATAACTGACAACATATGGGAACAACTACAAACAACAATGAAGGCTCACGGTTGCCATCAATGGAAGAATGACCGCACCGTAATGGAAGCCATACTTTGGAAACTAAGAACAGGTGCTCCATGGCGAGACATACCTACCGAACTAGGTTCATGGAAAACAGCTTATAACCGCTTTAATCGGTGGTCTACAAAAGGGCTATGGCAGAATTTTTTTTTGACCTACGAACACAAACTGATAAAGAATGGGTATTCATTGACGGAAGTTATGTACGGTGTCATCAACATGCAAGTGGAGCTCGGCGTGGTGAAGAGCGAGCAATTGGACTCAGTCGTGGTGGAAACACGACAAAAATACACCTATGTGTGGACGCGCATGGAAATCCGATCGATTTTAAAATCACTGGGGGTGAAGTGCACGACAGTCAAGTTGCAAACGACCTAATAGAAGTGATTGAACAGGCAGAATATTTTATAGCTGACAAAGGATACGATTCGCAGAAAATCAGAGATAAAGCGATAGAACATGGCATGAAAGCGGTTATTCCTAGAAGAAAAAATACGGGTGGTGGTTCAAAAAGTAGGCTGACATTAGACATACCCATGATTGATGTAAAAGAAAGCTAAATCAAAGGCTTTAAAGTGATTTTCCAGCTTTTTAGAAAAGTTACAACTTCGCCTAAATGCTCGCCTTACTCGATGTCTGATAGTGCAATTATTACCTTCAATACCGACCGTGAAAAATTTGCCAATGACTTGGGTAAAGCCCTTAAAACCAGTAACAAAGCTATCCCAGGTATCACTAGCGATTTTAGCACAACTTACGCCTAAGGCTTTCAGCTTAGCTTTAAGCTTTTTGACAGTGTTAAGGTCTCGTTTTCCCCACACATAGGCAACAATTTCACCTGTGTCACGGTGATAGGCATAAATTAGCCATTGTTTGTTGGTCTTTTTACCTACGAATGTCCAAAGCTCATCGACTTCAAGACAGTCGTATTGCCTTTGCTTGGGGGTTATTTGGTAGTGACACTTTTTTAGGTTAGCTAGTACTTTGCCTTTGCTTATTCTCTCAACGCAAGCGATGTCTTTTATGCCACTGCCTCGAACCATAAGATGTCGTATTTTGCTATCTTTTTGGGAGTGACAGCCTTGGTACGTTAAGGCATGGTCGCCAATAAACTGCCGTTTGCAGTCTTTGCATTTATAGTTTTGTTTACCATAGCTTTTGAAGCCATTTTTCTTTATATTGTCACTTAGACAGGCTGGGCATTTGATGTATAGTGTGATGTGCATTTCACTATTTTATCAATTTCTCAGCCTGTTTTTTTTCAGCCTACTTTTTGAACCACCACCCAGCAGCAAAATCGTATCGAGAAAGTAAAGTCTTTACTGCAAGCTCCTATACCTAGCTATACCAACCCTAGCGTAGAATTCATTGGTGATGGTATGAGCCAAGCACAGCATGCTGAGGCTGTGATGCGGGTTAAAGAGGATATTATTGCCGGACGTATTTTCCAATGCGAAGTGGGCTTTAAATCGAAATATAAGATCAGTGGCGACCATATTCCTATCTATGAAAAACTAAGGGAGGTGAACCCCTCTCCACATATGTATTTTATGAAATTTGGTACCCAGCGTATTATCGGCGCTTCTCCTGAGCTGCTGTTCCGCCTACGTCAAGGTGAAATGGAAACTTATCCGCTGGCAGGTACCGCTAAACGGGGCAAAGATGAGACTGAGGACCGTCAATTGGCACGCGCTTTACTCAATGATCCTAAAGAGATTGCCGAGCACAATATGTTGGTCGATTTGCACCGTAATGATATTGGCCGTGTGGCAAGATTTGGTACGGTCAAAGTACGCAGCTTAATGGACATTAAACGCTATTCTCACGTGCAGCATATTTCTTCTGAGATTGTGGGGGTGCTACATCCTGATGAAGATATGTTTAGCGCTTTGGCCAGTAATTTCCCAGCAGGAACGTTGTCAGGTGCCCCAAAAATTGAAGCGATTAAGATTATCAATGAGTTGGAGCCAGATGGGCGTGGTGCTTATGGCGGTGCGTTAGGGTCTTTTAACTTTAATGGCGATTGTATTTTTGCGATTCCTATCCGCAGTTTATTTATCAATGGTGAGGCAGCTTACGCACAAACTTGTGGCGGTAACGTCTATGATTCAAACCCTGAGGATGAGTATTTGGAAATTCAACGCAAGCTGTCAGCGATGAAGGTGGTATTGGACAGCTTTATTGAGTCCAAATAGCCATACGTTATTAAACCATTACATCGTTAAGCGCGCGTAGCGGCATATCAAACAACTATATATTAACGTTATGTTTTACAGCGTTTACCACCCTATAAATAAAAGACTATAAGACCCTTCAAGGAACACTGATGAACGTTTTGATTATAGACAACTACGACTCTTTTACCTTCAACTTATACCAGTATGTGGGCGAGATACTGCACACCGAATTAAGCCAAATGCCGGGCAACCCTAAAGTTAGCGTCAAACGTAACAATGAAGTTACGCTAGAAGATATCAAATCACAAAACTATGACCGTATTATCATCTCCCCTGGCCCAGGTTCGCCAGAGGACCCTGCCTACTTTGGCGTCTGTAGCGAGGTGATAAAAGAGTTGGGACCGTCTATTCCCTTACTGGGGGTTTGCCTAGGGATGCAAGGTATTGCTCATGTATTCGGCGGTGATGTGGTACGGGCGGGCGTGCCCATGCATGGTAAGACCTCTCCCATTCGTCATGATGGACAAGGAGTGTATAAAGGGTTGCCTCAGGATATTGAAATTATGCGCTACCATTCATTAATGGTAAAAGCAGACACTCTGCCTGAATGTCTTGAAGTCACCGCAGTGGTCTCTAATGAGCAATTTGAAAATGACAGCTTAATTGACTGCGTCAACAAGGGTGAGGAAATTATGGGCATTCGTCATAAGCAGTTCCCTATCCAAGGGGTACAGTTTCACCCAGAGTCTTTTGCTACTGAGGGTGCCAAACGTCTGTTGGCCAACTTCTTGATGCAGGTATAACTTTATTTAGCCCAGATTTTTATGATCAACAAAAAGGGTTAGTTGGCTTGCCACTAACCCTTTTTATCGTCTATTTATCGTTCTATAAGACTATTAACTATTTATTATAGTCATAGCCAACCAAATGAGATACGAGGCAACCTACCTCAAGTACTACTAGAACGGGCTTAGTAAGGTTAACGCTGTAGCTCTTTAATTTGTCTACGACTATACTTATACCTAGCTCTTAATGCGCTGCAAGAAAGCTTGGGTACGTGGGTGCTCTGAGTGCTCAAATAGTTGTTCAGGAGGGCCTACTTCTACTACGTAGCCATCTTCCATCAACATCACCACATCGGCCACATTGCGCGCAAAGTTAATTTCATGGGTAACCACAACCATGGTCCACCCTTCAGACGCCAGTTGCTGCATGGTCTTTAGCACTTCTTGTACCAGTTCAGGATCAAGTGCAGAGGTCGGCTCATCAAACAATAACAGATCAGGTTCAATGGCCAATGCTCTTGCAATTCCCACGCGCTGCTGCTGTCCGCCTGAAAGTTGAAACGGATATAAGTCTACTTTATCTGACAGGCCAACTTTTTCTAGTAACTGAAGCGCCTTAGCACGCACCTGTTGTTTGTTTTTGCCTTGGGCAATAACGGGGCCTAGCATCAGATTTTCAATGGCCGTCTTATGCGGAAATAAGTTATACGATTGAAACACCATGCCAGATTTTTGTTGTAAGCGGCGCATCAGCTGCTTTGAGGGCTTGGCAGAAAAATCAACAGTCAAGCTGCCATCCTCAAACTCAACCACCCCTTTTTCAGGGACTTCTAATGCATTTAGACAGCGCAAAAAAGTGGTTTTCCCGGAGCCAGAGGGACCGAGTATCACCACCACGCTGCCTTTTTTGATGGTTAAATCAATGCCCTTTAATACTTCATTGTCACCAAAGGCTTTTTGAATATTGGTAATTTTTATCATAGTTATCCTAATGCCTTTTTGTATTGGCTATTTGGCCACATAGCGGTCTAAGCGGGTCTCTAGTCGGCCTTGTATCGTGCTTAGTGCCAGACAAATTACCCAATAAATAAGTGCCGCTTCGGTATATACCAACATAAACTCATAGTTTCGGGCAGTGATAATCTGTGCCTGCTTAAACATCTCAGTCACTAAGATTAATGACGCCAATGAGGTGTCTTTTACCAAGCTAATAAAGGTATTAGACAGTGGCGGCACAGACACCCTTAAAGCTTGCGGCAAAATAACGTGACGAAACGTCTGCAAATAGCTTAACCCTACCGTTGAGCCTGCTTCCCACTGACCTTTGGGAATAGACAAAATAGAGGCTCGGACGGTCTCTGAAGCATAAGCACCAATATTTAATGAGAAGGCAATGATGGCCGCTGGGAATGGCTCCAACATGATACCAATGCTAGGTAGTCCATAGAAAATAATGAACAGCTGTACCAGCATGGGCGTGCCACGTATGGCAGAGACATAAACGCGTGCAATACGATAAGCAATCTTATGCCACAGCGCATTACGAGGCACCACACGGATAAGCGCCACCACTAGCGCAATCCCCATACCGATAATAAAAGAAGCAATGGCCAAAGGGATTGAATAGTAAATGGCGCCTTTTAGCATAGGCCAAAAAGACTCGATAACAATCTGCGCTCGCTCAGGCGACATAAATGGCAGCATGGCAAGCAGATCTTTTATAGCAGTCAATAGCGAGGATATCATTGTTTGCTGATGTCCTCACCGAAGAACTGTTGGCTTAATTTAGTTAATGTACCATCCTCTTGTAGCTCTTTCATGGCCTGATTAAGTTTGGCAACCACTTCATCATTGCCTTTTAATAACACCAGACCTGACCCTGTCATTTCCTCTTTTGGTGCTTTTAGTTTGATTTCTAAATCACTATTTGGGAATTTATTAAGGTAATCTAGTACCGCCAAGTTGTCATTTAGAGTAAAGTCAGCACGACCTTGTTTTACCAATTCAACCGCTTGAGCCATACCATCTACGGGAACAACCTCTGCTTGGTATTTTTGTGCCAACTCACCGTAGTTACTGCTTAGTGATTGTGCAGATTTTAATCCTTTTAGCGATTCCCACGAGTTAAAGCGGCTGTCTGATTTTGGGGCCAATACCACAGCACCGGACCAGCTATAAGCGTCGGCTTTGTCATATTTGGCTTGACGCTCAGGGGTGGTCAAGCTAACTTGGTTGGCCACCATATCAAAACGTTTGGCATCTAGGCCGGCAAGCATCGCATCCCACTGAGTCTCTTTAAAATCAACTTTAACGCCAAGTTTATCAGCTACCGCTCTGGTAACTTCAACGTCATAGCCAGTTAGCTTGTTTTGCTCATCATGATAGGTGTATGGAGGGTATGTGCCTTCAGTGCCCACATTGATGGTCCCGCCATTATTAATACGGGTCAATAAATCCGAGTCAGATTTGCTGGTTTTTGCCGCTTCTGTGTCTTGAGCTGAGTCAGTTGAAGGGTTTTGATTACAAGCCGCCAATAAGATAGCGCCCGTCGCCATCGCCGTGATATTTCTCAATGCTTTGTATTTCATAGCCGTTCCTCAAATAAATAATTCGATTAAAGTTCAGTTAAATCTAAACCTATCGCTAAAGTAAATCAATAAAAGTAATAAATTTAACAATCTGCAGTTGATGGGTTTGATAGGGAAATAATCAATGTTGTCGTTAATTCCTATTATGAATTTATATATTACATTTGATTATTAACGCTTATCGCCATCCTAAACCTATATAGAATTGGCTTAAAGGTTGGACTTTAACCTTTATGATGGGTTTTTATAGTGACTGCTTGTCATTCTAACAAAGTTAATGCCAAGCTCGGGTGTTCCTTACTATTCGTAAACCAAATTGTTTTTGTGGCGATAATCGTTTGGGCAGTACATGTTTACTCAGATTAAGTGTTAAATGCCTCTATTCATGCTTTTCCTTAATTGTAGTCTTTAGATGTTAAGGTACAGGTAAAGTCACGATTTAAACCAAATAAGCGTGATAAATAAGTGGGCTAAATAGTCGGTTTAGTAGCAAACAATTAGTTATAATACACCCAAACATTTGTCTATAAATAGACTATTTTTATCTATAAAAAAGTGGAACCCTAAAAATGATTAGCTTGTTTGATATGTTTAAAATTGGCATTGGCCCTTCAAGCTCCCACACCATGGGACCTATGGTAGCGGCTGGCTTGTTTATCGAAGAATTACAACAGTACTTTGATTTGGCGGATATTAAGCGATTACAAGTTGATTTGTATGGGTCACTCGCAGCCACGGGGCGAGGCCATGCGACTGACACTGCCTGTATTCTTGGATTGCTAGGATTTAAAGCCAATAGCATTGATACCACCAAAGTAGATCAATACTTAGCGCCTGTCTTTAATGATAATGTCCTAAACTTTGCGGACAACCATCCCATTGAGTTTAACTACGGACAAGATATTGTTTGGCATCCTCAAAGCAGCCTGCCACATCATCCTAATGGTCTTAGCTTTAGCGCTTATACTACTGATGGCCAAAGCTTAACTAGAACCTATTACTCTATTGGCGGCGGATTTGTGGCCACCGAAGATGAATTCGAGCAGCCTACAATGGATGAGCCATTAGAAGCTTCTGACACTCATGCGGCTGACAGCGTTGCCATAACCAGTGACAGCGCAGTACCTTATCCTTTTGCCAATGGTAATGAATTATTGGCTCAATGTAGACGTCATAACTTAAGCATCAGTGACGTGATGATGGCCAATGAACTTGCTATTAGAGATGAGGCGACTATTTATGCCTATTTAGATGAGGTTTGGGAGGTAATGCAGCAATGTGTTAAAAATGGCTGCGAAGGTGAAGGCATCTTACCTGGTGGCTTAAAAGTTAAGCGTCGTGCCAAAACTATGTATAAGCAGCTGCGTAATGAACTAGATAACCCTCAGAGTAGTAGCGATAAATTAATGGCGATGGACTGGGTAGACTTGTTTGCTCTGGCAGTAAATGAAGAAAACGCCAATGGTGGGCGTGTGGTTACTGCCCCAACCAATGGTGCAGCGGGTATTATTCCTGCGGTACTGCATTACTATCGCGATTTTCTACCGAGTTATAGCCCGCAAGGTGTCCGTGAATTTTTACTAACCGCAGCAGCTATAGGCACCATCATTAAACAAAACGCCTCAATTTCTGGCGCAGAGGTTGGCTGTCAAGGTGAAGTGGGATCTGCCTGTTCTATGGCAGCCGCGGGTCTGGCCCACGTTATGGGATTGACTCCTGCACAGTGTACTAATGCGGCAGAGATTGGTATTGAGCATAATCTAGGGCTGACCTGTGACCCTATCGGCGGGCTAGTACAAGTCCCTTGTATTGAGCGTAATGCCATGGGTGCGGTGAAAGCGATTAACGCTGCTCGTTTGGCCAGTCGCGGCGATGGCGAACATCATGTGTCTTTGGATAAAGCCATTGCCACCATGAAAGCCACCGGTGCTGATATGATGGACAAGTATAAAGAGACGGCGATGGGCGGCTTGGCGGTTTATGCCAATAATAATGATGAAAATCGTATAGATATGGTTGAAGTCGGTGTGGGCTATCCGCAGTGTTAGACTTAATCTCAAATTAGCTTTTAGACTACGCTTATTGACATATTTGAGTTAAATAAAAAAAGACCGGCCCGACAAAGGCTGGTCTTTAATTCAATATTTTGCTATCTATCTTTCAATATATCACTGTCATGAATCATTGGCTTACTCATTGCTTTTATTTAATGTCGCAGCCTTCAGTGTCACAGCTCACAAAGCTATCTTGTTGCTTATCAGCCAGTTGCTCCCTATAAGCCTGTCTTAAAGTATTTTCAAAATCTTGTTGAGATATAGCACCCGGTATCGCATAAGTCTCATTAATGACAAAATAAGGGACACCGCGTACCCCAAGACGCATTGCCTCTTGTTGATCAGCAATTACTTCATCTTTAAATCGATTACTCTCAAGTAACGCAACAACATCCACATCTAGCCCGAACTCTGCAGCTATCGAAATTAACACCTCACGGTTTGCCAATTCTTTTATATCTGTGAAATACGCCTTATAAATTGCTTTCTTGAGCCTGTCAACCTGTTCAGGTGCGTTTTGTTGGACGTACTTGGTCAAACGGTGCGCATCCATAGTATTGGTAAATAAAGTATTGGCATAATTAAAGGGTATGCCCTCTTCTTCACCTAATTGAGATATTTTTTGTATTTGTAGGCCGGCCTGTTCATAGCTAATCCCATATTTTTTCGCAAAGCGCTGTTGAGTGGAACCATTAGCAGTCAGCGGTGCATTGGCATCTAATTGAAAAGCTTTTAACTCAATTTCAATGTTCTCTGGTAGCTCACCTTGCAATTTAAGTCGTTCGATTGCTTTGTCTAGCCTTACCTCGCCGATATAACAATAAGGACAAGCATAGTCAGACCAATAGGTAATTTTCATTGTTTTATACTCTTTGTTTTATATTCTCTATTTTATAA
>NZ_CAJHBU010000029.1 GCF_904846715.1 Psychrobacter vallis
GGTATTGGTAAATCCACTTAGATACTATCTTTTTATCAAGTTTAAACTTCTTTGCTGTCGCGACGCCAGTATGTCCTTGCCTGTAGTATGCGATGATCTTGAGTTTAAAGTCTAGGTTATAACGCATAAAAATACCCCATAAGTTGTGTCCAACTTATGGGGGGCAGTTCACATGGCAGGGTTTTTTGATATCTAAATATAACCAAATCTATAACTGCTTGGCAATATAGTCGGTGAAAAGTTAAATCGATACATCAATCGTCAGATACTACTGGTATAAATTTTCCTTGCTTGCTGTGCCGTTGCAGACAGAGGCTTCGAAAAATTCATTCCAGCAGTAAGGTCGCGCTTTTATTATTTTTTAACTATAGTCGAATCCAAATAACTTCGATACAAGGAAGCCACGCACAGATAGTACAAGTAGTACATCAAGCGGGGGTGACGAGGTAGCGGATTTATAGGGGTTTGACTATATATCACTCAAGGCGGTATCAATACGATTTAATCCTTCTAGCAGCAACGATTTAGGACAGGCCACATTCAGACGCATTTTCAGATGCCCTTCATGACCGTATTTGATGCCCGCGTTCAGCTCAACCTTGGCGGCTCTTAAGGTGTCATAGAGTATTTGATCGTCTTTGGCATACGCTGAGCAATCCAGCCAAATCAAATACGAGGCCTCTGGACGCATGACTTTTACTTTGGGTAAATGCTCAGCTAAAAACCGTACGGTCACGTCAATATTGGCTTCGATATAAGCAAGCGCCTGCGTTAACCATTCACCGCCTTGCTCATACGCATGACGCATCGCAGTATAAGCAAATAAGTTTAGTTCATACTCATCATTCAATCCTTGCTGCTGGCTGATTTTTTGGATTAACCCTTCATCTTTGGCAAATATCAGTGAACCTTTGATACCAGCAATGTTAAAAGTTTTAGTCATCGAGGTCAGGCTCACCACGTTATGCTCATAGCCTGTTGCTAGCGTTAAAAAGGGCGTGAATGTGTGTCCGCTCAACGTCAAATCTTGATGAATCTCATCGCTGACAATCGCCACATTGTGTTTTTTGCATATGACAAGAACTGCCTCAAGCTCCTCCGTTGTCCACACGCGCCCGCCCGGATTGTGCGGATTACACAATAAATAAAGCTTCACGTCATGCTGGGTGATTTTGGCTTCGATATCCGCCAAATCCAAACGATATCTGCCGTCGATTTCTGTTAATGCCGAGGTCACAAGCGTGCGACCATTTTGCTCAACCTTGGTCATAAATGGCGCATAAATAGGATCATTGACCAGCACCGCCTCGCCTGCCTCGGTAAACACATTCATCATCAGCGCCAAACTTGGCACAACACCGGGAGAAAATAAGATATTTTCTTTATCCAGCCGCAAATCATAACGACTGCCATGCCAGTCAATGATCGCGTCATACAAATCCTCAGTGGGTTTGGTATAACCCAATATGCCATACTGCGTGACGTGCTCAATCGCGTTTAAGATAGGCGCAGGGGCCTGAAAGTCCATATCCGCCACCCATAGCGGAATCGTCTCATCGCTATAGTGCCACTTGACCGATCCTGTATCACGTCTATCGATGACCTCATCAAAGTTGTACAACACCAGCACGCTCCTTATATAAAAAATAATAGTTTGGGATATGTCTTAGATTATCATATGGGTAGAACATTAAATAATGGATAACAACATGAAAGATTTAGAGTTCAAGGATCATTTTTCCAAAGGTTCTGAGGATTATGCAACTTACCGTCCTTCATACCCTCTTGATTTAGTGACGAAGCTTGCTGATTTGTGCCCTGCTCAAAACCGTGTGTTAGATTGTGGTTGCGGTACAGGGCAGCTTTCTGTGCTCTTAGCTGAAAAATTTACAGAAGTGATCGCCACTGATGCAAGCTCAGCGCAAATAGCCAAAGCCAAACAAAAAGACAATGTGATCTATAAAACAGCGCTGGCTGAACAAAGCGGATTGGCGGCTGAATCCGTTGATTTGATTACCGTTGCGCAAGCTGCCCACTGGCTAGATCTAGATAAATTCTATATAGAAGTAGAGCGTATTGCTCGCCCTAATGCTGTTTTGGCCTTAATCACTTATGGGGTGTTACAGGTAGAAGGGACAGCTGATACCCTTGTTCAACAGTTCTATTACCAAACCATTGCACCCTATTGGCCAGCAGAACGACGGCATGTAGAGGACGGTTATCAAAGCTTACCTCTCCCATTTACCGAGATCACAGTACCCGCTGTCACTATACAAGAGTGCTGGAATTTGGATGAGCTGATGGGGTATTTTAATACGTGGTCAGCCGTCAAAGAAGCGAAAAAAGCACTGGGTTTTAATCCTGTGGATCAGCTTCGAATCGCGTTATTATCCGAATGGGGAAATCCTGAGAACAAGAAAAAAATCGT
Organism: Psychrobacter vallis; assembly: GCF_904846715.1. Taxonomy (GTDB): domain Bacteria; phylum Pseudomonadota; class Gammaproteobacteria; order Pseudomonadales; family Moraxellaceae; genus Psychrobacter; species Psychrobacter vallis. Next base: position 2,429 of record NZ_CAJHBU010000029.1, read on the forward strand.
TTGGCCTTTATCCATTCGGGCTGGAAGAGTAAAGGGTCAATAAATCTAGAAAAATACTAAAAATTGCCGTCTTGTCCCTACCCAATCGCTTTTATAAAAGTTGCTATACGCATCAAACACTAACAGATTGCCAGTATTATCGTGTTATTTTCATCCTGTTAAAACCTGATATATTGGCTAATAGTGGTATACATTCAAAACATCAATCACGGAGCCAGATGATGACAACACCTCAAAAAACGCGTAAGGATACGCAAGCGTATGTCCTAACGAAATCCGATATCGATAACACACCTGAAGCCAAACACGTCCATCAATTCAATGAACAAGCCATTCGTCATACGGTTTCGTTAAGCGATATCGTCGGTCTCACGAAGGTTGGCTTGCATCTTGTACGGGTTGAGGCAGGCGATGAGACGACGACACATCACTATCATGAAGAGTCAGATGAGTTCATTTATATGTTGTCAGGTGAGCTGTCGCTTTGCTATGGGGATGAGCGTTATCAGCTAAGTGCTGGTGACTTTGTGGGTTTCCCTGCGCATGGCGCGCCGCACTCTATGCGTAATGATAGCGATGCTGATGCCACTTATTTGATGGGTGGTAACCGACCACCGATTGATATTACGCTGTATCCAGATATCAAGCGCAAGATGTACAACATTCATGACAAAAAAGAGTATGTGGATTTTGAGGATTTGGGTGAGGTGTGTAATGGTAGAAAGTAGCCAATCCTGCCATCCGCTACTGTAAGGGCTAAGGCGCGCATGAAGACAGCTGGTTTTAACCCCCTAGAACATGAGATTGTAGCCTCGTAGTAAGCACTTTTTCACCTATTAAACTACCTTTAGGCTTTTTCGCTTTAGGAGCTATTACTATTTGCGCTTTATTTAAGACATCTAATAAATTTTGGTTTTCATTAGCATTTTCGAATTCTACCTCTTGACCATTAGCTAGTTTTTGATAAGGCTCGTCCAATAGTCTGAGTATTTCTAAGATTTCCTGCTTATCTAAATACTTAATTTGTTTTAACAGTAACTTTTTTAGTTCCTCAGAGTCAGCATGTTTAAGAAGCTGGTCATAAACAGGCGAAGACATCTTTTTATCTTCATATATTTCAATAATCTTTTTACGAACAGGAGCGTTGCTTTCTATAAGATTAATGGCTTTAGTTTCCGTTAAAACTTCCTTACAACCGTTACTAATATCTCCAGCATAAAGTAATGTTATAACATCTTCAGAACGAAGATCTATTACATCTAGATTATTAATTATGACGTTATGATATTTTACCAAAAAATCTTTAGTTGTTTCTTCCGATGCGTATTCTTTAACCTGAATCCAGTTTTCAGAGGTTAAACTTAGCTTTTCAAGAGATATTAGAGTCTGTATTTTTTCTTGGCTTATACCCTCTAGATCTGAATTATCCCAATTATTATCAGTTATACCTATTACTTTTTTATATGATTCATTACTTAACTGATAACTTAAAAAAAGATGTCTATCAAACTCAGCTTTAATACTCTGCCAGTCCTCATTTTCTAAAACGTCTAACTCTATATGATCAGTAGCTTGCAGATCACTCTTTCCATCTTCTAAGAACTTGATAAGTGCAGCATCTATTTCTCGATAAACACCTTGATCGTCTTGATCTTCATAAGACTCAGAAAAATATCTAAAGACATTTGACCACGAGTAATAAACTTTCGAATTTGCAACAAGATACTTTCGAATCTGCTCGTTCTCAACCTTACTTATATCTTTAATCTTAGTAGAAGTGATGTCAATAAATCTCTCTATTATTGAATTTCGACTACCAAACACATTTAAGGCTTCTATATAGACATCTTCATCTTCAGAATATAAAGCATGCTCATCTACACCTAACAAAATAATTCTTATGTATTCTGATAGGTTTTCAGACCAAACATCCTCAGTTAGATAATTAATACCAGAGTTAGCCATAAGGGTAACTGGCTTAACCTCTAGATCAGCGATAACTGTATCAGAGTCTTCTAAATTATTTACCAGAATTTGTTTTATCATATGTTTATTGATAGCCAAATATTTACTCTCACCTAGCCAGTTAAGCTCTTCAACCTGACTTTTTGAAAAAGTAGCATTTTCTAGTACTGGTTGAACTACATCTGTAAATGCTTTAAATCTATCAAAATTGCCATCAAAACATTCTAAAACAAATTCAGCGTAGTTTCCCATGAAACTAAGCTCACGTCTAAACTCTTGTTTTAGGTAGTCTAACTCCTGATATCTATTGAAGGGTATATGCTTGATAAAATTTCTAAAATTGAATGATTCTTCGCTTACGCTATTACTAAAACCTATATCATTAATAATAACTTCTCTCGAATCTACTATTATTGGAATCAATATAGATAAATTCTCATTCCTTTTAAAATATTTTTTTAGAAAATCTATAGATATACTAGAACCGTCACAAATAACTTTTATATAGTGCTCAAGGTATATTTTTTTAGTAGTATCAGTTAGTAAAAAATCTAACATGCTAAAATTTAGAGCGCTGTGAGTTGATAACTTATCAAGACCCAAATAAGTTTCGACCAATTCATTATATTTTTTTAGCTCTAGTTCAAAGTTTGGTTCATTAAAAGAGTTAACCAAAAGGGAGTAATTTGCATCATTCAAAGTGATAGACTCTTCAAAAAAATATGAAATATAGCTTTTATATGTTTCATCTATAAAACCATTAGAGACAAAGTATTTTAATAATGGCTTATCAATAGTAATACTAGTTTCTTTTACAATTCCTTCAAACTTCATCTTCTTGATATTTTGAATTTCACCTTTTAATCTAGACTCTTCATTAGAAATTATTTCTAACTTTCCATTTTCTTTGGCTTTTACGTTGTTCAATCTATCAAGGTAAGATTCATGTGAATTTACCTCATTCTCAATATCTTGAAATTTTAATTCTTTTTTAAATCCAGTATTCGATATATAAAGAATTATATTTTGATTCTTTGAAAAAAATTCAAGTGTTTCTGTACTAGCAATTTCATTTACATTGTATTTTTTATCTTTAGATTGAACCTGTATCAATTTACTTGAATAATTTGTAATATCAAATGTACCTACTAGTTTATTTAATACTGCATAAGCATAAACACTATTCAACTCGCTAATTAAATTTAAGTTTTCATTTGAAATATTTTCTCTTTCTACTTTTAAACTAGCAACTCTTTTCTCTTTTTCTTTTAGCAGGCTTTCTATTGCTTCATTTTTTTTAGTATGAAAAATATTATAAATCTCGCCTGAGTTTGAATTTAGTTTAGCAAACTCATTTGGATGGTAATTTTTATAAACAACCATAGCAAATAGTTTGTTCTTATCTATATCTAAAATTTGTAACTGCTCAAAGTAAACCTCGTACTCATTTAGAATATTCTTTAGAAGTCTCATATCGCTAAAGTATAGACAAGTATTTAATAAAAATTTATTATCAAGTTGCTTTGCTATACTACTATATTCTTTTATAACTATGTCATAGGCAGTCATCGGATTAACTATAGGTATAACAGGAATGATGTAATCAAAGAACTTACTTCTTTCATTATCCTCAAAAATATCATCACGAATAGCGTATATAAACACAACTCGATGCGGACAAGACTTATTAATAATTGAATTTAACTCTCTAAGTCTAATAAAAATTTCAGTATCATTGAACCTATCTAAATCTTCGATGATGACAACATTTTTTCCAGTAGTTTCAAAAAAATATAATATCTCATCTAAATGATCATTAAGAATAGATTTTTCTTGTTCGTTCTTGATATTAAACTCAGCATTGTGGAGGTTGAACTTTATCTCTTTGAGACCAAAACCATAGCTAAATATCTTATCTATCAGAAATAATGTACAAGCGATTAAAATGACTAAATTAAAATACTTGTACCAGTTTGCGAACTCTACCAAATCTGTAATAAAGCCTACAGAATTAAAAGCATAGAGATAACTCCATAATCCAAAAATAATTACACCTAATACTTCCCTATAACTCTCTTTAGAATTTTCTGTAATACGTTTAAATCTTGATAAGGGAATATCACTTTGAGGTACAGCATAAAAGAACTGCTGTAATATACTTCTTTCAATTAATTGAATTTTATCTGGTGTAAGGCCGCTGGTCTCCTTATCTGTACTATCTTTATCAGCATGATCATCTTCTTTAGCTTTATTTATACTATCTTCATCAGCATGGTCACCTTCTTTAGCCTTTTCAATTTTAAATGTTGAAAGTGATACCTCGAGAAATTTCCATTCACTGTTATTTTTGTAAGACTTCTTAAAAGTGTTTAGAATACTACTTTTACCTGAGCCATAAATTCCAGTTAGAGCAATATTTAGTACTAGTTGATGTTTTAATGCCGCAGCTAATCTCTTCTCGTAGCTTTTATAACTTTCATTATCATTAAGGTCTTCTGAAGGCGATAGGACTGTTATTTTAAAGTCACGGTTATCACTTTGCTCAGTTTCTGCGCTCTGGGCTGATGAATTTTGATTCATATACGTCCTTCTAATTTAAGTTAGTTTTATAATAACTAATTCCATCTACTTATCCCTCAGCTCAGCCTCACACCTCTAAACCATCGCCTATTGTTTAACCATTTCTGAACAAAGTAGCTCACCCAATCAACTATCAACACTATCCTATTTCACATCTTTTGCATTCATCTGATCGACAATTGCTTCTAACTCATAATAATTGGATAAAACTTTTACCTTATTTACTTTCCTCAATTTGATCGCTAACTCAATACTATCAAAACGATTGTCATCAAACACCGCGTTATATATCTGCTGCAATATTCTTTTTTGGATAGCGAGGAACTCTTTCTGATAAGGCATGGCTTTTAACTTATGCATGGAGAAGAAAAGCAACGCCAAAGGTACTAGCATCAGATACTTATCAATACCATCCTGTAATGGCAGCAACGGGATGCAAATCATCAGCACGACAGGCATCACCCAAAGGACAAAACGCCATTTTTTTTCATAAAAACCGATCTGTTTTCTGACGGCAATATAGTCTTTCAGCTCTACAAAGTTCCTCTTTTTGGCGATATTGGTATAAAAATAATCTTCTCGTATGCCATGTTGAAAGACTTGCCGTAAGCCAACATATTCCAGCCTATCAATATTGAAGCGCTCTTCCATAAAGTCAAAAGGTAGCCAGCGCAGTAATTTTTCACGCAAGACATCTGACATGCCACCTTCTTTATTAATGGACTTCAAAAACATGACCACTGACAAGCTGAGCATAAAAGTCAAAAACAGCAAAAATAATAGTAAATACAAATGATCAGTCATAAGTGGTCGTTAGCTCTTTTAGCATAGTTATAAAATCGTTCAATCTTAGTATTTTAGAAACTTAGTGTCATATATCACAAACGATGGTTGCGCTACTTCCCTTTAAACTCAGCATTGCGCCGCTCAACCATTGCCATCGCACCCTCGCGGGCATCTTCTGAATAGAATAAATCTGGCAGATAGCTATGGATATTGGCCAGTGCCGCGCCGACGCCACTACGGCTGACATCTTGTGCAGACGACAGCAGACCTTGCACACCAAGCGGTGCCGCCTGACATATCTCTTTGGCAATCGTGAGCGCACGCTCGTATTCTGTGCCATTTTCGACCACTTCACTGACCAGATTGAGCCGATCCGCGGTTTGCGCGTCAAATGCTTTGCCTGTGAGCAGATACGGCATGGCTTTTTGCCAGCCGGCGGCCGCTACAAATCGTACCGTCGCTCCGCCAAACGGCATGATACCGCGCAGCACTTCCATTTGCGCAAAGTTGCAGTTATCACTTGCGATGACCACATCACTGTTGAGCATCAGCTCAATCCCAGCGGTAAAGCAGGTGCCTTGTACCGCGACGACGATGGGTTTGCTACGTAATTTACCACTAATGCCCCACGGATCAATTTGATCATAATCAAACTCAAACGCGCCTTTGTCCCATTTATCCTGTAGCTCCATCAGATCAAGACCCGCCGTGAAATGCTCGCCGTGGGCGAATATTAGGGCGCAGCGTAGATGGTCGTCATTATCATAGTGAGTGAGAGCGTCAGACAATTGCTGAATCATATGACTGTCAAACGCATTGCGTTTGTCCGCACGATTTAGCCCAATCAGGCAGATATGCCCTTGAGTCTCATAAGTGATGCGATTGTCGTTCGTACGCTGATTTTCTGTGGTCATGACTTTATCCTTGTCAACAGTAGCATGGTGGTGTCGTGAATAGTGATATCGTAAATGGTGATAAACGCCTTTTTAATATAGACATCCCTGCTCTAGAACACAAGCAACAAAACATTGATTGATAAATAGCCTCGTTCATAACAGCGAGCCAGAAAAATTTATACCCGTTCCGCGTTGGAATATAATGGTTCTGTTTCATTTAGAATCGACTATAGCCAGCACATTATAAGTTGACGTTATTTGTGATAAGTGCAACTATTATTGCATTAGGACATCACTCAGAGCACCTTATGGAATTTTGGCACGGTTTTTTGCTTATCACAGGCGTTCACTTGCTGGCAGCTGCCTCACCCGGCCCTGATTTTGTTTTGGTGACGCAGCAAACTTTGTCAAAAGGTCGACGCACTGGGCTGATTTGTAGCCTTGGTATTACCTTTGGCTTGGGCATACATGTTATCTATTCTGTATTGGGACTGGCGACTATCATCGCTCATTCTCAGCCGCTATTGACCGCGATTAAATGGTTGGGCGGTGGTTATCTGATTTATCTCGGTTGGCAAGGCATTCAGGCCAAACCCAAAAAGCCAGCAGAATTGGCAAATTCAGCAGAGTCGATAGATGCCAGAGGTTCGGGCGCTGTGGTTTCACTAGACACGCTTGCCAATCAATCAGTGCTTTCTCATCAAAACAGCCTGACCAAAAAACCATCTAGCCACACAAAAAATACTGACTCAGCGATTGCCATTCTGCGTCGTGGCTTTTTTTGTAATGTGTTTAATCCAAAAGCACCGGTGTATTTTGTAGCGATATTTACCCTTGTCCTATCACCAGATATACCGCTGTGGCAGTTGGCTATCTATGGCGTATGGATGATGGTATTGCAAATGGCATGGTTTAGTACGGTGGTAATGTTGCTCTCCATTCCTGCGATTCATCGGCGCTTTCAGCGTTTTGAGCATTGGATAGACCGTGTATTGGGGACAGCGATGACCGTGTTGGGCTTAAATCTTATTTTACGTAGTCGATAAGCCGTGAGTTCCTCGTGAAATCTGCTAAACTGGACGATTATATTCAAACATCAAAGCCCGATACTATGACCAGTAAGCCTATGAACCGTCGCCCGACCACCAATAATCACAGAAACAGATCGCCCGAGACTGCTAAGAAACTCGGTCAGCTGCATCCGCGCAATCCACACCAAGGTCGCTATGACTTTGCGGTATTGACCCGCGCTTTGCCTGAGCTTGCCGATCATACCATTACCAATCCGAATGGCGAGCCGACGATTAATTTCTCTGATCATCAAGCCGTACGCGTGCTCAATAAAGCCTTATTGGCAAATTATTATGGTGTTAAGTTTTGGGACATTCCTGAAGGCTACTTGTGCCCGCCTATCCCTGGACGTGCCGATTATATTCATTACATTGCTGAACTGTTGGCACAAACGACGCATATCAATGACGACAATATACCGCCCATGGGTAAAGAAATCCATGCGCTTGATATTGGTACGGGTGCCAGTGCCATTTATCCCATTATCGGCAGTCAAAGCTACGGCTGGCGTTTTACAGCAAGTGACATCGACCCTATTTCGGTCAACACAGCGGCACTTATTTGTGAAGCCAATCCAAAGCTGAAAAGCGCGGTAAAAGTAAAACTACAACCTGAGCCAAAAGTCATCTTCAAAAACATCATTGGTCGCCAAGATTATTTTGATGTGGTCGTTTGCAACCCGCCGTTCCATGCCTCACTTGAAGAAGCGATGGAAGCCAACAGTCGTAAGCAGCATAACTTGCAACGACATCGCGGTAAGAATGAAAGTGAGCAAATAAGTCGTAGCTCAACAAAATCCGGCAACGCCGCACAAAACCTAAACTTTGGTGGTCAGCACAAAGAGCTATGGAGTGAAGGTGGCGAGATTACCTTTTTGACCAAAATGGCAAAAGAGAGTCAAAGCTTTGCCGAACACGTTGGCTGGTTTACCACCTTGGTATCAAAGTCAGAAAACGTAAAACCTTTGCAGCTTCTCTTGAAGCAATTGGATGTTGCGCAAATGCGTATCATTGAGATGAGTCAAGGTCAGAAAAACACGCGTATTTTGGCGTGGCGCTTTCATACTGAAGAAGACGCATAAACAGTCATAATATCTATTAGAGTTTCACGTGAAACAAAAGCCCCGCTTTGATATCAAAGCGGGGCTTTTTTATAACAAACATATAGTCAATGAAAAGTAAAATCGATACATCAATAGTTCTGTACTACTGGTATAAATTTTCCTCGCTTGCTGTGCGCCTTGCACTCCAGAGGCTTCGAAACTTTCCGTTTAAAGATAAGCATCCCAGTAGCACTGTAGCGATTTTAAAGTACTTCCACTATAAGTGCTAATACCAAAAACTTTCGGCTGAATCAACCAAGTCAATCAGCCAAAAAACATGACTTTTATCCCAATAGCGACCAGTACCAAACCGCCTAACGCTTCTGCCTTATCCTCTAACCATGTACCAGAGCGCCAGCCTAAATAGACACCTGATAAGCTAAATAACGCTGTAATTACCGCGATAATCAAACAGGCCAACCAAGCATTCAGCGCCAACAGGTTAAGCGTGAAGCCAGCAGCCATTGCATCGATACTAGTGGCAATAGCAAGGGTAAACATCGTCTTATGATTAATACCTTTGTGCTCACTATTTTTTGCTAATACATCATCAGCAATGTGATCAATCTCTTCTTCCTTGTCGCCAGCAAACACTTCATAAAGCATTTTGCCACCAAGCGCGATCAGAATGATACCGCCAATCCAAGGCGCAGCGGCCGCCAACCAACCCAGCAATGCAGCACCCAACAGATAACCAATAAGTGGCATGATGCCCTGCGCGATACCAAAATATAGGGCGGCATAAAGAGCCAAGCGCAACACATAGTGATGGTTTTGTTTTTGTGATTTGGCACCCAAACCAATTGCGACGGCGAACGCATCCATGGCTAACGCAATAGCAAGTAGCACGACTTCAATCATTGTGTGGTTCTCTTATCAAAAATGGTAAAAAGGTTTCACATGAAACAAAAATACCGCTCTAGATATTAAAGCGGTATTTTTATAAAGAATAAAAGGACATCAGAGTACTTATATGTCTAGATTAGAGACCGTCAACGCATTTTCTTCGATAAAGATACGGCGAGGCTCTACATGATCGCCCATCAGACAAGTAAACATATGATCGGCAGCGATGGCATCTTCAATCGTCACACGCAACATACGACGGTTTTCAGGATCCATCGTTGTATCCCAAAGCTGATCGGCGTTCATCTCGCCCAACCCTTTATAACGCTGAATCGCCAAACCACGACGCGCGTCAAGCATCATTTGCTGCCACAGATAATCAAAGTCGCGTACTGGAATGTCTTTGGTCGTGCCCGCACTGGCTTCACGGCGGATAAAGGCATCATCAGCAAGTAAGGTATTCCACTCGCTTGATAAACGCAGCAACTTGCTGTACTCGCCTGAATTGATAAAGCTAGCATCCAACAGATAATGATGCGCCAACTGATGCACATAAACCGTAATACGTGGTAACCACTGGGCTTTAGTAGACATGGGCTCGCTATCAGCGCCTTCCTCAATGTCTACTTGTGGTTTCATACCCAATAAATCGGCAGCAGCGGCATCCATATTTTTTGGTTGCGGCGCATGAATATTGACCAACTCAATCTCAGGACTTAGATCAGAGCCAAAGTGGTCAAGCTGGGTTTGCATGCTCTCCTTCCAAGCTTGCATAGCAGACTTGTCATAAGTCATATCCGTGCTTAGCTTCGGCGTATGAGTTAACGCATCCAAGATGACCGCTGGGAAACGAATCTGCAAACGTGCTTTGATGAGCTGAGTTTGGTTATAGTCGTTCAGTAGTGTTTCGAGCGCTTGACCCGTGATGGCGGGCGCATCTGCACTGATATGTAGCTTGGTATTGTCAATCGTTGAAGACAGTAAATAAGCTTTGAGCGCCTCATCGTCTTTTAGATACAGCTCTTGACGTCCTTTTTTCACCTTATAAAGCGGCGGCTGAGCGATATAGACGTAGCCACGTTCGATCAGTTCAGGGGTTTGACGGAAGAAAAAGGTCAATAGCAGCGTACGAATGTGTGAGCCATCCACATCCGCATCGGTCATGATAATAATTTTATGATAGCGGACTTTATCAGGATTATATTCATCTGGACCAATACCGCAACCAAGCGCGGTAATGAGATTGCCCACTTCAGCAGACGATAGCATTTTGTCAAAACGGGCGCGCTCAACGTTTAGAATTTTACCTTTTAGCGGCAAAATAGCTTGCGTTTTACGGCTACGGCCTTGTTTTGCTGACCCACCAGCAGAGTCACCCTCCACAATGTACAGCTCTGACAATGCAGGGTCTTTTTCTTGGCAATCAGCCAACTTACCCGGCAAACCTGCGATATCCAAAGTCGTTTTTCGACGCGTCATCTCACGTGCTTTACGAGCGGCATCACGGGCGCGTGCCGCATCGATAATCTTATTGGCGATGGCTTTACCCGCTGTTGGGTTTTCTAATAAGTAGTCGTTAAACTTAGCATGCATTGCTGATTCAACCGCAGATTTTACTTCGCTTGACACCAGCTTGTCTTTGGTCTGACTAGAGAATTTTGGATCAGGCACTTTAACAGAGACAATAGCCGTTAGACCTTCACGGGCATCATCACCAGTTGCGACCACTTTTTCTTTTTTGAATAAATTCTCACGATCCATGTAGCTGTTTAGGCCACGTGTCAGTGCGGAGCGAAAGCCAGATAGATGCGTGCCACCATCGCGCTGCGGGATGTTATTGGTGAAGCACAGTACTTTTTCGTTATACGTGTCTGTCCACTGTAGCGCTACTTCGACACTGATGCCGTCATCTTGTTCGCTCGTGAAATGGAACACTTCATTGACGCCATCTTTGCCCGCATTGATATAGCTAACAAACTCAAGCAAACCGCCTTTGTGCTCAAACTCGTGACGCTTATCGATGCGCTCATCAGTTAATACAATGCGCACACCTGAGTTCAGAAACGACAGCTCGCGTAAACGCTTTGCCAAGATATCATACTCAAAGACAGTGCCAGTAAAGACATCCGCGCTTGGGTAAAAACGAATCTGGGTGCCTGTTTTATTCGTTGGCTCCATCTCTTGAATATCAGCATCAGGTACGCCATCGGTATACGTTTGGTGATAGTGATAACCTTCGCGCCAGATATTCATTTCGAGCTTTTTGGACAATGCGTTGACGACGGAAACGCCGACGCCATGTAGGCCGCCTGAGACCTTATAACTGTTATCATCGAACTTACCGCCAGCGTGCAGTACCGTCATGATGACCTGCGCCGCCGACACGCCTTCTTCTGGATGAATATCGACCGGCACACCGCGACCATTGTCCATCACACTGACCGATTCGTCTTCATGAATGATGATATCAATCTGATCACAATGACCAGCAAGCGCCTCATCGATAGAGTTGTCCACCACCTCAAAGACCATATGATGTAAACCAGTACCATCATCGGTATCACCGATATACATACCTGGGCGCACGCGTACCGCTTCTAACCCGCGTAATACACGAATATCTTTGGAGCTATAATCAGAGGGTAATCCTTCAGGAACCACAGCTGGTACAGTCGTTTCGACAACGCTGTCTGATATCAATTGCTCGTGGTCTGTCGGTAATGAATCACTCATGCGTATTCCTTAATCTAGCCATAATCAGCCGTTTGTTATTGACCCATCAATACGATGATGTCTCATAACGTTATTTTAGATTTAACTTTTAGTAGTCAAAACTTTTGATAGGCATTATTTGTTAAAAGCTATTAGTTGTTAAAGGCTATTAGCCAAAATTTTATAAGATATTCAACGAACTTAAAAACATCAAGTCGAGCTCTCATTCATCCAGTTTTAGCGGTTTTGTCTTACAGCAAATCAAAGCCAAAACAGAACAAATAAAAAGCATATTTATCAATCACTTAAAATTTGTAGCCAATAAAAAATATCTATATAACGCTATCAAAAAACTTGCTGAGAATAGGACAAAAATAAAGCCCTATTTTAGCATTTTTTTGCTTCTAAGTCACTGTTTGCTGGCCGTTTTGTGCTTATTAAAAAACCGTTTAAAGAGGATAGAATTAGCAGGACATATAGTCAATCCAGAATAAAAGTGGCACATCCGTTAATTATGTTCTACTGGTATAAATTTTCCTCGCTGGCTGTTCGCAAGCGTGACAGATGCTTCATAAAATTCATACCAGCAGAACCGTAAATTTTTTAAAGTGGATCAACTATAGACTGGTAAATGGAGAACATCACCAGCTGACAACAAAGAAGAAAAAGCTAGAGAGTAAAATACTATGGGTCAAAGAAAACTTGGCCTTGTTTCACATGAAACATATTAGGCTCTGACCACAATTCCAAAACTAAGGGCACAATATCGTCAGTCAAGCTGGTCATAAACACTTGGCATGGCAGCTGTGATAGCGTCGATAATAAGATTGTTATGGCTCTATCATCCAGCTCTGCCGTAATATCATCCAGCAATACGACGGGCGTGTTTCGGGGTTGCAAGTTATTACTGGATGCCTCATCGGTTTTTGGCGTATTTAGTAGCAACGGCAATTGTGATAAACGCAGGGCGGTGATTAATAGCTTTTTTTCACCGCGTGATAACACATTGGCTGCCTGCTCTTTTAGAACTGGCCGTTTATTATGGATTTCAGCTTCTAGCGTTGTTTCTGACTGCTTATCACTCATCTCTACTGAGTCATCAGAGCGCCAATGTACATGAATATCAGCGCGGTGGTTGCCAATACGCGTGTAACCCAGCTGCAAATCCTGATCTAAGCGCTCATTGAGCTGCACATCGAGCGCAATACTGGTGTCATAGCCAGCGTTGTAACTCAGGCTCAGTTGTTCTGCATAACTAGGCAATAACTGAGCAACGCTTTGAGCAAAATACGGCTGCCATTCTGCAAATATCCGTTCACGATAATGATGGATAAGGGCCGCATGATTGCTCAGACCTTTGTCCCAGGATTTTAATTCGGCGAGCTGTACTTGGGTCAAATGCCTCGTCTTTTTTAGCAAACTATTGCGCTGTTTTAATAGACGTTGATAGGCCACCCATTGTGGATGAAAACCTTGTTTCATGTGAAACACCAACCAATCCAAGAGCTGTCGACGGCTAGCACTACCCTGCTCTAGCATGTCCATCGTCGATGGATCTATCAGTAATGTGGGGAGCTGTTCGGTTAGGATGCTTTGATTATAGACGGTGGTTTGGTTCAGACGTAAAACTGTGGTGGCGTCGGCTTGTTTTTGGATAGCCAATGTACTGGCATCGTTGAGTTTGGCATGTACCGTTACCGTGTTTTGATGGTGCTGGATATAGCGTTTTGGCTGATGATGACGAAAGCTTTTGCCTCTAGATAATAAGAATATCGCTTCAAGCAAAGAGGTTTTTCCACTACCGTTTGCACCGATAATGACATTACAAGCGGCAGAGGACAAATTAACCTGAGTTAGATTGCGCAAATATGAGATTTGTAGACGTTCAATCATGATACCGATAGCCGCCTATTAATACTGCCCATATAATAGTAGGCAAAAGTTTGATTAAAACATAAATTATCTATAGTTAAAATATTTTAAAATCGTTACAGTATTGCTGGTGTCAATTTTTCGCAGCATCGAGCTGCGCAGGCACAGCAAGCAAGAAATATTTGTACCAGCAGTACGCGTTGTATTGATATTACTTTTCACCCACTATAACTATTGAAAGCTAGAGATGGACTGCGAAAACCACCATAAAGACAGTTTTATCGCCAAGCATTCAGTCCTTTGAAAAATCAATATATTATCGCAAATAACACTATATACGCATTGGCATGATAACGTACTGATGGAATTCATCATTCAACTGATTGACCAGTACCGAGGCATTTGATTGACTCATATGCATTTGTAAATCGCCTTGGATAACGCCCAATACATCTTGCAAATACGCGGCGTTAAACGATAACTCCATCGGCTCACCTTGATACTTCGCTTGTATCATTTCGACCGCTTCATCTTGCTCAGCATTATTGGCTCGTACTTCTACCATGCCATCACTAGCAAAATTAAACACCACACCGCGAGATTTTTCATTACTCAAAATCGCAACACGGCGCAACACATCTGTCATCTTTTCTTGATTGAATAGCGCCAGTTTGTCAGTATTGCTTGGCATGACGCGGCGATAATCAGGGAATTTACCATCAATTAGACGTGCGGTGAACGTCACCATGAGATTCTGACTCACCTGCCCTGCACTATCAACGTCACCAAACGGTAAGGTAACTTGCAAAAACTCACGGCCAAAGCTCAAGGTAACCTGATTGTCTTGCTCTCCAAGCATTTTACCAAGCTCAGTGGCCAAACGTTCAAGCTCAATCACGGCTTTGCGTGGCAAAATGGCTTGCATGTTGAGATCGGCACTCACATCAATGACACTACGCGCTAAGGCCAGTCGATGACCATCGGTCGCAACCGTTGTCAACTGCTGCTGTGATACATCAAATAGCATACCAGTGAGATAATAACGGACATCTTGAATCGCCATCGCAAACTGGGTCTTATGAATCAAATCAGTCAGACGATTACGGCTGATGGTCAATGGCGTGATGTTTTCAGGATTGCCCAAGCTTGGATAATCTTCGCTAGGTAAGGTGCCTAAAGTAAAACGACTTTTGCCACTGGTCAGTAAACAGCGATCGTTTTTTTGAGTGGCAAGGGTCACTTGCGCTTGTGCAGGCAATGATTTGCAGATATCTCTTAGCTTTGTCGCAGGTAACGTCGTTGTGCCTGCTTCAACACAAGCACCAGCTGGCAATTGCAACGTTGACGTCAGCTCTACTTCTAAATCAGAAGCTGTCAAAACCAGCACTGACTCAGACAATTGCAACTTAATATTACCCAAGATAACCATGTTGTGGCGCTTATCAGCCGCCTTGGCAATCAAGTTAATGGCTTTTAGTAACGACTCTCGATTAATCGATAATTGCATGCTTAGTTACTCTTATTTGAATGGCATTTTTTGTATAAAGTTAGAAGAATGGCTCAATAATACCTTGTCTATTGGCTATAATCTATAAGGTATTGGTCTACTTATCATCAATTTACTATAGCTAGATTAATATGGCGAAAGTCAGTAGGACTGGTACAAATTTTTCTTGCTTGCTGTGCCTACGCCGACAGAGGCTACGAAAAATTTGTACCAGTCCCGCGTGATAATATCGTGTATCAACTATATTTCATTATCATAAAACATTTTGATCAACAGAAAACATGATGACACTCCAGCCTTTTAACCCGCTTGCAACATCAAGGCCAGCGTTTTGTAATCCTTATCAAATGCAGGATCTGCGCCTCTTAGCTCATTTACTTTGTCGCAAGCATGCATCACCGTCGTGTGATCACGTCCCCCAAAAGATTGACCAATCTCAGGAAAACTGTCACTCGTCAATTCACGCGATAGTGCCATCGCTATTTGCCTTGGTCTGGCGATACTGCGCGTGCGTTTTCGACCCAAGATATCTTTGACGGTCACATCATAGTATTCAGCAACCACTTTGCGAATATTATCCATATTGACGGCCTGTACGCGCATCGCGACGATGTCTTTTAGCGCATATTGCACCATTTCAAGGGTAATCTGAGCACCTGTCAAGTTAGCATTAGCAAATACCTGATTGAGCGCGCCTTCCAAACGCCTGACATTTGACACCACATTTTGAGCGATGAATAGGGCACATTCTTTAGGCAGTGTCATGCCATATGAAGCCGCTTTTTTTTGCAAAATTTGTACACGAGTATCAATTTCAGGAGGATCGACAGCGACGGTCAAACCCCATGAAAAACGTGATCTAAACCGTTCATCAAATTCGGTCATTTGCGACGGATGGCGATCCGAAGCCAAAATCAGTTGTTTATCACCACTTGTAAAATCCGCAAACAATGTCAAAAACTCATTACTACTTTTGGTTTTTCCTGCCAGTACATGAATATCATCTACAATCAATAAATCTACTTTTTTAATTTTCTTTTTAAAATCTTCTATTTTATTATTTCTTAATGAATAAACCAATTGATTAATAAATTTTTCAGAAGTGAAATAATAAAAGCTTTGATTATTTTTTAAATAGCGATGTGCTACAGAATGCATTAAATGGGTTTTTCCCAATCCGGAAGGCCCATATATAAATAAAGGATTGTGACGATTTTTTGATTGGCGCTTCCCAAGCTCATAACAGGCTTTATAAGCCAAATTATTAGACTTACCCGTGACAAATGTCTCAAAAGTAAAGTCAGGATTTAGATAACTCAACGATTTTGCATCAGCCGAATCGGCTAATTCTGCGTGACGCATATTGGCATCAATATCCGCTTTTGCATTGTTATGATGAATGCTTTCAAATTTATGATCTGTAGGGGTAGGGGAGGGCTTATCCTCTGCAAATAAAGACCCTGATTGGGTTTGGCTACTGTCATCGGTATCGCGATCAGCATTATCGACCCGTACAATAACCTCTTCAATACTTCCTTGACTGTGCTTAGCAACCAATTGCTGAATATCCTGCAAATGGTTTTTTTTGATATAAGTCACAAAGTAATCGTTGGGGGCAAGTATGATAAGCGTTTGCGCTTCTTGATGAGCGGACAATGGTCTCAACCACATGGTAAACACGTTGTCTTTAACGTTATATCGCAAATCGTTTAAACATTTGTCCCAAATACTTGCTGTGTCTATCATGAAAAATACGAATCCTATAATCTGAAATAATAGATATGTAGCACGGTAAAGCCGTTATTTAGCGCTTAATCCTGTCAACCATGATTAAACTCAAAATTATCTTGGTAAATCCCTTAGAACGGCATGTCGAGTAGGGAGGTAATTTAACACAAATGCCCTGTGGATAACATCCTGTTTTTTGTGGATAACCCTGTGGGTAGTTTTGTGGATAAGTACAAACGAAGAGTTATCCCTATTTGACCCACAGGTTATCCACAGGTTTACCCATAGTTTAAGGATTTGATAACTAAAGAAAAAACCGACTTAACCCCAGAAAATATAGTCCCCAATAACAACAATATCTATATATATTAATTAATTTATTATTATAGAG
>NZ_CAJHBU010000030.1 GCF_904846715.1 Psychrobacter vallis
GAGCTCGGGAATCAGTGTTTGATAGAATACTCTACGAAAAGCAGGATCTTGGTCAGCTGCCCATTCATCCAGTAACAAAGCTGCTTAGAAAGACAAAGGCCAACAGTTGGTTTTCTAACATCTATTAACATTTACGGTGCTTATCATGTCTATCTCAACGTTATCCAATGTTTTCGCTAATATACTGGCAACGACTGCTTCACGCTTGCCATTACCTGCTATCTGGACGGCTGGAACTGAACAACAGCGTACGTTGATGTTAGGGGTTTCCTTTGCTATCTTGTCCAATATCTTGTTTGGTGTGTTGTATGCATACAGCAGTTTTTTGGCACCGTTGTCAGGGACGCAAGTATTTATCTGGCGTATGCTAGCGATGTGGGCGGTGTTGGTTGGCTACCTGCTCATGAGTGGTCGGCTTAATATGCATATTGATAAGTTGCGTGCTTTGGGCTCAGTCAAACAATGGCTATGGTTGCTCGTACCCACGCCGATATTTTTGAGTCAATTTTGGTTGTTTATGTGGGCGCCTGTTAATGGACAAGGTGTCCAAACCGCGATGGGTTATTTCTTATTTCCGCTCATGATGGTGGTGTTTGGCTGCGTCTTTTTTGGCGAAAAATTGAGCCGCCTGCAGTGGCTTGCTGTCGCCTTTGCCGCAGTTGGGGTATGCAGTGAAATTGTGCGCACCCAAAGTGTGTCATGGGCGACGCTTTGGGTATGTGCGACATATCCACTATATTATATTTTACGTCGATTACAGGGTATTGGTGCCATTATTGGATTGTTGGTTGATTTGACGGTTTGCGCGCCATTTGCTGTGGCTTATTTATTCCTCTTTGCACCGAATAGTTTGATGTTAGTGACGGGTTCAGGGTTTTTTATGGCGATGCTAGCAGGATTGGGGTTACTGAGTGTCTTAGCAATGAAAACCAATGTCGATGCCAGTCAAATGCTACCAGTAAATGTCTATGGCATGATGAGCTATCTGGAGCCAGCATTGCTATTTATTTTGGCGGTGACCGTGCTGGGCAATCCGTTTGAGTCAGCGATGATTTATAGCTATGGATTGATTTGGCTTGGCATTGCTTGTCTCATTGCTCATGGTGTACGTCAGTTGCGCCGTGCTCGTAAAGGAATGCACATGGCAAAAATGGCCAATGCCGTTTAAAGAGTCATAAATGAAACCGATTTACCCAATAAAAAGGACGATTTAACAACATGTCAAATCGTCCTTTTGGTGTTAGATTAAAATAATCGATCTTTAATCTAAATGTTGCTTAAAGCCGCGCTGCTTATCACGTTCCCAGTCACGATCTTTTAGGGTTTTACGTTTGTCATGCTGCTTTTTACCCAGTGCTAAGCCAATTTGGCACTTCACCAGCGAATTTTTCCAATAGCAAGACAGCGGCACACAAGCATAGCCTTTTTGGTTGACGGCACCCATCAATTTTTCAATCTCACGGCGATTGAGCAGCAGCTTACGGGTACGAATGCTATCTGGGCTGACATGCGTTGAGCTACTAAGCAGCGGCTGAATATGCGCACCAAATAAGAAGGCTTCATTATTACGAAAGATGACATACGCTTCAGTGATGGTCATTTTGCCTGCACGAATGGCTTTTACTTCCCAGCCCTGTAGTGACAGTCCTGCTTCAAAGGTTTCTTCAATAAAATATTCATGACGAGCCTTTTTATTGGCGCAAATTTGATTGTCCGGTTTTTTTGATTTTTTTGACATAATTTCTCCGTAAGAACCCGTAAAAATACAGTGTTCTTATCTGACTAGTCCCACTAATTCCTCATCCTAACCCTTTCATTTAGATTATTTATCATTTGATTTAAATAGGGATGAGTCGAACCAAGTATTGTAGCAAAGCCTCTAGCGAAAAGGTAAACCAGCTGTTAGGACAAATGTAGCAGATAAGTATTAAGTTTGAGCAAAATTTGCTAGCATATGGCTTACTATCATCGGACATATTAGCCAAGCCATGAGCCACTCTACTTCTACCCATTCCTTCAAGTCTTCAAAGCTACATACCAAAATCTTGTACCCCGGTACTTTTGATCCTATTACCAATGGTCACGTAGACTTGGTGACACGTGCAACCAAACTGTTTGATGAGGTGGTGATTGCCGTTGCCTCAGGCCATCATAAAAAGCCTCTGTTTAATTTCGAGGAACGTGTGGCATTAGTTGAGACGGTGTTTGCTGATTTGCCGCAAGTATCGGTCATTGGTTTTGAGGGGTTATTGGTTGATTTTATGCGGGTTCAAGGTGCCACGGCTGTACTGCGCGGTCTGCGCGCCATGTCTGATTTTGAATATGAGTTTCAATTGGCCAATATGAACCGTGAGCTTGATGAAAACTTTGAAGCGGTGTTTTTGACCCCTTCTCAAAATTATTCGTTTATCTCCTCGACTATGATTCGTGAAATTGCCAGACTCGGCGGCGATGTCAATAAATTTGTGCCGTCCTGTGTCTCGCAAGCATTTGTCAAAAAACTGAATATCAACTAGGGCGTGTCATCAATTAGCACATTGATGCACTTTATGGCCTTAAAATGGCTAAATTTTCGCTAAACGGTGTCAAAATTCTTGTCAATATGTTCATATTCACTGCGAATTTTTCCTTGTTTAGCATCAATTTAGCTCATTTTAATGCTCATAATCTAACTGATGACACGCCCTAGCCAGAATATGCGCTGGCTACACTTGCTAAAGTAAGGTCAAGGTGCCAGTTAAGCGTGATACCAGTAACATATAGCAAGTAACATATAGTCAGATTAATATAAAAAAGCGTCAGCGAGACTGTGATAAATTTTTTGTAGCATCGAGCTGCGCAGGCACAGCAAGCAAGAAAAATGTATATCAGTCTCGCTCTATAATATTGTGTATTCATTTTATTCAGTATCGACTATATCAAAGGAGCCTCCTATGGCACTATTAATCACTGATGAATGCATCAATTGTGATGTGTGTGAGCCTGCCTGTCCGAATGAGGCCATCTCTGAAGGCGATGATATCTATGTTATCGATCCCGATTTATGCACCGAATGTGTGGGTCATTTTGATGAGCCACAATGTGTGGTGATTTGTCCTGTTGATTGTATTCCTCATGACCCAAACCATGTCGAAACCGAAAGCGATTTGCTGTCTAAATACAAACGTATTACGGGCCAGTAAGGCTTTACTACTGATGTAGGACAATGTTAAAAAATAGGAATCATATGATGAATACGGATATTCAACTTACAGTATGCTCGTTTGGCAAAATACCATTGTTTTTTAAGAGAGTGCTATGACAGTAAATATCTCTACTAGCGACTTTGATCAGCAACACCTCTGGCATCCGTATGCCAGCCTGCCGCCTACCTATTCCAACATTGTGATTGATCATGCCGAAGGTATTCACATTGTCACCGAGGACGGTACGCGCCTGATTGATGGTATGTCGTCGTGGTGGGCGAGCGTTCACGGCTATAATCATCCAAAACTGAATGAAGCGCTTACCAAGCAATTGGGCAAAATGGCGCACGTCATGTTTGGTGGATTGACCCATCAGCCAGCGATAGATTTGGGTAAAAAACTGCTCTCAATCGTGCCTGTTGGACTTGATGCTATATTTTATGCAGATAGTGGCAGTATTGCGGTAGAAGTAGCGCTAAAAATGGCGCTGCAATATCAAATAGCCGCCAATCGCCCTACTAAGCAGCAATTTGCCTCAACCCATTCTGGTTATTATGGCGATACATGGCATGCGATGAGTATTTGTGATCCTATTAATGGCATGCACAATTTGTATGGCAAACAGTTACCGATGCAGCATTTCGTCCCTGCGCCACCACTTGGGTTTGAACGCGCCTTGACGGCTGATGAGCGCACAGCATTGACGGATTTTTTCTCCAAACGGGCGTCCAAGCTGGCGGGATTTATCATTGAGCCAATTATTCAGGGCGCAGGAGGCATGCGTTTTTATAGCCCTGAATATTTGCAGTTACTGCGTCAATTGTGCGATGAGCACGATGTCTTGTTAATCGCGGATGAAATTGCCACTGGTTTTGGACGTAGTGGCAAGTTATTTGCTTGTGAACACGCTGATATTAGCCCTGATATTATGACGATTGGCAAAGCGCTAACGGGTGGTTATATGACCTTTGCCGCGACGTTATGCACTCGCAAAGTGGCTGACACGATTCATCAAAGTGATTATCCAGCGCTTATGCATGGGCCTACCTTTATGGGCAATCCGTTGGCTTGCGCGGTCGCCTGTGCGTCAATCGATTTGATACTGTCTTATGATATTGAAGCGCGCACTGCCAATATGCAAGCCATCATGGAGCAACAACTGGCACCAGCCGCAATGTTACATGGCGTCTTCGAAGTACGCTGTCTTGGCGCGGTCGCCGTTGTCGAGTTAGATGCGGCTGTTGATATGCCGATTTTTCAGTCGTTGCTGATTGAGAATGGCATTTGGGTCAGACCGTTTGGTAAATTGGTCTATATCATGCCGCCTTATGTGATTACTGATGATGAGCTAATAACCTTATGCCAAGCACTGTTAAAAGTGATACGCATCTATTTAGCAAAGCAAGGTCAGTTATGAGTATATTATTTGTCTCTGGTATCGATACCGATATTGGCAAAACCTATGCAACTGGCATGCTTGCCAAAGCGCTCATGCAGCAAGGCGTAAATGTCATCACTCAAAAGTTGGTGCAAACAGGCGTTTCTATAAATCCCGATACTGGCACAATGAACATTGCTGATGATATCGTGACCCATCGCACATTGATGGAGATTCCGCTACAGCAGTGTGACCTCAATTTTACCACTTGTCCTTATCGCTACGAAAAACCTGCGTCACCACACTTAGCTACTCAGTTATCAGGGGAAACATTAGATCCTGATGTCATTACTAGTGCTACCAAGCGATTGCAAGAACAGTATGATACGGTGCTGTTAGAAGGCGCAGGCGGGTTGCTGGTGCCGATAACCAAAGATTTATTAACGTTAGATTATATTACTGAACAAGGGTATCCTATAATTTTGGTCACATCCGGTCGTTTGGGCAGTATCAATCACACTTTACTCAGTTTGGAAGCCATAAAGTCACGCGGCTTGACTGTACATAGTGTCATCTATAATCATATTCATGATGAAGATTTTGATACCAATACAGACATAGAGATTGCCGCCAGTACGATGAAGTTTTTACAGCACTATCTGGAGCAATATTATCCAAAGACGCAATGGTTGACATTGGCTAAGCAGATGAAAGATGCAGCAAACGATGGTGACTTATCTTTGCCAGAAGGGTTTATTTAAGTGTTCTTATAATAAATGTTAATAAGTTTTTAATGCTTTTATAGCCATATTGAAAATAAACCAAAAAGAGATTCCCAGCCAAGCATGAGGTTTGCTATACTAGCGCGCTTGGTAGACTAGGCAATCGCCGCTGCACACTGGCAACAGACATGCAGGGGAGGAAAGTCCGGGCTACATAGGGCAGCGTGCCAGCTAACGGCTGGGCAGGGTAACTTGACGACCAGTGCAGCAGAGAGGAGACCGCCTTTGATTGTCGCAAGACGTCGATATCATCGGTAAGGGTGAAAGGGTGCGGTAAGAGCGCACCGCGTGGCTGGCAACAGTTCACGGCATGGTAAACTCCACGCGTAGCAAGACCAAATAGGCATCGGCATGGCGCGGCCCGCGTTCGATGCGGGTAGGTTGCTTGAGCGTATTAGCGATGATACGCCTAGAGGAATGATTGTCCACGACAGAACCCGGCTTATCGGTTTACCAAACCTTTTTTATCGTTTGTTGTTGTAAGAATGGCAATTAATTTGAATTAACTTCACTTTTTTTGCAAAAAATGTCTTTTAGGGGTTGACGGCAGTCAGCAGCTTGGGCATAATGTGCAGCCTAAAATGGCGATGTAGCTCAGCTGGTTAGAGCGCATGACTCATAATCGTGAGGTCAAGAGTTCAAGTCTCTTCATCGCCACCATTTATAGCAAGACTGCAGTACCAAAAAAGCCAATCCTTAGTGATTGGTTTTTTTTTGCGTTAAATAAATGGGTGTTTAAACAGTTTCTGTGAGAGGTTGACACGAGTGAGTACCGTATTAAATGTCTATTATCTAAGTAAGCTGTCGTGACTTCATGGGTAAATCCTCTCTGTGCTAACAAAATCGCCTTACTTTATAGTGGAAAACTGCTAGAATACCTTTTAGTTTTATTTTTCTATCACCCTTAATTTAGTAGGCGCTTTGTGACTGCATTAGCCAATATTCGTAACTTTTCAATCATTGCCCACATTGATCATGGCAAGTCGACGCTTGCTGATCGTTTTATTCAAATGTGCGGTGCCTTGCAAGATCGCGAGATGCAGGCGCAAGTACTGGACTCCATGGATATTGAGCGTGAGCGTGGTATCACTATCAAAGCGCAGTCGGTCACGTTGTTTTATGACCATCCTAATGGTGAGCGTTACCAGCTTAACTTCATTGATACTCCGGGCCACGTCGATTTTTCTTATGAAGTGTCGCGCTCACTAGCCGCTTGTGAAGGTGCGCTTTTGGTCGTTGATGCGGCGCAAGGGGTGGAAGCTCAGTCCGTGGCCAACTGCTATACCGCCGTTGATCAAGGTTTAGAGGTCATGGCGGTATTGAATAAAATCGATTTGCCACAAGTCGAGCCTGAACGCGTTATCCAAGAGATTGAAGATATCATCGGCATTGATGCTGTTGATGCACCGCGCGTCTCTGCCAAGTCGGGTCTGGGTGTCGACAAGCTATTAGAAGCTTTGGTTGAATTCATTCCAGCCCCAACTGGCGACCGCGAAGCCCCACTACAAGCACTGATCATTGATTCGTGGTTTGACAGTTATTTGGGTGTAGTTTCTTTAGTACGCGTGCGCCAAGGTACGGTAAAAAAAGGCGATAAGATTTATATTAAATCGACCAAAGAAGCGCATCCTGTCAGCTCTATCGGTGTCTTTACACCTAAGCCTTTAGATACGGGTATTTTAGAAGCAGGGGAAGTGGGCTTTATTATTGCGGGTATCAAAGACATTGCTGGGGCACCAGTTGGTGATACTATTACCCATTCCAAGACACCTGATGTGGAGCGTATTCCTGGGTTTAAGCAAATTACCCCGCAGGTATACGCTGGTATGTTCCCAGTAGAATCTACAGATTTCGAAAAGTTCCGTGAAGCGCTGCAAAAGCTACAAATTAATGATGCGTCATTATTCTTTGAACCAGATACCTCTGATGCATTGGGTTTTGGTTTCCGTTGTGGCTTTTTGGGTATGCTGCATATGGAGATTATCCAAGAGCGTCTAGAGCGCGAATATGACTTGGATCTAATCACCACTGCACCCTCGGTTATCTATGAGATTAAAAAGAAAGACGGTGAAGTGATTCATGTGGACAATCCTTCCAGATTGCCTGAGCCAAATAATATCGAAGAATTTCGTGAGCCGATTGCTCGTTGCCATATTTTGGTACCGCAAGATTACTTGGGTAATGTCATGACGCTATGTATCGAGCGCCGCGGTGTACAAGTTGATATGCGCTTTATGGGCAAGCAAGTTCAGCTTGTTTTTGATATTCCGATGGGTGAAGTGGTCATGGATTTCTTTGACCGCTTGAAGTCTGTCTCTCGTGGATTTGCATCATTAGATTATAATTTTGAACGTTATCAAGTGGATAAGCTCGTCAAAGTAGATGTATTGATTAATGGCGATAAAGTGGACGCGTTAGCGATGATTGTGCATGAAACCCAATCACGTTACCGTGGTAATGCGCTAGTCACTAAGATGAAAGAATTGATTCCGCGTCAGATGTTTGACGTGGCTATCCAAGCAGCTATTGGTAGTCAGATTATTGGCCGTAGTACAGTCAAAGCCATGCGTAAAGATGTATTGGCCAAGTGCTATGGTGGCGATGTATCACGTAAGAAAAAACTGCTGTCTAAGCAAAAAGCAGGCAAGAAACGTATGAAGCAGGTTGGGAATGTCGAAATCCCCCAAGAAGCCTTTTTAGCAGTGTTACAAGTTGATAGCTAACTGCTGAACCCATCTCATTTGGTTTTTGCGCATAATAATACGTCAAGTGTGGCTGGTCTCATGGTCTAAGTAGTGAGATAAGCTGCTAGTTAATAGGCAATTTGGTATGGATTTTGATTTTAATTTGATTTTAGTGCCGTTGACTATAGGCTTGGGTATTATTTGGCTATTGGATAAACTGGCGCTAAAGCAACGTAAAACGCGTGGACGTGGTCAAGAGAGCTTATTGGTTCGCTGGGCTTATGATTTTTTCCCCGTATTGGCAGTGGTGTTAATAGTACGCTCGTTCTTGATTGAACCTTTTAATATTCCCTCATCCTCTATGGTGCCAACTTTATATACAGGCGACTTTATCGCTGTTAATAAGTATGCCTATGGTGTGCGATTGCCGCTGACTTATAATAAGGTATTGGATACAGGCGAGCCTGACCATGGTGATGTCGCAGTATTTCGTTATCCTGAAAACCCAAGCATTTATTATATCAAACGTGTCATTGGTCTGCCTGGCGATACCGTTAGCTATGATCAAGGAACTATTTCTATCAATGATGTGCCGGTTGACACCAAACCAATTGATTTCGCTGCGGATACAGAGTTGACCTCACAGCTGTATTTGCCAGGGCAAATTGCTCCTGATCAGGTACTGACAGAAGAAAGTGCGGCACAGATGGGTCAACAAGAAGAAACAGAAGCGCGTTATTTTCAAGAGATACAAGGTGATAATCAACATCTTGTCCGCTACTTAAATGGCATGAACAGTGCTCAGTACGCGCCATTTTTGCAACAGCAATCGCCAGAAGTGGTCAGTTCAGAAGGCACCAGCTGGCGGATTCAGGTTCCAGACGGGCAGTATTTTGTCATGGGTGATAACCGCGATCGCAGTGCTGATGGTCGGTTTTGGGGCTTTGTACCTGATGAGAACTTAGCTGGTAAGGCTGTTTATATTTGGATGCATAAACCACCAGGACTCAATTTACCAACCTTTAAACGTAATGGTACTATCGATTAAGTCTGTAGGAATCGCTATTGGTTTATTTATCGATAATAGTTTTGTGCTAATATTGTTACTATTTTATTTAATAAACAGAGACCTAGCACCTAGGCATTTATCAAAAATAGTCATCTACCAGTAGAGAGATACCATAATGCAGCAATTATCTGGATTGGCCACACAGCGTGGTGCTAGTGTAACGAGCATCGTTTTAATTATTATAGTTCTAGGCATTGCTGTCAAATTGATGATTGCTATTGTACCTGCTCAAATCGGCGATTATCAGTTAACTAAGACGTTAAGCGCACAGCTCAATGAGTCCAATAGTAATAACGAGACAGCCAAACAGTTCGTCGAACGTGTCAATAAACAGTTGTCTATCAACGCTGATTATGATACCAAAGCCGAAGACATATTGGTTTTTACCAATAAAAAGACCGGTCAATTGGCTGTCCGCAAGGAATACGTAGTCACCAAAAACTTCTTTGCCAATGTTGATATCGTCAATCGTTTCGAAGGTGATATTACTATGGCAACAGCAGAATAATTTAAGAGGATTTTTATCTTCTTTGTACCAAACGAGCAACAACTATTTTCCATTAAACCAGTAAAACAGAAGGGATAACCAAAAGCCACGCATGAAACCAACTTCGCAGCATTCCCAAGCGGTTCCTACTTCCCAAAAAAATAGCACGTCGGTTGACACGCTTGTTGTTAGTGCAGAATTTATTCAGCGCTTAGCAGTATTAACGCGCAAGTTAGGTTATGTGTTTAATGATTTGAGCCTACCAAAGCTTGCATTGACACACCGCTCATTTGATAGCAAAAAAAACTATGAGCGCCTAGAGTTTTTGGGCGATGCACTATTAGGAATGATTGTAGGTGAGGCTTTATATCATCGTTATCCTAGTCAAAATGAAGGACGTTTAACCCGTATGCGTGCGACGTTGGTGCGCCAAGAATCACTGGTTATTATTGCCCAAAATTTAGAGCTTTCCAATCATCTTATCTTAGGGGTAGGTGAGCGCAAAGGCGGCGGGCGCAATCGTGCTTCTATATTGGCTGATGCGGTGGAGTCTCTGATTGGCGCTATCTACTTAGATAGCCAAGATATGGACATTGCGCGTGATTGTGTTCTCTCGTGGTATGGGGATTTGATTGATAGCGTGAATGATCAAAAAGCCCTAAAAGATGCCAAGAGTCGATTGCAAGAGTGGCTACAATCCAAGCAGTTTGATTTGCCACATTATGAGCTTATGGAAACGCGTGGCAACGCACCGCATCAAATTTTTGTCGTACGTTGTCACGTTAATATCCATAATTGTCTTGATATTACTGAATCTGGGGAGAGCCGCCGTATTGCTGAACAAAAAGCAGCCGAGCTGATGATTAATCAGTTACACAAGCTTCCCGCTTCAGCCAAAAAGCGTTCATAGTTGAGACAATGATAGTGAGTTCAGTATAAAAAAGAGTCAGCGGGACTGGAATCCTTATCTTTAAACGAGAAGTTTCGCCGCATCGAGCTGCGCAGGCGCAGCAAGCCAGAAACATTTATACCAGTTCAACGCTCCAATATAATGTATCTGCTTTATTTAGAATCGACTATATTTGTTGCAAATACAATGTTCAATTTACTATACCTTTTTAAGTAGTCTTTACGCTAACAAGCACTTATTCTATTTATCTTAAATATTACTTATTTTAAAACCTCAAATATTCTCCAGTCGAGAACTGTGCCGCTTTTGTAGTGCTGATACCATCTATACACCATTAAGTGCCGTTTGACTGGCTATAAACTTTACAGGATTAACCTATGAGCAATCGTACTGATTTGCCATCAAATAATGAAGATATTTCTAACAATATGACTGAAAACACAGAGATAAATCCAAGCCAAGACAATGCCGATATAACCAATGATGAGATCAATGATTCAGAAGATATCACATTAGAAAATGACATGGCGATCGAGGAATTTTTTGCCCCGAGCGGTCATGAAGCGATGGCTGATGACTTTAAAACAGGCTATGTTGCCATTGTTGGACGTCCAAACGTTGGTAAGTCGACCTTAATGAACCATTTGTTGGGTCAAAAACTATCTATCACGTCACGTAAACCGCAAACGACTCGTCACCGCATCCACGGTATTTTGTCAAATCATGAGATGCAGGCGGTGTTTGTTGATACACCGGGTATTCATCGCAATGAAGTACGTGCTATTAACGAGCGCATGAATAAAGCCGCCGTATCTGCCTTGGTAGACGTTGATTTAGTGTTATTTGTTGTTGATTCAGACCAATGGCGTGATGATGATTTATTAGTTCTACAAAAGCTTGGCGACACAAATCTAAATGTGGTATTGGTCATTAATAAAGCAGATACCTTAAAAGATAAAGGCAGCGTGTTGCCGCTGATTGAAACATTTAATGACAGCTTTGATTTTGCTGATATCGTACCCGTATCTGCTTTAAAAAACCAAAACCTAGATCGTCTACAAGAGGTGATTGCCTCGCATCTACCCATTGCTGCCCCGATCTATGATACCGAGCAAATCACTGATCGCTCAGAGCGATTTTTGGCGAGTGAAATCATCCGCGAAAAAATCATGCGTAGTGCTGGGGATGAAGTACCTTATGATTTAACCGTGCAGATTGATGCCTTTAAAGATGAGCCTGCGCATACTGATCCAAAAACTGGTCGTCCGCGTAAGGCCTGTACGTTCATCGATGCGACTATTTATGTCGAGCGTAGCGGCCAAAAAGCCATTGTGATTGGTGACAAAGGTCAACGTATCAAGCAAGTCGGTATGGATGCTCGTAAAGATATGGAACAGCTTTTTGATAAAAAAATTATGCTGACACTGTGGGTCAAAGTGAAACGTGGTTGGTCTGATGACGAACGTGCGTTGACCAGCTTAGGATACTAATAGCGACTTGATAAATGCTTTTTGACAATCATGTAGATGCTCGGATAACAAGAAATGCGTAATGAAGCGTTAGTTGGTTATTTATTACATCAGCGCCCTTATCAAGAAAAGCGCGCCTTATATTATTTATTTTCTCAGCAATATGGTGTGATACATGGTGTTGGGAAAAAGGGTGCGCCGCTATTTATGCCGTTACAGCTTTTTGCTTCGGGCAAACGTGATTTAAAAACATTCAGCCAAATCGGCATCACCTCCCAAAATACTGTTGAAATAGAGGTAAGCAACGACCCTGATAGTAATAGTGCAGCGCTTGTGCCTTACGAAAATATTACCGGTCAACATCAATACTCAGCATTGTATTTAAACGAGATACTGTGGAAGCTATTGCCTACTGAAGACCCAATGCCAGTATTGTGGCAACATTATCAGAATAGTCTACGTCAACTTAGGCAGCCTCTAAGTGCCAACGAGTTGCGTTTGTGTTTGCGGAGATTTGAGCAGCACTTGTTTGACGAGTTAGGCTTCACTTTAACGCTAACGCACGACAGTGTCCAAGATACGCTCGAAGCGGATTGTTTTTATCGTTTTTTGCCTGATGTGGGTTTATTGCCCATCGCGTTGAATAATATACATTCTGAGCATTTAGAGAGCGAGTCTGCACAGACTGTTTTTAGGGGTGCTGATATTATTCAGATGGCAGAGTCAGGTATTACCGAAACAACACTGAATAATTGGTCAAAGCTACATCGTTATCTGCTTGATCATTTACTTGACTATCAACCCTTGCAAAGTCGTTTGCTATGGCAACAGCAGCAGCGCTATCAAAAGGATTTTTTATGACTACGTCTTTCTCTCTTTCGTCGAAAGACATCTCGCAACAACCATTGTTAGGCGTGAACATTGATCATGTAACCACGTTGCGTCAAGCCCGCGGTGTTCATTATCCGAGTGAGTCCTTTAGACGCGGCCTTATTGTGTGAGAAAGCGGGGGCAGATGGTATCACCCTACATTTGCGTGAAGATCGACGTCATATTCAAGATTCAGATGTTTATGAGATGGCAGGTAAATTGACCACTAGAATGAATCTAGAGATGGCAGCCACATCTGAGATGCTTGAAATTGCTTGTAAGGTTAAGCCATTCTGGGTTTGCTTAGTCCCCGAAAAGCGTGCGGAGCTGACGACAGAAGGTGGTCTTGATGTTGCAGGTCAGGTAACTTGGCTAACAGACTATATTGAAAAATTATAAGCCGCAGCAATCAAAGTTTCCTTGTTCATTGATCCAGAAAAAACGCAAATTTCTGCCGCCATAAATTGCGGAGCAGATGCCATCGAATTACATACAGGTGCTTACGCTGAAGCAGGTCTGGCAGGCTATTCAGATATACAAGATACGGAGTTGCAGCGAATCAAACAAGCAGTGG
The DNA here is from genome assembly GCF_904846715.1 of Psychrobacter vallis. Lineage (GTDB taxonomy): Bacteria > Pseudomonadota > Gammaproteobacteria > Pseudomonadales > Moraxellaceae > Psychrobacter > Psychrobacter vallis. The sequence continues at coordinate 13,409 of NZ_CAJHBU010000030.1, forward strand.
CTATTGCTCAGCGTATGGATAACAAGCTTTTGGTCAATGCTGGTCATGGTCTGACACGTGACAATGTCAATGCTATTGCTCAAATTGAGGGCATATACGAGTTGAACATCAGACATGCACTTATTGCCGATGCCGTATTCGTAGGACTTGAGCAAGCTGTTGTTATGATGAAAAATACCATGCACAAAGACAGTTAAATGGTGTCATGTACCATTTTTACTAGTCATCGCATTCCGTAGGGTGATTTTCGTTAAGTTTTTGCTTCACTGTGCCTGTTTGATTGAATGATATTAGGTACATGGCTGTATTATAAGCAACGGTTGGACAGTATTTGATATGGCCAAAATGACCTCGAGGTGTGCCGCTATTACCCCAAAACTTCGTATAATGGCGTTTGTTTCCTACTCTCAAGCTTAGCCGGCTGTATTTAAGGTTCAAGGAAATCTGAGTTAGCAAAAAATCTATTTCAGCATCAAAATCGTTATTGTCATTTTTATCTATAAACAGCAAAAGTGCCTTGTCACCATCTCTGCGGCAGTGCTCTCCAGTATCAGATAAGCAAACCAATACATTTTCTCTTCTGGTATAACTTTCCGCTTTGGCCAAAGTAAGTGTGTTTTCTAACTGACTTTTAACGCGTTTGGCTTCCATGCTCGCTAGTTGTATTTGGATAGCGGGAGCTGCGATAGTTATTATGATGGTTAACACAGTGAGGGTCACCATGAGCTCAACTAGTGTAAAACCTTGGTTGGTTTTGCAAATAGAGAGCTTGCTGTAATGTGACGATATCTTATAAAGCAGGGTCATAAAGCATTATTGCCTGTGATAAGTACTCTGAGGCGGTAAAAAATCTCATTTCTTAGCGTTATTGGCTAAATATAGTAGGTGTAAAATAATGTCGACTATTATAATATAAACAGAATATATGTCTAATGTCAAAAAATGTTTCAATTAGTGAATGCTGAGTTTTAATAATAGAGAAAAATAACTAACTGTATTAAAATGGCTTCAGACAATAGATACTGTTAAGTTCGTTATCTATTGCGAACTGACATACAAAAGATAAAAAGCGTAAGGTGTGTTGGTTCTAAGTAACTTGAGCTGGTTATTGTGTTTTGGTTACAACATTATCGTGTAATAATGTGTAGCTGGTTAACGAAAAAAGTTGTAAACTGAATTGATAATCGCTAAGCTACTCCTTAATTGGTTTTGCTTTGTAACTTAAAATGCGTAAAAGATGTCTATTTTAGAGCGTCTTGAAAATCGGTTTTGCTTAACGCATTACTAAAATTATCCTTTGGAGGAAGTCCATGAAATTGAATAAAATAGCTCTAGCTCTGTTTGCCGTAACAGCTGCTCCTTTAGCAGCTAATGCTGGCGTAACTATCAGCCCATTATTACTTGGTTATCATTACAGCGAAGGTGCTGACGATGAACAAGTTGAGATTATGGGTGATGCTAACGGTAACGGTTTCTATAAAGAAAACGGTCTGTACACAGGTGCGGCACTAGGTATTGAATTGACGCCTTCTACTCAGTTCCAAGTAGAATATGGTGTTTCTAATACTGACGGTATCAGTGATACTGCTGCTGGCTCTTTCGATGCTGAACAAAGAATGATCTCTGGTAACTTCTTGATCGGTACAGAAGAGTTCACTGGCTATACTGATAGTGCATTCAAACCATATGTATTGGTTGGTGCGGGTCAGTCAAAAATTGAAGTAGAAGATGCAGCAGGTAACTTTGTTACAGGTTCTAAAGATACTATCGGTAACCTAGGTTTAGGTGCTATGTATCGTATGAATGATGCATTAAGCCTACGTGGTGAAGCACGTGCGATTCATAACTTTGATAACAACTGGTGGGAAGGCATGGCTTTGGCCGGTCTAGAAGTTGTACTTGGTGGTCATTTAGCACCAACCGTAGCAGTACCACCAATGCAAGAGCCAGTTGTTGACAATACTCCAGTAATTATTGTTGAATCTGATCTTGATTCTGACGGTGACGGCGTACCTGATAGCATCGATGCATGCCCAGGCACTCCAATGAACGTTGTTGTTGATGAGCGTGGTTGCCCAGTACCAGTAGATATTACTGATGAACTAAAAATGGAACTACGTGTATTCTTTGATAACGACAAATCAGCTATCAAAAATCAATATAAGCCAGAAATCGCTAAAGTAGCAGAGAAGATGCGTGAGTATCCTAACTCTATGGCGCGTGTAGAAGGTCATGCTTCTAAGACTGGTCCATCAGCACGTTATAACCAACGTCTGTCTGAAGCTCGTGCCGTTGCTGTTAAATCTATGCTAACTAACGAATTCGGTATCGCTCCAAACCGTCTATCAACTGTTGGCTATGGTTACGATAACCCAATCGCGCCAAACGATACTGAAGAAGGCCGCGCTATGAACCGTCGTGTTTATGCCATCATCACTGGTGACAAAACAATGACTGTTGAACAAACTAAAGATATGGTTATTCAGTAAGTAGTAGCCAATCGGTTATGATATTAAATAGTTAGTTACAAAAAAAGCTACCCATTGGGTGGCTTTTTTTTATTTATGTATTGAGAAAAGCAAGTTATTACATAAATTTATGAAGCAATAATGTTATACTAGCCGCCCAAACATTCTGTAAGTTGACAGGATGTACATTAGCATAGCCATCTGTACGATGAATTCATCAGCATAGATATTTGATTGTATTGAAATTATTTTATTTTTTTTGACCTTCACTATGATAAGGTTATCTGAAAATAGCTACTCAATATCTGTCTGATTTATTATAGAAGTTTATCCAGCGGCGCTTACTGCTACTGCATTTTTTTAAGACAAAACGAGCATTTTATATGGCGAACGATATCAAACACCTGCGTAACATTGCAATTATTGCCCACGTTGACCACGGTAAAACGACTTTGGTTGATAAGCTATTACATCAATCTGGTACTTTTGGCGACCGTGCAAACATTGCTGAACGTGCAATGGACTCAGGTGATATTGAGCAAGAACGTGGTATTACTATTTTGGCTAAAAATACAGCCATCCGCTGGACAGACCAGACTGAAGACACTGAATATCGTATCAACATTGTGGATACTCCAGGTCACGCCGATTTCGGTGGTGAAGTTGAGCGTGTAATGTCAATGGTTGATTGCGTACTTCTAGTTGTCGATGCTGTTGATGGTCCGATGCCTCAAACTCGTTTTGTTACACAAAAAGCATTTGAGCAAGGTCTAAAGCCAATTCTTGTTATTAACAAAATTGACCGTCCTGGCTCACGTCCTGATTGGGTAATGGATCAAATATTTGATCTGTTTGACAACCTAGGCGCCACAGATGAGCAGTTGGATTTCCCAGTAGTGTATGCGTCAGCATTAAATGGCGTCGCAGGTCTAGAAGCAGACAATTTAGCTGATGACATGACACCACTTTTTAAAACTATCGTTGATGTTGTGCAAGCGCCACAGGTTGATGCAGATGCACCATTCCGTATGCAAATCTCAAGCCTTGATTACAATAGCTTTGTTGGTGTTATCGGTATTGGTCGTATTCAACGCGGTAAAGTTAAAACAAACACACAAGTGACGGTCATTGATAAGCATGGTAAAACGCGTAATGGCCGTATCTTAAAGATTATGGGCTATCATGGTCTTGACCGCATTGAAGTAGAAGATGCACAAGCGGGTGACATCGTCTGTATTACAGGTATTGACGCGCTGAATATTTCAGACACGATTTGTGATCCTAACAATGTTGAGGCACTACCAGCACTAACGGTAGATGAGCCAACCGTATCTATGAACTTCCAAGTAAATAACTCACCTTTCGCTGGTCGTGATGGTAAGTTTGTGACTTCACGTAATATCCGTGAACGTCTTGAGCGTGAACTGATTCACAACGTAGCCTTACGTGTAGAAGATACTGAATCTCCTGATAAATTTAAAGTATCAGGTCGCGGTGAGCTTCATTTGTCTGTACTGATCGAAAACATGCGCCGTGAAGGTTTCGAGATGGGTGTATCAGGCCCAGAAGTTATTGTTAAAGAAGTTGATGGTAAGCTGCATGAGCCATATGAAAATGTTGTCTTTGATATTGAAGACGGACATCAAGGTTCTATTATGGAGCAGATTGGTCTACGCAAAGGCGAGATGACCAACATGGAGCTTGACGGTAAAGGTCGTATGCGCATTGAAGCGACCATGCCAGCTCGTGGTTTGATCGGTTTCCGCTCAGAGTTCCTAACACTGACTTCAGGTAGTGGTATCATGACGTCAAGCTTCTCACATTATGGTCCGCAAAAGATCGGTGAGGTTGGTGGTCGTTCTAATGGCGTATTGGTTTCTATGGCAAACGGTACTTGCCTAGGCTTTGCACTGTTTAATCTGCAGAAGCGTGGTAAGTTGTTCGCTGAGCCACAGCTTGAAGTTTATGAAGGTATGATTGTTGGTCTAAACTCTCGTAACGATGATATGGCCGTCAACCCTACCACTGCTAAGCAATTAACCAACGTTCGTGCTAGTGGTACAGATGAAGCGTTGACTTTGACGCCAGCCGTTAAATTTACGCTTGAACAAGCACTTGAATTTATTCAAGATGATGAACTGGTCGAAGTAACACCAAAAGCGGTTCGTATTCGTAAGCGCTATTTGACCGAGAGTGAGCGTAAGCGTCATGGTCGTGGTAAAAAAGGTGCTTAATAGTTTGATATAAGTTGATAGTTTGACTTAAGCAGAATCAAACAACAAAAAAGGCTAACGCAATGTTAGCCTTTTTTTATTGTCTATCGATAAAGTTGTTGTCTTTGATAATCTTATATTATTGAAGTGTCTTAAAAATAACTGATTATGGAGTCACAACTACATAATCGTTAGTGTTGATCAAAATCTCTGATGGTCGGTCGACGACAATGCGTACAATATTACTATTATCAACTTGTGATTTATAGTAGTTATCTTCGGCGACAGTACAACCTAAGCAACGCCCCATTGCATCCCAAGGTTCGACGAATAGCTTTTGCTGCGCTTGATCTGCGTTACCACCGATTAGAGAAAAAGGCAAACTAACCAGATAGGCGGCAGTGCCTGCAACGGCAGTTACAAGTTGTAGAGGCTTACCCACGACAGTATCAACCACCATGGTTTCGTAGGAAGGTCCAAAGTCTGTTTCATCAATTTCTATTGCTGCCAAGGCGGGCTGCATACTAGCGACCAATAAACTCAAACTTGCGGCCACATTAAAAACTTTCTGCTTAGATGTGCGTCGGTTCTTGGCTTTAACAGTCATAACGGTATCCTAAAATTCATAATTAATATGATTGCTTGCTGCTGCTATTTCTACATAGAAATACCGCGGCGATGATAGATGAATTAAATATTACAGACAACTAAACAGTATGCACTATTTATGTAAATCCTAGCACTATTAAAGCAAGATGCGCGTTAATAAGCAATACAAATGCGTGCCGTTTAGCAACCATAGCAAAAATATAGGGGCTGTAGTAGATAAGGATTAAATATCACACCATTTCCTCAGAGTTTTAAGCTGATTAGATGGTGACCCGTAG
>NZ_CAJHBU010000031.1 GCF_904846715.1 Psychrobacter vallis
ACTATGGGTCACCATCTAATCAGCTTAAAACCCTGAGAAAATGGTGTGATATTTAATCCTTATCTACTACAGCCCCTAAAAATATAGTAAGTACCTTAGAAACAGTAGATGGTAAGGAAAACAAGGTCGTATCTGAGAAAGACCTAAGAAAAGCCTTGAGAAAGATAAGGAGGCATGTGGGTTCATCGCCAGTTGAAACGCTCGAAAAAAGCTTATTTGTTAGCCTTTTTTCATCCTTTGACAAATTCATCGGTGATTTAGTTGATGTTTTATTTAGAAAACAACCAAACTTATATTTAAATATAAATAAAGAAATTAAAATTTCTGAGGTTCTGGAATACAATTCTATTGACGAACTACGTCAGTCATTTTTGGATAAAGAAATTGAAACAATAAGGAGGAAAAGTTATCAAGAACAATTTAAGAGTCTCGAAAATCAATTCAATATTACTACTCTTAAAAAATTCAAACAGTGGCCATCATTCATTGAAAAATCTCAGAGAAGAAACTTATTTACACACTGTGATGGTGTAGTTAGCAAACAATATATAGATATTTGTAAATCCGCCGGCTTTAATTTTGAAATAGAAAAAAATGTAGGCGAACAACTTGAAGTAGGGACAGAGTATTTATTTCATTCTTGTATGATTGTTGCTCAAGTAGGAATTATGCTTGGACAAACTCTTTGGCGGAAAGTAATTAATAATGAAATAGAGAAGGCTGACAGACATCTTAATGAGAAAATTTTTGACTTTTTGCATGAAGAAGAGTGGTTAAACGCCATTACGATTGGTGATTTTGCAAAGAATCTAAGTAATAATTCGACAGAATCAATGGAAAGACTGTTTTTAATTAACCACGCTATTGCTCTAAATGCAACCGATAAGAAAGATGAAGCTAAGAGTCTACTTAATACGAAAGATTGGTCTGCAACACTTCTTGATTTCAAATTAGCTTATGCAGTTATAAATTATGAATATAATGAAGCACAAGAAATTATGAAAAAAATAGGAAAAGAGGGTGAATTAGTAGTTGAAATTGCATATCACGACTGGCCATTGTTCCGTGAATTTAGAGAGTCAGAGCAATTTTTTAGTGGTTATGAATCAGTATATGGTTATCCGTATTTATCAAAAGTAAAAGAATTGGCTGAACGAACTAAAAATGAAGTCGAATTACTTCACGACAGCAGTATAGAAGAACACTATAAAATTCAATCAGACTTCTCTTCTATGATTTGGGTTTTAAATCATAATAGAAAATCAATATTTAATATAAATTAAACTGGAATATATTTAGAACTAAATTAACATAAAAATAATTCTACGGTTAGTTCTGACTGATTCAATATTCTATTTAGTCAATTTTTAACATTATTCATTTTTTATTTAAACTTTAAATAAAGAAAAGGTGAGCCTAAGCCCACCTTTTTTTATATCTGAAAAATTAGTCTAAACAAACTCAGTCCATCTTAACGTAACCAAGCACGAGCATTACGGAACATACGCATCCACGCGCCGTCCTCATCCCACTCTTCTGGTTTCCAGCTGTGGTTATACGCACTCAAGTTACGCTCAGGGTGCGGCATCATGATCGTGACGCGACCATCGGTGCTACACAGACCCGTGACACCGCCGAGTGAACCGTTTGGATTGAGCGGATAGGTCTCAGTTGGATGACCATGGCTATCGACATAACGCATCGCAAGCTGACCATGTTTTGCCATACCGTCGATTTCGTTGTTGTCCAAAGTCGCATAGCCTTCACCATGAGCAGTGGCGATTGGCAAGATGCTGTCTTGCATGCCTTTAAATAGGATCGACTTGGTACGCTCGATTTTTACGTTGACCGTACGCGCTTCAAAGCGAGCCGATTTATTAGCGATAAAGCGTGGGAAGTTTTCCGCACCTGGGATCAGATCTTTTAGCTGTGCCATCATCTGACAGCCGTTACAGACACCTAAGCTAAAGGTATCAGGACGGGCAAAGAAGCGCACAAACTGCATGCGTAGCTCGTCATGGAACAAGATAGAGTTCGCCCAGCCTGAACCTGCGCCCAGTACGTCACCATAACTAAAGCCACCACAAGCGACCAGACCGTCGAAGTCACGTAGATTGATGCGACCACTCAGTAGATCGCTCATGTGTACATCGACCGCTTCAAAGCCAGCTTGGGTAAAGCCTGCTGCCATTTCTGTCTGACCGTTGACACCTTGCTCGCGCAGGATGGCGACTCTTGGTTTATTCTCACGACTGGCTAAATATGGCTCTTCGACTTTTTGATTGAGATCAAAGTTTGGTGCAGCGATCAGACCTTTATGGCTAGCATCAGCAATCAAGTCATACTCTTGCTGTACGCAGGCTGGGTTATCACGGCGACGTGCGATTTGATAGCTAACCTGCGTCCATGCTTGCTGTAGCTCAGTACGGCTAAGGCGTAGAGTGTCATCACCCATAAGCGTTGGCGTTTGAATGATTAAGCTGTCTTCTTCACTGCTTTGACCGACGAGGCTGAGCATATCGCTGACGTTAAATTCTTCTGCCAATTGCATGAGCGCCGCAACGTTTTCTGGTAAGACTTGGATAACCGCACCCAGCTCTTCACTGAACAGCTGACCAAGTAAGTTGTCATCATTCAATGACAGCTTGATACCTTGACGGCTGGTAAACTGCATCTCTGCGATGGTCGCCAGTAGACCGCCATCACCGATATCGTGATACGCGCTGATGACGCCTTGCGCGTTACCTGCTTGCACAAAGTTAAAGAAGTCGATCAAGTCACTTGGCTGCGCCAAATCTGGACAATCATTACCTAATTGGCTAAGCGTTTGTGCAAGGATTGAGCCACCTAGACGCAATTTACCTTTGGACAAGTCAATACGGTAGAACGCGCTGTCGCCATTGATTAGCTCAGGCGTTAGCGTTTTGGACACATCAACGACAGGGGCAAACGCCGTCACGACCAAGCTCATTGGTGAGACGACTGATTTGTCTTGATTGTCACCATTCTCGTTATCAGTCCAATTGGCACGCATGGATAGCGAGTCTTTACCAACTGGGATAGCGATACCGAGTGCTGGACATAGCTCTTCGCCGATTGCATGTACGGCATCAAACAATGCCGCATCTTCTGCATCATCACCGCACGCAGCCATCCAGTTCGCTGACATGGTGATATCAGACAACTGAGCGATACGCGCGCCCGCGATGTTGGTAATCGCTTCACCGACTGCCAAGCGTGCAGAGGCTTTTGGATTAATCAGCGCAACCGGCGTACGCTCGCCGACACTCATGGCTTCACCGCTCATCGGCTGACCATCTAGCGCCACCAATCCTGACGCCGTCACCGCGCAATCTGATACAGGCACTTGATAGCGACCCACATACTGATCACGCACGACCATACCAGTGATAGAACGGTCACCAATACTGATCAAAAATGATTTGCTCGCCACGGTTGGGTGACGCAATACATCGGTGATTGATTCGGCTAAGTTCACATCGCCAAGCTCTAGTGCTGGCAATGTGCGCTCAGAACGCTCAAAGCTACGCTGCATTTTTGGTGTACCACCGAGCAATACTTGCATCGGCATGTCGACTGGTTGCTCAGCCAATAACTCATCATCAACGATCAACTGACGGATATCCGTCGCCTCGCCCAAGATGGCATACGGGCAGCGCTCACGGGCACAGATCGCATCGAACTGATCTTTGCTCTCTGGACGAATCGCTAGCACATAACGCTCTTGCGCTTCGTTTGACCAGATGGCCATTGGCGACATGCCAGCTTCTAATGATGGAATCTTACGCAAGTTCAGATGTGCTCCCATTTCATGGTCATTGACCAATTCTGGCATCGCATTAGATAGACCACCCGCGCCTACATCATGTAACGAGACGATTGGATTACCATCTTTACTGTTATTGCTGACATCAACATCATTACCAGCAAGCGCCCAGCAGCGATCGAGGACTTCTTGGCAACGACGCTCCATCTCAGCGTTATCGCGCTGAACTGAGGCAAAGTCCAATCCTTCATCCAATACACCACTATCGACCGACGATGCTGCACCGCCGCCTAGACCGATTTGCATCGCAGGGCCGCCAAGGACGATCAGCAAATCACCTTTCGTAATCGCATTTTTTTCAATGAGGTTGCGTTTGATATTGCCGTAACCACCTGCCAGCATAATTGGCTTGTGATAGCCGCGCATCTCGCTGCCGTCTTTTGCCGCAGAAGTATCCAATTGGAAACTACGGAAGTAACCGCATAGGTTCGGACGACCAAACTCGTTAGAGAAGTTGGCAGAACCGAGTGGCGCTTCCGTCATGATTTCAAGGCTGGTTGCCATACGATCTGGCGTACCATAATCCTGAGTACTCAACTGACCTGATTGCTCCCATTTCTCTGCAAGCTCTGGGATATGCAAGTGTGACACGTGGAAACCTGTTAGACCCGCTTTTGGCTTACCGCCACGACCCGTCGCGCCTTCATCACGAATCTCACCACCCGCACCTGTCGCTGCACCAGAGTAAGGGGCAATCGCCGTTGGGTGATTGTGCGTCTCAACTTTCATCAAGATATCGATGTCTTCTTGATGGAATCCATAAGGATGGATTGAATTGGCATCCATCGCGTCCATTGGGATAGGATAAAAACGCATGCCATCAGACCCAGCCATCACTGCCGCGTTGTCTTTATAAGCAGACAAGATGCCTTGTGGATTAGACTGGTAAGTATTCTTAATCATTTGGAACAGTGACTTAGGTTGTACTTCGCCATCGACTGTCCACTGGGCATTGAATATCTTATGACGGCAATGCTCAGAGTTGGCTTGCGCAAACATCATCAGCTCAACGTCTGTTGGATTGCGCTTTAACTCATTGACATACGCATTCATCAGATAATCGATGTCTTCGCTCGATAACGCAAAGCCAAACTCTCTGTTGGCTGACTCTAATGCCGACTGACCTTCGCCGATGACATCAATATGATTGAGTGATGCTGGCGCTTGATCGTCGAACAACTTACTGACATCGTTCAAGTTATAGACCAAGCTTTGCGTCATACGATCAAACAATAACTGCTCAGCGGCAGTCGATAGCTTTTCACTGATTTCACCGTCTGTTTTTCCATCGACGGTTAGCGTATAAACGATGACACGCTCAACGCGATTGATCTCAATTTCACAGTTATTAAAAATATCGGTCGCTTTACTTGCCCATGGCGATATCGTACCAAAACGCGGACTAACAATGACTTGAACTTGGTTGTCGTGCGGGGCATCTAGCGTTACTGCTGGTTCAACCGCCAGTAAATCTAGCGCTTTTTTATGCTCATCACCAGTTAATTCTCGTGATAGCACATACACTTGCTGAGTTGTTATTTGACTGACATTTAGCTCGGTTTTTTGCTGAAACTGACTGATGAGTTGCTGCGTCTGAAAATCGGTAAGAAACGGTTGTCCGGCGATGGTCATCATAAAGGCATAATCCGTAAGATCAAGGCATCTCTGCCATGCTAAGTAAATGGTCTGCGTATTATAACAAGAAGCCCTATAAGAAGCAGGTCTAAACCACGATAAATTGCCTGTAATGACTATAAATTGATTAGAAATTCAATGGCAAATATATTTCCTATACGGGATCTTTCTATAGCAGCAAGCTTTCACTTGGTTGGTCACAGTCTTTACTTAACCTTTATATACCTTACAAACACTAACATCGCATTACGGTCAAACTATATAACTGCATGGGTGTCTATCGTTATTCTACATCCAGTCCAAAAGAAAATAATTAAAAGAGTAACGGCAATACCTCACTATAATTTTAATAATCTAAGCATTTAAATAAACTAAGGATATATTATGAACAAGCAAGAACAATTAGACAAAATCCAAGATGTGATTAAAGATGTAAAATTTGCCATGATGAGCACCGTCAACAGTAAAGGCGATGTCCATGCTTGGCCGATGACGACCAGCGAAACCAGCATTGGTGCCAAAGAAATTTGGTTTATCGGTGATAAAACATCAGACGTCGTCAAAGACATTCAAGACAATCCAAAAATCGGTCTTTCTTATGCCTCTGAAGATGAAAAAAATTACGTCTCTGTCAGTGCCAATGCAGAATTGTCAACAGATCAAGACGAATTGGATGAACTGTGGTCACCTGTTTACAATGCATTTTTTGAGCATGGTAAAGAAGATCCTAACGTCCAACTAATTAAAGTCGTACCACATGGCGTCGAGTGCTGGTTGAGCGGAAGCTCTACAGTCAATATGTTCAAAATGGCAGCGGCAGCGCTACAAGACGGTAAAACAGCTGAAGGCATAGGTGAGCAATTCTCAGTGTCTCTCTAAGATTAGCGCCGTTAGGTTAGCGCCATTAAACCAGCGGCTCTATATGAAAAATAAAGGCGAGATAAATTGCTACGGCAAACCATTATAATAGCCAATTATAACAACAAGGATAGCTGTGATGAATAAACAACAACAGATGGATACCATTCAAGCGATGGTAAAAGACATTAAATACACGATGATGACCACGCGTACTCATGAGGATCATCTGCATTCTTGTCCGATGAATACCACCGAAACCAGTATTGGTGCCAAAGAGATTTGGTTTATCGGTCATAGTCCTTCTGAGACAGTCGATAACATTAAGAACGATCCACAAGTGAATTTGGCTTACGTCAGTCAGGATGACAAGAACTACTTGTCTATCACGGGAAAGGCTGAGCTGGTAGAAGATAAAGAAAAACTGGATGAGCTGTGGTCAGTGATGTACAACGCATATTTTGAGCAGGGCAAAGAAGACCCAAAGGTTCAGCTGATCAAAGTTACGCCTCATGGCGCACAGTATTGGGCGAATGGCAATGCCATTACCAGTGCTGTTAAGATGGCAGCCGCGGCAGTGACCGATACGGCCGTTGAGAAAAGTTTAGGCGAGAATTTCTCGATAGAGCTATAAAGTCTTAATGGTTAAAACGTTAAAAGCAAAGCATAAAAAACGCCAGTCGCATTAAGCGACTGGCGTTTTTTGTTGTCTGTATTTATAGTTTATGGTCATCATTTATGTGATGGTCTATATTCGTGTCTGCTGTTATTTATAACTACTGCGGTGGTTTCGCATAGCCCTTATCTGCTGGATACGTTTTTGCGTGTCGGGGTTTAGGCTGAGAAGGATCGTATAGCTCATAAATCACTGTACCAATAACCCCTGTGTTTTCTATAGAGCCGCTCGTGGTATTTGCTGCATAGGCGTTATCTGGTTTGCTAAAGATAAAGGAGGCAACCGCGCTTTGACTTTTGCGAAAACCTTCAATGACCAAGTCATCATTGGGTTCCAAAACATAACCACTATCATAAAGACTGGCGGCACTGCCGTTGAGAACATTTAAGCCATCGACACTAGCGACGATCTCATAAGTGTTGGCACTATTATTATGATAGACGAGACGATAGGCCTGACCTGCTTGACCTTGCAAATAGTAATTACCAGCATCGCGATAGAGTGGTAATTTGTCATTGTCAGTAATCACTGAGAATTCAACTTTTCCTGCCAATAATGACATGCTATTGACCGCACGCCCTTTATAACTTTTATCGGCATACGATACTTGCATCTCCTCAAGAGGCTCATTATTGACACGGCGCAGATCGACAGTAGTAATCGGCGAGTCAACCTCATCTCCCCACTGTGTACCCAAACGTTCTGACTCGGCAGCATCTTGCATGGCCTCTGCTTGAATACTTGGTACTGACTCTCTCTGTACATTTGGCGCTTGCGAACACCCTGTTAGTAGTACCAATAATAAAACGGCAGCAGCTGACTGTTTCTGATGTAATGCCATATCTATTTCCTTATTCCAATGACATCGGGTCATGTATCGCCCAACTCTCTTATCTTTTGTTGGTTATTTTTAGTATATATGAGCCGCTGGCACAATCAAAGTAAAATAGAATGGCTGTCTCACATCGTTCAAAACAGACAACAAAAAACGCCAATAGCGATGTGCGACTGGCGTTTTTTAGTGTTTGCTATCGTCGTTTCAATTTAAAAATACGAAGATACTTTTATAATTTTACGATCAATATCCTGAGCTTAACCACTCTGCTTTAAATAAGGCCATGCGGCTCTTAGATAAATCATCATCGACCACAAGGTCAAAATGACGGCGGCAATCATCAGTACATAACCGATGGTTTCAAGCGATTGCCAATTCAGTAATAGTACGGTAATCGCCACCATCTGAAACGTCGTCTTGAGCTTGCCCACATAAGATACCGCCACGCTGGTACTCTTACCCAACTCTGCCATCCATTCGCGCAGTGCTGATACCGCGATTTCGCGCGAGATAATCACGATAGCCGCTATCGCCATAATGATATTGGGATGCCATTGTACTAAGATGATGAGTGCGGCTGCCACCATGAGCTTGTCAGCGACCGGATCTAAAAATCGACCAAAGGCTGAGACAATGTTGAGCTTACGAGCGAAGTAACCATCGAGCCAATCGGTAATCGCAGCAATGACAAAGACGCTGGTTAATAATAGGTGACGTAATAAGCTGTCGCTAAAGTCACTCATGCCCACCCGCGCAATCACGTTATCTGAGATGGCTGGCAGGCCAATCCCCATGGCAGGTGGCCAATAGGCAATCGCTACAAATAGCGGAATCATCAAGATACGCGCAATCGTAAGATTGTTGGGCAAATTAAAAATACTTTTTTCACTTTGCACGGGTAATGGTTCCTGCTCTGGCGTATGCAGATGTGTACTCTCGGTCATGACAAACCCAGTTTATGGTGGACATAATAATGTTGATAGCTTAGCATTTTTCACAGATGCCGTCATGCCATCTCTGCATCTTCCTTATGGCTGATATTTTTTTGCGATATTGGAGCGTGTCCTAATGGGTTTTTTATTCAAAGATACAAGGATGCTTACCTGATGATCAGCAAATGAGTGATTGCCTATAATACCAAACCATCATGACGTCTCAGTGAACGTGGACAAACCGCATAGCTTTCATCCTGATAAACAAATATTGTTGATACAGTTGTACACCAAAAGTTGTAAGCAGATGTAAGAGTTCATTGAAATAAATCAGTTTGGTATTATATTTACTGTAAGAAGAATAAAGTTTCATGCACTTACTTGTAGTTTTACTGCATGATAAGTTTTCCTCAGTCCACAGTCTCCTCCTCTGTGGGCTCTTTTTTTGTCTATCATTCCTTGATTTATAATGTTCAACACGCCCTAATCAGATAAACATGATCACTCATAGAGAACGACTAAACATAGCCTGACGTAAATATAGGAAACACTGACCCCGCCACCTCAATGCCTATGAGGAGTTCTTTGTCTTAAAAGGCTCCGAAAACTGCAAAATTAAAAAGCCAACGATAGATAAGATAATAGCAATCTCATAACGACCATAAGCGACCGAAATCCCGATAGCGCCCGTATTCCATAGACTGGCGGCCGTCGCTGTGCCTTTTGAACCTTTTTCGTTTTTAAAAATAGCACCACCGCCGATAAAGCCCATACCCGTAATGATGGCATACATAATCCTCGCCTCGCCAGCGGAATCATAAATATCCTTACCCACCAACATAAAGGCACACGAAGCAATTGTCACCAAGGGGAAGGTTCTGAGCCCTGCGCCATCCTCTTTCATCTCACGGTTAAGAGCGATCGGCAGGGAGAGAATAAAGGCAACACCCAATTGAAAAAAGTGATAACCCATCAACCCTAAATCTATATCGAATCCAAACATAGCCCTGCCCTCCTTCTGTAAAACCAATTCTTTTAAACCCACTCTTCGCCAAATTGAGCCAATGGTTCTCTATCAGCCAAAATCGTATTGATACATCAATGAGAAACAATAGCGTCCACGGCTTCCTGTGCCATCTGATAACAGCTCTCGATATTGCCTTGTCCGCACCAGTCACCACTGACAATCCACTGCTGCTGCTGATCGACCAATATGCCCAATATGTCGTTACTGTCTTTGTTTTGCGTCTCCATGATCGTTGCTGCATAACGCCAGCGATGACAGTCAATTTGACTGGGTGCACTGTCAACCGTCCAATTCAATAGTTGCTGGGCGGCTTGTAATAATTGCGCTTTTACCCCGTCTATATCATCATCAACGTGTGCTTCTGACCAGTCATTACGGGCATGAATGGTGATACTCGGCAGCAACTCATCATGAGCAGGCTTTTGGTGTTCGATAAATACTCTATCTAGTATTGAGTCGCTCACATAAGCCACGTCCCAACTGGCTGTAGCTTGATTATTTAACGTTTTAGGCAATGGCTGTTGATCATCCCAGCCCAGCATCAATGTATAGCAAGCCAGCATTTTAGGTTTAAGGATATCCGTTTGCCGTGCAAAGCCACTGTCAGCCATTAGCTCTAGCGCCTGACCATTCGGTGCGGTACAAATCACCCAATCAAACCAGCCAAGACTGGTGCCAGTCTCATCAAACAACTCAGTTTTTTTATCGATTTGGGTTGATGCGTACTGAGCCAATGGAGCCACACGAGTTTTAAACTGTATGGTGGTATTCGTCAATTCATCGGCCAACGCTCGTCCCCAACTGGTCATCTTTGGGGTGCTGATGTAGCGAGCTTGCAGGGTGTTCCATTTTTCTTTACTTTGAACATCAGGCGATTGAGTGTCGTCACTCGCTGGCGTGACACTGACCACGCGCGCATACCATGGCTGTAATAATCCTGTCTCTAACCACAGCGTCATAAACTGCTGAAACTGCGCGGTCTTGGCCGTAAAAAACTGCGCCCCAAACGCCCATTGCCAATTTTTATTATGATTACCAACTGTCTGACTATCCGTACGATAACGAGTCGCCAAACGCCCCACACTGCGAGACTTTTCAAAAATAGTGATGTGCGGATTGCATGATGGCTGTTGGTTTTGGCCTTGATTGAACGCACGCTCTAGTAATGTCGCAGTAAACAACCCAGTTAGCCCTCCACCAATGATGGCAATGTTCAATGATGCAAGATCAGCAGACTGTGAAGAATGGTTGGTCATAATAACGTTAAGCCTTATATTTGGTAGAGATTGGGTTGGTCACAATATAGTCAAATTCCTTTAAAAAGAATATCGTGCTGCTAGGATAGCTTTTTGCAGATGATTTTTTTAAATAATATTGAACCTTTAAACCCGCCTGATAGCAATACTTTCTACATAAAAAACCATGCTACCTTCGTAACATGGCTTTTTGTAATGATATTGACTGATTAAAGATACCGCTTATGCTTTACGCTCGGCTTTGACCGCCTCGACCAAGGTATTAATCACGGAGCTATCAGCAAGTGTGGATAAATCACCCAACCCAACATATTGCCCTGCGGCAAGATTGCGTAAGATACGGCGCATGATTTTGCCAGAGCGCGTTTTTGGCAGCGCATCGACAATGTAGATCGTGTCTAAATTGGCAATCGGACCAATCTCAGCACGCACATGGCGATTCAGCTCCGCTTTCAATGACGCTGTTTCTTCTTCACCCGATTTTAAGATAATAAACGCACAAATACCTGTCCCGCGAATCTCGTGCGGCATACCGACAATCGCTGCCTCAGCCGTGGCAGGATGAGCGACCACCGAACTCTCAATCTCGGCTGTACCCAAACGGTGACCTGAGACATTGAGTACATCATCGACACGCCCAGTAATCCAGTAATGACCTTCCTCATCACGCTGCGCACCATCACCTGTAAAGTAATAGCCAGGATACTCACTAAAGTACGTGGTCAAAAAACGCGCATGATCATTATAAATCGTCCGCATTTGCCCCGGCCAGCTACTATTAATTGCCAAATTGCCTTCGGCAGCGCCTTCTAGGATGTCACCATCCTTATCCACAATTTCTGGTTTGATGCCATATAGCGGATTCATTGCCGCGCCCGGTTTCAGAGCGATAGCGCCGGGTATTGGTGCCATTAAGATACCACCCGTCTCAGTCTGCCACCACGTATCAACAATAGGACAACGACCTGCCCCAACGATATGATAATACCAATCCCACGCTTCTGGATTGATTGGTTCTCCGACCGATCCAAGTAAGCGCAGGCTTGAGCGCTTCGACTCACGCACAAAGGCATCACCCTCCTTCATCATCGCGCGAATCGCTGTCGGTGCCGTATATAAAATCGTCACATCGTGCTTGTCAATAATATGACCAATACGTGCCCACGTCGGATATTCTGGCACACCTTCAAACATCAGAGTCG
Organism: Psychrobacter vallis; assembly: GCF_904846715.1. Taxonomy (GTDB): domain Bacteria; phylum Pseudomonadota; class Gammaproteobacteria; order Pseudomonadales; family Moraxellaceae; genus Psychrobacter; species Psychrobacter vallis. Next base: position 12,269 of record NZ_CAJHBU010000031.1, read on the forward strand.
TCGTGCCGTTGGCAAGTGGCGCATACGTCGCATAGGTATGACCTGTGATCCAGCCTACGTCCGCTGTACACCAATAAATGTCATCGTCTTTGATATCGAAGACATCTCGAAACGTTGATAAGGCGTAAGTGATATAGCCACCAGTTGTGTGCACCACGCCTTTTGGCTTGCCAGTAGAACCAGAGGTGTATAATAAAAACAGAGGATCTTCGGCATTCATGACTTCAGGCTCGCAATGGGCTGACTCACCATCTACCAAACTATGATACCAAACATCACGGCGACCACTCATTGGCACAGAATTGCCTGTCCGATGAACGACAATGACGTTTGTCACGCTCTCTGTCCCATCCATATCTAAGGCCCGATCGACATTGGCTTTGAGCGGAGTTCGCTTATTACCCCTTATGCCTTCATCAGCAGTAATGACGATTTTTGAGCGGCTGTCTATCAAGCGGTTGCCCAAACTCTCAGCAGAAAAACCGCCAAAAACCACTGAATGCACAGCGCCAATACGGCTACAGGCCAGCATCGCTATCATCGCCTCAGGTATCATCGGCATATATAGCGTCACGCGATCGCCTTTCTCAACTCCAAGCTTGCGCATTGAGTTACCCAAACGGCAGACCGCTTCGTATAACTCTTTAAACGAGATAATCTTATGTAATGAGGGATGGTCGCCTTCCCAAATGATGGCAGGCTTATAAGGATTTTTTTTGAGATGTCTATCAAGACAATTAACAGAGATATTTAATTCACCATCTTCGAACCACTTGATGCGAAAATCGTCTAAATCGTAACTCACGTCACTGATCTTGGTGGGTGTTTTTATCCAATCAATCAATTCAGCGCGCTTCGCCCAAAAATCGTCAGGGGACGCAATCGACTGTCGATAATCTTTGGTGTATTGTTCGACAGTCGTGTTGGCAGCGGCGAGGAATTCGGTAGCAATAGGAAATGATTTCTGTGTCATAGTATTCATCCTTTTTAATTATTATCATCTGTCGCAAAACCGTCGATAATGACTGTCCGCACAGGCAATAAGCGTCATCTTCCATAACGTTTAACACTTTCTATAACATCTAACACTTAGCAATAGTTTGACAAATAAGCAGGACGGTTGCAAGGCATCAACTGCCAAACATAACAATTTCGCTGTATAGCGATATCATTAGGGCGTGTTGAACATTTAGTCCTTGTAACCTGAGATGAAATATGGACAATGGCTATGGTCAAAACAGCTTAATTAATTAATCAGTCAGCCAGACGTGTAGTCGATTCTAAATAAAACAGATATATGATATTGCAACGCGGAACTGGAATGAATTTTTTTTGCTTCTTATTCCCCTTTAGTTGTCCCCTTTTATATTTATAATTTTATGAGATCACAATGAGTAATCACCGCCACGCACAACCCCAAACTCACTATGATGTCATCATCATCGGCGCGGGCGCGTCAGGGTTATATTGTGCGCTTACTGCGGGTCGCCGTGGTCGCCGCGTACTGGTATTAGATCACGCCAATAAAGCTGGTAAAAAAATCCTAATGTCAGGCGGTGGTCGTTGTAATTTCACCAATTACGTCGTCGAGCCTGAGCATTTTATTGGTACTAACCCTCATTTTTGTAAATCTGCGCTAAGCCGCTATCCCAGTTGGGAATTTATTGGCATGGTTGAGGCACACAAAATCCCTTATCACGAGCGCGAACACGGTCAGCTGTTTTGTGATGATTCTGCCCAAGACATCTTGACCATGCTCCTTGATGAATGTACCGCAGCAGGGGTACAAGTACGCTTGAACACACACATTGAAGCCGTGCAAACTTTCCAGCAAGATACCTCTGCCCGCTTTCAATTAACGACCAGTAAAGTGCTCAATAAAAAGGAGATTGCTAGTGACATTCAGTCTTCACAAGCACATTACAGCTGCGAGTCATTGGTGGTGGCCACAGGTGGATTGTCTATCCCAACGATGGGCGCAACTGGCTTGGGTTATGAGCTGGCACAGCAGTTTGGCCACACACTGATTGCCACCGATGCGAGCTTGGTTCCTTTTACCTTTACTGATAAAACAGGCGAGCTGATTCGCGCCTTGGCCGGTATCAGCCTGCCAGTGATTGCCAGTAATGAGCGCATCACTTTTAAATTGCCTGTGTTATTTACCCATCGCGGGCTGTCTGGCCCTGCCATGCTCCAGCTATCAAACTATTGGCACACAGGCGAAACCATCAGTATGAATCTGCTACCAGAGACCGACGTGACGGCGCTATTGCTTGCGCGCAAAAAATCGCACCCAAAGCAACTGATTCGGACGGTACTGGCAGACAGCACGGACAATGCATTACCCAAAAAACTACTGGCAGCACTGCAAACGCATTTATGGGACGATATAAAAGACACTGAACTTGCCAATATAAAAGATGGGCGGCTGATTGAGTTGGGTACTACGCTTAACGGTTGGCGACTCAAACCCTCTGGTACAGAAGGTTATCGCACTGCCGAGGTGACGCGCGGCGGCGTCAAAACTGACGAGGTCTCCTCAAAGACCATGCAGAGTAACTTGCAAGATGGCTTATATTTTATCGGTGAGGTGCTCGATGTCACTGGCTGGCTTGGTGGTTACAACTTTCAATGGGCTTGGGCCAGTGGTTTTGTCTGCGGTGAGGTTGTCTAACCGTGGATAGAATTTTGTGCATTATGCAATTATAGTGAGATCAATATAAACAGGGGCTGCGAAAATTTGTATCAGCAGTACGTGTTGTATCGATATTACTTTTCACCGACTATATATACAAAACATAAGTCTGTTTTATTGTAGAATGATTGAACGGTATTTTGTTTACTAAGGCGGGTTTGATATTCACAAATAGTCGCTGTCAGTGCCACGGTTGAATGATCAGACCCGCCTTAATATTGATGTTACTTAGACTTGCGAGGTAATACATGCGCCCTATTAAACACATTCATGGCGATAAAGCGCCGCACTGGGTGGGTGATGGTTTTTATGTAAAAACGCTCATCAATCATCTAGAAGACAACCCAGACTTTAACTATAACCATACCGATCCATTTTTGTTGTTCGATTATGGCAATCCGACGACCTTTGCGCCCAATCCTGAGTATAAATTACAGCCACATGGGATTGGACAGCATCCACACAAAGGCTTTGAAACCGTCACCATTGCCTATTCCGGTGAAATCAGTCACGCAGACTCAACAGGTGGGCGCGGCGATATTTTGGAAGGGGATGTGCAGTGGATGACCGCTGGACGCGGCATTTTGCATGAAGAGTTTCACTCAGAAGCATTTGGTCAGCGCGGCGGCGTTTTTAGTATGGTGCAATTGTGGGTGAATCTGCCGAGTGCGCACAAACTTACCGAACCAAAATATCAATCCATCAAACGCTCTGAGATGCCTATCGTCGAACTAATAGATCATAGCGACACTCACAATCAGACTGCTATCGGTAAAGTCGCTATCATCGCGGGCGACTGGCAAGGTGTACTCGGCGCTGCCAGTACATTCACACCCATTAATTTATGGGATATCGAACTACAGGTAGCAGGATCGACGACGCTGCCCGTTCCCAGCAATCATAATGTCTTACTGCTGGTACAAGAAGGCAATCTATTGGTCAATAGCACACCCGTTAGTGCAGGTAATTTGATTCAATTCGCCGCGCCCTCCCACAGCAATGTAGGCGATCAGTCTGAGCAAACGTCTGACGTTTCTACTCTTTCTACCGATACGATTTCTACCGACACAATCGAACTACAGTACCAAACGCCTACAGATGGTGCAGAGACGCGAACGCCTATTAAACTACTGCTGTTAAGCGGCGAGCCGATTGGTGAGCCAGTGGCAGGTCATGGGCCTTTTGTGATGAACACCCAAGAAGAGTTGCGCCAAACGTTTCGTGATTATCAAACGGGTCACTTTGGTCAATGACATTTGTTTCTCCAAAAAAAAGCCCCCTGACTGAGACAGTCAGGGGGCTTTTTACGATCCGTTGTTTATCTATCAACCATAATATAGTCAGTGAAAAGTAATATCGATACAACACGTACTGCTGGTGCAAATTTTTCTTACTTGCTGTGCCTTCGCAGCTCGATGCTGCAAAAAATTGATACCAGCAATACTGTAGCGACTTGAAAGCCTGTCAACTATATCTGGCGGATAAATGCTTACGCTTGATCCAAAAATGGATAGTCGGTATAGCCTTCTGTGCCACCACCATAAAAAGACTCTGGATGTTGTTCGTTAAGCGCCGCACCTTTTTGGATACGTTCAGCCAGATCAGGATTGGCAATATAATCACGGCCAAACGCAACCGCATCGATATAACCTGCTTTGACGTTTTTCTCTGCTTTTTCAGCTGTATAACCACCCGCCGCGATAATTAAATTATCAAAAGCATCACGAACGTTTTGACGGAATTCATCATTATAAGGCGTGCCACCTGCCCAATCTGGCTCTGACAGATGCAAATACATCAATCCGCGCTTATTGATCTGCTCAATCATCCAAATATTTTCGTCTTCATTGTAGCCCGCTTCTACATTGTTAAATGTGCCAAGCGGTGAAATACGAATACCGACATGATCGGCATCCCAAGCATCCACACAAGCATCGATAACATCTAGCGTCAAGCGCGCGCGGTTTTCACGGCTACCGCCATACTCATCGTCACGCTGGTTGGTTTGCTCAACCCAAAACTGATGCAATAAATAACCATGAGCGCCATGAATCTCTACCCCATCAAATCCTGCTTCTTTGGCGTTTTTGGTGGCTTGAGCAAAGTCAGCGATCACTTGCTTGATCTCATCAAGGGTGGCTGGGCGTGGCGGCGTGGCGTCAACACGGATGGCTTGATTGTCGCTATCACGCAATGAAGTCCGTATACCAACATCGATATCAGAGGCAGAAATGGGTGCTTTGCCGTCAGGCTGTACGCTTTCGTGCGATACCAGACCGGTGTGCCACAACTGCACCACAATCTTGCCACCTTTGGCATGGACATTGTCAACGATGGTTTTCCATGCGGTGATCTGATCTTGCGTGTGAATACCTGGCGCGCCAGCATATCCCTTTGCTTGAAACGAAACCTGCGTCGCCTCAGTAATCACCAATCCAGAACCCGCACGCTGTGAATAATACTCGCCAGCAAGTGCGGTCGGTACATCGCCTGGTTCAATCGAACGCAGGCGAGTCAATGGTGCCATAATGATACGGTTTTTAAGGGTTTGGGTGCCCATTTTCACGGGTTCAAATAAATTATCGTGTGCCATAAAGAATCCTGTTTTTACCAATTATAAAATTATTTATCATCAAAAAATATATTAAAAATGCTGATAAAAGCATAGGTAAATACGCTTTCATTGGTTTTCTTTATAAGGGATAGATAAGGTTATTCAAGGAAAATTGACAAACAAAAAGACCTATACGGCATGATATCGGTATTGATAATACTCATTATTCAAGTTCTCTTATCAGGATATTAAGCGAATGACTTTAATGAAAACGGTAGATATAGTCAGGTCAATATAAAAGAGGGGGCTGTAGTAGATAAGCACCATGCTAGACTACTAAAATGAAGATAACCCGTTGTAAATTAAGTAAAAAAGAGCAG
>NZ_CAJHBU010000032.1 GCF_904846715.1 Psychrobacter vallis
TATGCGATGATCTTGAGTTTAAAGTCTATGTTGTAACGCATAAAAATACCCCATAAGTTGTGTCCAACTTATGGGGGGCAGTTCAAACAGCGACATGCGGTTAGGTGGTTTTTTATCGTTTTTACTTTATTATTTTTAACTTTTGCAGCTTCTGTGTTGGGCGCGCTCTACTATGCCTACTTGTCACCTGTTAATTTACAAACTCTCAATAGAGCGATACAGATACCTGTCCAGTCTTGGAATATCATCGGTATGCACCTTTTGCTGCTGATTAAAAAAATCAGCCTGAGCGAGCGGTTGGCTACCCGGACAAGCGAAATTACAGAGCATGATGTTTTGCAAATTCGCGCTGTCATTCTTGGTGAGCACATAGGCTGAGTTGCCAAACACCTCATACCAGTTTTTAAAAATCGTCTGAGTATAACCGTGCTTAGGCGTCGGCATTCCTATGATATTGGCCATGATATAGTTACTGTTGGTTTTGAACTGCGTGAGGGCTTCTAGCGTATACAAGTTGCTCGCGACAAACCGACCTTGAAAGGCATCAATCAGCATAAAGTCGTAGGACGCATCACGATGGCGAGTCAAATACCCACGCGCATCATCGCCTATAAACTCAATATTCGGGGCTATAGGCGCTTTCAAAAAATGCGTTTCAATAATGTTGGGTAAGTCTTTATCAATGTCGATGACCGTGAGTGCCATCTCAGGGTTAGCATGCGCCACTTCGCTTGGCGTACCCATCCCCGCACCGCCCAAAAACACCAGACTGGCAGGCGATATTTGCTCTATCGCCTCTACTGTAATCTCGCCATACCAATGACAGTTCTTTTTGGACAGATATATCCAGCAGCTGCTCGTTGACTGTCCCGGCTTGTCGGTAATGGTCACGGCAAGCTTGTCCTCATAAATGATCTGCTGAATAAACCAAGCCCCTGTTGCGGTTTGATAGCCGGTATCGACTCGGCTTAGCATAATAAAAGCGGCGGTGATAATAACGGCTGACACCGCTAGCATATGATTTTGGCGGGGTGTCAACGCACTGACATAATCATCAGGATACAGCTGCACGGCAAGCTTGGTACACAGATAGCTACTGATCGCCAGCGTGACAATAAACAGCGCCAAGCTACTCATCAGGCCGATATAAGGCAATAATAAAATCGGTGTCAGCGTTGAGCCCAGCACACTACCGACAGTGGTAATAGCAACCATCATGCCCGCATTTTTGCCCGTGTCCACGCCTAGATTCGCGCCGCTATTGCTATTAACGCTATCACTTTTGTGCTTTAAGGATAAAAACTGGGTAATCAGTGGAATAGCGGTCGAACCAAACGCTAACCCGACGCCAAATAACAAGCCGACACCCATAGCCGCGAGGATCGGGCTACTGGTATTGGCGGTCATAAAGGCGAGCAGTGGCAGTTGCATAATACAGGCGATAGCGTGCGAGATAGCCGACAAAGATAAGACGTGACCGGCCTTGAGTAACGCTTGGCGCGGGGTGCTGATATGCTGTGATAAGCGACCGCCATACCAGTAGCCCACCGCTATCGCGATTAGCACCATCGCTAGTATGACCCCAGTGATAGAGATGGACGCACCGATATAGGTCGCCGATATCCTAATCGCATAAATCTCGATACCGAGACCGGCAAACCCTTCTAACAGCGCAATGACCAAACAGATACCCAAGACTTTTTTTTGCATAAAGCGACTCATCACCATGATGTAACAGATACAAGAATTTTACACTATTCTTGATTGGGGAGGATGGTAGGTGTTGTTTGAATGTTTGTTATTTTATAACCTCTACCATGTCAAGGTAGATCGACTAACTGTTAAAATATAGCTTTATCTTACATATACTGATTTTATTGACCTGTAGCTATTATGTAGATAAGAAAATAAGAAGTGAATTACTGTGCTATAAAATTTAACACGTATTTGGGCGCTTTACTCGGATGACATCGAGCGTTATTTCTAGATGGATTTAGTGGGCTTTATCGCATTCAAGCAGGCAGTATCCGTGATGATAGGCAGGTGAAAATGCTGAATACTTTGCTGACTGATTCTTATGGCAAGCTAACTACTAAGAAATGGGCAGCTATGACCAAGTCTTCTACAGACACGGCACTACGAGATATTAATGATTTGATAAAGAAGGGCCTGAAGCAAAAGTCCGAGGCGTCCGGACGTAGTACGAGCTATGAGTTGTTATTTAATAGCTCGCTTGCATAAGTTGGCGCTAGTTATTAAATAACAAAATCAATAGTATAGCGTTCAGTAATTAATGTGGAAATAGCTTGCTTTGAACACTTGTCGGTCGCATAATTCCACCATTATATTTATGGTGAACTTATGTATACATATCTTGCTGGTGTTAATAAAGCTTATTTTACGTGGCGGTTTTTATCGATTAGCATAGTAGGAGTCATGGCGAGTATCACCAGTCAAGCAGTCATAGCAGACGATATTTTACCCAACGCCATTGAATTAAATACCACTACCCCTCAGCAGTTTCAAGAGCAGCGCACAGAAGCGTTAAGACAGCAGCAGCTCGTGAATCCTAACGTCAATATTGATACTACTGAGTTTCAAGTCACGCCGCCACCTTCTGTTAGCCCAAACCTCGATCCTGCCTCTCTTCCGTGCTTTGATATACATCAAATTTATCTAACGGGCGAGCTGAGCGAGAATTTCACTTTTGCATTGACGCCTTATACGATGGGTAAGTCCTCCCTGCTTGGCAGCTGTCTATCAGTTAATAATATCAATCAGTTGGTCACCGACGTGCAAAACCGCATTATCGAAAAAGGCTACGTGACCACTCGCGTCTTGGTACAAAACCAAAACCTTAAATCTGGCAACCTATTCCTTACCCTTATTCCTGGTCGCATCGACCAAATCATCGCCACTGACGTTCAAGCCGCTCGTCCTATCTATACAGACGCTAGCGGCAACCCTGCCAACTTCGCCCCTGCCATGCCCATGCGCTCTGGTGATTTATTAAACGTTCGTGATATTGAACAAGCACTTGAGAACTTCAAACGTGTGCCGACTGCCGACGCCGACTTCTCCATTGCGCCAAGTAGCCGTATGAGCACGCCTGGTTACAGTGATATCCAAGTCAAATGGCAGCAAGATAAACGCTGGCGCTTATCTGCGTCTGTTGATGATTCAGGACAAGAGAGTACCGGTGTCTATCAAGGCAACGTAACCCTTTCATTAGACAACCCGACGTGGCACAACGATTTGCTATATGTGTCTTATAACCATGATCTTGATGGTGGCAATGACAAGAATGATGGCAGTTGGGGCTATAACATCGGGTATGTATTACCAGTTGATAATACTCAACTGACCCTCACGCATAGCGGTTACAACTATGATCAAACCATCGCTGGCGTCAATCAAGACTATATCTATAGCGGTGAGTCTTACACCACCGAAGCACTCGTCAGCCATTTGGTGCACCGTGACAATCACAGTAAAACCTACCTAAAAGCGGGCGGTTATGCCAAACAGCAAAACAACTATATCGATGATACGGAAGTTGAAGTACAGCGCCGCCGCACCGCAGGCTATAAAGCAGGGATAGGTTACGAGACCGTCATTGGTAAAACCCAATGGATCGGCGATGTGATCTATCAGCGCGGCACAGGAGCGTTCGATGCAATTGATCCACCTGAAGCCTTGTTTAATGAAGGCAGTGCGCGTGCTGGTATCATCAAAATCGGTGTTGATGTCAATCAACCGATGCAGTTTGCCAACAACGCCTTGAATTATCATGCCACCTTCAAAGGTCAATATGCCACCGAAGCGTTAGTGCCCAATGAGCGCCTAGTCATCGGCGGCCGCTATAGCGTGCGCGGCTTTGATGGGGAACGCAGCTTAAGCGGCGATCATGGCGCAATCTTAAGACAAGAGCTGAGTGCCTATCTAGGAGATAAGCCACATGCGGTTTATGCAGGTGTCGATGCCGGTTATGTCAAGCTCGACAATGCTGCGCAAGATGATTTGCTGCTTGGTAATCATCTGGTTGGCGGAATCGTTGGGATTAAAGGCTATGTTACACCACTGCGTACCAGCTATGATGTATTTGCTGGTTACCCATTAGCGCAGCCAGATAACTTTAGTGATAAAGAGTGGGTCACAGGCTTTAGCCTTGGTTGGCAGTATTAACTTTCACAAGCTCTATCATTTATGTCAGGCCAAAGCTTAGCTATAAAGATTGGCTATAACACCTTTTTATTAAACTGCCCCTCAAAGGACGTCACCATGAACGCTCAATGCTACCGAGTTATCTTTAACAAAGCCCGTGGAATGCTGATGGTGGTGTCCGAGTCGGCACGTGCTCAAGGCAAAACAGGTAACCCTGCTAATGGCGGTAGTGAAATAAGCCAAGTAACGAGTAGCTCGCAAACGGCTGCTCAAACAAACTCCTACTATCGAGGCGGTCAGCTTATAATATTGCGTTCGCACTTACTGCTAGCACTAGGGCTTGCCACCATCGTTGTTAGCAGCGCTTATGCTGCTGATACCACCAATATCATCGCTGATCGCAATGCTGCCGCCAATCAGCAAGCAGTGATACTCAATACCTCAAACGGCAAGACCCAAGTAAATATTCAAACCCCTAGTGCGGCTGGCGTCTCGCGTAATGTCTTTAGTCAGTTCGATGTCGGTGCAGAAGGCGCTATCCTAAATAACAGTCGTGTCAATGCTCAGACGCAATTGGCTGGTTGGGTTGAAGGAAATCCGTACCTCGCTCGCGGTGAAGCTCGCGTTATTCTAAACGAGGTCAATTCAAGCGACCCAAGTCGTTTAAGCGGCTACACAGAAATTGCAGGCGGACGAGCAGAGCTTGTGATTGCCAACCCTGCTGGTATCAGTTGTGCAGGCTGCGGTTTTATCAACGCCTCGCGTACGACATTGACCACTGGTAATGCTTTGATGGATCAAGGCAAGCTCACAGGCTTTGATGTGACAGGTGGTAAAGTCCGTATAGATGGTAATGGTTTGGATACCAGCGGCTCTGACTACACGCAGATATTAGCCAAGACTACTGAGGTTAATGCCGCCGTCTATGCCAAAAACCTAGACATCATCACTGGCAGTAATAAAGTCAGCTATGAGGCTGATGGTGCAGAGTCGACTGTCACGCCTCAGAGTTCTGCCAATATCAGCAATCAAGCCACAGGTGTGGCGCTAGATATGTCGGCACTTGGGGCGATGTATGCAGGCAAAATCCGTCTGATCGGTACAGACAAAGGCATGGGTGTGACCAATGCGGGTAGTATCATTGCATCGTCTGGCGGCTTGCAGCTCGATAACAATGGTAATCTGATTAATTCAGGCAGTTTAGTTGCGAATAAAGGTAAAGTCGCTGTCAATGTTAGTAGCAACACTATCAACAACTCGGGAACTATCGCTAGCAGTCGAGAGACTGCTGAGTTAAATAGCAGCTCGCTTGATAATAGCGGCGTGATCAGTAGTCGTGATACGTTGACACTACAACAAACAGGTGGCATTGATAACTCAGGTGAGATGGCGGCGGGTAGTTTCGACACAAAATCTGCTCAGTTCAATAACAGTGGCTCACTACTGCAAACTGGACAGGGTGCGCTTGCCATTGATACGTCTCAGCTAACCAATGAGCAAAGCGCTATTATTGGGCAAGACCTTTATGCTGACGCTAGCACGCCGCCCAGTATGCCGCCTGCTAAAACGCCACCCACGACCGCCAACAACGGTAGTAGTGTTGGTACGGATGATAGCAGTCAGCCGTCCGAGCCAAATCCAGTACCACTTCCAAGCGTTACGCGTGATGGCAATATTCGCGCAGATAATCTTACCAACACGGGCAGTATCTATAGTAATGGCAAGATCAATATTGCCGCCGACACTGTGGTTAATCAAGGCAAATCCAGCTTAGCGGTCAGTACTCTTGATATTGCTAATAATGGCAGCCTAATTAACACTAATAGTCGGGTGCAGCTTGAGAACATCGACTGGCAGTTGGCAAACTTTGATAACAGTAACAGTCAAATTACAGCGACTAATACCATCTCCATTACTTCTGCCGATCAGATAAATAATACGAAAGGGACTATCGAAGCAATCGGTGATATTGCACTTCGGGCAAAAAATGCATTCAATAATACCAGTGGTGCAGTACGCGCTAACGGCACAATCACGACGCAAAGCTCAACTCTTGATAACACTCAAGGAGAACTTAGTAGCCAAAATAATATTACTATTAATAGCAGCGGTCATCTTACCAATACCAAAGGTCGTATCCAAAGTGATAAAAATCTAACTATCAAGGCGCAAGGCTTTAGTAATACTGATGGCACTATCATCGGTGTACAACGTGCTGATATTAGTGTCACTGACGACATCGCTATCAACAGCGGTAACAATAATATACAAGGCACTACTCTAGCCTTAACTAGCCAAGGAAATTTTACCAATACTAGCAAATTGGCAGCTCAAAACGCGCTCACTATTAGCGCCAATCATATCGACAATAAATTGGGCGCTGAGCTAAGCAGTAGCGGTACTACTGCTTTAAATTCAAAAACTGATATCAATAATCGTGGATTAATCAACGGCGCAAACACCTACTTAGAGGCTGGCAGTACTGTCAATAATTATAGTGGTGGTCGTATCTATGGCGATCAGGTCGCGATAGCAGCTAACACGCTCAATAATACGCCTGATGCGACCACTAGCAATGCAAATCCTGCGCCTGTCATCGCGGCCCGCAATCGCTTAGATATCGGTGTGACCACCCTAAACAATAACCCCAATCAGGCGCGCGCCGGTAATTTTAATACAGACTTTAACGGGCAAGCTCGTCTACTGAGTAACGGTGAGCTGCATATCGGCGGCGCTTTAGATGCTAATCATCAAGCCATAGGCCGTGCGACTACCGTGACTAATAAAGGCGCTTCTATCGAGTCTGTCGGTGATATGAGTATCACGACGGACACGCTAAACAATGTAAATGCGGATTTTGAGAAAGTTTCAGAGCTGATTTCTGAAAAAGAAGTGTCAAAATGGCGTTTCACAAAAGATGACGAAGGTCGGTTTTTTGATGAAGATCAGCTGCGCTCAAGCAGCTGGGATTATTATGTAAAAGAAACCGATGAGAAACTTGGCGAAGATTATTATGACTATGACTATACTGAAAGTGTCTATCGAGATAAAGTCATCTCCTCTGATGCTGCAAGAATCATATCTGGAGGCGACTTTTATTTAACAGGAGAAAGTCTGACCAATGATAAAAGCATTGCGATAACAGCAGATGGCAGCTCAATTATTGGTGATAAATTTACTAATATTAATGAAACTGGCCGCGAGGTAGTTACTAAAGACGGTTACTACCAACTAAAAGAAGTGCATAGCCATGCCCTAGGTAGTAAAAAAAGCAGAGATAATATTGGCGACAAAGTGGCTTATATTACTGGGCCTGATCTGATAGATGCCTACCAGCTCCCTATTTTAAAGCAAGATATCGATAAAGTAGTGATTGCCCATAACGTTAAGGATAATGATGGCACAATCATTACTAACACGCCAACCGAAGAGATTCGTAGCAGCAGCACTGCGCCTACGTTACCTAACAGTGGCCTATATGGTATCAATCCAGACAGCAGTGCCGACTATCTGATCGAAACCGAACCTGCCTTTGCCAACTATAAAAACTGGCTGACCTCAGATTATATGTTAGACAGACTTCAGTTTGATGCCAATATCACCCAAAAGCGCTTAGGGGATGGCTATTACGAGCAGCAGTATATCCGTGATCAGATCATGATGTTAACGGGGCGTTACTACTTAGCAAACTATAGCGATCAAGATGCGCAATATAAAGGGCTAATGGATGCTGGCATTACGGCTGCTCAAACCCTCAATCTGCGTCCGGGCATTGCGTTAAGTGCAGCTCAAGTGGCTACGCTAACCACCGACATCGTTTGGATGGAGCAGCAAAACATCACCCTTGCTGATGGTAGTCGCCAAGCTGTACTCGTTCCCAAAATCTATACCCGTCAAGCGGTTGGTCAAATCGATGGTACAGGCAACCTCATCGCGGCTAACCGTATTGACATGCAGCTGACAGGTGACCTGAATAACCAAGGCAACATCATTGGTCATCAAAGCCTCAACATCAATGCAAACAACTTGACCAACCAAAACGGTGGCCTGATCAAAGGCAACTACGTCCAGATTGGCACGGCGAACAACCTAAACAACCTCGGTGGCAGTATAGGCGCAGACAGCGCCATGCAGCTGGATGTGGGTGGCGACTTCAACAATCAAAGCCAAACCTACAGCACCAGTGCCACCAAAGGTGCCAGCAGCGCCAGTCGTACAGGCATCAGCCAAATCGCCAGCATCTATGTTGGTGATGGCCTAAAAGATCGGGTAGACGACAACGGCAAACCATTGAATACCTTTGTCGCCAACGTTGGCGGCAACACCGTCTTTGCTGCCGGTCGTCTTGATAACCAAGGGGGTCGCAGTGTCATTGACACCAAAGGCGATGTTAAACTTAATGCCGTCAACGTGGGCTACCAGTCCAATAGCATTGGCGATGCCAATAACTATTTTAAGCAAGGCGAATCTGCTGATATCGGTAGCCAGCTGCGTAGTAATGACGACATTATCATCACAGGCAATAACATCAGCGGCACTGCCGTCAACATAAACAGCGACAATGGCACAGTTGGTATCATCGCTGATGGCACTGTCGACTTTAACGAAGGACGAAACAAACAGAACCTAAGTACCGCGGTTAAAACCACTGACAAAGGCTTCTTAAGTAAAACCATCACCCAATCGCGCTTTGACAGCCAAAGCAATAATGCCATCACCAGCAACATCGAAGGCGAGCAAATCCTCATACAAGCAGGACAAGACATCAACTTCACAGGCACCAACGCCAGCAGTGATCGCGGCATCCAGCTCACCGCAGGTCGTGATGTCAACCTCCTAGCGGCTGAGAATACTGCTAGTGAAACCAAATTCAGTCAAACCAAAAAATCAGGACTGTTTGGCACTGATGGCGGCATCGGCTTCACCATTGGTAAGCAGCAAACCAATGATAACAATACCAGCACCAAGCTCACCCACACCGCAAGCCAAGTCGGCGCCATCGACGGCAACGTCATCATCACTGCTGGACGTAACTACCAACAGACCGGCAGCAACCTCATCGCTGGTATGGGTGCGGATAGCGACAAAGACCTCAATGACCCCAATCGTGGCAACACCGTTGTTCGTGCCAAACAGATCAACATTGACAATGTCATGGACGTCACCACCAACCAAAGCGAGCAGAAGTTTAAGCAAAGCGGTCTCACCGTCTCAGTATCAAACAGCCTAGTAGATAATATCAAGAGCATCGATCGTCTCATTGACGCAGGGAGTGACACAGACAGCACGCGTATGAAAGGCATGGCAGGTATTGCCGCCACCCTCAAGACAAAAGCACTCGCTAAAGAAGCGAACAGTGCAGGGTACGATCTACTAGATGGCAATCTAAAAGGCGTAGGCAACACCCGCATCCAAGCCACCATCGGTAGTCAAAAAAGCCAATCAAACAGCAGCAGTGTCACCGAGGAAAACCAAGGCTCAAGTATTGATACCAATAACCTTGCCCTGATCGCCACAGGGGCAGGTACAGACAGCAATATCAACATTAATGGCAGCAACCTAAACGTCAGCAATGATGCCTTATTCCAAGCCGACAACGACTTTAACGTCAATGCCGTGGCACAAAACAGCAATACCCGTAGTAATAACAAAAG
>NZ_CAJHBU010000033.1 GCF_904846715.1 Psychrobacter vallis
ATACAGTCTGGACAACACAATTATCAGCACCACACCCCGACCTTGACTCAAACTGCCCTTGGTATTCAGCACTTGGCCGAACGATTAGCGCAATTGGCGAATGGACTCGGACGTAATGTGAAAGACCATCAAGCCATCAAGTCCCAACTTGAGTCAACCACGAAAGAACAAGAAACTAAGACGCATCAAACAATACCCTACACGCTGATCGATAGCGCGGCTGATAGTAGTTATATCAGTGAAGATACTTTAATTCATCGGTCGATGGGTGAAATGATTACCACGACCCAGCAAGATATGACAATCAGTAGTGGCGATAGTCACAGCCAAGTTAGCAGCGAGTCACTCAATATAATAGCCGATGGTCAATTTAGTATGACCAATGCTAAAGACAATATTACCTTATCCGCGCACACAGGTAAGCTTGAAGCAATCGCTAAGCAAGATGTGAACATCGCCTCCTCCACCAAAGAAGTTGAGATAGTGGCGACCAATAAGATTACGCTGACGGCTGGTGGTGCGAGTATCACTCTTGATGGTGGTGATATCACCATCAGTGCAAAATCGTTTACGGAGAAAGGTGGTAAGCATAGTAAGGCTGGGGGTGGAATGGATGGATTGGGATTGGCAGGGTGGCCAAGCAAAATGCTAAAACTTACGGAAAGTATATTAAGTCTGATTTATGGCGAAGGTTTTCAACTATTAGAAAAACAAACTCAACAACCCATCGCAAATCAAACCGTTTGGATCAAACGTTCAAATGGCGATATTGAGATGCTAGAGACAGACGAAGAAGGTAAAACTCCACAAATAACCGAAGATAAAGAAGAGAATATTGAGTTATTAACTCCTCCACAGCTTGGAATATTTATTGGATAATGTTATGGCAGATGATTACAAAGTATTAGTGACAAACATTAACTATCACACAGATGGGACAATTACTGTAAGAGGTACTAAGCAGGGTACTAGGGAAGCATTCACTCTTAGATGCACCGCTGAACAACTATGCCGTTCGACACTAACACCGAATAACTCAACGAATCAGACTTCGACTAGTGTGCCTTTATTTAAACTCACAGATATACCCTCTGCTATGCGTGCAAAAGGTTGGCATATGGCTGCCTATCTTAATGAGAAATGGCTAACCAGCAATAGCGTAGTAATGACTAATACGGATAAAGGAAATTGGGCTACATCTAATCCAGCACTCAACTATTACGACCCCACAATATTCAATCATACGTGGCTAAGTAATTTTGCTCGTTATAATAATGCTATTGAGTATCTTACTCACAACACTATAACCAACAATAGTAAAGATGTAATACTTAGATATCTTTTTAGTCATGGAGCATTTTCAAACTCTAATTTTTCTAATAGTAAAGTAAATTTATACTCAAACCGTAATTACAAAAACGTTAATAGTGGTAATAGTTGTCAACTTCTTCATAGAGACTGGCAGATACAATTGAGTAGAGTTGATAATGGTAGGTTTGATAAAGGCTGGACTTATGTTACTGAAGGGGGTATTGATGATCTATGGGCAACATTTGGCTCGTTTGCAGTCTACAGTGCAATTGCTGACTATAGTGTCATTGCGCTAGTAGGTGATTGGTTTCAAATAACTATCGAATCTATAGTTTGCTACATCGTTGATAGTTATGACTACATTCCACCTCCAGATGATTACCTAGGACACTGAAGCAAGGATGAGTTTGATTTCAATTTAATATCAAGAGATAGAATTAATAATATAAATCCATATCATAATCCCAGAGCAAGTGGCTCTATAAGGTCATTTAATCCTAGCAATCTACTGTACCCTGTTTATAATCATCACTATCAAAGATATCGTGAAAGATATAGCAAAGGTAGAGATATGACCGTTTGGTCAAGACCTCATAAAATAAATATTAGTAATATGAATGAAGGTTATCACACCTTTAGAATAAATAAATCATATATTAAAGATAATTTTGGAGGGTGATAAGATGCAATTGTTAAAAGTAGTTGTAGCTATTATATTAATATTTTTAACGACTAAAATTTCATTAGCTTATCAATTCAATCAGCAAGTAAATGAAATAATTAATGATCCTAAAAATGCCTCTCAATGCATTGCATTATCTACAAAAAAATTTTCTTATTCTGATACTATGGAAAAATAGTATCTGTACTATATATGCAGATTAAGTCCCGACATTAAATCTTTCGCTTTCTATTATGATATACATAAAGAAAAGATAGTCAGTCAAATACTTTTGACTATTAATTTTGATTCCCTGCAAGTAGCTAGTCCTAAGTACTGTGATGAGAGAAAAAA
Source organism: Psychrobacter vallis (assembly GCF_904846715.1). Taxonomy (GTDB): domain Bacteria; phylum Pseudomonadota; class Gammaproteobacteria; order Pseudomonadales; family Moraxellaceae; genus Psychrobacter; species Psychrobacter vallis. The sequence goes on from NZ_CAJHBU010000033.1 coordinate 2,327, forward strand.
TAACGATATGATTATACAAAACTGCAATGTCTTTATTTCGAGTGGATTATCAGGTATGAATGGTGAAGAGCTTATGTTTAGTACACCATGGACACCCATAACTAATCCACAAACTATAAAAAAAGAGGCTGTAATAAATAAGGATTAAATATCAGACCATTTTCTCAGAGTTTTAAGCGGATTAGAGGGTGAGCCATCATTAAATCTAAACTCACACTCTTTTAGAAAAAAATGGAAGTTCTTCTTATCGATTCCGTTGTATTTTCTAAGCGTACGTTTAGACGGATTCCAGAATTTTGAGCTATACTGAAGAAATCGCATAAGTAAACTTGGTAAGCTAACGACTCGATAAGGAGTTTACCTTGACCAAGAAAATCAAAACTTATAGCACAGAATTTGACGCACCACGTATTACCCCTGAAAGTGCTGTCAATTATGCATTAGCAGGTGGCGATGCCTCCCCTCCTATCTAGACTATCGCTACCCATTCAGCTTTGAAGCATTCAATCAAATAACCTCTTACATTCATCGCTGGTATTTGCGTCATGGTACGGATACGTTATTTAAGTACAAACTATAAAAATATGTGGGGATTAGCTCCGAGAGGTGCCGTATCTGAAGGAACAAATGGTTATGCTTTATGGCGAAAAGGTGGTGGACTGAAAGTTCCGATTGCTGCAAATACTCCAACAGGCTTGCCTGCATCCATAACTAAATTTACTCCGAAATAAACATGAAAAAAAACAGCTTAAAATTTATTTTACCTATCATTGTATTGTTATCTTTTCTTCTTATATACCTCTACGTGGTGAAATCAATGCATGTATTCAACCATCAATATTTCAATGAAAATGATTTTTCACTTATTCAGACTGATTTAGAAAAAGAATATAACTTTTATCTGGACAGTTTAGACAAAGATAATAGTGTGAAAGTTACTTTTAATTTCCATAATGTTATGCCTCCGCGTGGAGCAATTATAGAAATATACTCCCACAAGACATCAAATTATATATATATTGGCCCTTATCAACCCATACTTTCTTTTTGTGTAAAAGACAATTTATTTGAAAAAAGTATTGATTCACTATCTATATCATTAGTAGATTTAGAAAAAAGATCCACCTACACTATAGAGCAAGAAAAGACTTTTGATTTTTGGAAAAAAGGGAGGGTTATTAATATTTGGTTTTTACCTTTTCGAAAATACGATGAAGAAACTGGTACAACCATAGGATATACCGTTTCTTTAGATTAGGGTGTGTTACCAGTTAGCTTATGAGGATTAAAAATCTCGGTCATCTAACCATCATATTTGGCTAACCAGTTTTGCATTTGTTCAATTTCAGGTTGCTGTGCGTCGATTATGTCTTGTGCCAGTTTGCGCATTTCCTCGTTTTTACCATATTTGAGCTGTACAGTGGCCATATCAATCGCACCAGCATGATGTGGAAGCATACCGCGAACAAAGGCCTTGTCAGGATTAGGATCAGCAATACCGGCCATCATTTCACCATGCATCGCATCCATACCATCAGCATAGGACTTTTGCATGGTTTCAGTGGCAGCTGTTGGCTCAGTAGTATCAGGATTATCAGTAAGCCAGTTCTGCATTTGCTCAATTTCAGGCTGCTGTGCGTCGATTATTTCTTGCGCCAGCTGACGCATCTCTGCATCAGTGCCATGCTTTAGCTGAATTTTTGCCATGTTAACGGCACCCACATGATGACTAAGCATGCCCTGCGCAAATACAACATCAGGATCATTGTATTCCATACCACTTATCATCTCATCATGCATAACCGTCATGGCATCTTGATACTCTTTATTCATACTCGTCATCGCGTCACCTGTCATGTCGTGACCAGCATGTGCATCCATCGCGTGAGCATCTGTCGCCGTATTACTCATTGGAGCAATGTTTTCTGTCGCCGTAGCATCAGTATTCTCATTAGTAGGTTGACAGGCGCTAAGCATAAATATAGCACTGACGCTAACAGCAAGAATGGTAAGACGGGTGTTTTGAGTGTTCTTCATGATATATTCTTCATTATTGTGGTTTAGATAAAAATTGGAGGTCAACTAAGACTCACCAGCTTAAAAACAGTTATTCAGCTCATATATTAAAAGTAGACTGTAAAATGATTAAAACTCCACAAAATATATTCGGCAATAAAATATCAGCTTAGAGTTGCTGCGCGGCAGAACCCACTTCAGCATATACTTGATGTGTACCATCTTTGTTTATTTGCATAATCTGATATGGCATGAATTGGCCTTGATATTCCATCCCAGGGCTACCGACTGGCATGCCTGGGACAGCCAAACCAATGGCTTGCTCCGGCGGATTTTGCAAAAATTCAGCCACATATTTTGCAGGTACATGGCCTTCAAAGACATAACCATCAGTAGTAACAGTCGTATGACAAGAGCGCATTTCAGTCGGCACACCGTAGCGATCTTTAAATAATGACAAGTCTGTTGGATGCTGAACCGTTGAGCTTAAACCATGCGCCTGTGCATGATCTACCCACTCTTTACAGCAGCCACAATTGGCATCTTTATAAATGGTGGCTGACACATTTTTGAGTAGATCTGGATTGCTTATTTGAGTCTCTGTGACGGTTTGCGCCACTGGTATCGTGTTGGTATCAACGGTACTGATATCACTCATACTCTCTTCAGAAGCACTCGCATCAGAAACAGTGATATCAGACTGTCCACAAGCAGATAATATGGCAGCGGCTAACACGACTAAAGTAACTCTCATTAGCTTAGGAGAATGACTATAAGGTTTGAGAGTAGACTTAACAGCAAAAATAGTCATAATGGTTTCTCATCTCATTTAGGGTGCGTCGAACGTTCACAAGCGATATTTCTAACAACTCTATTCAGTTCAAAATAGAAGAAACACACCTTAAATAGCACTTTGATATTAGAATAATTCAATCATATAAATGACAAGTTAGCAGCATGACTCTGACAATCAGATGACATCAAGATGACAATTCTGTCATCTTATAGCCCAATCATAGAATTACGTTGACTATTGCTCTATCATTGATGACAGTATATACAGCAATACTGCTATAGTTGATCCAATTTAAGAGTGGTACAAGGCAACCGAGTGCAGATGTATATGTCATACTTCAAGCGAGGTTAACGCTGTAACGCTTTTATAGTGGATAAACTATATCCATCTAAATAATCGGCGTGAGCATGCTATGAAAGTATTGTTAGTTGAAGATGAATTATCGCTTGGTAGCTACATAAAAAAAGGCTTGAGCGAAGCGGGCTTTCTCGTTGAGCACAAAACAACTGGCCTAGATGGTTATCATGCTCTTATGACTGAAGACTACAATGTCGTGGTGATGGATGTGATGTTGCCTGACGTGAGTGGCTTTGAGCTGGTTCGCAATTATCGAGCTGCTGGTAATATTACTCCTGTGTTATTTTTGACTGCAAAAGACGATCTCAGTGATCGAGTAAAAGGGATTGAAATTGGCGGTGATGACTACCTTACCAAGCCTTTTGCCTTTGCTGAGCTGCTGGTCAGAATAAAAAGCTTACTACGCCGTACCAATCAAGCAAACTATGCCAACACTATATTGCACAGTGCTGATTTGAAAATGGATATTGCCAAACGACGCGTACATAGAGGTGAGCTGCCCATCAAATTAACGGCTAAAGAATTTGCTTTATTACAGTTTTTTCTTGAGCACCAAGGTGAAGTATTGCCGCGCTCTGTGATTGCCTCACAAGTGTGGGATATGAATTTCGATAGTGATACCAATGTGATCGATGTGGCGATAAGGCGGTTGCGGGTCAAAGTCGATGACGACTTTGAAATGAAGCTAATTCATACTGTGCGCGGTATGGGCTATAAGTTAGAAGCAGTTGATACCAGCTCTGACACCACCCGTTCTGAAGTAACATAAAATGGCATACAAATCAGACAATCGACGTTTGTCATTATTGTGGCGCACGACGCTAGTATTATCGCTCTGTGTACTGATAGCTCAAGCTTTTTTATACACATGGATACAGCGCTCAGTTAACCATCATTTTGAACAAATGGATTCAGAAATTCTGACTCACGCTGCTTTTAATTTGCGCCAGCACATGACAGATATTACATCTGATGACCAGCGCGCTACCCGCTCCTTTAATCAACTTAATTTCCCGACTTATCAGTCACCCTCATTAGAAAGCTTTAGAATGGGCTACGAGGTCAAAACCGTCATCACCAATGATCAGGGACAAGTCATTGACAGTCAGCCTGAAGGCTTTGTTGATACTTTTAATGACAACCGATTGGTAAAAAGACTGTGGCAGCAGCATCGTGACCAGCCATTTGACTTGCCACTCAACAACCGCCATTTTCGCGCTATTATCATAGAGCACTCTCACTATTTAGCATTAATTGCATTACCCATTGATGTGCATCATCAATACCTTGAGCAATTTAATCGCGATCTCATCCTGATACTTATTGCCATTACTTTTATACTGGTGTCGGTAGCCGCTTTTAGTGTGTATTTAGGATTTGCCCCTTTATCTACCATCAGTCATAAAATGACGCGTATCAATGCTGAGCAGTTAGACGATAGAATCGTTGTCGCTGACATGCCCAGTGAGTTGCGACCATTGGCTGATGCTTATAATGCCATGATGGATAAACTCGAACACAATTTTGACGCCCTATCACAGTTTTCAGATGATATCGCTCATGAGCTGCGCACACCACTGGCAACCCTGAACACTCAAACTCAAGTCATGCTCAGCAAACCTAGAGACCGTCAAGAATATATTGAACAATTGCATCATCAACACAGCACACTCGAACAGTTATCCACTTTGATTAATAACATGCTATTACTCGCCAAAACTCAAAAAGGACTTTATAGCTCACGGCTCAATCTTGTCGATACCGAGTCGCTGATAACAAAGCTCATTGATTATTACAAAATAATAGCCGAAGACCGTAGTATATCTTTTGAAAAAAAGGGTAACTTTGATGCCCTATTAGGCGATGAGAGCTTATTACAAATACTATTCGCCAACCTAATATCCAATGCTGTCTATTATGCAGCGAGCGATAGCGTTATCACTATTGTGGCCACTGGGGTTTCTGCCAGCATCGCAAAAGATAGCACGAATGCTTTAACAGACACTCCTAAGCAGCCATCATTAATCATAACCATCACTAATCGCTTGCACGAACCACTCACTCAAACCCAAGCAGCTAAACTATTTGAGCGATTTTATCGTCATGACAAAACCAACAGCCAACACTTGGGTACGGGCTTGGGGTTGTCCATCGTGCAGGCCATCGCACATGCCCATCATGGCAAAGTCAGTATCACCATCAAAGATGAGTGTTATTTTCAGGTGAAGATCCTATTATAGTCAATCCAGAATCAAAATGGTGCATACGTTAATTGTGTTCTACTGGTATAAATGTTCCTCGCTTGCTTTTCACAGGCGTGACAGATGCTTCATAAAATTCACACCTGTAGAACTGCAACCTTTTGAAAGTGGATCAACTATATAGCGAGTGCGATTTTATTTTGAACTGCCTATAGTGGCAAGTCTTAGCCAATAACAGCACTAGAAATGATAATAAGTTGCAAGACTTAGCGTTGAAAGTATTTCTCTTCAATATAAGATGACAGACACAAAAAAACCTCAAATATAAATACTTGAGGTTGAAACTTTTGTATTAAAACTAAGTTTTAAATATGGCGCAGCGGACGGGACTCGAACCCGCGACCCCCAGCGTGACAAGCTAGAGCTACCATATTTCATTAAATTACTTTAATCTATGTCAACCTGTAAAGACTTATGTAGTAAGGGCTATAGAGATTATTTTTTTAAGACGTTTAGCATACTTTAATACATTGTATGTTGACTAATAGTCTTGTTTTGGTCACCTGATAAGTATAATATTTATACTTTATAAAATCGATATTTTAATGATTTTCCTTTTACGCTAACCAGTAGAGAGGATATTGATTTATAAGAAATTACAGATCTAGTATTGCTTGGCGGCGAGACTAAGTGCTTTTGTCGCACTGAGCACTGATACCATCCGCTTCTTTCTCTAACATATCAGC
>NZ_CAJHBU010000034.1 GCF_904846715.1 Psychrobacter vallis
AACGTCAATGCCGTGGCACAAAACAGCAATACCCGTAGTAATAACAAAAGCTCAAGTACCGCTATTGGTGGTTATGCAGATACCTCAGGCAGCGCAGGTATCACTGCCAGCGCGAGCTGTGCTAAAGGGTTTGCCAACAGTGACAGCACCACCTATGCCAACAGCCAAATCAACGTTGGCGGCACCACTACCTTTGACATCGCTAATGATGTCAACATCAAAGGCGGCGTCATTAATACAGGTCGCGCCCAAGGCGCTATTGGTGGCGACGTCACCATTGAGTCACTGCAAGACACCGCCACCTATGACAGCAAGCAAAAGAACATGGGCTTTAACGCTGATATCGACATAGCAGGCGGTGGCGCAGGTTCCAGCCTTTCGGTCAATGGCGGCAAAACCAACCTTAACGCGGATTATAAAGCCGTTGGTGAGCAGTCTGGACTCTTTGCCAATGAAGCCGACCTTGTCGCTGAAGGCAAAGGCACCTTCAAAGGTGGCGTGTTTGTCACCTCAAAAGCTGCTCAAGACAATGGCAAGAGTAACATCGTCTTTAAACAAGGCGTGACCGCAACCGACCTTAAAAACACCACCAGCTATGACGGCGATGCTATTCAAGCAGGTATCAGCATTGGCAGCACCAATAATAAACCACAAGCCAGTATGAATGGTATTGGTTATGGCACAGACAGTGATAGTGACAGCAGTATCACCAAAGGCGGGGTCAGTGGCTACAGTGATAAAGAAGGCCTCTTCACCACAGACAATCGGGAAGCACTCGCTGGACAGTTAGATGATGTGTTTGATGCAGAGAAGGTGAATGAGGAGCTTGGGGCGCAGGCTGAGATCACCCAAGCTTTCGATCAAGAGCGTCGTAAAGTCAAGACTGAGATTAATGCTAAAGAACAAAAATTACGCAAAGATGCAGAAGAACAAGGGCAGCTAGGTAATACTGTTGCTAGAGACACGCTGCTTCAACAAGCAGACAAAGTACAAAACCAAGGATTATTGTTTGATGCCATCTCTGGTGCTATTTATGGACCGAACTCAAATGGCGTGACAGGGTATGTGGCTAAAGCCGCCAGTCCTTTTGTAGCGAGTCAGATCGGGACTTACTTTAAAGCAAATGAAGTCGTTAATAGTATAGATGGTGGTGATCGATCAGAGCAAGGTAGTGCCTCTCATATTTTAGCTCAAGGTATTTTGGGCGCAGCTATCAGTTATGCGACTGGTAATGATGCATTGAATGGCGGCGTTTCAGCTGGTGCAGGTGAGGCTACTGCTCCTTTAATTTCTAAATTTATCTATGGTAGTAGTGATCCTACTAAGCTAACTCCAGAGCAGAAAGATACGATTAGCGCTATTACTAGTGTTCTGGGTGCTGGTATTGGTGCGACTACAGGTAGTGCTAATGATGCCGCTAATGCCGCTGAGACGAGTAAGGTTGCGGTTGAGGATAATTACTACTATGCGGATCTTAAAAATATAAATAAAGCTTCGAAAAAACAGGTAGAAAGAATATATAACATTCAGAAAAGCTCATTTGAAGGTAAATGCAGGTCTGCAGGTGGAGACTGTAATGATGTTATTCAGAAAATGATAAACTTTGTTGAAAACCCTTATGTTAAGTCAAAGTATGGAGATTTAAGAAATCAGACAATTGCTAAACTAGAAAGCAATCCTGAGTTACTGATAACTTACTTTGATAGTTTAGCTTATAAATTTAATGCTAAAGATAGGAGTATATTGAATCGTTATATCAAGCCAACTCTAGAAGCTGGAGGTGGCGCTATAGGAGGAGTAGGGTCTATAGGCGGTGCAGCATATGCTTGTGGTGCGTCAGCTGGCATAGGATGTTATGCGGCAGTAGTAGCAGGCTCTGCAGGTTTATCCAGTTCTAGTGATCACTTAATTACTGGTACGAAGAATTTTGGCAAGCCATTAAGTCAACAAGATCCAACTCAAATTGTTCAAACACTACAAGGATTGGGGTTATCCAAGGAAGCGGCTCAAACCCTCCAACTTGGTATAGACATTCTTGGTACTGGTGGAGTAGGCTTTGGGGTTGGCACGGTTGCAAAATCTGGGAAGTATGTGCCTACAGCTCAAGTCATTCCTAATAACTTTAATTTGTATGCAGGTCGAACTTTAATATACCATGATAATATAGGTGGTCATGCAGTTGCCAAACATGTGGGTAAAAGTGATCAACAGCTGATTGCAAGACTTTCAGCTGAACCAAGACTCGGTGCAACTTCTACATTTGCTGACCTTTATACTGCAGAGCGTGCCATAGGAGATACTCTCAGATTGAACCAAACCAAGGTAAACGAATGGTTAAAATTGTCCTCAGGTCCTGATCGCTTAGTATTGCCACAATCTCTAGGATATAACGTTGGTAGAGTAATCAGTAGGGGGGCAACAAAAAGTACTAACTCGCAAAAAGTACGTTTAATAATTGACAAAGATCCCAAAGCACCTAAAGGTTTTGTAATTATTACTTCGTATCCATCACAATAATCATAGGAAATATAATGCTTAATGCTTTCAAGTATATTATGGAGTGCTATTTTTATCAGGATTGGCAATCTGAGTTTTCTGAAGAAAAAGAAGTACTACTTTTTTTTGCTAAAAAAGAAAATTTAGAAATTGTGCAAAATGTAATTGATGACATTAATGTTATATTAAAAAATAAGTTGTCAGAGAAAGTTTTTGAAGATAATAGCTTTGACTTCGATCCATTACTAGAAGGTTACAATACTGAAAAGGAATGGTTTGAGTGTGCTTATAAATTGCTAGTTGATGAGGTTGATAAGCGAAAATAAAGAGATAGCAATATGTCTTTAGATAACACTAAAAATTACTTAATTGAAAATGAGTATAAAGACTTATATTCTATAATTCATGAGGCTTTAGAAAAAAATAAGTTAAGTTTTTTAAGCATGCTGCTTTAAATAAGTGAAGGTGAAGGTGTGACCTCCAGTGAAAATAATGGGTTTGGTTTAGATCAAGACTGGGGATTTCCTGAAAATTTTGACCATGTAGCATTTTTTATAGGAGATTATGAAAGCTCAAGAATCAGCATAAAAGAATTTATTGATAGCATGTCTTTTATAGTCGATAAGTATGTTTTGCAACACCCAAAAGACAAAGAAAAAGTGGAGAAATATTTAAGTAAATTGTATTTACGTTATAAAAATACATATAACTTATAGTTTTATATACTTGGTAAATATTTATGATTGGAACTAGCTATGGATCTTGAAATTTACGGAGAAAAAATATTTTGCGAGTTAGATTTTCATAATGAAATAGCACGACAGCTCAATGTTGATAACTGTTATGGTAAGAATGTAGATGCATTATGGGACTTACTAAGTACAGGTGTGGAAAGACCTATAAACTTAGTATGGATCGACACAAATATTTCAAAAAACAGAATAAGTTCATTTGAAAAATAATTTCTATTTTAGAGAAGGTTAAAGAGCAAGATGAAAAATTTGAATAAGAAGATAAGTTTACCTTTAGTTTAATACCTTAATTCATATTTTTTCTATTCTAATTTAATAAAGTGAATTCTGGATTAATTAGTGTTTAAAAAATGCTAACTTAGCTAAAATCTATGACGCGATCTGCGTCGTAGATTTTTTTTGTATCTATAATTAAGGTAATGTCACCTACGACAATAAACAAAAGAACACGGGCTTTAGTGCTGATATCGATATAGCAGGCGGTGGTGCAGGCTCTAGCCTTTCGGTCAATGGCGGCAAGACTGACTTAAATGCAGACTATAAAGCCATTGGTGAGCAGTCTGGACTCTTTACAGGCGATGGTGGTCTTGATCTCACTGCTAAAGGTAAAACCACACTCATAGGTGGGGCGATTACCACGACTGATGCTGCGCTACAAGCAGGACTCAATAACTATGTCAGTAAAGGTGGCATAGAGACGCAAGACATCAAGAATACCACCAGCTATGACGGCGATGCCATCCAAGTTGGTGTTAGTTTGGGTATGACTGAGAACAAGCCACAGGCCAATAGTAATGGTATAGGCTACGGCACAGATAGCGATAGCGACAGTAGTATCACTCGTGCAGGAATTACAGGTATTGCGGGTAATAAAGACATTACCACGGATAACCGCGCAGAGTATGCAGGCATCCTAGAAAACAGTTTTGATGCTGGTCAAGTGAATGAGGAGCTGGCAGCGCAGACGCAGATTACGCAGGAGTTCGGCAAGGAAGCGCCGAAGGCCGTGGCTGAGTTTTCACAAAATCGTATTAATGCTATTAGAGCCAATTCCAATCTGAGTGCTGATGAGAAAATGACAGCCATCAGTAAATGGGATGAAGGCGGTATTTACCGAGTCGCGGCTCATACCGCTTTAGGTACCTTGGGAACGGGTAGCGTAGAAGGGGCATTAACCACAGGCGGTGTGGCTGCTGCTGCGCCTACGCTTAATGATGTACAAGCTAAGCTAGCTAAAGCGCTGATTGATAAAGGTATGGATGCGGATACTGCAAGTAATGCAACTAAAGGTATTACCAGTCTGGCATTGGCAGGAGCGGGAGTTGCTGCTGGACTGGATACAGCCAGTACTATTAATGGGGTCAATGTCGATGCGAATAATAGGCAGCTACATTGGAGTGAGATGCAGAAACTGAATGAATCAGCAAAAGATCTTGCTAGTAAATATGGAAGAGGTGTTGAATACTGGAAAAGTCTTCTTTATGCAGTTACCTATGCTGAACTTGATAAAAAAGGAAATGATAGATTAGCTACATTCAAAAAAGATTTTGCTAAATCAGCTTATAGTCAAAACGCTCAAGCATTTGAAAAAATTATTGAAAATGATATAGCAATAGCTCAAAAATCTTATAGCACCTTAAAAGCTAAATATGGCAATGTAGAGTTAGAGAAAGACCGCAATACCTCTGTAAGTCCAAATAAGCCGATTCATATGTTTGACGATAGTGGCTACTATAATGAAAATAGTATTTATGGCACTTATGGTGGTAGTTATCAAGGTAATAGAAACAACCAAAAAGACTTTAATAAAGTTGCCAAAAATATCAACAACCAGATGTCAGATATATCGACTCGCGATGATAGAATAGAACCACTTTATCCAGAGCAGTATTATATTCCTTTGAGTGAGCTTAAAGCGATAAGAGCTGCTGGACTATCAGCTGCTAAGTTGGTAGCACAAAAGGAGGAAAGAGAGCAGCTTCTAAATAATTTAAGAAATATGAGTGTTGATAATAATTTAAAATATCACTTAGCTAATGCGGATGGGTTTACTCGAGCAAAAGGTATTAGTGGTGGTCATAATCGAGCCAATTTTGAAGCAGAATTAAAAAAGCATGGTGGAAGAGTTGTATCAGAGACTCCCACAGGTGTAAATGGTATTGTGACGGTTAAATATGAAATTCTAGGATATGATAGAGCTGGCAATCGTGATGGATGGAAGAAGGTAAGCTCCCCTAAAACTGTTTATGATCCTGCTAAATTTTCAGACTCTGAAATACTAGATATGGGGCTAGAAGCAGCTGCTAACGGTTATAGAGAGGCTATTACACTTAATAAAAGACAGTATGACAGTGTGGTTAATGGGGTGAGTTTTCAAATTTATATAAATCCAAAAACAGGAGTAATCAGTAATGTCCACCCACAATAGTAAGTTGCATTATTGTCCTAAAGAACCAGAAAATTATTATTATTTTTACAACTTGCAAGAAATTCATGAGAATAAGCCAAGTGGAGTTATAAAAGAATGCTTTAGCACTCTATATAAAAGTAGTGTTTTTTTAGAATCTATATATGATGTTTTAGTAAATTATGATAATGCAGGAGTAGAAGGTTGTTATTGGTATTATCCTGATCCAAACAGTCCTTATGTTGACGATGTATTTGAAGGGGTTTGCTTTGAGATAGGGTTTAATGATCCAGATATGAAGGTCTATGTATCCGAGGAAGTTAGTTTTGATTACGCAAAAAAAGCATGTCAGCGTTTCTTGGAAATTCATCCAGAATATAATGAATTTTTAACAAATATAATCGAGAATTGGCAGCCTTTGAATCCTTAGCTATAACTTACTTAGACTAAAAACTACGATACTTAGTATGTAATTTTGAGTTATTAATAGAAAATGAAGAAAATGAAGAACAGGTAGACTATATTGAGCTTTTGAATAGAATAATAGTATTTATTAATATGGATTTATAGTGGTATTTATAACTGTTTGAAATAAGCTTGATTAGCTAAAAGCCATGATACTAAAAAGATCGTGGCTTTTTTTATATCTTTACACCAATAGCCAAATAAACGTTGGCGGCACCACTACCTTTGACATTGGCCGAGATGTCAACATCAAAGGCGGCGTCATTAACACGGGTCGCGCCCAAGGCGTTATCGGCGGTGATGTCACCATTGAATCGCTACAAGACACGGCTACCTATGACAGCAAACAAAAGAACATGGGCTTTAACGCTGATATCGACATAGCAGGCGGTGGCGCAGGCTCTAGTCTTTCGGTCAATGGTGTCAAGACCAACCTTAACGCGGATTATAAAGCCGTTGGTGAGCAGTCGGGCATCTTTACAGGAGATGGCGGTCTTGATCTCACTGCTAAGGGTAAAACCACACTCATAGGTGGGGCGATTACCACCACTGATGCTGCGCTACAAGCAGGACTCAATAACTATGTCAGCAAAGGTGGCATAGAGACGCAAGACATCAGGAATACCACCAGCTATGAGGGTGATGCTATCCAAGTGGGTGTCAGTGTTGGTAATACCAATAATAAACCGCAAGCAAGCATGAACGGCCTAGGCTATGGCACAGATAGCGACAGTGATAGCAGTGTGACTCGTGCTGGTATCACAGGTATTGCAGGTAATAAAGACATCACCACGGACAACCGCGCAGAGTATGCAGGTATTCTTGAGAATAGCTTTGATGCTGGTCGAGTCAATGAGGAGTTAGGAGCGCAGACGCAGATTACGCATGAGTTTGGGAAGGAAGCACCGAAGGCGGTTGGGGATTATGCTAGTAAAAGAGAAGAAACACTCATACTTAATGGTAATGTAGAGGAAGCTAAGAAATGGGGCGATGGCGGTGCCTATCGCGTTGCTCTACATACACTAGTCGGTGCTATTGCGACTGGTAGTGTAGAAGGCGCTCTATCTAGTGGAACGACGGCAGTCTCAATCCCAGCGGTAAGAAGATATCTAGACAAACAAGGCGTTGATGAGACCACTCGCGGCGCACTTTTATTAGGTTTATCAGCAGCGGCAGGCGCAGTCGTTGGTGGAAATGCTGCTAGTAATGCTACAAGCTTTAGTCAGACACAGAATAATTATTTGACTCACATACAGGAAGCTGCAAGAGCAAAAGAGCTTTCAGCTTGTAAGACTAACGAATGTCGTAGAGCTGTTTTAGTCAAATATATAGATATAGATAAGGAGCAAAATGAAGAATTTAACGCAGCTTATGACGGATGTAGAAATGCTAATGCTGAGGCATGTAAGACATTTAGATACCTTCATGTTACTCAACGGGGAAGCTTGAATGCAAAAGCTAGCCAAAAGCTACTAGATGATCTTAAATCAGGTAATTTAAATAATAATTGGGATCAATTATCAGACGATAAAAATATTTTCCATAACTTCGATTCCAATGGTAAACCGAAAAAGCTACCTAATGGACAATATCAGTATAAAAAGTTTGTTAGTAAAGATGGACGTTTTGAAGTGATTATTGATAGTGGTAAAGATGGGTCTTTAAGCCGTAGTGAATTTAGAGCTAGTAGTATAGTAACTGATCCTACTAATGCAGGAACTTATAATTAGGGGCTGTAGTAGATAAGGATTAAATATCACACCATTTCCTCAGAGTTTTAAGCTGATTAGATGGTGACCCGTA
>NZ_CAJHBU010000035.1 GCF_904846715.1 Psychrobacter vallis
TTTAGAATAGAGAGCTGACGATGACCTACTCTCACATGGACGAATCCACACTACCATTGGCGCTACGATGTTTCACTTCTGAGTTCGGGAAGGGATCAGGTGGGGCCATCGTGCTATTGTCGTCAGCAAAGGGGGTTAGATATGAGTCTGTTGTTTTTATTGTTTGACTATAAGTGTTTAGTTTATGGTCGATCAACTTGTAACCTAACTGAATCAAGGTTAAAGGTGATATCGAAATATTCTGTCTTTATTCTATAAGCCACTACAGCTTATACAAGATAGATTAATTAGACTTGTATACAAACCACTTGGGTGTTGTATGGTCAAGCCAAACGAGCAATTAGTACAGGTTAGCTACATGCATCGCTGCACTTCCACACCCTGCCTATCAACGTCCTAGTCTTGAACGGCTCTTTAGGGAAATCTAATCTTGAGGTGGGCTTCCCGCTTAGATGCTTTCAGCGGTTATCCCATCCGAACGTAGCTACCGGGCAATGCCACTGGCGTGACAACCCGAACACCAGAGGTTCGTCCACTCTGGTCCTCTCGTACTAGGAGCAGATCCTCTCAAATTTCCAACGCCCACGGTAGATAGGGACCGAACTGTCTCACGACGTTCTAAACCCAGCTCGCGTACCTCTTTAAATGGCGAACAGCCATACCCTTAGGACCTGCTTCAGCCCTAGGATGAGATGAGCCGACATCGAGGTGCCAAACACCGCCGTCGATATGAACTCTTGGGCGGTATCAGCCTGTTATCCCCAGAGTACCTTTTATCCGTTGAGCGATGGCCCTTCCATACAGAACCACCGGATCACTAAGACCTACTTTCGTACCTGCTCGACTTGTGGGTCTCGCAGTTAAGCGCGCTTTTGCCTTTATACTCTACGACCGATTTCCGACCGGTCTGAGCGCACCTTCGTACTCCTCCGTTACTCTTTAGGAGGAGACCGCCCCAGTCAAACTACCCACCATACATTGTCCTCGGTATTGTTATACCTGAGTTAGAACCCCAACATGACCAGGGTGGTATTTCAAGATTGGCTCCACCGAGACTAGCGTCTCGGCTTCAAAGCCTCCCACCTATCCTGCACAAGTCAGGTCAAAGTTCAATGTAAAGCTGTAGTAAAGGTTCACGGGGTCTTTCCGTCTAGCCGCGGGTACACAGCATCTTCACTGCGATTTCGATTTCACTGAGTCTCTGCTGGAGACAGCGCTGCCATCATTATGTCATTCGTGCAGGTCGGAACTTACCCGACAAGGAATTTCGCTACCTTAGGACCGTTATAGTTACGGCCGCCGTTTACTGGGGCTTCGATCAAGAGCTTCGCTTACGCTAACCCCATCAATTAACCTTCCAGCACCGGGCAGACATCACACCCTATACGTCCACTTTCGTGTTTGCAGAGTGCTGTGTTTTTAATAAACAGTTGCAGCAGCCTGGTATCTGCGACTGCCAACAGCTCAAGGAGCAAGTCCTATCACCATCAACAGCGTACCTTCTCCCGAAGTTACGGTACCATTTTGCCTAGTTCCTTCAGCAGAGTTCTCTCAAGCGCCTTGGTATTCTCTACCTGATCACCTGTGTCGGTTTAGGGTACGATTCGTTTATAACTATTGCTTAGAAGCTTTTCCTGGAAGCATGGTATTTGCCACTTCACTGTACAAGTACAGCTTGCTATCAGATCTCAGCCATATAACAACCCGGATTTACCTAAGTTGTAAGCCTACATCCTTTCACCTGGACAACCAACGCCAGGCTGACATAACCTTCTCCGTCCCTCCATCGCATTATAAACAAGTATCGGAATATTAACCGATTTCCCATCGACTACGCCTTTCGGCCTCGCCTTAGGGGTCGACTCACCCAGCCCCGATTAACGTTGGACTGGAACCCTTGATCTTCCGGCGTGCGAGCTTTTCACTCGCATTATCGTTACTCACGTCAGCATTCGCTCTTGTGATACCTCCAGCATGCTTTACAACACACCTTCACAGGCTTACACAACGCTCCCCTACCACTTGAAAACAAATTCAAATCCGCAGCTTCGGCTCCTAGTTTGAGCCCCGTTACATCTTCCGCGCGGGCCGACTCGACTAGTGAGCTATTACGCTTTCTTTAAAGGATGGCTGCTTCTAAGCCAACCTCCTAGCTGTCTATGCCTTCCCACCTCGTTTCCCACTTAACTAGGAATTTGGGGCCTTAGCTGGCGGTCTGGGTTGTTTCCCTCTCCACAATGGACGTTAGCACCCACTGTGTGTCTCCCGGATATCACTCATCGGTATTCGGAGTTTGCATCGGTTTGGTAAGTCGGTATGACCCCCTAGCCGAAACAGTGCTCTACCCCCAATGGTGTTCGTCCGAGGCGCTACCTAAATAGCTTTCGGGGAGAACCAGCTATCACCGAGTTTGATTAGCCTTTCACCCCTATCCACAAGTCATCCCCTGGCTTTTCAACGACAGTGGGTTCGGTCCTCCGGTGTCTGTTACGACACTTTCAACCTGCTCATGGATAGATCACTCGGTTTCGGGTCTATGCCCTGCAACTAAACGCCCTATTAAGACTCGGTTTCCCTACGGCTCCCCTAAACGGTTAACCTTGCTACAGAACATAAGTCGCTGACCCATTATACAAAAGGTACGCAGTCACCCCAATAAATTGAGGCTCCTACTGCTTGTACGCACACGGTTTCAGGTTCTATTTCACTCCCCTCACAGGGGTTCTTTTCGCCTTTCCCTCACGGTACTGGTTCACTATCGGTCAGTCAGGAGTATTTAGCCTTGGAGGATGGTCCCCCCATCTTCAAACAGGATTTCTCGTGCCCCGCTCTACTTAATATGTTAACTCTAATGTTTCGAATACAGGACTATCACCTACTACGGTCAGCTTTCCCACGCTGTTCTTCTACATTAGAATTAATCGGCTTCTCCCCGTTCGCTCGCCGCTACTAGGGGAATCTCATTTGATGTCTATTCCTAAGGGTACTGAGATGTTTCACTTCCCCTCGTTCGCTTCCTAATAAATTAGGATACCTACCTTATGGTAAGTGGGTTTCCCCATTCAGAAATCTCCGGATCACAGGATATTGCCGCCTCCCCGAAGCTTATCGCAGGCTGTCACGTCTTTCATCGCCTCTGACTGCCAAGGCATCCACCATGTGCGCTTCATTACTTGACCATACAACCCCAAGTAGTCTTTCGACTTCAAAGTGTCATACAATCTAATTATGATAACGATATCACCTATGTTTATACGCTTGATTCAGTTCTCTTTACTTTTTTTAGTAATCAACCCCTGGGATAACAACTGATGTCGTTAAGAGGTCGATTACTAAGGTTAAGAAGTGCGCGTGAACACGCTCTTCTTAACCCAGACTCATATCTATGTTTTTAAATAGTTTCTATGCTCTCATCGAGTCACAGATTCTGTATAAAACAGAAAGAAGTAATCTTATGCAAATCACTTGTTTCTATTTGATACCTATTTTATTTATTCGCACTTGAAGCTTACTAACCGTCTATATTGTGGTGGAGCCAAACGGAGTCGAACCGTTGACCTCCTGCGTGCAAGGCAGGCGCTCTACCAACTGAGCTATGGCCCCATGTAAAATGGTGGGTCTAAGTGGACTTGAACCACTGACCCCCGCGTTATCAACACGGTGCTCTAACCAGCTGAGCTACAGACCCAATTACGCTTATATAAAACGTAAGCTTAAACTAAAGAACAACTTGTTGTGAATTCTTGCTGACCGAATGTCATCTATAAGGAGGTGATCCAGCCGCAGGTTCCCCTACGGCTACCTTGTTACGACTTCACCCCAGTCATCAACCACACCGTGGTGAACGCCTCCCCGAAGGTTAAGCTATCCACTTCTGGTGCAATCAACTCCCATGGTGTGACGGGCGGTGTGTACAAGGCCCGGGAACGTATTCACCGCGGCATTCTGATCCGCGATTACTAGCGATTCCTACTTCATGGAGTCGAGTTGCAGACTCCAATCTGGACTACGATAGGCTTTTTGAGATTCGCATCACATCGCTGTGTAGCTGCCCTCTGTACCTACCATTGTAGCACGTGTGTAGCCCTGGTCGTAAGGGCCATGATGACTTGACGTCGTCCCCGCCTTCCTCCAGTTTGTCACTGGCAGTATCCTTAGAGTTCCCGGCTTAACCCGCTGGTAACTAAGGACAAGGGTTGCGCTCGTTGCGGGACTTAACCCAACATCTCACGACACGAGCTGACGACAGCCATGCAGCACCTGTATTCTAATTCCCGAAGGCACTCCCGCATCTCTGCAGGATTCTAGATATGTCAAGACCAGGTAAGGTTCTTCGCGTTGCATCGAATTAAACCACATGCTCCACCGCTTGTGCGGGCCCCCGTCAATTCATTTGAGTTTTAACCTTGCGGCCGTACTCCCCAGGCGGTCTACTTATTGCGTTAGCTGCGTCACTAAGTCCTCAAGGGACCCAACGACTAGTAGACATCGTTTACGGCGTGGACTACCAGGGTATCTAATCCTGTTTGCTACCCACGCTTTCGAGCCTCAGTGTCAGTATGATGCCAGAAGGCTGCCTTCGCCATCGGTATTCCTCCAGATCTCTACGCATTTCACCGCTACACCTGGAATTCTACCTTCCTCTCACCTACTCTAGCCTGACAGTTTCAGATGCAGTTCCCAGGTTAAGCCCGGGGATTTCACATCTGACTTATCAAGCCACCTACGCTCGCTTTACGCCCAGTAATTCCGATTAACGCTTGCACCCTCTGTATTACCGCGGCTGCTGGCACAGAGTTAGCCGGTGCTTATTCTGCAGCTAATGTCATCGTCTCCGGGTATTAACCGAAGAGTCTTCTTCACTGCTTAAAGTGCTTTACAACCAAAAGGCCTTCTTCACACACGCGGCATGGCTGGATCAGGGTTTCCCCCATTGTCCAATATTCCCCACTGCTGCCTCCCGTAGGAGTCCGGGCCGTGTCTCAGTCCCGGTGTGGCTGATCATCCTCTCAGACCAGCTACAGATCGTCGCCATGGTAGGCCTTTACCCCACCATCTAGCTAATCCGACTTAGGCTCATCTAATAGCGAGAGCAACAAGTTGCCCCCTTTCTCCCGTAGGTCGTATGCGGTATTAATTCGAGTTTCCCCGAGCTATCCCCCACTACTAGGTAGATTCCTAAGTATTACTCACCCGTCCGCCGCTCGACGCCTGATAGCAAGCTATCATCGTTTCCGCTCGACTTGCATGTGTTAAGCCTGCCGCCAGCGTTCAATCTGAGCCATGATCAAACTCTTCAGTTTAATCTTGCTATGAAGCTCTTTAAAGAAGCTTCTAAACTTGGCTCATTTAATCTGGCAATTACGCTCTCGTATGTTTCATATAATGAATTAACTTTGAGTTTTCTTGCTGTCTTAAATGATAATTTTTATAGTTAGAATCCTATCGAAAAGATAGTCAACCAACTTTATTTTTTAACATTCTGAATCAGCAAAAATCCACACAAGTTGTTCTTTAGTTATGCTTTTAAATAGTGCTCAATCACTGTCGTCCAGTGACCGATATATAGGGTGTTGCTTTTCGCTATCTACTCTTAAACCGTTGTGGCTTAAGCTATCTAGCGAGCCGACTATCTTATCA
>NZ_CAJHBU010000036.1 GCF_904846715.1 Psychrobacter vallis
ATATTATAATTATTTATTAAATTTAATCAATTGCAAAAAACCAGTAAATCAATTATAAACATTGACAATATTTGGCTTTTTTTATGGCTATATTATTAAAACGTTTACTGCTTAATAGTTTATATATATAAATCTTTGGAAGCTTTAAGCTAAAAAATATATGAGGAAATATCGCTTCAGGAGCGGTTTTTTACTATGAATACATATCCTATATGTATGCAGCCGGATTTATTGATAGAGTATTTAGCATATCAAAAAAATTGCTATTTGTTTTTAGACATAGACGGTACGCTTTCAGGTTTTAAAATAAATCCTAAAGATAGCATCGTGCTATATTCAACTTTAAGCATCTTACAAGAACTGCAAAACCATGGCATTGTAATAGCTATTGTAACTGGTTGTAGTCTTACTGAGGCTAGGGAATTATTGTCACCTATAGAATTACCGATTGCAGCAACTCATGGTCTAGAAATAGCATTAAATAGTAGTTTTAGTAAATTCGAAGACGAGGTTCTGAATGATGTAAATACGCTTTCTATTAATACCTTAGAACTAGATAAAATAAAGCAAGATATCCTCTACTCTTGTGCCGTCTATGACGACTTCTTCGTAGAAAGTAAACCTTATTCCGTCGATTATACGCTTCAGGAGAAAATCCATTTTGGCTGATGAGGCTTATCGCCTGATGGAGGAAGTATTAAAGACTTATCCTGATGGGGTGTTAAAACCTGGTAAATATGTTTGGGAAGCGGTACCAAGAGGTGTAAACAAAGGGACTGCCATTCTATGCCTACTAGGCAAAATAATAAACAGATCTAGCAATGATACTTGGGCAATTTTCATTGGTGATGATATTACTGATGAAGCCGGTTTCAGAGCGATACAAGATTCAAAAAAGATAGTCGAAGGCTTAGAACAACCACCAAAAGGGCTAGGCATTAAAGTAGGAAGGGAGTCGACCTGTGCTCATTATTATGTCAACGATATTAAGGAAGTAACAAACTTACTCCATAACCTTCTAAGTTTTTGCCAAGCACGTGATAGGTAACCATCTTGATCAATAAAAGTTAATTCTCACTATTAAGGAAAAGTTGAGGTCAATTCTATGAGTCGCTTAATTGTCTTATCAAATCGAGTCAAAGTACCTGATAACAAACCGATGGCTGGGGGACTGGCGGTAGCATTGCAAAATGTCTTAATAGGGAGTTCAGTGGTTTGGATGGGTTGGAATGGCAAGGTCGTTGAAAATAGTAGTCATGATAATGATCCCACTAATTCATTTAGCAACAAGCCAACCAATCTGACAGGTGAAGACACTTGTATTACTTATATGACCACAGCTCTTACCACTGAGCAGTATAAACAATTTTACTGTGGTTTCGCTAACAATGTTTTGTGGCCGTTACTGCACGAACGAGTTGATCTAATCAGTCAAAAATCTCAAGATTACGCAGGCTATCAAGAGGTAAACCGACTTTTCGCTAAGCAGCTAAAAGAAATCATTAAGCCTGAAGATGTAATCTGGGTACATGATTATCATTTTTTAAGCGTGGCATATCATTGTAGACAGTTAGGTATCTCTAATCGTATCGGATTTTTCTTACATATTCCCTTTACCTCATTACAATTTTGGAAAACGCTCGAACAAGGCCGTGAAATTACTCATCATTTAGCCCACTATGATCTAGTAGGTACGCAAACTCAGAAAGATAGAACTAACTGCTTGAATGTCTTGCAGTATTATTTGAAAGATCTTTTTATAAAAGACCATTTTGTAGCAAACACACCGATAAATGTGTTAGATATGAAGCAAAACTTTTTTAAACCCTCTCTTTATATTGGAACAAAAATGAGAGTGGATTTAGCTTTAAAGCCTCAGCATTCATTAATGGTTGACACTTATCCAATAGGCGTCAATGTAGCACGAATTCAGGAACAGGTTAGTCAATTATCTTTAGAGGCTTCATTAGGTTCTACTAACTCTAGTCAAAACAAAGACCATGCATTCCAACAGATCATCGCAGTAGATAGAATTGATTATTCAAAAGGGTTGTTAAAACGCTTTGCAGCATATCGCGATTTTTTAGCGCAAAACCCATCGTTTCAAAATCATTTGCAATTATTACAAGTCGCTTGCCCTAGTCGCTTAGATTTGCCAACTTATCAAAATCTCTATGACCATGTCAAAAAAATGGTTTATGAAATTAATCAGCAAAAGCTATCTGAAGATAGCTCTTGGCAAGCCATTAATTATAAAGAAACTGCGTTGAGTCATGAGAAATTGATGACGATGTTTCGGCAAAGTGATGTCGGTTGGGTAAATTCGCTCAAAGATGGCATGAACTTAGTCGCCAAAGAATATATTGCCGCCCAAGATCCTGATGATCCTGGTGTGTTATTGCTTTCACGTTATGCTGGAGCTGCTGAGCAAATGCATGCTGCTATCATCATAGATCCTTATCAGCCAAAAAGCATGATAGAAGGCCTAAAATCTGCCTTAACGATGCCGCTGAGAGAGCGTCAGTTCCGTTATCAGACGTTACTGCAAGGACTACAACAAGATGATTTACAGTCTTGGCAGCAAAGATTTTTAAGTGATTTATATTTAAATGACCTATATGATCGCAAAAAACGTCCAATAGACAGCGGGTCTTTAGGTGCAAGTAATAAGTATTCCATAGTCTCAAGGTTATAACTTCATAGGCCCTCTGATTCTTTTTATACCACTCACAAATCATCAATAAGCTGGTTGTAAAAGTTATGGCGCCATTAAATTTGTGACCTAAGCTTAATTATTCCGTGATCTTGTAAAAAGCGACTTTGGATACGATTCTAAGGTCGCTTTCTTTCATAAATTATTCAGCAAACCTTTATATAATAAATCTACACTAGAATATTCGAAAAGCAGTTGCCTTATGATTAATTAAACAACACTTTAAAAAAAAGAATAATAGGAGAATAAGATGGACTGGGTAAGTATTTTTATTTATGACACGACATGGGCTTTTGCAGCAGAAATAGCCATACGTACCATCATCATGTTTTTTCTAATCGTTTTGTTGTTACGAAGTACAGGAAAACGCGGCATCCGCCAACTCACTATTTTTGAATTAACCATTATTTTGGCACTAGGCTCTATCGCTGGTGACCCTATGTTCACAGAAGACTTGCCACTTATTCAAGCGGTGCTCATCATGAGCCTTGTCCTAATTCTCTATAGACTTTGTACTTGGTTCACCACAAAACACAAGCTCTTTGAGCTTCTCTTAGAAGGCAAACCCACTTATATTGTAGAAAATGGTTTGTTAATAATTAAAGATGTCGAAAAAGGTAAAATGTCGCACGATGAATTTTTTACTGAAATGCGTCAACAAGGCGTGCGTCACTTAGGACAAGTGGAGGTTGGATTGCTCGAAACAGATGGTGAGTTTAGTATCTTGTTATTTCCACACGATGAGACGCAGTACGGACTACCCATTTTCCCTAAAGAATTTCAGACAGCAAAAGTCCTAGAAGATGGGCATCCTTACGCCTGTATGCATTGCGGTTATGTCGAACATATCTTAGCGCTAAACGCCGTATGCAATCACTGTCATCATTCAAGAGGGTGGGCTAAAGCACTAAACAGTAAGATTGTGAATTAATCAGCATGCTGATTTACCACGTCAATAATACTCTTACAAATAAGACTATTTATACTGCGTAGCTTTTTTTTAGGCGCGCCTTGACATACACGGCGAAAATCATAAATCTCGCCTTTATAGCCAATACAGTAAAAAAACGTGCCAACAGGCTTCTCTTTCGTTTCAGAACCACCGGGCTTTAGCAACCCTGTACAAGCAACATGCAAGTCGGCTTCAAACATTTTTTTGGATTTAATGACGAGTTCTTGAGTCACCTCTAAAGACTCAGGTGTATACTCATCAATTAATTGGCTTGAGATGTTGAGAACATTCTTTTTTAATGAAACGTCGTAGCACACTAATCCGCCCATTAAAACATCACCAGAGTATGGACAAACAGAAAATCGATGAGCTAAATACCCTGCGGTCGCGCTTTCAATAAAAACTACTGTCAAATTTTTATTAGCCAGTACCTTGGCGCAACTATCAGACATGATATCTCCTTAAAAAAATAAAAAACCAAACACTGTATGTTTCTTAATCTGTCATCTTACTATCAACCCTTTAAAGAGAAAAAGACCACATTTTTATTTCAATGCGGTCTTTTACCATTTCTATTTTTATTTGTAAATACGTTTTTTATTTATGAAAAATATATTAAAAACAACTTTAGTACTGGTTTTCCCGACGCCACTCGTCTACGTCACGCTCAGCATCTTCTCTTGAATGACCATAACCTTTTACACCAAAAGTCAAAATAGCCGATGGTGTGCCCTTCATATATTTCTTAGCAAGCGCATGTTCAGGATGAT
>NZ_CAJHBU010000037.1 GCF_904846715.1 Psychrobacter vallis
TAAGTTTTTCTCTATCGTTATTGACCTGAACTATGATCGTAAGTCGCTATAATAGACTTTGCTATACCCTTGACAAAAGTAAACCTCAACTATGCTAAGTTATAGTTCAGGTTTATTGGGGTTAAGATACTTAAATGATAACTACAATGGATATGTTGCAAAATAGCTACCTCCTCAGCTTTCTTAAACTAATGCTCAAAGGCTAGCGATGACTTATAAAATCGGTCTAATATTTAGTAAAAAATCTGTATATTTAAATATAAATTGTAAAATAGAAAAACCAATGATATTACGGAAATTATTTTCACTATATTTAATTCTACTAGCATACCTTTACTTAGAGGCTTGCAGACAAAATATTTATATGGTTTCTTGGGATTGTAATAAAACTCTATTTTATTGATTTTACCAAAGAAATCTTCTGCTGTATCAGCATAAGATGTAAAAAATCTTGAATCGTAAATAAAGCTACCTTGAAAGTTTTTATTACCAACACTATATTCGAAAAATATTTTTGGAATAATAACACTTGCTGCATAACCTTTAGTCACGAAAGCGCTCTCAACTGCTTTATAGGTTAAATTCTGAGATTCTTTTTTTTTCCAGTATAGACTAACAATCCATTTAATTATAATATTTTTCATTGGAATAAGTAGTAGTATTTGAAGAAGAACAGATGATAATAGGCTGTTGTCCCTGACTGATGTAATGAGTAATATCGAAAAAAATACAATGTATATTGATTTCCTCATATTAACTTTCTCTTCTAGTACAAAGCTGATTAGAAATCTGTGTTGTTGCAAAAACGAAGAATGCATCAAGAGCGATAATTATACCTATATATATAAGTAGACCCCACCCAGTAAAGGCTAGAGCGACAAGAACTCTCTCTAGAGCTAATTGCATCAATATATACATTCCTGTCATCATATAAGCCACCGTTTTTTCAGCACAATCACTTGGGATACTAGCTAGGGTAATCAGAATTCTTGCAATACCAATATGTTTGCCTATTCTACCTAAAAATTTAGCTACATTATCAGAACCTCCAATTTTTGCTAAATTCTCCACATAGCCAGAAAAATTACCTGCAACCATAGACATATAAGATAAAAAATTCCAAGTATTTGAGCTTACTTCAATTTGTCCACCATCAAGCCCGCCACCAATCATATACGCCCCAGCGCCTGTATTCGGATCCAAGATAGTATAACCAGTACCTGACCAGCCATTAAGCGTGATTTGAGTATCATGCACTGTCACTGTCTTACCTGCATTCACGCCGTTACGGATATCGGTCATCACCACATCGCTATGATTGAGCTTAGGTAATACCTCAGCATAGTTAGTTTTGTTGAGAGTGTAAATCGTTTGCCCTTTCTGCGCTGCTAGACTCAATGCCTTAGTCGCACTGATACCATCGGCTTCCTTTTCTGGCGTATCAGGGTTTTCAAACAGTTGCTCAGGAACTCACAGCCGAGCACAGCTTGACTCTTGCGCTCGGACAAGGGTCTCCCAGATCCTTGTTATATCCTCGCTCATCATTTAAGCTATAGCTTGGGCCGCTTGAGAGGTTATAGGCTGTGAGTTTTTCTCTGTCATTATTAACTTCCACCTTGGTATGCAGGATCTTGTCAATATCCATGACCACGCCACCCATTTTTACAGCAAATGGCAGACCATAGCGAGTTACTGGCGTTAAGTTATTTGAGAATGTACCGTAGGTTAAGTAAGAGTACTGTAAAAAACATAAATTTATAATCTAAAAAATAATAAAATCGCAAAGACTGAACAATTTTTTTATTAGATGCTAGTCCAATCAAGTGAAGAAAAGCTCAGCTATTTCTGACACCTGACTGCTGGTTTTAAAGGTATAGTTATACCTGCAAGAAACCATACTACAAGAATAACTGGGATGATAAAGTATAATGCTTTCGAACTATTTCCTATTATCAGAGCTATAGGAACTCCTAATAACACTGCTTTAATAGCCCATGGCATTAACTTGCCTTCATCAATCAATTCATAACCACAATTTGGGCAAGGCAAACGTTTATCACCTATATTCTTAATTTGAAAAACTAATATAAATCTGTTTCGTAATTTATAGTCACAGACTGGACACTTTAGTTCACGCGACATGCTATCTCCCTAAATTGACTACTCATATATCCTACTACTAGTGCACCAATTATTGAAATTAAAACGCCTACTAGGAATATACTAGTTACAAAGGCTATGACAGAAAATATAGCAGTTGCACATATTATAGGAATCATTAAAATCGCCGCAGTGACAGGATCGCAATCCCTAAACATAAGAAAAGCATTAGTAATAATTGATGTTACAAAATTTATAGTTGCTGTAGCAGCGTAAAAACCTAAGCTAATAACTCTATGTATAAAACCAGCCGTTGCATCTGCTAAAGTAGTCAAAGTCAAGGTTAGCCATCCTGTGACAGAACTTATAAAATCACTAAAACCTCCATCAAGACCACCGCCTATCATATACGCCCCAGCGCCTGAATTAGGATCTAATATAGTATAACCAGTACCCAACCAACTATAAAACCTAATCTGTGTATCATGAACCGTTACCGTTTTACCTGCATTAACTCCGTTACGAATATCCGTCATCACCATATCGCTGTGGTTCAGCTTTGGTAGTATCTCAGCATAGTTGGCTTTAGTCACTGTATAGATAGTCTGTCCTTGCTGGGCGGCGAGGCTAAGCGCTTTTGTCGCACTGATACCATTCACTTCTCTCTATTATTGTCTACTTCTAATAAGAATAAACCTGAATCATGCTCAGTCATGGTTCAGGTTTTGTGTGTGTCTCATAATTAGACAATTTATTTATTGTTGACAGCACTCTGCATATCATCACCGTTGATAATAGCGAGATGCATTTTGGTACTTAAAAATGAGCATTTATTCCATATGCTATTCTCGAAAGTGACAGAATAAAACCTTGCGTTATCAAAAATACAATTATTAAAAGTTGTATTCTCTGAATATATATTGATAAAACCTGAACCCGAAAAGTCACAGTTGATAAATGTTGCGTCAGTAAAAACAGCGTTTCTCAGTTCAGAGTTGCTTATATTACTATTACGTATTGTCATATTTTCAAAACTGATTCTATGTAAATCCATATTGGACAGATATAAACCTTCATCTGTATCAAAATATAAAGATTTCTCAGTACAGTTATCGCTGTTATCAATATACTTTAAAGTGATCATTTATTTCCCCAATCTAATATATCTATCTTAATATCCCTGATAGGATACGCCAGTGGTATCTGACTTGGTGCAACGTTACCAGCTACTTTTGATACTTCTGACTTACAAAGCTTCCCTGTAACAAATCTATGGTTACCATCAACAATTATATTTCCATCAACTTTTATCGGAGGAATATTCTTTTCACCATTTTCGAATCTTTCAACATATCTCTGGATAGCAGGTAAAGATACACTTTTCTGAAGAGTTAGTTCGGTTGTGGGCCTTAAAACTGCCCTTATATTAGTCTCATTTGCGAATAAACATTGAGATTTACAGTCACTGTTAGCATTCAAAGTATTTGCGTTAGCAGATGCAGGTAGTATCGCGATTAATGCTAATATTGCGGGTGCCACTACAGGCGTTGCTCCTCCCAAGCTAGCTGCTTCAGTACTCAGCAGTAAAGCAATTATTACTGCTATCCCAATAGCTACTGCAATGTTAATTACCAACTCTCTGTTGCATCTAAAGAATTTGTTTATTTGAATGATAGATAGCTTTACAACATGAGCAACTGTTGCCAGGTGTCCAATTAATATTTCGGTTTCATTATCAATAAATCCAAAGTTCGGCATCAAAGCAGTAAAAGAAAATCCTATATCACGACTATCTTTAATTACAGTAAAACCTCCATCAAGCCCGCCACCAATCATATACGCCCCAGCACCTGACTCTGGATCTAAGATGGTATAGCCT
>NZ_CAJHBU010000038.1 GCF_904846715.1 Psychrobacter vallis
TTGGTAACATGATAGCTGTACTGGTTCCAAATATTACGTGTATTCGCCCAGTCTTTGTTTTTACTGGAGATCATGCGGATGCCAGCGGTGCGTCCAGCTCTTCCTCCTCCTGAAATATTAGAAACAAATAGAACGTCTGCATGACCATCTGCATCTGCATCAACTACTATGGGTGCTTCATGAGCCGTGTGTGAAGAATTTGGCGTCTGATATATCACACTGCCAGTTTGTGCATCATATATTCTAAAATAATCCTCATCAGCATAGACGACTTCGAAATTACCATCATTGTTAAAGTCAAAGATACTTGAACCCGTTACATTAGATGAGCGATCTTGCGTAGGTGATGACCAGATAATGCTGCCATCATTCCGCATAACAGTATAGGCAGCAGCACCAGCCACACCCATATCTGCAATGCCATCACCATCAAAATCTGCTAACGTTGGTACACCGCCTCTACCTCCAGTTGGTATATAGAATCTATTGATTTGCTTACCAGTGGCATCTAAAATAGTAAAGTAACTATCACCTGTAGTGACAATATTTGGTTTACCATCACCTGTGACGTCAGCAACAGATGCAAAACTCCTAGAATTATTATAAGAAAAATACTGGATAGTACCAGTGATAGTACCATTCGCGTCAAGCTGAACTTTTTCGCTTCCTCTATCAGTTACTAATTCTGGTATATCATCATCATCTAAATTTGCTATAGCAAGAACAGTAGATTTACCTCTAGTAATTAATCCGGAAGAGTAATTGCTAATAGAGTTACCAATAATAATTTCAGAGTTGCCATCCTTATTCAAATCAGCTATTAAAATATCATTTGAATAGAAATCTGAGCTTACTCCCACGCTCCATGTTTTTTTTAGGTTTCCTGTATTTGAGTAAATTTCAATACGGGAGCCGTTATTTACAATGATCTCTGGGAGTCCATCATTATCTATATCAGCAATTGTTGGTGATGTATACCGCGAACTGACTGCAACCGACCATTTTTTCTCGCCAGTTGAACCATCAAGAACTACCATTTGATTAAAATAGTTATTATAAATAATTGAAGATATGTCCCCTTGACCAATAGTGCCATCACCATTAGTATCTTCTAATGGCGCTGCAACGGGCGAAGCTGAAGAACCAAAACTAGACCAGTTGCTAGGCCTATCTGCATCAGATGCTTTATACCCATACATCCACTTTTCTTCAACCTCCAAGGTTCCAACTGGCGGCTTAATCTCAACACCATCACTGGTCAATCGAACATTATTATCTTCATCACGTTCAGCGATTTGGCTCTCACTGTCAATCATCACGGCAATTGGTGCATCACGGAAATCGACTTTTCCATTGATAGCTAGGCCAATCTCTGTAGTAGCGCCTTGATTTAGGTCTAAAGTCTCAGTTGAGCGACCGACTATTTTTTCATTATCATCTAGCGTACGGTTTTTATTGGCATCAATGAACGCAGTGATACCTACCTCCGTACTTAATAGATCGGTATTACCTTTGTTTTCAATGGTTGCTTTTAGCGTACCAGTCGTTGTCAGACGCTGTTGATCTGTTGTGAGATGCTGGCTGTCTAAAGAAGTTATCGTTAGATCTGGTAGTACAATTTCTGCCGATTTGGGGCGTAAACGGATTTCACCTAAATCAATATTACCTTTTTCTGTAAATTGCTTGTCAAAGTAGTATTTACTATTCAGGTATTCACTAGACTCAATTTCAATACGCAAGTTTGAAGCAGTTACGCCAGTTAAGCTGATTATTCCATCTGAATCAGTTAATTTCTCATACAGAATAGTATCTGTACTGCCTTTATATATCTTAACTTTTGTATTAGGTATATTAGATTCTGTTATGGAATCCACTAAATGAAAATCAAGTTGATAAGCTGGATAGCTCAGTGCTATTTTGAGATTAGCCGTATTTCCTTTGTCTATTTTTACGATTTGGGGCGTGCTACTTAAATACACTTCGTGCTCAGCTGTTATCTGCCAAGTTCCCTCTATCAGATCAAAAGTACTGTCCGAGTTTTCCGAATCCGTTTTGAGACGAACAGTATCGATAACGTTGCCATTATGATCCATCTGCTCTGCTAAAATAGTAGTGTTATATATAGGCTGCTGATCACCGTCTGTGACGATATCAACATTGAGTTTACCGGTACCTTGCTTTTCTAGTTCTAAAACAATGTCTTGCTCACTATTTGGAGAAACATTGAAAGTGGTGGGTATGCTCGGTTTATAATTACGCTTTGACAGGAAGAAGTTCCAATTACCATTAGTAAATAAGGCTGTCTTATATGAAAGATTGGAATAAAGCAATCCAGTAAAGAATACTTCATCTTTACTATTTACTTTCTGATAAGTTAAGTTGACACCGTTGATAGGCTCTTTAGTATCTTTATCTATAAACTTAAAATTCACTTTTCCGTGAATCATACCTGGCGGCGTATCATCAGGATGACTGGGGTCTATAGCGTACATAATGAGAGTGCTGAGATCGTTTAACTCATTCTCCTTAACCGTAAACTCCCTATTAATTGATTTATAACCCTCATATTCAGCTGTAATAACTAAGTTTTGCTTAACTTCAAACCCTGACGGCTTATTTCTCTCTAAATATTCTGTCCAATAGTCAGATTCTACTTTATAGTTATCAATTTTATAGCTACCGTCCGATAAAGAAGTGGCAAGGTGGACATTGTTGATAAACACTTTTGCTCCATTGATTGGCCTGCCTTCCTCATCAATGACTTTACCGAACAATACAGTGGATTTATAACTCGTAGGCTGAATGACTGGTGAAAAATTGTAAGTCTGACCGAAAATTAAACTACCAGACCCACTACTTATTTTACGATCTTCCTTATATACTTCAATCGTAAAGGTTCCTGAATATGGTACGGAAAGCTGATAGGCTCCTTTTTCATTGGTTATAACCTCTAGTGACTCCGTACCATAATAAATTTTAATTTTCGCTTCGGAAATAGGTGATTGATCTACACTATTTGTTACTACTCCTTGGATAAAGGACGTATTACTTAAATCGTTTCTAGATAGCTTTATGGTTCCAAGATTGCTTAGATTACCAACCCTTAAGTTAGTTTTTACATTTAATGATACATAGCCTTGCTTGGATATTGATATATCATATTTGCCTGCAGGGATATCACTGACTAACAAATGGCCTTTACTATCTGTTTTCGCATTAAGCGTATTCGCTTGTGAAGTTAAAATAATATCAACGCTACTGAGAAGTGAACCAGTTTCACTATCTTGTAATACAAAGGAAAGCTCACTAGTAGTAGGATTAGTGGCTTCTAACGACAGGGTATGAAGAGAGTTCAAAACTAAAGCTGTCACATAAGCATCACTCTGCCAACTGCCATCGTTATTTTGTAGCGTTAGTACACGATTTTCAAAACTGGTGCGGAAAAGTTCCACATCACT
>NZ_CAJHBU010000039.1 GCF_904846715.1 Psychrobacter vallis
ACACTGCTGCTGTTTGATTGGCTTTTTTGACTACCGATGGTGGCTTGGATGCGGGTGTTGCCTACGCCTTTTAGATTACCATCTAGTAGATCGTACCCTGCACTGTTCGCTTCTTTAGCGAGTGCTTTGGTCTTGAGGGTGGCGGCAAAGGTAATCAGGAAGTCGCCATCAGCATCTGTCTGACTCTTTAGAGCATTACCAACATAGATGCTGGCAATTTGGCTGATGCCTGTGCAGTTAAATAAAAAACAAGAAGCAAAAGCATAAGAAGCATGGTCTCTATATTTAATTTCCTTAATAGTTGTGAAGTATTCGAGGCATGTGCTATTGTTTTGTAAAAATTAGCATCGTCCCTCGGTAAAAGCTTTATTTTATATTTGAAAGGATTACTTACAGAGTAGTGCTTAGTTTACGGGCTTTGATAAGCTAATGGTGGCTTGAATACGAATTATTATACGTTCCAAGCTCCCCAAACCTAAATATTAATTTTTTATCTACCTATGGTAAATAAAATTTTTCAATTACTTTTAGTTTAAGATTTCTAATATCGAGCTTACATATTTCTGAAAAGAGTTCGTTGTATTCGAAGAAAGTAATTAACCGCCACTTATCATTATTCGAGTCAGTATTATTTAACCAACATATATACATCTCAAGTCCATCAAATTTTTCTATATATTCTTCCTCATTGATGTATTTTCTAAAGCTGACCCAAGTGCCATTTGACTCCTTAAGGATTTTATTAAAAATATAATCAGAATTTTTTTCGTATGCCAATTTATTTATAGCAGAATTAAATTTATAGAGAATATCTATATATAATGTAGTATAACTATCATTATCCATCCTTTATTTCCTTATTAATTATAAATATCAATATACCTAACTACCTATCAAGAACTAAAAAGTCAATTTAATTTTTTTTTTTTTTTTATACACTGTTATTATTTTGTTACTTATCGGTAATTCCATGAGAATTTTTATTAAAAAACCACTTTTCAAATTAATATATTTGAAAGACTATCTTAACAAGATAATGTTTCCATATTAAATATTACTATTTTAGAAAAGCATGTTTTATTTTCAAAAAATGCAATCAGACGCCAATGTTTATTTTCCATATTTATTTCATTTAGCCAACATATAGAAACATCTAATCCATCATAATCGTTTATATAAGTATCGTAATCTATATACGTCCTAAAATCAGTCCAAGTTCCTTTGGGATTTTCAAAGATTTTTGTAAGAATTAAATGTGCATCTAGATCAGAAACAAAGTGGTTTTGAACTAACTCAAATTTCAACGTTAAATCATATTTATCTATGTAATTCATACTATTTCCTTCCTTACTGAACAAAAGATTTTATATGATCAATTTCTGCTTGAGATGCAGACTGTCGTTTTTTACCAACTAGTTTCTGATGCGCTGCGTTTGAACGATTGTTAACTGTTGTTACTACGTTGCCTTTAGAATTAATAATATGCTCTCTGCCATTAGTCCCTCTAATAACATATTCACCATTATTTTGTATATATATATCAGAATTTTTAGCTTTCTGAAGATCGTTAGTGGCTTGCGCGACAGCCCTACCGTTTGCCTGACCATCTTTGGCGTGTCCAGACTTAGTTAATCCTTGAGGTTTACGCTCAACTTCAACTCTGTGTAAGTCTTTACCATACGTTTTCTCATTTATCTTATCAATAAAATCAGCTTTAGCATTTTGTCCTAGGCTACGTTGAATTTTACCTTGTGCTAAGTTACGTATGTTGTATGCATTACCGTTAGAACGTTCTACGAGACCTATAGAACCTTTATTTTTAGCAATAGTCTTTTTAGCATCATCTGTATTTACTTCTAAAAGTTGATTGTTAAATCTATTGATCTCATTCGAGCATTGTACTGCGTTAAAATTGTTTTCACATACATTAACTAATTTCAATTGTTGTTCTTTATCAAGACCCTCGAAATAATCATTATTTCGTCTAATGCATGCTTGATCGCCATCACAACGATTTAGTTCCCAAGCCCATTTATTAATCTGTTTATGCGTCAAATAGTTATTCTGCGTCTGACTAAAACTACTAGCCGTACTCGCAGTATCACCACCTACTACTGCACCAGCCGCTGCTGATAAACCTAATAAAAGTGCGCCGCGAGTGGTCTCATCAACGCCTTGCTTCTCTAAATACTTATCTACTGCTGGAACAGAAACTGCTGTCGTTCCACTGGCTAATGCACCTTCTACACTACCTGTTGCAATAGCGCCAACTAACGTATGTAGCGCAACGCGATAAGCGCCACCTTCTGCCCATTTATCAGCAGCATCAACGTTCCCACTATCAATCATTACAAATTGCATATAGCTCGAAACATCCCCAACCGCCTTTGGCGCTTCCTTGCCAAACTCCTGCGTAATCTGCGTCTGCGCGCCAAGCTCCTCATTCACTCGATTGGCATCAAAGTTATTCTCAAGGATGCCTGCATACTCTGCGCGGTTGTCCGTGGTGATGTCTTTATTGCCCGCAATGCCTGTAATACCAGCATGAGTCACACTGCTATCACTGTCACTGTCACTGTCACTGTCACTATCTGTGCCATAACCTAGGCCGTTCATATTGGCTTGTGGTTTATTATTGGTATTACCCACACTGACACCGACTTGGATGGCATCACCGTCATAACTGGTGGTGTTCTCGATGTCTTGCGTCGTGATGCCGCCAAGACTTTCGTAGTTATTACGTCTTGCGTCACGAGCGGCTTCGGTCGTGGTAATTGCCCCACCTATGAGTGTGGTTTTGCCCTTAGCAGTGAGATCAAGACCGCCATCTCCTGTAAAAAGTCCAGACTGCTCACCAACGGCTTTGTAGTCAGAATTAAGATTGGTCTTGCCACCATTGACCGAAAGGCTGGAACCTGCACCACCGCCTGCTATATCGATATCAGCATTAAAGCCCATGTTCTTTTGTTTGCTGTCGTAGGTAGCAGTATCTTGTAGTGACTCTATCTTGACATCACCACCGATAGCGCCTTGGGCGCGACCTGTGTTAATGACACCACCTTTGATGTTGACATCTCGGCCAATGTCAAAGGTAGTGGTACCGCCAACGTTGATTTGGCTGTTGGCATAAGTGGTGCTGTCACTGTTGGCAAACCCTTTAGCACGGCTCGCGCTGGCAGTGATGCCGCCACTAGTGTTTTGACCAAAGCTGGCATAACCACCAATAGCGGTACTTGAGCTTTTGTTATTACTACGGGTATTGCTGTTTTGTGCCACGGCATTGACGTT
>NZ_CAJHBU010000040.1 GCF_904846715.1 Psychrobacter vallis
TTGGTAACATGATAGCTGTACTGGTTCCAAATATTACGTGTATTCGCCCAGTCTTTGTTTTTACTGGAGATCATGCGCGTACCATTACCAGTCGAAGTAATCAGAATATCTGCATGCCCATCGGCATCGAAATCTCCTACAATAGGATATTCATGAGCGGTAGCGGTACTATTTGGTATTTTGATGCGCTCAACCCCTGTTGCTGCATCATATATTCTTAAATTTCGCTCGTCAAAATGTACGGCCTCAGTCTTGCCATCATTATCAAAATCGAATACGGTGGAGCCAGTACCACCTGATCCATCGCTTATAGGAGTACTCCAAATCACACTACCATCACCGCGCATGGCAACATAGTTATAAGTACGCGCAAGACCGATATCGGAGATGCCATCGCCATCGAAATCAGCGATGACTGGAGAGCCACCAGCACTTGCAGGAGCAGTATACTGGCCAATAGTCTTACCTGTTTTAGCATCTATTACCATCACATAACTGCCATAAATAGCAACGATCTGAGGTGTTTTTGACCCTAGTACATCACCTACGGCAACAAACTTTAGTGTAATACTACGGTTATTAATATCTTTGTACTTGTAGAGCTCGTTTCCTTGGCTGTCAGAAACGCCTGATAAACCAATAATATCTAATACGCCATCGCCATCAACGTCAGCGGTTGCTTGACTCTGGCCTGAGGGCAAAGAGTCAGTAATCAATCCATCTGCATAGGTGAAAATTTTGTTATTTTGAATAATCTCAGGAGTACCATCTTGGTCTAAATCAGCGATGATAGGGTGATAAGCGGCACTCGACCAACCACTAGAATTTAAGCGCGCAGGGAGCGTTTTTTTGAGCTCACCTGTATTGCTATACACTCTGATACCGTCATTAGCAGTTACCACAATATCTGGTAAGCCATCGACATCAACATCGCCTATCGCAGCAAGCTCCTGACTTCCTGTACCTTGAACACTAAATTTGAATTTTCCAGTCTTACCATCTAATATGTTGTACCTACCACTTCTATATACCAGTATCGAAGATATATCTCCTTGTCCAATAATGCCATCACCATTAGTATCTTCTAATGGCGCAGCTATTGCACCCGAATCATTTCCGTATCCGCCTAACCAAGCAATTTCAGCTTCCATTGTTCCTTGAGGCGGCTTAATCTCAACACCATCACTGGTCACTCGAACATTATTATCTTCATCACGTTCAGCGATTTGGCTCTCACTGTCAATCATCACGGCAATAGGTGCATCACGGAAATCGGCTTTTCCATTGATATCTAGGCTCATCTCTGTAGTAGCGCCTTGATTTAGGTCTAAATTTTCAGTTGAACGGCCGACTATTTGTTCATTATCATCTAGCGTACGGTTTTTATTGGCATCAATGAACGCAGTGATGCCTACCGATGTACTTGACAGATCGGCATTGCCTTTGTTTTCGATCGTTGCTTTTAGCGTACCAGTCGTTGTCAGACGCTGTTGATCTGTTGTCAAATTACTAGTGTCTAAACTTGGGATGGCCAAATCAGGAAATACCACTTCTGCTGATTTAGGACGCAGGCGAATTTCACCTAAATCGACATTAGTCTCAGACTCTGCTTGGCGACTGATATAGCGCGTGGTTGATAAATATAACGCGGGGTCAATCTCAACGCGGACGTTGCTGGCACTCAAATTACTGGGAATTGTAAAGTTACCATTACCGTCGCTTTTACCTGTATAGAGCGTCCGTTCAGTATCATTGTCAAATACCTTAATAGGTGCATCAGCGATTGGTTGATTGGTCTGTGAGTCTACAATTGATCCAGAGAGTGCATAAGGGTTAAGTGCTAAAGCAGGTGCTATTGTTACTTTCTCATCAGTACCGAGAGCAAGCGTTTGTACTGAAGGTTTGTAGGCAGGGTGAGATACCGTTAATCGCCATTTGCCTGTTGGTAATTCAACACTAAGCTCGCTTGCGCCGCTTTGCTCTGTATTAGGCACGAACGATTGAGTCTGTAAGACTGCGCCAGTACTGTCGTTGAGTCTTTCTGCAACAACTTTGAATCCTGTTAAACCTTTTTGGCTGACCGTATCCTTCGGTGCAAATAGGAACGTTCCTGTAGCAGCCGTAATGGGATCACTAGTAGGATCATTGGGATCTGTGAGTTGCACAGTATTTAAGGTTACGATACCAACGTCATAAGTATTAGCCCCTTCAACCACAAAGCTAAATGAGACATCTTGATAACCATCTTTGCCTACTGTCCAAACCTGTGCGCCTGAATCTAAGCCATTGATCGTGATACTGCCAGAGGCATCAGAAGTGATAGATTTATTATTGCCGCTATTGTTGAATACAACGCCTGCTAGTGGCTGTCCTAGGCTATCAACGACTTTGGCTATCAATACGGCTTGAGACTGGCTTTGGCTGATTAGCTGAGGACTAAATAGCGTGACACCTGCAGCATTGACAGTACCGCTGCCTTGGATAGGCGCATAACCTGATGTACGAATATCAATACCAAAACGTCCTTGAGAAGCAGTTTGCTGCTCTTTGGTTAGTACAATTTGATAAGCGCCTTCATTGTTGGTTGTCGCAACAATAGGGGCAAAACCGTCAAGTTTTTTACCATCCGTACCAACCAGTACCACAGTGACCGTAGCGCCAGCAACAGGGCTGCCGAGTACCTTATCGGTCACCACGCCCTGAATTTGACCATTGCTTACGGCAGCCGCGCGGCTCAGCTTTACTTGACCTAAATTAACTTGCTCCCCTTTGCGCAAGCGTAAATTAAATTGAACGCTTGCATAGCCGTCTTTTTTTAATGTGAAGACATAACTGCCTGGATTGACGTCACCTATGATTAAGTTGCCATCACTATCACTACTTATGTTAACAGACTGAGCACTATTGCTAGCATCAGCAGACAAAGTAACACCGCTTAAAGGTAGGCTGGTTTCTGTATCAATGACGGATAGGCTGATGGCTGAAGTGATAGGATTAGCAACAGTCCGAGAGAGCTGATCTAATGAGCGTAATACTAACGCTGTCACATAAGCATCGCTCTGCCAACTGCCATCGTTATTTTGTAGCGTTAGTACACGATTTTCAAAACTGGTGCGGAAAAGTTCCACATCACT
>NZ_CAJHBU010000041.1 GCF_904846715.1 Psychrobacter vallis
TAAACCAATAACCAGATTTAGGGCAGGGTTGTCCTGCTTGGCAACGGCCTTGGACTTGACTGGTGATTTCGGGTTTAGTCTTCGGCTGATCTTCGTAGTAAGGAGTCATATCTTCGCCAGCTTCTTGACGTTCGATAAACTCTTCATAAGTAATTTTATAAGGGTCGATTGATACAAATTTGCTGGTATCGATGCCTGTCTCGTTAAGCACGAGTGGCAGGGTATAATCAGGTTGGCCTTGCTGAATCTCTAAACCCATTTCAATGGCTTGAGTTTCTGATTGTAATCTCCATGTGGATATTTCGGAATATAATTTAATATACTCCTCTTCCCAATTTTCTCTATGGTCTGCTCCTACCGTTTGCTTAACGACTTCAATTGGATCACTTATGTCCAGGCTCATTAAGTAGTGACGATTATTTGTAGCAGGGTCTGTATCTCTAATGTACATAATATCCATAAAAGCATCAGTTCCATGCCGTAACTGCCACGTGTGTATACTGTCCAATTCCATCCATTCTTCAAATGTAAGAGTGCGCGTAAAGTCTAAACCCAAACTACTTGTATGATCTGCAAGTGTAAAAGTAAAACTGTCTTCTTTAGATAAGCGAGGTGAACCTATATCCTTATTGTATACCCAGCCTTTGTCTTTTAGCTCTTTGAATAAGGCCATTGTTTTCTTGTAAGCATCTTCATCTGTGATGCCATCAGAATCTTTGTTGTAGATAAAAGTAACATCGTAGTTTGTTAGTAAACTGTCAGCTCTTTTTACATTATCATAGGAATTAACAGACATAACACCATCTAATTGAAATTCTCCATCGGGATATTTGAAAACTATTTTACTCTCTTGAAAACGTGGAAAGTCATAACCTTGGAATGTCACACCCATAGGTTGAACATCAGCACTTTGATACTTTTTATATTCATAATTATTCTTATATAACTCTTTAGCAGATATATTTAGAGATATTTCTAACGGTTTATCAGGCATGGTAATCTCTTTTTCTGCTTGGCAAGCAGTAGCTATTAATATGATAAAAAAAGAAGTAATGAACCTTAATCGCTTCAACATATCTATCTACTCATTCAGATCAAACATCAAAGTGCACTGCTTCTTACTTATTGCTATTCTAATTTCTATCATTAAGTCAATCGAGTTTTTGGCTGTTATAAGAGTTTACAGCATCATATGTTTTAACCGCATCAAAGCTTGTGTTTAAATAACCGATTGACTGTAGTTGCAACATTTCTTCTGATGTTAAACTTGACATATTATTTACTTTGTCTATTATATGACTACTGACCATTTCTTCAGAAATTAAACGTGCTCTCTTTCGTACTGCGGAGCTTTTTGCCTTATCTGTTGATAAAGCTACAAAATATTCAAGTGGAGCTGCACCATTTTTAAGCATACATATCTTATAGTTGATATCTGAACGATATAATATGTAATCTTTAACTTTTTTTATGTCAATTTCACTTATCTTCTTTAAAGTACTTTCATCAGGTAAAGTTCTGCTTTTTTCTTCAGCGGTGCATAGATCTATAGTGTTCTCGTACTTTTCTATTGCGGATTCTAGAGTAATTTTATCTTCTAATTGTGTCTCTGTTTTAGCACAAGCCGGTACTGAAAATATGATTAATACTAATGAAAAGAATATAGTTTTTTTCATGGTATACATCCATCGTAAATAGATCTAAAGAATTTAATTTCATCGTTACTTGCTCCATTACTTTGAAGGTCAATGACAGCCATACCTGCTATGTCTTCAACTTTTCGTCGAGTTATCTTACTCACGTCTCTCATACCTTCTGCAAGCATTATCCAGTCTGTTGATTTTACTGCAACTTCTGCATTTAAAGTTGTTCCACCTATAAAGACAGTAGCTACTCCTCCTATACCTAAAAATCTTGTTAGCCAGCTACCAAGTTTAAGACGAGAGTTAATATCATCTAAATATTCAGATCCCTTTGCACTGAGCACCAAATTATCAAATACAGGACAAGCTTTTAAATTTTTGTTCCCCTTTGTAATATTTACCTGTTTTGTTTTACCATCTAAAGTAGTTTTATCTGTAGAATATTGAGGCGGTTTTTGCATAACTAATAATCTCCATTCGTTGATAGATAGAGGTGAACATTAAATTTTTCTTCAATTGATGATACAAGGTTTTCAGTTTCACCCTCAGCATTAGTGATTCCAAAATAAATTAACTCTTTTATCTCAGATATTGCACGATAATGAACATGACTATAAGGGTTACCATCATCATCAGTAAACTTAAATTTAACTTTATAAAGTTCAATAGATCCCCAAGGGTCTTCATTTCTTAGATGCACTTTAATCTTATTAGAGTCAGAACTATAGAAATTCTCCGTACTTCCCTCAGTATCAGTTATACCTTCAAACGTCTCTTTTGTATTCTCATTTATAGCAACATAGGGCGTATTAGCGTAAGGAATATCATCGTCGTCAGCAAACTTAAACTGAGCTTTGTACATTGCACCAGCTATCAAACTCGGCAACCCCGCCAATCCAAGTCCATCCATTCCACCCCCAGCCTTACTATGCTTACCACCTTTCTCCGTAAACGATTTTGCACTGATGGTGATATCAC
>NZ_CAJHBU010000042.1 GCF_904846715.1 Psychrobacter vallis
TGTACCGCAGGGATGCTCAATGTCATCACCTTACCAGCACAAGCTGCGGCTGCTAACGACAAAATAAAAGCTGAGCTTGCCGCCAAGCAAAGTTTAGTTGGTAATGATGCTTATGACAAATTGGTCAACCTAACTGCTAAGTATCAACTGGAACAAGCAAGCTATCAAGAGCAACGCCAAAAAACGCTTGCAGGTAGAAGCATCTACCAAAAGACCATTGATGGCATTACTAGCCTTTTTACTGATGATAGCGAAGTCATTGAAGCCGTTGATCCTGAAATACTACAGAACACAAAATCACAACTGCTTGAGTTACAAGCACGCATGAATGATGAGCAAAAGAACCTCATTGCTCAATTGTCGGCTCAAACCAAAAATATGCAGCAAGGTGTCTTTGATAAACAAGACTTTATCGATCAGCGCGATCTTATTAATGAAGTCAATGCGCGCCACCAAACCTTGAATGGCTTATTTAAGCAGTTGAGTGCTAGTACAACGGAAAATCAAAGTTTGGATGCCATATCAGCTATCAACACACAAATACAAGAATGGCAACCCAAACAGCAGCAAACCGATGTAGAAAACCTACCGTGGGGCATGCCTGATAGTGAAGTGCGTAAGCCTATTGTTAGCGAAGCGGACAGCGCGGTACTGCGCAAAGCAAATTATAATGCTGAGCTACAGCCTTATTCAGCGGTGCATCAATGGCGAGATACTGAATATCGTTTTGGTCAAATGCTACTGAATCAAACGAATATCAATACCGACTTCAATAAAGTCGCGGGGCTTGCTGGTCAAACCGATGCTGGTAATTGGACGGTATTAAATGCTTTACCTGCTCAAGTACAGCCTGCTGATCTAAACGAAACGCCCGATATTCAAATCACGCAAGCTATCATAGACAAAGCAGCCGAGCTAAATAACAATCCTGCTGAAATCTATAAATGGGTACATGACAATATTCAGTATTTGCCCACTTATGGCAGTATCCAAGGCAGTGACTATACCATGCAGACCAAGCGTGGTAATGCTTTTGATACTGCAAGTTTACTTATTGCACTCCTTCGCGCCTCAGACATTCCGGCACGTTACGTCTACGGTACGGTTGATATTCCAGCCAAGCAAGCGATGGACTGGGTGGGCGGCGTCAATAACATCAGCGCGGCTCAGAACCTGCTCGGTCAAGGCGGTGTGCCCAATGTGGCCATGACTAATGGCAGTGTCGCTACTCATCTACGTATGGAACATGTCTGGGTCGAAGCCAATATTAACGCCATCAGTGGCGGCGCTGCCAATAATGATACTCAGACCCAGTGGATACCGTTGGATGCCAGTTATAAGTCCTATACGCGTACAGAAGGCATTGATCTTGCCAAAGCTGTACCCTTCAATGCTGAAGCCTTGATTGCACAAGCCAAAGATGGTGCGGTCATTGATGAGGCGGCTGGTAGCGTACAAAACCTGAATCAAGGCGCGGTCAACCAAGCCATTGAAGACTATCAAGCGCAAGTCCAAAACTATATCGAACAAAACCATAGTGACGCGACGGTAGGCGATATACTGGGTACGAGCACGATCAAGCCTTACAATAGCTCAATGCTCAGTCCTGTACTGCCGTATCAAGTCAGAACGGTGATATCTGATTATCAAGAGCTGCCCGACAGTATGCGTCATTATTTCACTATGGTGCTGTATGAAAACGTTGGTCGTTATGGTGGCTACGCAGGTTTAAGCTCACCTGCTTTAGACTTTAAAATCGCCACCGTTCAGCTACAAGGCAAGCCCTTAGCGCTGTCCTTTAAGCCTGCAAGCCAAGCAGACGAAGACAAACTACTCAGCTATCTGCCAAAAGATGAGAATGGTACACTGCCTAGCAGACTACCAACCAGCATCACTATGACGCCTGAAATCACGCTAAATGGTGAAGTACTGGTCACAGGCAGCAATTATAAGCTTGGGGATAGCATCAGTGGCAAAATGAATATCACAAGCCCTGGTAAAAACGCCAATGGTGGTACTGATAAAGAGATCATTGCAGGTGAATACCATGCGATTGGTTATGACTTACAAGGCTTGAGTCAGCAGCAGCTAGAGAATACAAAAAGTACGTTAGAAGCTGCCAAAGAAAAGCTAGAACAGTTTGAACAAACTGAAAATCAAGCAGCCCTCGACGGACTTACCAAGCACGATCTAACTGGTGCTGTCTTACAAGCAGGTGTTCAAAGCTACTACGCCGTCAATGACACCCAAGACATCATCGCTCAAAAACAAGCAGGCATCGTGCAGTATCCATTTTTAACCTATGGAACGTTTTCCACCAACCTAACCCCTGAGTATCGTTATGGTTTACCACTTGCGGTAAAAATGGGCGG
>NZ_CAJHBU010000043.1 GCF_904846715.1 Psychrobacter vallis
AGGCTATACCATCTTAGATCCAGAGTCAGGTGCTGGGGCGTATATGATTGGTGGCGGGCTTGATGGAGGTTTTACTGATTATGTATTTGGTATAACTGATTTTTTCGGATTTTTACTACTGGGACTGACATCTCTTAGTGATGCTACCATAAATATCCATACAAAATTTCCATTAAAATATCAATTTTATACAGGAGCAATAGGCTTGCTCTTTACAGTTATCACCACAGTATATAGCGTTTTCTCGGATTGCAGCTTTAAAGATGGAATTATCATACTAATCCCGCTATTATCTATCATAGCGATATTTGCTTTACTTGCAATTGTCACAGGTGGAGCTTTCGCTGCCATTATGATTGCTACAATGGGTAGTGTCCTTACAAATATGATGACTAATAGACTAAAGAGTATAGCATGCTAAAATGCCCTCAATGTTTAACTCCATTGCCTAGTAAATTCTTAATAGTATTTAATATTAAGAATCTTGGTTCTCAATCATTACTTCCTTGTAAAAAGTGTGGATATGAACTTATTGATCCCTTCAAGTATCAGATATGGATGTTTAAAGGTTTTACCACAGGAATAGTTTTGGGTGCGCTAGGAGTGAGTATACTAAACACTATTCTTGTATTTGTTCCTATTACTATAATAGTTTATTTATTGCTTTATATAAGTCTACCCTTAAAAAAGGAAGTTATAAGGTCTAAATAGTAGACTTAGAGACTAAAGTAAAATAAATACCATTGCATAGTCTAACAGGAGCAATTCTACAAGCTGGCGTTCAAAGCTACTACGCAATTAACGACAGTCAAGACATCATCGCTTAAAAACAAGCAGGTATCGTTCAGTATCCCTTCTTAACCTATGGAACGTTTTCCACCAACCTAACCCCTGAGTATCGTTATGGTTTACCACTTGCGGTAAAAATGGGCGGGGTGGTAATGGATATTGATAGAATCCTGCATACCAAGGTTGAGGTTAATAATGACAGAGAGAAGCTCACCGCTTATAACCTCTCAAGAGGGCCGAGCTATAGCTTAAATGAAAACCTTGT
The DNA here is from genome assembly GCF_904846715.1 of Psychrobacter vallis. Classification (GTDB taxonomy): domain Bacteria; phylum Pseudomonadota; class Gammaproteobacteria; order Pseudomonadales; family Moraxellaceae; genus Psychrobacter; species Psychrobacter vallis. The sequence continues at coordinate 1,055 of NZ_CAJHBU010000043.1, forward strand.
CCCTGAGCAGCTGTTTGATGATCCAAAAACAGAAGCTAAAGAAGCAGACGGTATCAGTGCGACAAAAGCACTCAGTCTCGCCGCGCAGCAAGGACAGACTATCTATACGATTACCACAGCCAATTATGCTGAAGTACTACCAAAGCTGAACCATAGCGATGTGGTGATGACCGATATCCGCAATGGGGTTAATGCAGGTAAAACCGTCACAGTGCATGATACGCAGATCACACTCAATGGCTGGTCAGGTACGGGCTATACTATTTTAGATCCTAATTCAGGCGCTGGCGCTTATATGATCGGTGGTGGGCTTGATGGGGGTGTTATTGAATTTTTTGGCGACAACCAAAATGTCATTACTCTAGCACTAGGTATTTTATCAATTGCAGCTGCAATAGTTACTGTACCTTTCACACTTGGTGTTTTGTTAATATCATTAACTGTATTCTCTGCTTTGATGATAACTATGTCGAACAACTTAGCTCTTCTAGAAGCAGGTTGTCCACAAAAACTAGTCAATTTTAACTGGTTGGTCAATACCATAGCCTTAACTGTAGGCTCGATATTTGGTAGTACAGTAGGTCGTGCTATAGTCCTTTCGATAGTAGGTTGGATATACACATCTGCAATATCATCAGATAGCATACAGTCAGCTTGTACAAATTTAGGGAATTGACGATGTATTTAGATGACTACTTTATATTGATATATTACTTTACTATAGCTATATTTTCAGCCCTAACTACTTTATACATATATGATAAATATCAAGAAAAAATTAATCTAGATCTAAAGTATTATTACATTACTACTGGAACAACCTTTTTATTTTGCTTAATCCTTCCCTTAAAAATGAGAGGAGGATGGAATTGGTTTGTTATAACAGGCACATCAGTGGCATGGGTTTTGATGCAAGTATTTAAAAAGGTAAAGTCCAAACCTAATAAATCTGAACCATAACTTAGCACAGTTCAGGTTTATGTTTGTCAAGGGTATAGCAAAGTCTATTATAGCGACTTACGATCATAGTTCAGGTCAATAACGATAGAGAAAAACTTA
>NZ_CAJHBU010000044.1 GCF_904846715.1 Psychrobacter vallis
AGAATTTGCTCAAGGTCAAAAAGGTTTGGCACAATCTCAGGTTTTATTAACTGAGCCTCCTATCAATGTCACCATAGATAGTGACGAGCAGTTAGACGATACGCTATTGATATACTACAGCTGTGCCCCAGGCTGGCATACCACCATTCGACATTTTCGTTCAGGTGTATTCGACAACGAATGCTTTGATCAACGAGCTGCGGTATTAAAGCGTTACCTTGATCGAATCCATGCACCGTACAAAATAGTCAAACAGCCAGAGCAATTTGCACATGAACTGCAAAGTGGCAAATATGCCCAGTACTGGCTACTTGGTGCTATCGAGAGATTGCATCCAATTACCAGAAGAGAGCTTACCGAACTGACTTATAGTGGCGACAATCTACTGATAGACAGCGGCATGAATAGCTGGTCAAATCAAGACCTTTATTCATTAGCAGGTGCGACCCCTAAGGGTAAGTTACTGCTTAACACTAATATTTTGACGCTTGTTGACCGTTTCATTACACCTACAGATGATATCACAATCACTAATACTGCTCTCAACGTGATCAATCAGTCACGTGCAGGTCATGCTTCTGTCAATAACTGGGCACAGCAATTAGCGCCCATTAACGCTGATAAAACAGAAATCTGGGCTACCGTTAATGCTCACGCAAAACGCATTAGTTATTGGAAACCGAATAAAGAACGCAGTCAAGATCAGAATTACCCTGCCATGCTCAGTCAACGTTACGGAAATGGTATGCCGGTAGCGACTGGTTTTGATGTCATTGGCAGCTTAGATCTAGCAACATCAGCAAACCTCTCCCCTTACCCCGACAGTACAAGCCAAACCAATGCCCAAGAGTTACACTGGGATAACGTTCTCACACAGTTGCTAAAAACGCGTCGGCAAACACCTAAACTTGATTACGTGCCCAATCAAGTCGTACGCTTACCGATCAATCTAGAGAACACTGGTGGCAAGCCTCGGAACCTATTAGTCGAGGTAGATATTCCTTCAGGTAGTCAGTGGCTGGGATACAAAGGTGGCATAGACGATGTGACAAAAGGAGATGATAAGGTCAACTATCAAATCACGGTGAAGGCAGGACAAAGCATTCATGATGTCTTGACCATAAGGTTACCAATAGATGCTGGCACTCATCCGATAAGGGTGAGTGTCTCGGACATTACCAAAGGTAGTAATAATGCAGTACTGCTTGATCAGTTTGAGTCTCGCTATCTCGTAAGAAACATTGAGTCTCGAATTGAGCTGTTAAGAAGCACTATGGATAACCTTCAGCTGCAGAAACAACATCATTCTTTGAGCAAGAAAGCGGGCAATCAAATCAATCTTATAGATAAGTACTATAAAAAAGGAATTGGACGTTTATCTGTTTATGAAGCTGCGCGTCTTGGTAATACCTTGTCGTTACTACAAAAAGAGAATGACTCAAAAGAACTTGAACAACTGCGTTATGAATCAGATGAACTCTTAAGAGCGTTACAAATAAACTGGTATGTTTATCGAGGTGGATATGTACCACACATCTCAATATATCACTAAGCAATCCCATACGTAATTTATAGATATATATCGTTGTAACAATAAGCACTACTATTTGAGACAAGATTATGACGCTTTTTTTTAAACCAAATCCGCAAGACCCAGCATTCACTCAAGCAACTAAGCTGACCAAAGCATTGAGCATCCTATGTACCGCAGGGATGCTCAATGTCATCACCTTACCAGCACAAGCTGCGGCTGCTAACGACAAAATAAAAGCTGAGCT
>NZ_CAJHBU010000045.1 GCF_904846715.1 Psychrobacter vallis
AGAATTTGCTCAAGGTCAAAAAGGTTTGGCACAATCTCAGGTTTTATTAACTGAGCCTCCTATCAATGTCACCATAGGCGGCAATGACAATCTCGATAATACGTTATTGGTATACCATAACTGCGTACCGGGTTGGCAGGTCTATAGCTATAAATTCAGTCATGGCAATCACAAGCAAAATTGCTTTGAACAACGCGCATCAGTGTTAGAGCGTTATCTAAAACGCCTAGATGTACCCTATAAACTGGTATCGCGTCCAGAAAAATTTGCCAATGAAATGCAGAGCGGTAAATATGCTCAATACTGGTTGTTGGGGGCGGTTAAGCCGTTACATTCATATACGAGAAGAGAGCTTGTTGAGCTGGCTTATAGCGGTGACAACCTGCTCATAGACAGTGCAATGAACGGTTCTGTTGATCAAAAACTCTATAGCTTAGCAGGGGTTAAACGTCGGGGTGCCTTGCGTCTAAACTCAGACACTTTAGCATTTTCTGATCAGTTTATTACAGCGCCAACTGATGACATGGTTGCTAATACTGCGCTTCGAATGACTGGTCGTTCTAAAGCACACCATGGAAGCTGGGCACAGCATTTGACCCTCATTGATCCGAATAAAGCTGAGGTTTGGGCTACGGTGAGTAATGATTATAGCGGTGGGCACAACAAAAAAGGACACAAGCATCACTACCAAAGTACGGACTATCCTGCAATTGTGGGTCAACGCTATGGTAACGGCACACCAATAGCGACCAATTTTGATGTGATTGGTAGTTTAGATTTGGCTACTTCAGCAGATATTTTACCTTACCCTAACAGTACCAGCACTACCAACGCCCAAGAGCTGCATTGGGACAGCGTCTTAACGCAACTACTAAGCTCACGTCGCCAAATCGTCAAAACTGACTATGTGCCAAATGAAGTGGTACGTCTGCCTGTAGATATAGAGAATACTAGCAACAAAGATAGGCACATTCTTGTGAAAGTAGATTTGCCAGCAGGCAGTCAATGGTTGGGATATAACGGCGGAGTAGACGATGTTGTCAAAGATACCAACACCGTAAATTATCAGATTACTGTCACAGCTGGACAGTCTATTCATGATGTACTAACCATACGATTGCCACAAAATTCGGGAACTCATCCCGTACGATTAACGGTCTCAGACGTTACTAATGGTAGTAACAACTCCGTACTATTAGAGGAATTTGAAACACGTTATTTAGTGCGAGATGTTGAGTCAAGAATCCAAATATTGCATGACACGATTCACCCGTGGTCATTGTGGAGCCGAAATGGAAAACTCAAGATACATGCCAAAGCTCAGTTAGGTCTCGTTTACAAGCATCATAAATTAGGATTGCACCATTTAGCTGTGTATGAAGCCGCTCGTCTTGGTGAAACCCTATCGAGACTGCAAGAAGACGATACTTCAAGCGAACTTGAACAGCTGCGTTATGAGTTAGATGAGCTTCTAAGAGCGCTGCAGATAGAACTGTATCTTTCTCGGAATCAGTATGATCCGCACGCCTAAGCCCGCAATAACCGTGGTAATCAAACCCCATTATTATGCAACCGTACTTGAGACAAGACCATGACGCTTTTTTTTAAACCAAATCCGCAAGACCCAGCATTTACTCAATCAACTAAGCTGACCAAAGCATTGAGTATTCTCTGTACCGCAGGGATGCTCAATGTCATCACCTTACCAGCACAAGCTGCGGCTGCTAACGACAAAATAAAAGCTGAGCT
>NZ_CAJHBU010000046.1 GCF_904846715.1 Psychrobacter vallis
CTATGGTGACATTGATAGGAGGCTCAGTTAATAAAACCTGAGATTGTGCCAAACCTTTTTGACCTTGAGCAAATTCTGCAAGCAAGACGGCGCTGACACGCTCTCCATCGACGCCAGAGCTTATCCAAGGTGACACACCTGATAACGTACCAGAAGCATCAATACTGGCTGATGATAATGTAAGTGTTTGGAAAGGCTCTAAGCTGTCACCTCTAAATAGCGCTATCGATAATGGCAAATCATTTAGCTGCTCATCGCTCGAGTTATCAATCGACCACTGCCAATTAACGGTATCACCGACATTCACCTCGGATGTGCCAGTTAAAGTACCTGCCACGCCAAAACCTGTCTGCGCAGCTGATAGCACAGTGAATGATTGTGTCAGTGCTTGATTCGCTTGAGTCCCATCAGCTGCTATCGCTGTACTGGTAACGGTATAGTTGCCCGTTATAGCATCGGCAAGAGGTACATTAAAATACTGGTCTTTGATGGCATTTGGTGCAAGCTCGTTATAGCTGTAATTTTGTGCCCAAATAGTCTTGCCGCTAGGATCTGCTACCGTTAAAGCGACATCACGTTGTCCCGCCATCGCATTACTGGCGGTGTTAATTACACGCGAGTGAATTTGTACCATGTCCGTTGGTAGGTATTGTGTTTTATCGACATACAACTGGCTATTGGTTTGAGCGGAGAGCGCACCATCAGCGACGATAGCAAAGTTTCTATCGAGCTCGGCGACGACTTTATCCTGATAAATCAGCTCGATATGGGCGGTATAACTGCCTATTGGTGTCTGACCCGTTTGCCACATGTTGAGCACATTGGCACTATTGACCGGAGGATTGCCAATGTTGGTAAGGGCAACACTCAAGTCAGTGGTAGTATCAGCAAATTGCTCGATGACATTTCCTGCACTATCAATAATACTGACACGAACACTTGATGTCGTAGGGAAGCTGCCTAAGTTGGTCGGCGTTGCCATGATAGTAACAATATCATTGGCTGTATAAGAGGTCTTATCAACATTGCCTGCTAGACTAAATGCAGTGTACTCACCAGTGACCACAATGCGCGCGAGGTTGTTGCTGCGGGTATATTCTTGGACGACATCCTGACTGCTAACAGGGCCTGTAGGATCAGTGGGGTTAGGGATACCTGTGGCACTATCAACACCAGCGCCTGCGTCATTGGCGATGACAATCAGCTCACCAAAGTCAGCAAGACTACCATTAGTAGAAGTATAATCGATACTCAGATCAACATAGTCACCACCAGCAAGCGCATCAGTCAAGGTGACTTTACCTATCAGCTCAGCCTGAGTTGCGTCTGCATCTTTAGGCAGTCGGTAGAAACTAACGGGTGTACCTTTGGCAACAGGCTTGCCACCTGCATTACCAATACGAGCGGTAAAGCGGCTGGGCGCAGAATTGCCTCTGTCATTTATTTGAATATAGGAAGCGGTTAAATCAGAAGCTGCGGTGACATTGACGCCAGGGATTAAGTTAGCGCGATAGGTATTATGTACTTCCCAGCTATTTGGTTCATTTTTAGGAACGGATAAGTCATCATTGATGTTGGTAACATGATAGCTGTACTGGTTCCAAATATTACGTGTATTCGCCCAGTCTTTGTTTTTACTGGAGATCATGCG
>NZ_CAJHBU010000047.1 GCF_904846715.1 Psychrobacter vallis
CTCTGCCAACTGCCATCGTTATTTTGTAGCGTTAGTACACGATTTTCAAAACTGGTGCGGAAAAGTTCCACATCACTACTGTCTTGGTATGGGTAGAGACTTTCTGCAACTAAGGCATCTAAGAACAGACCTTTATTATTACTTTGACCGGACCATGTTGCTGGTGCGGATTGCTTTGATTCAAGATAACTGACCAGTTTTTGTATAGCTGGAATATATTGGCCTTGGTTAGCTATATATGATGTAAATGCTGTTAATACATAACTGCTGGTATATAGATCATCTAAATGTGAGATACGATAAGCACCGTCAGTATGCTGCTGCGTTGCAAGGTAAGCTAAAGCCTTATTTATTCTAGTCTGCCAACTTTGACGGCTGTTTGTATCAAGAGTCTCTAAATAACCAGTCTCCGATAGTGCAATCAGCACAAAAGAGGTGTCCAGTGGGTTAGATTGCCACCCTTCAACATGACCAAAGCCACCATCAGTATTTTGGTGATTAATGAGTTTTTGCCATGCGGGGTGCAACGTTTCATTCTGACTATAGGCAAGGAGAGAGAGGCGGACAAGACCTTCAGTGCTAGATTCTTTATCTAAAATTGTAGTTAAGTCGTTAACAGATGTTTGAGATTGAAGTAGTTTAAGAGACTGTGCGACTGCTTGTTTGGTCTGTAAATTATTAGCAATACCACTGGTAGGTGTTTTTTCTTGAGTGGAAAGCCAAGCCCTTCCACTATTTGTATCAGCATGAGCTAATCCTGTGAACAGTGTAGAAATTATACCTGCACTAGTAACAGACATTAACTTTTTCTTATTAAAATTATTATTGTTTGACTTCAGTCGCATATATGTATACCGTCCAGTTACTTTATGTTACGGAATTATTAAAATAATTTTTTGAACATTAAACGAGTATTACAATATTGTCAACTTTTTTTCATTTTATACGTTAGTCAATTTAATCAATAGAATATCTAACGTCATGCAAAACGTAAAAAAGCACAAAGAGTATCCACCCTTTGTGCCCAAATACATATAGAACTCTGACTTTATAACTTCAATCTACAACCCTAAACAACACATAACCGAACGCTTCCGTAAATCTATAGACACAAAAAAACCTCAAACAATCTAATGTTTGAGGCGAAACTTGCTTAAACTCAAAGGTCTAAATTCGTTTTAACTTTTTACTAAATATGGCGCAGCGGACGGGACTCGAACCCGCGACCCCCGGCGTGACAGGCCGGTATTCTAACCAACTGAACTACCGCTGCTTAGGTCGTTTTAGCTTCTTTAGCCACTTGCTAAGAAGTGGTGGGTGATGACGGATTCGAACCGCCGACATTCTGCGTGTAAGGCAGACGCTCTACCAACTGAGCTAATCACCCTGAGAAGCGTATAAAAATTGCACTGCAATTTTAGCTTCGCAAGGAAAATCCTTTAAATAGGATTTTCAAAATCTAGCCAATTAAGATTGTCACCTCTTAACCAACTTTCACAGAAGCTAACTTAATTAAGTCCCCTTGCTGTGGGTGTGTATTATATAGATTTACACATGGCTGTCAAATAGTATTT
>NZ_CAJHBU010000048.1 GCF_904846715.1 Psychrobacter vallis
CCATTCTTACAGTGCTAATTTTAACAAAAAAAGACCCCTATCAACAAATAGAGGTCTGTGGTATTCACGTAAAGTATTGCTAAGCTATAGTGATACCTGTTATTGACATACTCCCACCACCAAACCTAACGGTTATGGTGGGGGAATCTTTGCGACCCATAACAACCTAAGTTGTTACCTTTCGCCATGCCACCTACGCTGATAGGTATAGGCATGGAGGAACTCTTTACACAGTAGCACGTCCTGCTACATCAGCTAACGCCTGAGAGCGTATATTGCTTGCTGCATTGGTATCACGGTCATGCTGTGTTTGACAGCTAGGGCACGTCCAATTTCTGACTGACAACGGCAGAGTATCTAATTTGTGATGACAATGCGAACAAATTTTACTACTGGCAAAGAACCGACTCACTTTTAGAATGTTTTTACCATACCAATTCGCCTTGTAGGTAAGCAGGGTAACAAACTGCCCCCAACCCACGTCATTAATCGCTTTGGCAAGTTTTCGGTTCTTTACCATGTTTTTCACACCTAAATCTTCTATCGCATAGCTTGTCGCTTGGTTTTCACAGATAAGGCTATGCGTGATTTTGTGATGTAAGTCTAATCGAGCGTTGCGTACTTTTTCATGAATACGAGCAACAGCTAATTTTTGTTTTTGATAGTTCTTACTGGTCTTTTGTTTACGAGCAAAGATTTTTTGCTGTATAGCAAGTCGTTTACTGGCTTTGGCTAAATGCTTTGGGTTATCAAATTTGCTACCATCTGATAGATTGAGTAAGTGACTAATACCTAAGTCAATGCCAACCGTTAATCTAGGTTCAATGGTCGTAGGCGTTGGCAATATATCAGCATTATCAACCAGTACGCTTGCATAGTATTTGCCTGTGGCGGTTTTACTAATAGTAACGGTTTTGATATTACCAACAAATTCACGGCTAAATACGGTTTTGATGCCTTTTATTTTAGGTAGATTGATAATACCTTGCTCAAAGTTTACGGTGCAATGTTGAGGGCATTGATAACTACGCTGTGGGATTTTTTTAGATTTGAACCGTGGAAATTTGGCATGACCTTTGAAGAAGTTAGTAAAAGCGGTATAGACATTTAGTAAGGCATTTAGTAGTGATTGGCTATTGACCTCGTTTAGCCATGCAAACTGAGCTTTCTTTTTCTTTTTTACTAAATGGCTTTGGATTTTGCTACGTGATAATGATTTGCCAAACATAGCATAGTAGCGTTTTTGCAATGCCAACGCCCAATTGAACACAAACCGACTACAGCCAAAATGCTTTTCGATTAGCACTCGCTGTTCGTAGTTTGGGTAAATTCTGTATTTATAGGCTTTAAGCATGGTTTGTCAGTCAACTTGAATATAGGTATAACTTAGCATTATTTGCATTTAGCATCAATTATCAGCAATAAACCTAAATCCTTAGAATAGGTCGCCCGTGCTTACATCTCCACCTAAATCAAAGATTATAGGTGGAGAATTA
>NZ_CAJHBU010000049.1 GCF_904846715.1 Psychrobacter vallis
TGTGAGAGTAGGTCATCGTCAGCTCTCTATTCTAAAGTAAAACCCCCTTTGACTTATGTCGAAGGGGGTTTTCTTTGCGTGGGGGTTATTGTCTACTATATTTCCCGCTATATCTTTTATCTGTCCACCTCGCTATCCATACATATCTAGTATGATTACTTCCTTTGTTTAATAATCTTCATACTTCTGTTTTATGCTTTCCTTAACTTAAATATTCGCTGTCTATAAATCTACTTCAGTTGCTTGTCTCACTATATTTAGATTGTTGGTTGCCGATATTAGTGCTAAATTTGCAGGATGATAAAATCTCATCTATAAGAGCAAAAATATGAATGCTGGTAAACTCCCACCTTATATTGGCGCGTCAGATAAAGTGATTCTCTTCGATGGTGTTTGTAAACTGTGCAATGCGTGGAGCAACTTTATTATTAAGCATGATCGACAGCGCATTTTTAAGTTGTGCAGTGTGCAGTCGGAAGAAGGTAAAAAAATACTTCTCCATTTTGGTTTACCATCTAATTCTTATGAAACGATGCTTTATGTAGAAGGTAATCAGTCTTTTCAAAAAAGCGATGCTTTTTTTCAGGTAATGGCAAAGCTTGGCTATCCATGGAAAACAGTTTGTATCTTCAGGGTTATTCCAAAGCCAATACGTGACTGGATGTATGATCGTATTGCTTTAAACCGCTACAGTTTGTTTGGGGAATACGATTATTGTACGCTACCATCGCCAGATCATGAGGCGCGCTTCTTAGATGCAAAACAGTAAGCTTTCTCATATTTCTTTTGTTAGCAGATTACTATTAGGCTTTTTGTTTATTTATCATGGCTTAGTTCCCAAAATATTATGGTTAAGCGTGGTTGAAATTCATTTGGTTTCACTGAGTGGTTTTAATTTGCCAGCTAATATTGTTTCTCCATTAGCTGGTATTGGTGAAATAATTTTGGGGTGCTTGATCATATTTTTTAGAAAGTCTACTCTGCCTGTTTATATAGCAGCAGTCGCTTTATGTTTATTATTGATCTTCGTAGGTTTAGCAAGTCCAGAATACTTGATTCATGCATTTAACCCTGTTACCACCAATATCTTAGGACTAGGTTTTTGTTATTTGATATTGTTTGTAGATAAAAATGATAATGCTTAAGTGATGGCTCAAACAGTTTAGTATTTTATGCAAAGAAACACATAAGAGTCGATATGAAAAGCTCATACGGTTAGTCTTCTCAAGAGTTGAGTGGCTAATTTTATTAAAAGCTAAATGGAGTACTGATTGGCTTAGCATCATGTGTTTGGATAAAAATGTATGCGTAAAGGTATAAAAAAAATCAAGGGGCTGTAGTAGATAAGCACCATGCTAGACTACTAAAATGAAGATAACCCGTTGTAAATTAAGTAAAAAAGAGCA
>NZ_CAJHBU010000050.1 GCF_904846715.1 Psychrobacter vallis
GTTAGCCTACTTTTTGAACCACCACCTAAATTTTAAGTCATTTTTCTCTGTACACGACAAAAAACAAAAAAGCTGACTAAGGACAAGGCATAATAGTAATTTTTCTGACGAACCACACTATGCCAAACCTTAATCAGCTCATAAATATATTATCGCAAAACCTAACCATGAACAAGGCAAGATTGACGTGTTTAGCCTTAATTACTCTAGCGATAATACAAGTACAAAGTAGTAACCTCAAACAAATAGCAAGAGGATTTGTCAAAGGTAGGACAAACAGTAATTACAGACGGCTACAACGCTTCTTTGCACAAGTTGACATAGACCAAGACCAGTTAGCCAAATTCATCTATCAACTCTTTGACTTAGACGAAGTCATCATCAGCATAGACAGAACCAACTGGAAATGGGGTAAAAAGAACATTAACATCTTTTTGCTCAGCGTTGTTCATCAAGGAATCGCTATTCCCTTATACTGGACCCTACTTGATAAAAAAGGTAACAGCAATAGTAATGAGAGATGTGAGCTCATACAAAAGTTCATCAACACCTTTGGCGCAGACAAAATACAGTATGTATTAGCCGATAGAGAGTTTGTTGGCAAAGAGTGGTTTCAATGGCTAAATAAAGAGCAAATAAAGTTTTGCATTCGCATCAAACACAACACCCTAGTAGCCAATCATCAGGGCAAATTGGTACAAATAAAGACATTGTTACGTCATCTATCCCCTCATGAAACGTTTATGTTAGCCAGAGCTGTTCCCGTATATGGCGTTAAAGTTCGTCTATTTGCAAAGCGTGATGCTGACAACGATTATGTCATCATAGCGACCAACAATTTAGATCATACGGATGCTATGGCTCTTTATAGCAGACGCTGGGAGATTGAAACCTTGTTTTCTTGTTTTAAAGGACGAGGGTTTAATCTTGAAGATACGCATCTTACACAGTTGGATCGGGTGAGTAAGTTAGTGGCGGTTTGTGCGCTAGCATTTTGTTGGTCATATCGCATTGGGATTAAAACTGTACAGCAACACCCTAAAAGACGAAAGCTTAAGAAACATGGTCGACCCCAGCAAAGTTTGTTTGCTATTGGTTTGGATGTTTTGATTGATGGTTTGCGTGAGTATTTCTTTGCTGGCAATCGACGTGTGTTTGAGGTTCTAATAAGTTATTTGTCTCCTAGTCCACGACCTTTGAGACTTTGAGCATTTTTGTCGTGTACAGGATAAGAGGTGACATTAAGGTATGACGCATGGCGCATTGCCGCTGAACCTGCAAAACCATTGTCACTATAGGC
>NZ_CAJHBU010000051.1 GCF_904846715.1 Psychrobacter vallis
CTCATTACTGAGAATAAGTGATTAGTTCAATACGTTAGCAACAACACCAGCGCCTACCGTACGGCCGCCTTCACGAATTGCGAAGCGAAGACCTTTGTCCATAGCGATTGGGTGGATAAGCTCTACGCCCATCTCAACGTTATCACCAGGCATAACCATTTCAGTACCTTCTTGTAATTGGATTGCGCCAGTTACGTCAGTGGTACGGAAGTAGAACTGTGGACGATAGCCGTTTAGGAATGGTGTGTGACGACCACCCTCTTCTTTTGACAGTACGTATACTTCTGCGTCAAATTTGGTGTGAGGCGTGATTGAACCTGGCTTCGCTAGTACTTGGCCACGTTGTACGTCTTCACGCTTGGTACCACGTAGTAGTACGCCACAGTTTTCGCCTGCACGACCTTCGTCAAGCAGTTTACGGAACATCTCTACACCAGTACAGGTGGTTTTTTGAGTGTCACGGATACCGACGATTTCGATTTCGTCACCAACTTTTACGATACCAGATTCAACACGACCAGTAACAACAGTACCACGGCCTGAGATTGAGAATACGTCTTCGATTGGCATTAGGAATGCTTTGTCGATGTCACGCTCTGGCTCTGGGATGTAGGTGTCAAGAACGTTTAGTAGTTCTACGACGGCTGGTTGGCCGTATTTTTCTTGTGAGCCTTTTAGGGCTTCAGTTGCTGAACCATGGATGATTGGGGTGTCATCACCTGGGAAGTCGTAGTCGTTAAGAAGTTCACGAACTTCCATTTCTACGAGTTCAAGCAGTTCTTCGTCATCAACGACGTCGCATTTGTTCATGAATACGACGATGTATGGTACGCCAACCTGACGTGAAAGCAGGATGTGCTCACGAGTCTGTGGCATTGGGCCGTCAGTGGCTGATACGACTAAAATTGCGCCGTCCATTTGAGCGGCACCAGTGATCATGTTTTTAACATAATCGGCGTGACCTGGGCAATCTACGTGAGCATAATGACGTGCATCTGTGTCATATTCTACGTGTGAGGTGTTGATGGTGATGCCACGTGCTTTTTCTTCTGGAGCTGAGTCAATAGACGCGTAGTCTTTGGCTTCGCCACCAGAGGTGATTGCTGCTACGGTTGCGATTGCAGCGGTAAGGGTTGTTTTACCATGGTCAACGTGTCCGATGGTGCCGACGTTGACGTGTGGCTTTTTGCGTTCAAACTTGGCCTTTGCCATGGGTATTTCCTCTTTTTTTGG
>NZ_CAJHBU010000052.1 GCF_904846715.1 Psychrobacter vallis
GCAACAATCAGTCTAGGCGAGCGCAACTGCTCGCAGAGATAGTCATCCAGCAAGCCATGTTTTAACTGATATACCGTTTTCTTTGTCTGCCTAGCAATACGGGTCAAACTTATCCAAACTAATATAGAACAGCAAATATGATTGCGCTGAATACGTGCTTTTCGACACTGATTAGACTCTATACCTGTTAATTGCTTAATCTCACGATGAAACTGCTCAATTTTCCAGCGTATGGCGCACACCTGTTGTACGTCATCACGATTTGTTTGAGTGGTGTCGTTGGTTACGACCCAATCCGTGCGGTGAGTACTCACCACAACCCGAAACAGTTGCACTTTATAGTGTTTAGGAAATTTATTGATCTTAATTAATTTGCCATTATCTTGTTCGGCCTCAGTCCATTGTAAAGCACTGACTGAGGTATAAGCGCGTTGCCCCTTAGAATCATCAACCAAACGGTTGCTCTTAAGCGGACAGTAAAAGATTTTACCTAAACCATCAATGGTCAGCATGATATCTTTAGTAGCATACCAGCTGTCCATGAGCACCGTTTTAAATACCAATTGCTTGTACTCGATCGTGTGTCGTAACATATCTTTTAAATGATCAAGCTTGGTTTTACCATCGATGGCTTTGTCGTAAATACGGTAGTCAATAACCCAATACTGCTGGGTATGCGGGTTAACGTAGATGCAGTTTACAAGACCAATGCCTTTAATTAATCGTTTAGCATTGCCACTATATTGGCGGTTGACCAGTTCTATCTTATGACTGTGATCTTTGTCTAATACGGTATCATCAAAGAGCAAGTAACCCTCAGCATCGGCGACAATGTCTTGTTTAACTTGTTCCCATACTAGACGAGGTTTGAGCTTGTCACCTTTAATATAACGGTTGATACGGTCATGACTGATGTTCTCAGGATGATGATCAGCATAGTTGGTGATGGTGTAGTTTATCTGGCTCACCATGAGATACTGGCAATAATCTAGTCGGGTTACTTTAGGCTTCTTCATGACTATTATGGTACTACGCTATGCTTTAGGTTGGCAATATATCTCTGGTTTTGCGTAAGTCCTAATAGACATGAATTTGTCTCAATTGAGGAATTGGAAGAAACTGTGAGAG
>NZ_CAJHBU010000053.1 GCF_904846715.1 Psychrobacter vallis
ATCACAAACAAACCAGATAATGAAAAGACCCTAGCAGAATTAAAGCGCGAGAATGAATACTTGCGTGCGGAGGTTGCCTACTTAAAAAAGCTCGATGCCTTGCTCAAAGCGGAGGAACAAGCAGGCAGAAAGCAAGGCTCATCGAAGCGCTAAGAGATGACTGCTGTTTATCTGACTTACTTAAAGTCTCAGGTATGCCTAAAAGCGTCTTTTATTATCAGAGAGCAAAGCTTGAGCGTGACGACAAATACGCTGAGTTGAAGTCACGTATTGCTACGCTGTATCATCAGCATAAAGGTAGGTATGGCTATCGTAGAATAACGGCCGCATTAAAGCCGGTAGGGGTTCATCACAATCATAAGCTCATTGCTAAGCTTATGCGTCAAATGACGCTTAGCGCAAAGATAAGGCGCAAGAAGTACCGCTCCTATAAAGGGGTACAAGGCAAGATAGTGAAGAATCACTTAAAACGTCAGTTTCATGCAGATCAACCACATAAGCGCTGGCTCACCGACATTACTGAGTTTAAGGTAGGTGACAATAAGCTGTATTTATCGCCCATACTCGATTGTTATAACAATGAGGTCGTCAGTTATACGCTCTCAAGAAGGCCAACTTATGATTTGGTGAGTCAAATGCTAGATTGTGCATTAACAAAAACTAAAGCGTGTCGGGATAAGAGGTTAATGCTGCACTCGGATCAAGGATGGCATTACCAAATGGCGCAGTTTAGCGCTACACTTAAGTATCATGGTATTAAGCAAAGCATGAGTAGAAAAGGCAACTGCTTGGATAATGCACTCATGGAGGGGTTCTTCGGTACATTAAAGTGTGAGACCATTTATATTGAAAAACCTCAAACCATTGAGCAGTTAGAGCAACAAATCCATGAGTACATGCATTATTACAACAATGAGCGTATTCAATTGAAACTAAAAGGACTGAGCCCTGTGCAGTACAGAACTCAGTCCTTGGGTTAAACTAAACTGTCCAAGTTTCGGGGGTCAGTTCA
>NZ_CAJHBU010000054.1 GCF_904846715.1 Psychrobacter vallis
TGAGAGTAGGTCATCGTCAGCTCTCTATTCTAAAGTAAAACCCCCTTTGACTTATGTCGAAGGGGGTTTTCTTTGTGCGTAAGTTTTATGTTGATTGGCCTACGCAGCAAATCCCTATTCAAAGGTGAGCAAGGAATAACGACTGTCTGGGAGACAGTCGTCCGCAGCGCAAGACAAGAGCTGTGCTCGCAGTCAGCAGTGCTTTGCTTTAACGGCACTCTCCTCGTTCGTCAACTCTCTATTCTTAAAGTAAAAGCCCCTTCTGCAAAATTAGTGGGGGGCTTTGGGTAAGGTTTGCTTACTTTAATTGTTATTAGTTCGGTTTATAAAAAGCAACTTTGTCGTTATGTACTCAAATAAATCTTGAACTAGTATCATTACTTGTTCAAAACGCCTCTCCACACCCTAATTTAATCTTATTATGAGCACTTATTTCGTTGTCCAACGATAAACTAGAGATGTCTTTTAGTCAGCATCATGCTATTAGATGAAATAAGCTCGCTAAAAATCACCTCTTATTGGCAGATTATTCAGAAAAAAATGCTTTTTAATGGATATAATTTCTTTTTCGTCTTCTGGTTCTATATCTCTGAACGTCGAAAACCTTATAGTTGTTGATCAAATTATTATAATATTAAGAGGTAAAAATAATTGATTAAGTTAATGGTCTTTAAAGAAAAAGTAATTCATAAATAACATTTCTCACTAACTTATTGAAAAATATAGTACTATTTCTATTCCTGTTTAAATCATGAAAATAACTTAAAATCATGCTTGACCCCCATCTAAAACCGAGTATAATGCGTCCCAGTCAGAAGGGAAGGTGGATTAGGGAGTGGTTTACCACGAACTTAACCTAGCCAACCGAGTAAATCATTTTAGAGTCATTAAAATAAAATAATTTACTTCTTGACTTACTAAATAAAGCGTCTATAATACGCACCTCATTAAGGCAAAGCAGTTAGTAAAGAGTGATTGATCAC
>NZ_CAJHBU010000055.1 GCF_904846715.1 Psychrobacter vallis
CCTTTACAAACAGGACATTTTCTATACTTATTTTTGATTGATATCATTTATGCTTCCGCGCATATAGAGCTAAATCTTGTGCCTATTAATGTCCCACCAATGAGTCCCCCTAGAAGCAATGCTGGCAGCCCACCTCCAAAGACTGCTAACAAAGCTAATCCACCTATAATTACAGTAGAAACTATGAATCCTGCGGCATCAGCATAGATGCCATCGTTATAGTAATTAGCAAGACCACAACCTAGTGATAAAACAATACCTATAATGAGAACTAATGCTAGTGGGAATGCTGAAACAAAAGCCAATCCAATAGTTAGAATTGCAGCTAGTCCAAACATATAGGAATATGCTGGTAGATCAGTCCAACACTCCATCAAGCCCGCCACCAATCATATACGCCCCAGCACCTGTGTTCGTATCCAAGATGGTGTAACCAGTACCTGACCAGCCATTAAGGGTAATCTGGGTATCATGCACGGTGACTGTCTTACCTGCGTTCACACCATTGCGGGTATCGGTCATCACCACATCGCTGTGGTTCAGCTTTGGTAGTATCTCAGCATAGTTGGCTTTAGTCATTGTATAGATTTTTTGTCCTTGTTGGGCGGCGAGGCTAAGCGCTTTTGTCGCACTGATACCGTCTGCTTCTTTCTCTTCTGTTTTTGGATCATCAAACAGCTGCTCAGGAACTCACAGCCGAGCACAGCTTGACTCTTGCGCTCGGACAAGGGTCTCAGATCCGTGTTATATCCTCGCTCATCATTCAAGCTATAGCTTGGCCCTCTTGATAGGTTATAGGCAGTAAGTTTTTCTCTATCGTTATTGACCTGAACTATGATCGTAAGTCGCTATAATAGACTTTGCTATACCCTTGACAAA
>NZ_CAJHBU010000056.1 GCF_904846715.1 Psychrobacter vallis
CTCGTTATAGAGTATTATTTATCTCTTGAAGCAGATGACATCTTTGACGGTGAAGTCGAATTAGATGAAAGTTACTTTGGCGGTGTACGCAAAGGCAAAAGAGGCCGAGGTGCTGCTGGTAAAACAGCCGTATTTGGTATATTAAAAAGAAATGGCAAGGTTTATACCATTGTCGTAGCAGACACCAAACAAACCACTCTCATGCCTGTCATCAAGCGTAAAATAAAGCCTGACAGCTTTGTTTATACTGACAGCTATCGAAGTTACAATGCATTGGATGTGAGCGATTTTAAACATTTCAGAGTCAATCACTCTAGAGAGTTCACTTGTGGTAAAAACAATCACATCAATGGTATTGAGAACTTCTGGAATCAGTCTAAACGAACACTCAGGAAATATAATGGAATCGATAAGAATAACTTCCATTTATTTTTAAAAGAGTGCGAGTTTAGGTTTAACTACGGGTCACCATCTAATCAGCTTAAAACTCTGAGGAAATGGTGTGATATTTAATCCTTATCTACTACAGCCCC